>NZ_JBQFRJ010000007.1:0-185425 GCF_056537345.1 Ruegeria sp. CF4 | reverse complement strand
ACCGAAATACTTGGTGATTGCTGCGGTCAGCGTCGTCTTGCCGTGGTCAACGTGGCCAATCGTGCCGATGTTGACGTGCGGTTTTGTACGCTCAAACTTTTCCTTTGCCATGATGGCCTCCTTTTTCGGTAATGAAGGGAGCCCCGGACCGGAGCTCCCTCAAATCTTCGCTTATGCGTATTTCGCCTGGATCTCGTCCGAGATGTTCTGCGGAACCGGATCGTAGTGGTCGAACTGCATGGTGAACTGGGCACGGCCCGACGACATCGAACGCAGGGTGTTGATGTAGCCGAACATGTTCGCTAGCGGCACAAACGCGTCGATCGCGATTGCGTTGCCGCGCGGTTCCTGGCCAGAAACCTGGCCACGACGCGAGGTCAGATCGCCGATGATACCGCCGGTATATTCTTCCGGGGTGATCACTTCGACCTTCATGATCGGTTCCAGCAGTTTCGCGCCAGCTTTGCGCATGCCTTCACGCATACACATACGGGCCGCGATTTCGAACGCCAGAACGCTCGAGTCAACGTCGTGGAACTTACCGTCCAGCAGGGCAACCTTGAAGTCGATCACAGGGAAGCCAGCCAGCGGGCCGCTGTCCATGACCGAGTTGATGCCTTTTTCGACACCCGGGATGTATTCCTTCGGAACAGCACCACCAACGATGCGGCTTTCGAACGAGTAACCTTCGCCCGGCTCTGTCGGCTGGATTTCCAGCTTAACTTCGCCGAACTGACCCGAACCACCCGACTGTTTCTTGTGGGTGTAGGTATGCTCAACCGGCATCGAGATGGTTTCGCGATAGGCCACCTGCGGTGCACCAATGTTCGCTTCAACCTTGAACTCGCGCTTCAGACGGTCAACCAGGATGTCCAGGTGAAGTTCGCCCATGCCTTTCATGATGGTCTGACCGGATTCCAGGTCAGTTTCCACACGGAAGGACGGGTCTTCGGCGGCCAGACGGGCCAGACCCTGGGACATCTTCTCTTGGTCGCCCTTGGTTTTGGGCTCAACCGCGATCTCGATAACCGGATCGGGGAAGGTCATGGTTTCCAGAACCACCGGATCCTTTGCGTCACACAGAGTGTCACCGGTGGTGGTGTCTTTCAGACCCGCCAGCGCGATGATGTCGCCTGCAAACGCCTCTTCGATCTCTTCCCGGTTGTTCGAGTGCATCATCATCATACGACCGATGCGCTCTTTCTTGCCTTTGGTCGAGTTCAGGATCGAGTCACCCTTGTTCATGGTGCCCGAGTAGATTCGGGTGAAGGTCAGCGAGCCAACGAAGGGGTCGTTCATGATTTTGAACGCCAGGCCCGAGAAAGCCATGTCGTCGTCTGCACGACGTGCGATGTCACGAACTTCTTCCTCGTCGCCGGGTTTGAAGCCCATGTAATCGACAACGTCCAGCGGGCTGGGCAGATAGTCGATCACAGCGTTGAGCAGCGGCTGAACGCCTTTGTTCTTGAACGCCGAACCACCCAGAACCGGAACAAACGCGATGTCCAGTGTACCTTTGCGCAGCAGGGCGCGCAGGGTCTCAACGTCGGGCTCATTGCCTTCCAGGTATTCCATCATCGCGTCGTCGTCCATTTCGACGGCCGCTTCGATCATCTTGCCGCGCCATTCGTCAGCCATGTCTTTCAGGCTGTCGCGGATCGGAGCTTTGATCCAGCTTGCGCCCAGATCTTCGCCCTGCCACAGCCACTCTTCCATGGTGACCAGATCGATCAGACCTTCCAGCTCGGACTCGGCGCCGATCGGAATACCAACCGGAACAGCGCGTGCGCCGGTGCGGTCTTCGATCATGCGAACGCAGTTGAAGAAGTCTGCGCCGATCTTGTCCATCTTGTTGACGAAAACCATACGCGGAACTTTGTAGCGGTCAGCCTGACGCCACACGGTTTCGGTCTGGGGTTCAACACCGGCGTTTGCGTCCAGAACGCAGACGGCACCGTCGAGAACCGCCAGCGAGCGTTCGACTTCGATGGTGAAGTCAACGTGGCCGGGGGTGTCGATGATGTTCAGGCGGTGCTTGGGGGTATCAGCGGTCTGGCCGTCCTCGGTGCGCTCCCAGAAGGTGGTGGTCGCAGCCGAAGTGATGGTGATGCCGCGTTCCTGCTCCTGCTCCATCCAGTCCATGGTGGCTGCACCATCGTGCACCTCACCGATGTTGTGGGATTTACCAGTGTAATACAGGATACGCTCCGAGCAGGTGGTCTTACCTGCGTCGATGTGCGCCATGATACCGAAGTTACGGTACAGTTCGAGCGGATATTCGCGTGCCATTGGTCTAAGCCTCTCGGATTACCAACGATAATGGCTGAAGGCTTTGTTCGCCTCGGCCATCTTGTGGGTGTCTTCGCGCTTCTTCACGGCGGTACCGCGGGACTGTACAGCGTCCAGCAGTTCGCCGGCGAGGCGTTCTTCCATGGTGTTTTCGTTGCGGCCACGCGCAGCAGTGATCAGCCAACGGATGGCCAGTGCTTCGCGGCGCTCGGGGCGCACTTCGACCGGAACCTGATAGGTTGCACCACCAACCCGGCGCGAGCGAACCTCGACCGACGGTTTGATGTTGTCGAGCGCTTCGTGGAACACTTCGACAGGAGCGCGCTTTACCTTGTTCTCAACGCGGTCAAAGGCGTTGTAAACGATGCGCTCGGCGACCGACTTCTTGCCGTCGATCATCAGGTTGTTCATGAATTTTGTCAGAACCTTATCGCCAAACTTGGCGTCAGGCAGGACTTCGCGTTTTTCGGCGGCGTGACGACGTGACATATCAGCCTCTCCTTCTTACTTGGGACGCTTCGCGCCGTATTTCGAACGACGTTGCTTACGATCTTTGACGCCCTGAGTATCCAGAACACCGCGCAGGATGTGGTAACGCACACCGGGAAGGTCTTTCACACGGCCGCCACGGATCAGAACAACCGAGTGTTCTTGCAGGTTGTGGCTTTCACCGGGGATGTACGAGATCACCTCGAACCCGTTGGTCAGGCGCACCTTGGCAACCTTACGCATCGCCGAGTTCGGCTTCTTCGGTGTGGTGGTGTACACGCGGGTGCAGACGCCGCGTTTCTGCGGGCACTGCTCCAGGTGCATGGACTTCGAGCGTTTTACTTTGGGCTGCCGCGGTTTGCGGATCAGCTGTTGAATAGTTGGCATTCCGGTTTCTTCCCCGTTTTGCAACACACATGACATGCACGCGGCTGCGTGCGGTTAAATTCGCTGCACTCATGCGTCCACAAGCGCAAAACCCGCGAGCGTTCCCATTCCGAGGTGAACGTCGCGGTTTGTTATCAGAGGGCGCGAACGATAAAAGTGTCCGGGCCTTGACCAGTTCATTACTGAAATCGGTTATGGGGCGGCCCCCGGTACCGAGATGACGCGCGTAATAGGGGGAGTCGGGCCAAGTGTCAACAGCGCGCGGGTCTGGACGCCCCTGACGCCGGATAGTGCTGATTTATCAGCGTATCCTGCACAATTCCAGCCCGCGCGCCCGGTTGCAGGCCCGACAGTGCAAAGGCATAGTCTGGCGACGCCAATCCTGACGGGTGAATCATGCAAGCCATCGGCCTGTGCCGCTTTTCCTACCCCGCCCTCGGCGGATTTCAGATCGAACATGAAACCGTCGAAGAACGCCGCCGCTATCTTTATAACCCTGCCCGTCTGGAAGAGCGTTTTCGCCTGTTCGAGGTCACCACCCTGCCCTGTTTTCGCGAACAGACCGATGAGGATTTCGAATTCCTGATCGTAATCGGGGATTGCCTGCCGAAGCCGGCCTTTGACCGGCTGCACGACCTGACTGCCGGGATGCGTCAGGTGCGGATCATTCAGAAATCTGCCGACACGCAGATCGGCCCCCGGCAGATCATGAAAGAGATCCTGAACGCGGCCCGCGCCAACCCCGAGCAACCCTGCATCCAGTTCCGACATGACGACGATGACGCGGTGTCCGTTGATTTCGTGGAACGCCTGCGCATCGCGGCGCAGGAAGGGGCCGGGTTGATGGCAAACAACCAAATGGTCGGAATTGACTATAGCCTCGGGTTCCTCGCCCGATTTGGCCCGGCTGGCGTGCGTGCCGCGGAGGTCTATAAACCACTGCTGGGGGTCGGGCTGGGCATGTATATCGCGGGTGGCTGTAGCCATTCGATCATGAATTTCACCCACCACCGCGTCGGACGCTTCATGCCGGTACTCAGCTATTCGGATGCGCCGATGTGGGTGCGCACGCTCAATGGCTTCAACGATTCCAAACGCGCGCGCAACAACAAGGATGAATTCCCGGAACTGACACCAGAGCTTGAAAGTGAGTTCATCGCGCGGTTTGCGATCAACCAAAACCTGGTCCGACAGGTTCACTCGGCAGCTTGAGTGGATCTTTCACGGAACAGGGTGAACAACCCTGCGCCAACCACAAGTGTGGCCCCCAGCATCGTCACTGGATCGGGCCAGTCGCCAAAAACCAGCCAGCCCAGCACCAAAGCCCAGATCAGGCTGGAATAGCGGAACGGCGCGACAAAGCCGACCTCGCCCACGCGCATGACCATCACGCTGAACAGGTAGCCCCCGAGCACGAACACCGCCGCAGAAACGGTCAGGGTGCCTGCTGCCAGAGGTATCGGCACCCAGCCTTCAAAGACCGAAACCACCGCTGCGGTCACCGTGATCGTCAGCGAGGTGGCCAGCGTAACCACCATCGAGGGGACCTCGGCCGACATGCGCCGGGTGATCAGGTCCCGCGCGGTCACCGATACCACTGCAACCAGAGCATAGAATGCATAGAGGCTGAACCCATCGGGGCCGGGTCGGACGATCAGCAGCATACCGGAAAACCCAAGTGCGATTGCCACGATGCGCCGCCAGCCGATCCGCTCACCAAAGATCAGCGCCGCCCCAAGCGTCACCGTCAAAGGCAAGGCCTGAAGCACTGCCGTCACGTTCGCCAGCGGCATATGCTTCAGCGCTGTCAGAAAGAAAAACGTGGCGCTTAACTCGCTGACGCACCGCAGCGCGACCAGCCATTTATCGTGGCGCGGAAAATCCAGATTTAACGCCCCCAGATGGCGCGCGAGCAGATAGACCAGAGCAGTCGCCACCGCGCCCCGGATCGCAATCATCTGAAACAACGGCAAATCCTGCAATGCGACTTTGACCAGCGTGTCATTTACGGTGAAGGCGGCCATGCTGCCCATCATCAACAGCGCGCCTTTGACATTTGGGGTCATTCTGGTTTGGTCCGGTCCTAAATTATTGCGACCATTGGCCGGACAGCCTGCTGCAATGTCAACTCATCATTGACCGCGCTCACAGAACCCGCTGACTTTGACCCGCGCCCTGTTATGCTAAAACCCAACGATAGCAAAAAGGTGCACCGTGATCGAAGGTCTGAGCCACATAACATTCATCACAGCCGACCTCGACAAGATGGAAGAAATCCTGACGACAGTTCTGGATGCGCGTAAGGTCTATGACAGCGGCGACAAGACTTTCTCACTCTCGAAAGAGCGTTTCTTCGACATCGGCGGTGTCTGGGTCGCGGCAATGGAAGGCGACCCGTTAACCCAGAAAACCTATAACCACGTCGCCTTCAAAATGGGTGCGGATGAGTACGAGGACAGGCTGCAGCGCATCCGATCGCTTGGCCTCGAACTGCGGGAAGGCCGGGCGCGGGTTCCAGGGGAAGGTCAGTCGATCTATTTCTATGACCACGACAACCATATGTTTGAACTGCACAGTGGCACGCTGCAAGAGCGCTTGATACGGTACGCCGAAGGTTGAAATCAGTGGTGGTCTGGCCGCGTATGAGGCGGATCGACCAAAGAAAAAGGCCCCGCGATGCTGCAGGGCCTTTTTTTAGCTTTTCGGTGCGCTTACTCGCGGCTTTCCGGCGTTTCCACCAGTACATCCAGCTCGTCACCGACCATATCGTCGTCGATCATCGGCGCAGCCAGAGCAGCGGCGGCTTCGGCCTCTTCCCGGCGGGCTTCGATGACCACGTTGTCACGCGACTGCGCGATGTGGCGGACAGCCTGAGTTGCACCACCTGTACCGGCAGGGATCAGGCGACCAACGATGACGTTCTCTTTCAGGCCAACCAGCTTGTCCTTTTTGCCCTGAACCGAAGCCTCGGTCAGAACGCGCGTGGTTTCCTGGAACGAGGCCGCCGAGATGAACGAACGCGTCTGCAGCGAGGCTTTGGTGATCCCCAGAAGGATCGGTTCGCCCTGAGCCGGACGACCGCCGCGCGAGATGGTCTTCTCGTTGGCTGCGTCGAACTCCTGCTTGTCGACATGTTCGCCTTTCAGCAGGGTGGTGTCGCCTGAATCCAGGATCTCCCACTTCTGCAGCATCTGGCGCACGATAACCTCGATGTGCTTGTCGTTGATCTTCACGCCCTGCAGACGATAGACGTCCTGCACCTCGTCGATCATGTAATCCGCCAGCGCTTCGACACCCATGATGGACAGGATGTCATGCGGAGCCGGGTTACCGTCCATCAGGTATTCACCCTTCTGGATGAAGTCCCCTTCGGCGACCGGGATGTGCTTGCCCTTGGGCACCATGTACTCGATGGTCTCCATGGACTCGTCAGCCGGTTCGATGCTGATGCGGCGCTTGTTCTTGTAGTCGCGGCCAAAGCGCACGTAACCATCGGCTTCTGCGATGATCGCGTGATCTTTCGGACGGCGGGCTTCGAACAGTTCGGCCACACGCGGCAGACCACCGGTGATGTCCTTGGTCTTGGCGCCTTCACGCGGGATACGCGCAACAACGTCACCGGCTTCGATCTGCTGGCCATCTTCAACCGACAGGATCGCATCCACCGACATCGGATAGTGAACCGGGTTGCCCGCATCGTTGCGGACCGGCTCGCCATCTTCACCGACCAGAATGATCTCGGGCTTGAGGTCGCTGCCTTTGGGGGCGGCGCGCCAGTCGATCACGATCTTCTGGGTCATGCCGGTTGCATCGTCAGTCTCATCCCGGACAGCAAGGCCCGAAACAAGGTCGACATATTTCGCAGTACCGGCTTTCTCGGCGATGATCGGCAGGGTGTAGGGATCCCATTCGAACAGCTTGTCGCCACGGGCCACCTTGGTGCCGTCTTTGACAAACAGCTTGGAGCCGTAGCCCAGCTTGTGGCTCGCACGCTCTTCGCCGTGTTCGTCGCTGATCACCAGCTTCATGTTCCGGCCCATGACCAGGCTTTCGCCTGCGGCATTAACCAGAATCTGCGGGTTCTCGAAGGAAACGACGCCTTCCTGGCTGGCTTCCTGGAACGACTGTTGACCACCTTGCGCAACACCACCGATGTGGAAAGTCCGCATCGTCAGCTGCGTACCGGGTTCACCGATGGACTGGGCGGCAATGATGCCGACAGCTTCACCTGTGTTCACCATGGTACCGCGTGCAAGGTCACGACCGTAGCAAGTTGCACAGACGCCTTCCTCGGACTCACAGGTCAGAGGCGAGCGGATACGCATCGAGGCAACACCGGCTTCGTCGATGGTGTCAGCCATACGTTCGTCGATCAGCTGACCTGCGGCCACGATCACCTCATCGGTGCCCGGTCGCAGAACATCGTCAGCCGCCACACGGCCCAGCACACGTTCAGCCAGCGAGGCGACAACCTCACCGTCGTTCACGGCTGCTTCGGCAGTGATCGCACGCTCGGTGCCACAGTCGATCTCACGAACGATACAGTCCTGTGCGACGTCGACCAGACGACGGGTCAGGTAACCCGAGTTCGCCGTCTTCAGAGCGGTATCCGACAGACCCTTACGGGCACCGTGGGTCGAGTTGAAGTACTCGAGAACGGTCAGACCTTCTTTAAAGTTCGAGATGATCGGCGTCTCGATGATATCACCGTTCGGCTTGGCCATCAGACCACGCATACCGCCCAGCTGTTTCATCTGAGTGACCGAGCCACGCGCACCCGAGTGGGCCATCATGTAGACCGAGTTCGGTTCCTGCTCGGAGCCGTCCTCTGCCCGATCCGACGACGAGATCGTGCTCATCATCGCCTCGGTGACGCGGTCGTTACACTTCGACCAAGCATCAACAACTTTGTTGTACTTTTCGCCCTGAGTGATCAGGCCGTCCATGTACTGCTGTTCAAAGTCCTTCACCTGACCGCGGGTGTCATCAACGATGCCCCACTTGTCGTCCGGAATGACCATGTCGTCCTTACCGAACGAGATGCCCGCCTTGAACGCTTCTTTGAAGCCCATCGACATGATCTGGTCACAGAAGATGACCGACTCTTTCTGACCGCAGTAACGGTAGACGGTGTCGATCACCTGCTGCACTTCTTTCTTCCGCAGCAGGCGGTTGACCAGTTCGAACGGCGCTTTGTTGTTCATCGGCAGCAAGGCACCCAGACGCAGACGGCCCGGAGTGGTCTCGTAACGCTTTTGAACTTCGTTGCCTTCGTCGTCGATCTGCGTGATCCGCGCGGTGATCTTGGTGTGCAGATGCACTTCGCCGGAATCCAGCGCGTGCTGAACTTCGTCGATCGACCCGAACACTTTGCCTTCACCCGGCATGCCTTCGCGTTCCAGGGTCACATAGTAGAGACCCAGGATCATATCCTGCGACGGAACGATAATGGGCGCGCCGTTTGCAGGCGACAGAACGTTGTTCGTCGACATCATCAGAACACGGGCTTCCAGCTGGGCCTCAAGGCTCAGCGGGACGTGAACGGCCATCTGGTCGCCGTCGAAGTCGGCGTTAAAGGCCGAACAGACCAGCGGGTGCAGCTGGATGGCTTTACCTTCGATCAGGACCGGTTCGAACGCCTGAATGCCCAGACGGTGCAGCGTCGGCGCACGGTTCAGCATGACAGGGTGTTCGCGGATCACCTCGTCGAGAATATCCCAAACTTCGGGACGCTCTTTCTCGACCAGTTTCTTCGCCTGTTTCACGGTCGAAGACAGACCCTTGGCTTCAAGGCGCGAGTAGATGAACGGCTTGAACAGCTCCAACGCCATCTTCTTGGGCAGACCACACTGGTGCAGCTTCAGCTCGGGGCCGGTCACAATGACGGAACGGCCCGAGAAGTCGACGCGCTTACCCAGAAGGTTCTGACGGAAACGACCCTGCTTGCCTTTCAGCATGTCCGACAGCGATTTCAGCGGACGCTTGTTGGCGCCGGTGATCACGCGGCCACGGCGGCCGTTGTCGAACAGAGCATCCACGGATTCCTGCAGCATCCGCTTTTCGTTGCGGACGATGATGTCAGGCGCGCGCAGTTCGATCAGACGCTTCAGACGGTTGTTCCGGTTGATGACGCGGCGATACAGATCGTTCAGATCCGAGGTCGCGAAACGGCCACCATCCAGCGGAACCAGCGGACGCAGTTCCGGCGGAATGACCGGGATCACGGTCATCACCATCCACTCGGGGCGGTTACCCGACTCGAGGAAGGATTCAACAACCTTCAGGCGCTTGATGATTTTCTTGGGCTTAAGTTCGCCAGTGGCTTCGGCCAGATCAGCGCGCAGCTGCTCGGCTTCGGCTTCCAGATCGATCTGGGCCAGCATCTCACGGATGGCTTCGGCACCAATATTCGCGGTGAACGCGTCCATGCCGTAGGCATCCTGAGCGTCCATGTACTCTTCTTCAGTCAGCATCTGGCCGTAGGTCAGGTCAGTCAGACCGGGCTCGATGACGACGTAGTTTTCAAAGTACAGAACACGTTCCAGATCGCGCAGCGTCATGTCCAGCATCAGGCCGATGCGGGACGGCAGCGACTTCAGGAACCAGATGTGTGCAACAGGCGCGGCCAGTTCGATGTGGCCCATACGCTCGCGGCGGACTTTCTGCAGGGTGACTTCCACACCGCATTTCTCGCAGACAACGCCGCGATATTTCATCCGCTTATATTTGCCGCACAGACACTCGTAATCCTTGATCGGGCCAAAGATACGCGCACAGAACAGACCGTCACGTTCAGGCTTGAACGTCCGGTAGTTGATGGTTTCGGGTTTCTTGATCTCGCCATAGGACCAAGACAGGATCCGCTCGGGCGACGCCAGCGAGACCTTGATCTCGTCGAACACCTTCGGGGGCGTCAGCGGGTTGAACGGGTTGTTGGTGATTTCCTGGTTCATTTGTTACCTCAAATCTTGCGGAAGGGGGGACGGGAGAAAGGGCAAGGCCCTTACTCCTCAACCTCCGCATCCAGGAGTTCCATATTCAGGCCGAGGCCACGGACTTCTTTAACCAGAACGTTGAACGATTCCGGTACGCCCGCTTCAAAGTTATCCTCGCCCTTGACGATCGACTCATAGACCTTGGTCCGGCCGGCGACGTCATCCGATTTCACGGTGAGCATCTCCTGCAGGGTGTAGGCGGCGCCGTAAGCTTCCAGAGCCCAGACTTCCATCTCACCAAAGCGCTGACCACCGAACTGCGCCTTACCACCCAGCGGCTGCTGGGTCACCAGGCTGTATGGCCCGGTCGAACGCGCGTGGATCTTGTCATCCACTAGGTGGTGCAGTTTCAGCAGGTACTTGATGCCCACGGTCACCGGACGTGCAAATTGCTCACCGGTGCGACCGTCGAACAGAACCGACTGACCGCTTTCCGAGAAGCCCGCACGCACTAGCGCGTCGTTGACATCCGCCTCTTTGGCACCGTCGAAGACCGGGGTTGCGATCGGAACACCACGGGTCACGTTGCCCGCAGCCTCGATCAGGCCATCCTCGTCTAGACCGGTGATGCCTTCTTCGTAGACATTCTCGCCATAGGCCAGCTTCATCGCTTCGCGCACCGGGGTCAGATCGCCGGACCGGCGGTATTCACCCAGAGCGTCGTCGATGTTCAGACCCAGACCGCGTGCGGCCCAACCCATGTGTGTTTCAAGGATCTGACCAACGTTCATACGCGAAGGCACACCCAGCGGGTTCAGACAGAAGTCAACCGGCGTACCATCGGCCAGGAACGGCATGTCTTCCATCGGAACAACCTTGGAGATCACACCTTTGTTCCCGTGACGACCGGCCATCTTATCACCCGGCTGCAGCTTACGCTTCACGGCGATGAAGACTTTGACCATCTTCATCACACCCGGCGGCAGGTCGTCGCCACGGCGGACTTTCTCGACCTTGTCCTCGAACCGGGCATCCAGAGCGCGCTTCTGAACTTCGTACTGCTCGTTCAGAGCTTCGACGATCTGTGCGTCCTGCTCACCTTCCAGTGCCAGCTGCCACCATTGACCACGGGTCAGGGTTTCCAGCAACTCCTCGGTGATCACCGACCCCGGCTTGACGCCTTTCGGGCCTTTAACAGCGGTTTTACCCAGGATCAGGCCTTGCAGACGCGCATAGATGTTGCGGTCAAGGATCGCCAACTCGTCGTCCCGGTCACGGGCCAGACGTTCGACTTCCTCACGCTCGATCTGCAGCGCACGCTCGTCTTTTTCGACGCCGTGACGGTTGAAAACGCGGACCTCAACGACCGTACCGTAATCGCCCGGCTTCACGCGCAGCGATGTATCGCGCACGTCAGATGCTTTCTCACCAAAGATGGCGCGCAGCAGCTTTTCTTCCGGCGTCATCGGGCTTTCACCCTTCGGAGTGATCTTACCGACCAGAATATCGCCCGGCTCAACATCCGCACCGATGTAGACGATGCCCGCCTCGTCAAGGTTACGCAGCGCTTCTTCACCGACGTTCGGAATGTCGCGAGTGATCTCTTCCGGGCCCAGCTTGGTGTCACGGGCGGCGACTTCAAACTCCTCGATATGGACCGAGGTAAAGACGTCATCGCGCGCGATACGTTCCGAGATCAGGATCGAGTCTTCGTAGTTGTAGCCGTTCCAAGGCATGAACGCGACGACCACGTTCTTACCCAGAGCCAGTTCACCCATATCGGTCGACGGACCATCGGCAATAACCTCGCCCTTCTGGACGGTGTCACCTACCTTGATCAGCGGACGCTGGTTGATGCAGGTGTTCTGGTTCGAACGCTGGAATTTGCGCAGACGATAGATGTCAACGCCAGCGTCGCCCAGTTCCAGATCCTCGGTGGCGCGGATAACGATACGCTGGGCATCAACCTGGTCGATGATACCGGCGCGTTTCGCCTGGATCGCAGCACCCGAGTCGATGGCAACCTTTTCCTCGATCCCGGTACCAACCAGCGGTGCCTCGGCGCGCAGCAGCGGAACCGCCTGACGTTGCATGTTCGAGCCCATCAGAGCGCGGTTGGCGTCGTCATTCTCAAGGAACGGGATCAGCGATGCAGCTACTGATACCAGCTGTTTCGGCGACACGTCGATCAGATCCACATTCTCGCGCGGGGCAAGCGTGTAGTCACCGGCCTGACGGGTCGAAACCAAATCGTTGATGAACTTGCCATCGGCATCCAGTGTCGCGTTCGCCTGCGCCACCGTGTGACGCATTTCCTCGGTCGCGGACATGTAGTGAACCTCATCGGTCACCTCAGCGTCTTTGACAACGCGGTAGGGTGTTTCGATGAAGCCATACTTGTTCACGCGGGCAAAGGTGGCCAGCGAGTTGATCAGACCGATGTTCGGACCTTCCGGCGTTTCAATCGGGCACATCCGGCCATAGTGGGTCGGGTGCACGTCGCGCACCTCAAAGCCCGCGCGCTCACGTGTCAGACCACCGGGGCCAAGCGCCGAGAGACGGCGTTTGTGGGTGACTTCCGACAGCGGGTTGGTCTGGTCCATGAACTGCGACAGCTGCGACGAGCCAAAGAATTCGCGAACAGCGGCGGCGGCCGGCTTCGCGTTGATCAGATCCTGAGGCATGACGGTGTCGATCTCGACAGACGACATACGCTCTTTGATCGCGCGCTCCATGCGCAGCAGACCGACGCGGTACTGGTTTTCCATCAGTTCGCCGACCGAACGGACACGACGGTTGCCGAGGTGGTCGATATCGTCCACGTCGCCTTTGCCGTCACGCAGTTCAACCAGTGCCTTGATACAAGCCACGATGTCTTCGCGGCGCAGGGTGCGCAGGGTGTCCGGCGCATCCAGAGCCAGACGCATGTTCATCTTCACACGGCCAACGGCGGACAGGTCATAGCGCTCGCTGTCGAAGAACAGGGTGTCGAACAGAGCCGACGCAGCCTCGACGGTGGGCGGCTCGCCTGGGCGCATGACGCGGTAGATGTCCATCAGCGCGCTTTCACGGTTCAGGTTTTTGTCCTGAGCCATGGTGTTGCGCATGTAGGGGCCGACATTGACGTTGTCGATGTCCAGAACCGGAATATCGGTGATGCCCGCATCCATCAGGTCCTTGACGGTGCCACCAATCAGGTCGCCGTCTTTGTCATATTCCAAGGTCAGCTCATCACCGGCTTCGACATAGATCGCGCCGTTTTCCTCGTTGATGATGTCCTTGGCAACGTACTTGCCGACGATGTTGTCGAACGGAACCAGCAGGTCGGTGACGTTGCCTTCGTCGATCAGCTTCTTGACCGCGCGCGGGGTAACTTTCTTGCCCGCTTCGGCAATCACTTCACCGGATTTCGCGTCGATCAGATCGTAAGTCGGACGGGTGCCGCGCACACGCTCGGGGAAGAAGGGCGTGACCCAGCCTTTCTTCTTGTCCAGCTTGTAGGACACGGTGTTGTAATACGCGTCCATGATCGCTTCCTGATCCAAACCCAGCGCATAGAGCAGGGTCGTCACAGGCAGCTTGCGGCGACGGTCGATACGGGCGAACACGATGTCCTTGGCGTCGAACTCAAAGTCCAGCCAGCTGCCGCGATACGGGATGATGCGGCAGGCAAACAGCAGCTTGCCCGAGGAATGGGTTTTGCCCTTGTCGTGGTCAAAGAACACACCGGGCGAGCGGTGCATCTGGCTGACGATCACACGCTCGGTGCCGTTCACGATGAACGTACCGTTCGGCGTCATCAGGGGCATGTCGCCCATGAACACGTCCTGTTCTTTGATGTCTTTGACCGATTTCGCGCCGGTGTCCTCATCGACATCAAACACGATCAGACGCAGAGTGACCTTGAGCGGCGCGCTGTAGGTCATATCGCGCTGCATACACTCTTCGACGTCGTATTTGGGTTTTTCCAGATCGTATTTCACGAACTCCAAAACGGAGGTTTCGTTGAAATCCTTGATCGGGAAAACCGACTGGAACACACCTTTGATGCCTTCGCCGTCTGTGGGCTGCTCTGCATCGCCGGAGCGCAGGAAAAGATCATAAGAAGATTTCTGCACCTCGATGAGGTTCGGCATCTCCAGCACTTCGCGGATTTTGCCGTAATATTTACGAAGACGTTTCTGGCCAAGGAACGTTTGAGCCATGTCAGATGTCACCTTTCGATGTTCTCAGCGGGCAAAGACACCGTCGGGCCCCGGCATCTTGCACAATCGAGACGACACGTCCGGATCAATTCATGGCCACCGTCCCGAAGGCAGCCTCCCGATCCGAAAACCGTGTCTTAGAAAACGCCCCAGATATTGAGGCCCTTTCTAAGACAGGTTCGGCTGGACCCGGATTTCTCCGGACCCAGCCAAATTTTTCGGCGCATCAGCGATGCACCAGAGACTAAGCTTAGGCCAGCTCGACTTCGGCGCCAGCTGCTTCCAGCTTGCCTTTGATGTCTTCTGCTTCTGCTTTGTCCACGCCTTCTTTGATCTTGCCGCCGGCTTCGACCAGTTCCTTGGCTTCTTTCAGGCCCAGGCCGGTGATGCCGCGAACTTCTTTGATGACGTTGATTTTCGATGCGCCGGCGTTCTTCAGAACGACGTCGAATTCGGTTTTTTCTTCCTCAGCTGCGCCACCGGCGTCGCCACCAGCTGCAACCATTACGGCGCCGCCAGCTGCGGGCTCGATGCCGTATTCGTCTTTGAGGATGGTTTTCAGTTCTTGTGCTTCCAGCAGGGTCAGACCCACGATGCTTTCTGCGAGTGCTTTCAGATCAGCCATTTTATCAGCTCTTTCCGTTTACAGTGTGTGTTCCAACGTCAGGGGATTTCCCCTACGCAGATCATTCAGTGCCAACCGCTTACGCAGCTTCCGCCTTCTCTTCGATGGTGGAAAGGATGCTTGCGATGTTGCTTGCAGGTGCGCCAATCGCGCCGGCGATGTTCGAAGCAGGTGCGCCAATGCAGCCCACGATCGAAGCAATAAGCTCTTCACGAGACGGCATTTTCGAAACTGTTTCGACGCCTTTGCGGTCCAGAGCGTTCTCGCCCATAGCACCGCCGAGGATCTCAAAATTCTTGTTATCCTTGGCGAAGTCCTCGGCCACCTTGGCTGCTGCCACGGGGTCCTCGGAATAGGTCAGAACGGTCATCCCTGTCAGCAGGTCGGCCATGCTTTCACACGGCTTACCCTCAAGGGCGATTTTGGCGAGCCTGTTCTTGGCAACACGCACGGCACCACCCGCGTCACGAGCACGTGCGCGAAGGTCCTGCATCTCGGCAACTGTCAGACCGGCGTAGTGCGATACCACTACGACGCCAGAGCTTTCGAAGATTTGGCCGAGTTCCTCGACCACTTTCTCTTTCTGGGCTCTATCCACAGTTCTCTCCAAGTTTGGGGCGATCACTCACCCCGGCTCATATTTGCCGAAGGCAAGCCTCCGGCGTTCAGGTCCGTTGTTACGGGATTGGCCAAAATGCGCCCGAGGATCGTGACCCTCAGAATTCTTTGGTCTTACCCGTCTCAGGCAGGGAATTAAGGGGCCGTATGGCACCACCCACCGTCTTGGACGAAACAAAATAAAGCGCACGACGAATCGCACGCTTTATTCCGTGGCTTTACTTAGGACAGATGTGCGGGATTTCCAAGGGGTAAAATGGTGCGATCAGCCACTCATGCTCTACTTTTGAACAGCTTGCAATTTACCACACCCGTCTAGCTGATAACGGGTTATCCGAATACACATACATGCGGCACCTCACAGCGACATTCGCGGTTTGAACCGGATGCTACGCCAAGATACAGTGACTACTCCGGATTTCGCTAAATTAGGCGAAAAACTGATGGTGCAGGTCGATAAGCCGTAGGTTAATTGCCCAGTGAGAACCGATTGAATGCATGAAGTTTGACGGTCAATTGCTCATTAGGTTCTAATGTGAATGTGGCAGCAATGATGTGTGCTCTCGGCAGAGGAACAATACTCGATGCTAACTGGTTTCACCCAAACAAATGTTTCGGTTGACCGTCCTTATTTTGCGAACTCTCGGGGCTCCTCGAAAAGAAAAGAGCCCCACCCAAAAGACTGTTAGCGCGATGCTGCCGGGCGCGCTGAGTTTTGGATAAGCAAGCTATCAATGTGTTCCATTCGTCGGGCAAAGCTCTTTTCGAATGTGTGTTCAGCGGCGTAACTTCTTCCTGTGTCTGACCAAAACTTGATGCGGTCTCGGTTTCTATGGGCAAGCGCCACTTCTTGCGCAAGCGCTGTGGCATCCCCAATGGGGACGATGCAACCAGCGTCCACTCTCGCCAGCAGCCCATTCAGTGCCTCGTTGTCAAAACCCAATATCGGGGTGCCGTTGCCTAAAGCTTCCATGTAGGCGCCTGCCGGGTCTCCCTGCACGTGCGGGCAGACCCAGATATCGACTTCGCGCTGCATGAATGGAGTAAGCTCTTTATAGTAATCCACAAATCCGTGGAACGTAAGAATGTCGTCAAGACCCATGGCAGCAGTTTCCGCCCTTAGATCGTCGAGCAGGACACCGTCGCCAAATACATCAAATGTAAACGGGACACCCGTTTTTCGAATTTCTTGTGCAATTTTGGGAATATGGTGGGCACCTTTCATTCTATTGATCCGCCCTGACCAGGCAAGCCTAAGTGGCTCTTCTGATGTCAGACGAGCATGACGTGCGTCTTGCTTGTCTTCGCCAACCAGCATTTCATCGCCCAAACGACCATCAAAAAACAGCATGGCATGGTCATTAATCCGCCTATAGGCGTCAAAAGTTGGAGTTCCGTTGCATTGTACTCCGGCCGCGATGCGTATGGCGGCTTGCTGTCGTCTCTCAAGGTTTCGTTCCCAGATCGTGCGCCGCAATCTTTTAATTGGGTTGCTGGTTTCCGCATGAACAATCTGCAATCTGGTGCGTAGGGAATACTCGCTGCCATAAACAACGGGCACGCCCAATTCTTGCCCCCAGCGTGAAAGATGAGTGGCGCGGTAACCGATACCCGCAACTGCAGCGGTCATGCTTGAAAGCGCTTGTCGCGCTTCGTCGCTTTCAAAATCCGCAACAACCAGATCAAAGGGCAAATCGGCTTGATCGACTTCAACGTTATCACCGCCCAGCAATCGATCGACATCTTCGTGCAAACGGGCTTCCGGAGCGGGCTCACAGACGCAGGTCAGCGGGCCGCTCCAGTGCCTCCCATGTGCCTCCATGCCGCTGATCTGACGACCCGCGAGAACAAATTTTCCGTTGGCGCGCTTGATCGCTAACACATTAGAAAACACACCAAATCGTCTTGAAGACATAAAATTACCCGAAGAAATAGCGTTGCACGCGGGCGAGGCTAGCGATCGACGAATTAAGAATCAAGCAGAGGTATAATCCACACGCCTCAGTCTTCCGTCATTGGGCCCAAGATCGAATCCAACATAGTCTCGATACTTCTCAAGCACGTGGATCAACCGACCGCATAGTGGCGTTGCCTGGTCGCTGGCCAGAAACTGGCAAAGCTCGGCGGCAAGATCAGGGGACACTCCGGCGCGACCGCCCGCGATATCGCCTGCCTCTTTGGCCTCTTCGGGAACCCGATCTTCATTTTCCAGAACTTCACGGGTCATTGCCGTTGCAACTGCGCCCGGTGCAAGGGCAAACAAGCGAATTTTCGACCCCTCCGCCTCCAGCTCCATTTGGGCGGTCTCGACCAAACGGAGTACCCCGGTCTTACTGACACCGTATGCCGCAAAACCCGCACGGGGCGCGGTAGAGCCGCCGCCTGAAAACTGTATCAGGACTCCGTTGTCGACTGGCCGCATGACCCGCAGCGATTCGCGAATGACATTGACGGCACCGATCAGATTGATTCTGATCGTCGCTGCAACCGCTTCCGGGTCTGTTTCCCAAATGGGGCCAATTGCGCCACGACCGCCCTGAATTGCCGCTGTGTTGATTACAATGTCAGGTTGTCCCGAAGTGGCCAGCACCGCCCGGACAGCCGCCGTATCAGTAATATCGCACACCTGCCCTTTGGCTCCGATTGCTCTGGCGGTGGTTGCGACCTCTTCTGGATTTCGGGCAGAAATTACAACATTATCCCCAATTTCTGCGAAGGTTTTGGCTACCGTCGCACCGATGCCACGTGCACCTCCAAAAACCACTACACTCCGTGACATTTGCCCCTCCGGTTAGTCAAAGACCTGCTAAAATTCTCTATAAAGAGCTATCTTTACAAGAAGTGATAAGCTAGGTCTTTAACCTGTCTAGAGCCTCTCGGGTGACGACTTTTTGTTATTCAGTTGTAATAAGAGTTGGTTTCCCGGTCAGTGAATTGATGTGTAACGGTTAACCATTTGGGATTTTACTATGGAATTGACGATTAAACTCTATGCCGATGGTGCAGATATCAATGATATGCTTGAAGCCAAGGCAAGCGGGAAGGTTTCGGGATTTACGACCAACCCGACACTTATGAAGAAGGCTGGGATTACGGACTACGCCTCTTTCGCCAAAGACGTATTAAACAAGATCACAGACGCGCCCATTTCGTTCGAAGTGTTTTCAGATGATCTGCCTGAGATGGAGCGTCAAGCGCGCCTGATCGACAGTTGGGGCGACAATGTCTATGTCAAGATTCCGGTGACAAACACAAAGGGTGAATTCACCGGCCCAATTCTCAAATGCCTCAGCGCTGATGGGGTGAAGCTGAACGTCACCGCAATTTTTACCCTTGAGCAGGTCAATGACGTGCTGCAGTCGTTGAGTCCCGAGACCCCCAGTGTGATCTCGATTTTTGCCGGGCGTATTGCCAACGCGGGCATTGACCCGATGCCGGTAATGAAAGCTGCTGTCGCTATGGCTGCTCGCTATCCTGCCGCCGAGGTTCTTTGGGCAAGTCCACGGGAAGCGCTGAACATTATTCAGGCGCAGGAGACTGGGTGTCATATCATCACCATCACTCCGGATTTGATTAAGGCGACCGGAACTTTTGGCAAGGATCTGGCTGAATACTCGCTTGAGACTGTGCAGATGTTCTATGACGACGCGACTGCGGCCGGATACACATTGTGAACAAACCACGTATTGTTATTACAGGTGTTGCCGGCTTTGTCGGCAGCAATCTGGCGGATTACCTGCTGAGCAAAGGATATCATGTCGTCGGCATCGATAATCTTGCCTATGGCCTGAAGAGCCAGATACCGGACGATTGTACGTTTCACGAGATCGATATACGTGATCCGCAATTGATTGACGTGATACAAGCAGGCGATGTGATTTTCCACCTTGCTGCCAAAAATTGTATTGCGGACTGCCAGGACGACCCGGTGGAGACGGCATCAATCAACGTGGCCGGCTCGGTCAATGTTTTTGAAGCGGCACGGCTGAAGAAAGCGGCGAAGGTAATCTACGCTGAAAGCTCAGCCTTGTATGAAGGATCGCAGGTACTTCCGACGCCCGAGGAAGAACTGCATCCCAAAAGTTTCTATGCCATTTCAAAGGCGGCCTCGATGGCATTCGCTGACGCCTATTCGGAATATCATGGCGTTGCGACGACCGCGCTCCGCTATTTTTGCGTTTATGGCCCGAAGCAGGACTATAGACGGTCGATCCCACCGGTTATGAGTGCCTTTATTATGCGATTGGCCGAGGGGAAGGCACCAACAATATTTGGAACAGGTGGAAAGCGCCGGGATTTCATCCACGTGGACGACGTAAACCGCTTTCACGAGCTGTGCATTACAGATCAGCGAACCAATGGCCAAGTCTACAATCTGGGCGCCGGCGAAAACTATTCCGTGCGCGATATATACGATCACGTTGCCGCTTTGATGGGCAAGGATTATCCGCCCGAACACAAGCCTGATCTGCCGGGTGAGGCTGAAGAGACGCTTGCCGATATCTCCCGCGCACGCGGGCTTGGTTGGAGGCCGCAGATAGGGCTTGATGCTGGCCTCAAGACCATGATCGACTATCTGGCCAAAGAAGGGTTGATCCGTCTGTGACCCTGATGCCCAAAGCCCTTGTCCTGGCCGCCGGGAAGAGCACGCGGATCGAACCGATCTCGGGTGGGCGTCCAAAACCGTTGTTGCAAATTGGCGGCGACGCGATTTTGGCACGTAACTTGCGCTGGCTCGCACGTGAAGGCGTGAAAGAGGTATTCATCAATCTTCACCATCGCCCCGAAGACATAACTGCCTTTGTCGGTGACGGACAGCAATTCAGCCTCTCGGTCTCATATTCGCATGAGCCTGAAATACGGGGTACAGCGGGCGCCGCAAAGCAGATTGGCGATAAATTCGGCGGTCGCTTTCTGGTGGTCTACGGCGACAACCTGCTTAATACCGACCTGAAGGCGCTGCTGGAAAAACACGAAGCAACTGGTGCGATCGCTACAGTTGCGGTCTTTGACCGCAACGTCCACCCTCATACCGGCATTGCCGGGGGTAGAGTCGCGGTGGATGATGCAGGCCGAATAGTGGAATTCGTCGAAGGCGCCGGCGATGAAATTTCTTCGCTCGTCAACGCAGGTATCTACGTGTTGGAACCGTGCGTGCTCGAAACAATTCCGTCTGCAAGCTTTTTTGATTTCGGGAAAGATGTATTTCCAGCGCTGTTGGCAGAAAATCAATCTGTCTATGCAGCGCCAGTTTCCGGCTATTGCCTGGGCATTGATACGCCCGAGTCTTTTTCCACTGCCGAAGATCTTGTTCAATCTGGAAAGGTCATTTTGTCATGATAATCACGCGTACACCGTTTCGAGTCACTTTGGGCGGCGGCGGTACAGATCTGCCATCATATTATGAGAAGGATGGCGGCTTCATCTTTGCCATGTGCCTGAATAAGTACATGTATGTCTGTGTGAACCGGCAAGTCGTAGATACCAAGGTCAGAATAAACTACACGCAGGCCGAAGAGGTCGATAACGCACGAGATTTGAAACATGAACTGGCGCGCGAAGCCCTCTTGCGCCATGGCTTCGATGAGCGGATTGAGATTTCGTCGCTCGCCGACATCCCGGCAGGCACCGGTGTGGGATCGTCCAGCTGCTATCTTGTCGGGCTCCTGACAGCGCTGCGCGCTCAAAAACGCGACTTTGTATCGATCCAGGAGGTTGCGGAAGAGGCCTGCGATATCGAACTCAATGTTCTCAACAAGGGTATTGGGAAGCAGGACCAGTATATGGCTGCCTTTGGTGGTCTAACACAAC
Organism: Ruegeria sp. CF4; assembly: GCF_056537345.1. NCBI lineage: Bacteria > Pseudomonadati > Pseudomonadota > Alphaproteobacteria > Rhodobacterales > Roseobacteraceae > Ruegeria > Ruegeria sp. CF4. Next base: position 164,066 of record NZ_JBQFRJ010000007.1, on the reverse strand, counting down.
TCGACATCGCAAAAGACGGCACCGTCAAGGTTACAGAAGTTGATCTCGGTGAATCCGCGCTCGCCGACCTGACGGGCAATACGCATATCTACTATACCGGCACACGACGCGGTGCCGAAGCGGTGCTGAAAGATCAAGACGAAGCAATGAAAAAAGTTGCCCCCAAGGCGAGCGGGGGTGGTGGATCAAATCAGGTTCAGAACAGTCTCGATGCGATCAAGGATCTTGGCTATCGAATTCTGGATCAGATCAAATCGCAGGAATTCGACGAATTCGGCTTGTCGCTGCACGAGCATTGGATGAACAAACGGCGGATGTCTTCAAAGATTTCCTCTGATGGCTGGGACCAGCTCTACGACGAAGTGCGCGCCGACTACAATGTCTTGGGGGGCAAGATCATCGGGGCAGGAGGTGGTGGCTTTTTGATGCTTTATTGCGCCAAAAATCCCGCAAAGCTCGAGGCGTATATGGCCGCGCGTGGAATGCCACGCATCCAATACGGCATCGATTTCGACGGCTCGACGACAGTCGCAAATATACGCGGTCGTTAAGGTGCGGACATGGCGGAACTGGATGGAACCTTAGGCGTAGCAGTCATCGGATGTGGTCTGATCGGCAAACGTCGGGCGGACGTGGCCGCGCGACATCCTAAAACGCGACTTGTGGCCGTTGCGGATGTTTTCGAAACGACCGCTCAGGAACTGGCCGCCGAACACCACGCCGAGGCTTTCACGAATTGGCGCGACGCGATCGCAGCGCAAGGCGTAGATATTGTTTGCGTGGCAACACCCAATGCGGGGCTGTCCGAGATTTCCGTGGTAGCGCTGGAAGCTGGGTGTCATGTGCTGGTGGAAAAGCCGATGGGCAGAAACCTGTCCGAGGCGCTTGCAATGCAGAAAGCGGCTGAGGCCACTGGACGGCGACTGAAGATCGGGTTCAACCATCGCTATCACCCTGCCCTGACCGAGGCACATCGCAGGATGACTGACGGAGTGATCGGCGACATTATCCATATTCGCGCCCGCTATGGCCATGGTGGGCGTCCAGGCTACGAAAAGGAATGGCGCGGAAATCGTGAAATGGCCGGTGGCGGAGAGTTGACGGATCAAGGCGTCCATATCATCGACTTGATTCACTGGTTCATGAAGGCAGAGCCAAACTCGGCCTACGGATGCCTTCAGACCGCAGTTTGGCCTTTGGGCGACCTCGAAGACAATGGTTTTGCCCTTTTGCGATGGCAGGACGGGCGGATTGCCAGTTTTCACACCGCCTGGACGCAATGGAAGAACCTGTTCTCTTTCGAGGTTTTTGGCACCTTGGGCTCCCTTGTGATCGAAGGGTTGGGGCGCAGCTATGGGACTGAGACGCTGACTCAAGCGATCCGCAGGCCTGAAGGCGGTGTACCGGATATGGAAACCCTCTCGTATGAAGGTGCTGACGAAAGTTGGGATTTGGAATGGCAGGATTTCCTGTCGGGAATCCAAACGGGAAATCCAATCTGGGGGGATTTCGCTGAAGGTGTCGGCGTCATGCGAACTTTGAAAGCGATATATGAGTCGTCCGAGACAGACATTCCGGTACAGCTGGAGAAGGTTTCGTGAAACGACCGGCGCTGTTCTTCGATCGCGATGGCGTTCTGAACGAAGTCGTCTCGCGTGATGGTGGTTGGTATTCGCCGCGCACCCTAGACGACTTTCGGCTTTCCGATGGGTTGTCTGAGGTCGCAGACCGGTTGCATTCACGTGAATTCCCAGTGCTCGTTGTCAGCAATCAACCCGATGTTGCCCGCGGAAAACTGACTGAAGATACCTTGGGCGAGATGAACGCAAGGATCGAGGCCGTGCTTGGCCCCGATCAGATATATTGCTGTACCCATGATGACGCGGACAATTGCAATTGCCGAAAGCCGAAAGCCGGTGCTTTTCTTGCCCTAGCAGACAAATGGCAGATCGACCTGGGTCGCAGTGTTTTGATCGGTGATACCGCCAAGGATATGCTGGCAGGAACCGCCGCCGGAATGACCACTATTCTGATTCATACCTCTTACAACAACGGGGTCGAGGCTGACCACCACGCGGACACATTGTTGGGGGCCGTAGATATCGCCCTCGACACGATCACATAGCAGAAAGGACTGTTTCATGGACGCAATTGACGAATTTTTTAAGAATGCTTCTGACATCATCGCAACGCTTGATCGAAAGACCTGCGCTGACATGGTCGATCTGATTGTGCAGGTGCGTGCGCGAGGCGGGCGGTTGTTTTTTGTCGGATCGGGTGGTGGCGCAGGTCATGCCAGTCACGCGGTCAACGATTTCCGAAAGATTGCTGGAATCGAATGCTATACGCCAACCGATAATGTTTCCGAGCTAACGGCACGGATTAACGATGACGGCTGGGACAGTTCTTACGCCAACTGGCTCAAAGTCAGCCGAATTCGCAAAGAGGACGCTGTTTTTGTGTTCTCCGTAGGCGGCGGTAGCAAGGAAAAGAATATCTCTATGAACCTTGTTGAAGCCATGCAACTTGCCAAGGACGTTGGCGCTTCGGTCATGGGCGTTGTCGGTCGAGACGGCGGGTATGCAGCCGAGGTGGGTGATGCCGTTCTGGTAATCCCGAGTTTAGGGGATGTCACCGCTCAGGTAGAGAGCTTTCAGGCCGTGGTCTGGCATATGCTGGTCTCACATCCAAAGGTGCTGATGAACGAGATGAAGTGGGAATCCGTTGAATAGCCAATCTGGGATTAGCGATCGGATTACTGACGACATGGGTTCAGTTAGCTTGTTTGTCTAATGGCAATTAACGAGACCCAGTGTTGTTTCGACGAGTTGGTCCGAGCGATGATGACTTTCGATCGAAGATAAGAAAAAGTCCCGGGCAGTTCACACCACTCGGGACCAATTCTTTGTAGTTCTGCGCTCGGGCTTATTCGCCGGATGCTTCCGCAACATCGACGGTCACGCCAGGGCCCATGGTCGAGCTCAGCGCGATCTTCTTCATATAGGTGCCTTTGGCGCCCGAGGGCTTGGCCTTGGCCACAGCCGAGACGAAAGCGCGGACGTTTTCGGCCAGCTTGGCTTCGTCAAACGACGCTTTGCCAACACCTGCGTGCACGACGCCGCCTTTTTCCGCCTTGAACTGAACTTCACCGCCCTTGGCTGCTTCCACGGCCGCTTTCACGTCCATGGTCACGGTGCCAACTTTGGGGTTCGGCATCAGGTTGCGGGGGCCCAGAACTTTACCCAGACGGCCAACGATCGGCATCATGTCCGGGGTGGCAATGCAGCGATCGAATTCGATGGTGCCGCCCTGAATGGTCTCCATCAGATCCTCTGCGCCAACGATATCTGCGCCTGCTTCTTTCGCTTCATCAGCTTTGGGGCCACGAGCAAATACAGCAACGCGCATCGCTTTGCCGGTGCCGTTCGGCAGGCCGACAACGCCGCGAACCATCTGGTCTGCGTGACGGGTGTCAACGCCCAGGTTCAGAGCGATCTCGATGGTCTCGTCGAATTTCGAGGTTGCATTGGCTTTGACCAGGGCAACTGCTTCGTCTACCGACAGGTTTTCCTTGCCAGCGACAGCTTCGCGCGCAGCGCGGGTACGTTTACCGAGTTTTGCCATCTTACTTCACCTCGATGCCCATGGAGCGGGCCGAGCCCAGGATGATCTGCATTGCGCCTTCGACGTCGTTGGCGTTCAGATCTTTCATTTTGGCTTCGGCGATTTCACGAACCTGCTTCGAAGTCACGGTTGCCACGGTCTCACGACCAGGGTTTTCCGCGCCACGGGGACGGTTACGCTTGCCAACCGGCTTCAGGCCTGCCGCTTTTTTCAGGTAGTAAGACGCGGGCGGCGTCTTGATGTCCATGGTGAAGGACTTGTCCTGATAATAGGTGATCACGGTCGGGCAAGGTGCGCCTTGCTCCATGTCTGCGGTCTTGGCGTTGAACGCTTTGCAGAATTCCATGATGTTGATGCCGCGCTGACCCAGCGCCGGACCAACTGGCGGCGACGGGTTCGCCTGACCTGCAGGAACCTGCAGCTTCATTGTACCAGCAAGCTTCTTGGCCATTTGGTTTTCCTTTCAACTTAGATGAGACGCGTCTCACCCAGATTATGTTGCGTGGTCCGATGCGGGATCGCGATCCCGGCAATCTCCCACGAGAGAATCTCGCCCGAAGACGATAGAGGCGGCATTTAAAGGGGAATGCGAGGGTTGGCAAGGGGCTGGCCCGCTCGAATGTCGCGCAATCGAATCGAGCACTCGCGGATTTCATTCAACTCACCAACTGCAGAGCGCAATAGACAAGGAAATACAAGCTACGGACAAACCAACAAGGCCCAGAAATACCTGGATAAGTCGGTGAGTTGGGCAACTCTCGGCCTTTGTCTCACATTAACACTTGTGGCTGTGCTATAGTCTTTGGAAATGGATTGGTTAGTGGAGGTTAACTATGATCATTCGTATATTGATAACACTGGGCATCGTGATTTCTTTTGCAACATCCACACCTCAGACCGCACGTGCAGACGCAGGCGAAATCCTGGGCGGCGCAGTTGTTGGTGGCGTCATCGGTTATGCCATTGGTAAAGAGCAAGGCAAGAAACAGCAGGCTCGGACGACAACCACACGAACCTACCGGTCAGGCATCCCGTCCACCACCCAAGGAGCCCAGACACAGACGGCGCTCAATTACTTTGGATACAATGCTGGTCGTGTCGACGGGCAGGTCGGTCGCGGAACCCGCTCGGCAATCGAGCGGTATCAGGCATCCATGGGCTATCCTGTGAATGGCTATGATTTCCAGCCTTATCAGTATGACTTCCTGCAGCAGGCATATTACTGGGCAACAAGCGGTGGACAGGCAGCCACCCAGCTTTCGGGCCAGCCGCTTTTGATGGAATACCGCCGACAGGTACAATCAGGGTCTTCACTGGCTGCGGTGCCTCAGGCTCCGGCACAAGCGATACCGGTTATCAAGCCCCAGACGGCTGAGCCGGAAGCGAGCACTGCCGAAACAACGTCTGCAAGTCTGCCAAGCCTGTTTTCTGGTGGTGCCGGGGGTCCGTCGCTGGCCAATCGCTGTAGCGGGGTCATGCTGCAAACCTCGACCAATGGCGGCTATACGACTTTGTCGAACATGTCCGATCCTGACTTTGCGCTCAGCGAACAGTTTTGCCTTGCCCGCAGCTATGCGATGGCGCGCGGCGAAGATCTGATGCAGGACATCCAGGGGCTGACGCCGGATCAGGTGAGCGCCCAGTGCGCCTCTTACGGTGAGATGTTGGCACCACAAGTTGATGCCCTGTCCATCAGTTCAAAAACTGAGGCTGAAACTCAGGTTCGCAAACTGGCATTGGATTCAGGGCTGAGCCCCACTGATCTTGCCGCGACAAGCAAGGTCTGCCTGGCGATGGGATACCGACAGGACAACATGGACACCGCCGTTGGCTCTGCGCTGATGCTGGTTGCTATGGGGGAACCGGCCTACGGAGAACTGATTGGGCACCACCTGCGCGAAGGTTTTGGTGTGCAGGAACGCCGCGACCTTGCGATGCAGTGGTATGATGCGAGCCTGTCCGCACTGGACGCCGGATCGCAAGCTGTCTTCCTGCCATCCCAGACCGACCGTCCGCAGCTCTTGCGCGCGGCGATGACGCAATCGCAATAAGGCGGTAAGCGAAACAGTATCGCCGTCTTCATATCGGAATCAGAAACGCCGCGGCGCATGTTGCATCGCGGCGTTGTAGTTTTTTGCAGCAAAGCTTGATCAGCTCTGTTTGGTCACCTGCGTGAAGTCCAACTCGACCGGTGTTTCCCTACCGAAGATCGAGACCGAGACCTTCAGCTTCTGGTTCTCGTCGTCCACGCCTTCGACCATACCGTCGAAATCTTCGAACGGGCCGTCGTTGACCTTGACCTTCTCGCCGACCTCAAAGGTGATCATCAGCTTCGGCGCTTCTTCACCTTCCTGAACGCGGTTGAGGATCTGGTTCACTTCGGCGTCACGCATCGGCATCGGGCGGCCCTGCGGGCCCAGGAAGCCGGTTACGCGGTTGATCGAGTTGATCAGGTGATAGCCCTGATCCGACATTTCCATATGCACCAGCACGTAGCCCGGCATGAAGCGGCGCTCGGTGGTGACTTTCTTGCCCCGGCGCACTTCGATCACCTCTTCGGTGGGCACCAGAACCTCGTCGATATCGTCCTCAAGGCCCTGTTCAGCCACCGACGTGCGGATCTGTTCTGCGATCTTCTTTTCGAAATTCGAAAGAACGCTGACCGAGTACCACCGTTTCGCCATGAACCTGTCGTCCTTGTTTGCCTTCGGGCCGCGGCTAAGCGCACCCCTCGTTAAAATCCAATTGCGTCACCCGGAATAAAAAGCGGCGCGCAGCCCGATTCGCCGCACGCCCATTCCGAATAGTCATGTCACCTACTCTGACACGCCGTGCTGTGCAAGGGGGCAGTGGCGTTTCCGCCTACCTAACCGGCTTAGCCGAAGGCGCCCAGGATCAGTTGCAACCCGCCGCGAATGCCCAGATCGACCAATGCAAAGAACACAGCCGTCAGCGCCGCCATGATGAACACCATGACCGTGGTCAACAGAACCTCACGGCGCGTCGGCCAGACGACCTTTGCGACTTCGGCACGGACCTGCTGAATGAACTGGATCGGGTTTGTGGTGGCCATGAGGCGTATCTCTCTGCTAGCGGATGGGCCGGACATAACCGGGCATTGCGGCAATTTCAAGGGCGGTCAGGGCTTGGGCTTGTCGTCCCATTCGTCGCTCAGGATGCGGCGCGAGTCGCCCTCGGGGTCGTCATACTGGTTGGATCGGACAGTATAGATGAACGCGACCAGCCCAACACCGCCCAAAAGCAGTGAAATCGGAATGAGATAAGCCAGAACTTCCATCGTATTACCTCAGCCGCAATGCATTCAGGGACACAGTGATCGACGAGGTCGACATCGCCAGCGCCGCGATCAGCGGTGTTGCGAGGCCCACAACGGCCAGAGGCACCGCGATCACATTGTAGACGGTAGCGATGCGGAAGTTCTCGCGAATCCGTTTGGTCGCCTTTATGGCCGTATCGCAGGCATCCGATATCGGTGACAGGTCATTGCCCAGCAGCACGATATCCGACGCCACCCGCGCCGCGTCCAGCGCTGACGCAGGAGAGATCGAGACATGTGCCGCCGCCAGCGCTGCCGTATCGTTCAACCCGTCGCCGACCATCAAGACGCGATGGCCCTGATCGCACAACGCTTGCACCTTGGCGGCTTTGTCCTCGGGTAAGGCTTGGGCAATCCAGGTTTCGATGCCCAGTTTATCTGCCAGCACTTCAACGGCCCCTTTGGTGTCGCCCGAGATCAGGATGACCTCTTTGCCCGCTTTGCGGAAGGCGGCGACGGCCTCAGCCGCACCGGCGCGCAGGCTGTCCGTGAACGTAAAACGCTGGGGCGTGTGCGATCCGATGGCCAGCCATGCAGAGGTCTGCGCGCCGTCCTCGCCACCGACCCAGGCGGCGCGGCCCAACCGGACGCGCTGATCCCGATAGAGGCCCTCGGTGCCATAGCCCGGCACTTCGACCACATCGCGCAGGGTGGCAGGTTTGATCCCGGCCTCACGCGCGGCCTTGGCAACGGCAAGCGACAAGGGATGCGAGGAGGCCTCGGCCAGGGCCAGAGCCACTTCCAGATCGGCGCGGGAATGGTCACCCAGATTGGTCAGCTCGGGTGTGCCCGAGGTCAGCGTACCGGTTTTGTCAAAGACGACCGTGTCGACCTCGGCCAAACGCTCCAGCGCCGTGGCATGTTTGATCAGCATCCCGCTGCGGAACAGCCGACCGGAGGCGGCAGTTGTCACCGCCGGAACCGCAAGGCCAAGCGCACAGGGGCAGGTGATGATCAGAACCGCTGCGGCGATGTTCAGCGCCGTACGGACATCGCCGGAATAGATGTACCAGCCCAGAAAGCTGAGCGCCGACAGGATGTGCACACCCGGCGCGTATAGCTTGGCCGCCTTGTCGGCCAGCGATGTGTACCGCGACCGACCCGATTCAGCGATGGCCACCAGATCGGCCATCCGATGCAGCGAAGTATCCTCACCCACCGCCGTCGCACGGATGGTCAGAGGTCCGGTCAGGTTGACCTCACCAGCGCTGACCGCCAGCCCTTCCTGCGCGAATACAGGGAGGGTTTCCCCGGTCAGCAGGGAGCGGTCGAGTTCGGACTGACCCGAGACAATCTCTCCATCCACTGGCATCCGACCGCCGGGCCGGACAAGGATCAGGTCGCCGACATTCAGAGAGGAAACTGCGATCTCTTCCTCAGCGCCATCCACCAGACGGGTGGCGCGTGGCACCTCCAACGCGGTCAGTTCTTCAGCCGCGGAGCGGGCAACGGCGCGGGTGCGGTAATCCAGATACCGCCCGGCGAGCAGAAAGAAGGTCAGCGTCAGGGCGGCGTCAAAATAGGCGTGCTTGCCGCTAAGCGCGGTTTCCCAGAGCGAAGTGACCAGCGCCAGCAGGATGGCCAGCACGATCGGCACGTCCATGTTCAGGCGACGCACACGCAGGGCGCTCCAGGCGTTGGCAAAGAATGGCTGGGCCGAGAATGCAATCGCAGGCAACGCAATGGCCGCCGAAATCCAGTGGAACATGTCCCGAGTCGCATCACTTGCGCCGGACCAAACCGATACCGACAGCAGCATCACGTTCATCGACGCAAACCCGGCCACGGCCAGCCGCATCAGCAGATCACGACCTGCCTTGTCAGATTGCGTGGCCGACAACGCTCCGGGGTCAAGCTCATGCGCTTCATAGCCCGCGCGTTCCAGCACCGGGATCAGGTCGACGGCACGCATGTCCGGAGCGGCTTTGATCATGGCGCGTTTGAGCGTCAGGTTGACCCGCGCGTCCAAGACGCCGGGATGGGCGTTCAATTCCCGCTCAACCGTCGCAATACAGGCCGAGCAGTGAATCCCCGGTAGCGACAGCGCGATCTGCGCGTCCTTGGGCGCCGCACGCGCTGGCTCGGCCGGGGCTGCGAGGCAGCCCGGACAAGCCGCTGTACCGGTTGGGGCCTGTGCGGTCATCCCATCACCCTTTCACATACAGCGGCACGCGCTGCGCGAATTCGGCACCGTCCTTGGCCTTGGCGACCAGACGGATATTCCAGTTCCCCTTGCCCAGTGCGGCGGGAGCCGCGTAGGCCAGACCATCAAAGGTGAAATCCGGCGAGAAGTCGTCTTTCACGTGGGTCGCACGACCAACAACCGCCTGCAGCTCAGCCACCTCGACGGGGGCACCCGTCTGATCGGTGATGCGCAGCACAAGCAATCCGCCGGTCACCTCGGCCTTGATCTCCCAGCCCAGCGCCTGCTGTTCTTTGAGACGTTCGTTGAACTCCTGGCTGGCGACATAGGAGTTCTTGACCTCAAGTCCCGGAAATGTCTTCACCGCACTGTAGGCCAGCACAAGATTCACCGCGATGATCACACCAAAGGCTGCAACAAACACGGCAAGCGCATGCTTTCCGGTAAATTGACGCTTTGCCATTCTCAGTTTCCTCGTCCGTTGAACGTGGTGTCTTTATAGGCCCGCTCGCCACTTCCAAGATCTTCCACCCAGATGCGGACCGAAGTGCTGTCCACAGCGGCCGGACCGGTGCCCTGAGCCGCAGTAATGTAGACCCGCGTCAATTGTGCCGTATCTGCTGCGACATTGACAGCATTCCCTTCGATGCCCTCAATTTCGACCTGCAGCGACGGATCGCCCGCCAGCGTCAGTTGGAAGGACCTCTCTTCCCCATGCTTGTTGCGCAGGCGCACGTCATAGGTGTTGCGGATCGTGCCATCCGACAAGGTGACGAAGGTCGGGTTCCGCACCGGCGCAACGGTCAGGTCGATATCCGAACGGATAAACAGCGCAAAGAGCAGGGCAAAGCCGACCAGCGACCACAAGGTCGTATAAAGGATCGTGCGGGGCCGCAGGATGTGTTTCCAGATGTTCTTGGGCGGCTGACCTTCTCGCTCGTGCACCTCATCGCTGAGTGCCATATAGTCGATCAGGCCGCGTGGTTTGCCTATCTTGGCCATCATGTCATCACAGGCATCGATACACAAAGCGCAGGTGATACACTCCAGCTGCTGCCCGTCCCGTATATCGATCCCCACAGGGCAGACATTGACGCAGGCCATGCAGTCAATGCAATCACCCAGATCAGAATCGGCAGTGCGTTTGCCCTTTCCACGCGGCTCACCCCGCCATTCGCGATATCCGACGACCAGAGTATCCTCATCCATCATCGCCGCCTGAATCCGCGGCCAGGGGCAGGCATAGATACAGATCTGCTCACGCGCGAAGCCACCGAAGAAGAAGGTAGTGGCGGTAAGGATCAGCATGGTCGTGTAAGCCACAGGATGTGCGTTGCCGGTCACCAGATCGCGGGCCAACGTCGGCGCATCCGCGAAATAGAACACCCAAGCCCCGCCCGTGGCGAGGCCGATCAGGAACCAGACCGCCCATTTCGTCAGACGCAATCGTGCCTTGCGAAAATCCAGCTTCTTCTGTCGATGCAGACGCAGACGCGCGTTGCGATCCCCCTCGATCCAGCGCTCGACCAAGATATAGAGATCGGTCCATACAGTCTGCGGGCAGGCATAGCCGCACCAGACCCGTCCCAGAGCCGAGGTGAACAGGAACAGTCCCAGCCCGGCCATGATCAGAAGGCCTGCGACGAAGTAGAACTCATGCGGCCAGATTTCGATCCAGAAGAAGTAAAAGCGCCGGTTGGCCAGATCCAGCAGCACCGCCTGATCCGGCAGGCTTGGACCCCGGTCCCATCTGATCCACGGCGTCACATAGTAGATGCCCAGCGTCACCGCCATGATGATCCACTTGAGATTGCGGAACGGGCCGGACACCCGCCTTGGGAAAATCGGCTCTCTGGCGGCATAGAGACTGGGGGTGGGGTTGGAATCGCTCACAGGCTGGCTCCACAACTGGCTTTTCTGAGTGTGTCTTGTTCCAGATCACGGGACGAGAGACTTTGACATGGGTCAAAACGCGCATCGTACAGACATCTTTTCGCGCCAATGTTACCGCGCGTTGCGTGCCTCGCGTTTCAGCCAGCTGATAAACGTCTTCACCGAAGGTCTAAGTGCTGATTTTTGCGTCAAAATATGATATCCGCGCGCATCGGGTTCGGCATAAAGCTCGACGATACGGCCCGCCTCGATATCAGTCTCGACGAATTGTCGCACGGTGACCGTGACCCCTTGTCCGGACCTCAGGCCATCCAGCAGCAGATTACCTGGGAGTTGCGTGCGCCCCGCACCGCGTTCGGGGCCAACGCCGCGTTCGGTCAGCCATGTTGTAGCTTCTGTCGTGCCGATTTCTTCCAGCCACGGCAGTTGCGCAAGCTCGGCTGGCGACCAGTCCGTTTTGCCCCCCAACAGAGTGGGTGAGGCCACGATAACCATCGGTGTTTGCAGCAACATCTCACAATCCACCCCCGGCCAACCTCCGGCACCATAGCGGATGGCGACATCGACTCCGCCTGGGCGCAATTCGACCACCTCGAAGGTTGGATCGAGGATCAGATTGACCTCCGGGTGGGTGGCGCGAAAACTTGGCAGACGCGGCATCAGCCACGATGCGGCAAAGGACGAAGTCAGCGAGACATGAACCGGCCGGTCCTGACCCGAACGGGCCAAATCGCCAACGGCCACCTCAATCGCGCCAAAGCCCAGATGCAAGGCACGCGCCAGATGCTCTCCGTCCCCGGTCAGGGTCAGTGACTTGCCGGAACGGTCGAGCAGCGCAACGCCCAAGTGCTTTTCCAGCGCACGCAACTGCTGGCTGATGGCAGCGTGGCTGACATTAAGCGCCAGACCGGCATCGACTACATTACGCTTCTCAGCAAAGGCTGCAAAGGCCCTGAGCGCAGCAAGCGGCGGAAGGTTCAGCCAGTCCATATGTAAACCACACTTACACAGAGTAATGGTTATTGAGTCGCATTTGGCGCCCCAAAGGTCAATCTTTTAGGCAGGAACTTTATCGCTTAGGAGAAACGCCATGCTGAACGTTTTTGCCCGATCTTTCATGACTGCGACACGGGTCGACACGCCCCATATTCAGGACACACCAAAACCAAGCCGCCGCAAGGCGCGTTGGTTGCCCGAACATCATTGGTGGAAGGAACATCCGCGCGCAACAGATCTGGACGATCGCTGAACCAGCCTGAATCCCGGTTCTGGACCGAGACACAACAAGGGCTTATTCTTGGAAAATTCGGCACCGGCTGTTCTGGAAACGCGCGAACAGATGGAACAGCCGGTGCCTCAGCCTTCGGGCGGGAAACCGCCCGGAGGTGTTCTTTTAGCTCTTACTGACCGCCACCCAGCTGGTGGACATAAGCCGATACAGCACGGATCTGCGCGTCAGTCAGGCGGTTTTCCCAGGATGGCATGACGCCGAACCGGCTGTTGGTGACCGTCTCGGTCAGCGCTTCTTCGCTACCACCGTAAAGCCAGATCGCATCCGTCAGGTTCGGCGCGCCCTGGAAGACATCGCCTTTGCCATCTTCGCCATGGCAAGCCGCGCAGTTATCTTCAAAGACAACCTTGCCCGCCTGCGCTGCTGCATCGTCGGTCTGAGCGTTGGTCAGCGACATGACATACTGAACCACCTGCGTGATCTCGTCATGCTCGAGGATCTCGCCAAAGGCCGGCATTTCGGAATAGCGCGCATCGTCACTTTCCTCATTCCGGATACCATAGGCGATGGTGTACTCGATATCCTCAAGCGTACCGCCCCAAAGCCAGGCATCGTCCAGCAGGTTCGGGAAACCCGGCGCACCTTGCGCACCCGAGCCGTGGCATTGCGCACACCATGTGCGGAATACGGCACCGCCCGAATTCACGGCGTATTGCTGCAGCTCTGCATCGGCCGAGATCTCCTCGAGCGGAGTTTCAACCAGCTTCGCATTCCACGGCGCATTCGCTTCTTCGAAGGCAACCATTTCCTGCTGCACCAGCTCGCGCGAAGACCAGCCCAACACACCGGCGGTTGCCGATTGAACCAGAGGCCATGCGGGATACATGATCGTATAGATCACACCCCAGAAGATGGTGGCGTAGAAGGTCCACAGCCACCAGCGCGGCATCGGGTTGTCGAACTCTTCGATACCGTCCCAGCTGTGACCGGTTGTATTCGGATCACCCGGCTGTTTTTCAGGTGTCTTGCTCATTGCCGCGCCTCCTTGGATGTGGCGGGTTTATCTTCATGCCGGAACGGAATATTGGCCGTGTCCTTGTATTCCTTGCTGGCACCGGGGCGGAAAACCCAGATCACGATGCCCAGGAAAAAGGCGAACAACAGCAGCAACATCCAGCTATCCGCAAACTGTCTGAGGATTGTGTATTCTTCCATCACACCCTCCTTAGCGGTTTGCGTCAGGCGTGAAGGTCGAGAAGTCGACCAACGTGCCCAGCATTTGCAGATAGGCAACCAGCGCGTCCGCTTCGGTCAGCTCGGGCTGGCCGTCGAAGTTGCGCACGTTGACCTTGTCGCCATAGCGTTCCAGCAGACCGTCATAGTCGCTGTCCGGATCGGCCTGAGCGCGGAAGTCGGCTTGCGCGTTCTCCAGCATCTCTTCGGTATATGGGGTGCCGACCAGAGCGTTGGCCGCCATGATGTCACCGATATACTTGCCGTCGATCTTGCGGTGTTCGAGGAAGCCATATTTGGGCATCACCGATTCAGGCACCACAGACTGCGGGTCCCGCAGGTGATCGACCTGCCACTGATCCGAGTAGCGGCCACCAACACGCGCCAGATCAGGCCCCGTGCGCTTGGAGCCCCACTGGAAGGGGTGGTCATACATCGATTCAGCCGCCAGCGAGTAGTGGCCGTAGCGTTCGACCTCGTCCCGCATCGGGCGGATCATCTGGCTGTGGCAGACATAGCAGCCTTCGCGGATGTAGATCTCACGCCCCGCCATTTCGAGAGGGGTGTAAGGGCGCATGCCCTCCACCTTCTCGATTGTGTTCTCAAGATAGAACAGCGGGGTGATCTGAACGATGCCACCGATGGTTACGACCAGGAAGCTGAAGATCAGCAGGAGGGTCGCGTTGGTCTCGAGGATCTTATGTTTGTCGAGAATTGCCATTGCTCCGGCCCTCCTTATTCAGCCGGGACCGCGACGGTCAGGCTGGCCTCTTTGGCCGGCGCTTTCCGCACGGTCATCCACAGGTTGTAGCACATGATCACTGCGCCAGCGAGGAACAGAACCCCACCCAGACCACGCACCACGTACATCGGGAACTTGGCGGCCACGGTGTCGGCGAACGAGTTCACCAGGAAGCCGTTTGCATCCACTTCGCGCCACATCAGACCTTCCATGATACCGGTGACCCACATCGACGCGGCGTAGAGCACGATGCCAATGGTGGCGAGCCAGAAGTGCCAGCTGACCATCTGCAGTGAGTACAGACGCTCGCGCTTCCACAGGACGGGAACCAGGAAGTACAGCGCACCAAAGGTGATCATGCCATTCCAGCCCAGCGCGCCCGAGTGCACGTGACCAATGGTCCAGTCAGTATAGTGGCTGAGCGAGTTCACAGCGCGGATCGACATCATCGGTCCTTCGAATGTGGACATACCGTAGAAGCCGACCGAGATGACCATCATACGGATGATCGGATCGGTGCGCAGCTTGTCCCAAGCGCCGGAAAGCGTCATCAGACCGTTGATCATACCGCCCCACGAAGGCATCCACAGGATGATCGAGAACACCATACCCAGCGTCGACGCCCAATCAGGCAGCGCGGTATAGTGCAGGTGGTGCGGACCCGCCCAGATATACAGGAAGATCAGCGCCCAGAAGTGGATGATCGACAGCTTGTACGAGAATACCGGACGCTCGGCCTGCTTCGGGATGAAGTAGTACATCATGCCCAGGAAGCCCGCGGTCAGGAAGAAGCCCACGGCGTTGTGACCGTACCACCACTGGATCATAGCGTCCTGAACGCCCGACCAGACGATAACCGATTTCGAGCCCCAGATGCTGACGGGGATGGTCATGTTGTTGACCAGGTGCAGCATGGCGACGGTGACGATGAACGCGAGGTAGAACCAGTTGGCCACATAGATATGGGGCTCTTTCCGCTTGATGATCGTGCCCAGATAGACCGCCAGATAAGCGACCCAGACAACGGTCAGCCACAGGTCTACGTACCATTCAGGCTCGGCATATTCTTTCGACTGGGTTCCGCCCAGCAGATAGCCGGTTGCGGCCAGAACGATGAACAGCTGATAGCCCCAGAACACGAACCACGCCAGATTACCGCCCCAGAGACGCGCGGCGCTGGTGCGCTGTACGACATAGAACGAAGTTGCAATCAGCGCGTTGCCGCCAAAGGCGAAGATCACCGCCGAAGTATGCAACGGACGCAACCGGCCGAAGTTGGCGTAGCCCTGCGCCCATTCGAAGTTCAGCGCCGGAAAGGCCAACTGGAACGCAATGAAGGTTCCCGCCAGAAACCCGACCACACCCCAAAAGGCGGTCGCGATCACGCCATAGCGGATCACGTCATCCATGTATTCGCCCGAGCGGTCTAAGAGAATATCTGGCTCGTCCGTTTTTCTAAGCGTCCAGATGAACAAACCACCGGCGATCAACATCACCAGAATCGCATGCACCTGATACGCCAAATCGCGTGCATAGTTGGACCCAATCGCGGCGAACACCACGACCAGCCCAAGCACGATCAGCTTGATGTAATTTGACATATTGCGTCCCTTTGCCATGCCCCGCGCGATTCTTCATGCCGCGCGAAACCTTTTTGACTGCATGCTGTAATGCAGCGAGGCCACGTTTTCCGCTTTGATCTGTGTCAAGACAAGCCCCTGTTTAATGTGACAGGTTTTCCTCAAGAAACCGATGCGCGGACCGCACAATGGTCGCGCCGAAATCACGAGGGCGACATGGCATATAAATCCCTATTGACGGTCATGACGGAAACCAAGCTGTCACAATCTGCATTGGCGCAGATGGTCGCACTGGCTGAGGCACAGGACGCCCACGCCGAGGCGCTGTGTCTTGGAGTCGACCGCAGTCAGACGGGTTATTACTACGCAGGTGCCAACGCACTGATTTTGCAGGAAACCTTGAGCCGCGCCAATGCCGAGGCCGATGAAATACTCGCCTATGCTCAGGACTATCTAGGCAAGTCCGGCATCCGCTGGTCTACCGAGAATGGCGTTGCGCAGATCGCCGATATCGGACGCCATGTTGCGCGACGTGCGCGTTTCTCGGATCTGGTGATTTTGCCACGACCCTACGGCAAAGACCGGGACGCCGAAGCCGAACCGATTGTCGAGGCTGCCATGTTCGAAGGCCACGCCCCGGTTCTGCTGGTGCCGGACGATTCAAAACCACTTGCTTCGCCGGGAACCGTTATGATCGGCTGGAATGAGAGCATCGAGGCAATGCGGGCTATCCGCTGCGCCCTGCCCTTCCTGAAACAGGCCGAGTTGACACGCATCGTCGTCATTGATCCGCCCCGGCATGGGCCCGACCGGTCCGACCCCGGCGGACTGCTGTCGCAGATGCTGGCACGGCACGGGGTGAGATGTGAGATCGATGTGCTGAGCAAGACCATGACTCGCGTCTCGGACATCCTCAACCGCCACGCAGCGGACACCGAGGCGGACATGATCGTGATGGGCGCCTATGGGCATTCCCGTTTCCGCGAGGCAATTCTGGGCGGAGCAACCCGCAATATGCTCGAGCAATCCAACGTGCCGGTCTTCCTGGCCCATTGATCCGCTTGCGAAACAAGATGCAAAGCCGCCCCTGATCCGGGCGGCTTTGAGCGTTTTACGCTTTTCGGATCAACCCTATGAGGAACAGCAGGATCACCGCCCCCACAGTCGCAAAGAAGATCGAAGAGAACAGGCCGCCACCAACCCCAAAGCCTAGCGCGGGAAAGATCGTTCCTGCCAGAAATGCACCGACAACCCCGACGATAATATTCCCGATCAGACCAAAGCCACGACCTTCCATGATCTTGCCGGATAGCCACCCGGCAATCGCGCCGATGAACAACATCGCCAACAGGCTACTGAATACCATGGCTCACTCCTGACATTGTGAGGGTCGCGCCGACAGGGTCAGGCGTCAGACCAGAAAACCGCCATCCGTATCGTCGCCCGCCTCTTCCATAAGGCGCCCCATATCGGGGATGGTGACGTGGCGCTTGCCTTCCAGCAAGATCACCTGATCCTTTTTCAATGCAGACATCTGGCGGCTCACCGTTTCCAGCGTCAGACCCAGATAGTCCGCCATCGCCTCACGAGTCAGCGGCAGATCGAACACGATCGGCCCCGTCATGCCGGACTTGTGGATCGACGCATCCCGGCGGGCAATGATCGAAAGCAGGCTGGCGATCTTCTCTCGCGCGGTCTTGCGCCCCAGTACCAGCATCCACTCGCGCGCCGCATCCAGTTCGTCCAGCGTCATCTCAAGCAAGCGCTGCGCGATGTGCGGCGTGGTCGTCATCATTTCTTCGAATGGCTTCTTGCGGAAGCAGCACATGACCAGATCGGTGGTTGCAATCACATCATATGGCGCAGATTCGCGCCCCGGGCGGCCAACAAAATCGCTGGGCAATAGCAGCCCGACCATCTGCGTGCGACCGTCTTCCATCGTTTGCGTCAACGAAGCGATTCCGGAAACGACCGACCCCACGAAATTCATCGGGTCGCCGGACCAGATTACATTCTGTCCAGCCTCAAAGCTGCGATAATATTTAATGCTTTCAAGCTCTTCGAGCTCATCAGCTTCGCAATGGGCGCATACTGCGCGATGCCTGATCGGGCAATCCTCGCAGCTTCCGTGTTCAAACATGGCTTTTACGTTCATTCGCGCGTCCACTTGATCTCGGTCAAAGTATGCAAGCCCTCCCCGTTATACCCGTAGCGTCATGACAATCAAAGCTCAATTGGCACGGCTTGGACTTTTTGACGCGAAGGTACCGCGTTATACAAGCTATCCAACCGCCCCCCATTTCAATAATGACGTGGGGTCCGACCTATACAGTGAATGGATTTCCGGGATCGCTCCGGGAAGCTCCATTTCGCTATATGTCCACGTCCCCTTCTGCCGCAGGCTGTGCTGGTTTTGCGCCTGCCGCACGCAAGGCACCCAAACTGATAATCCGGTCATTGCCTATGTGGATGTGTTGAAGGCCGAGCTTGATCTGCTGGCGGCACGTCTACCCGAAGGTGTAAAACTGTCGCGCCTGCATTGGGGGGGCGGTACGCCGACCCTGCTGAACCCCGACCTGATGCGTGACCTAGCGGCGCGTATTCTCGACGTGGTTCCTTTGGGCCCGGACGCCGAGTTCTCGGTCGAGATCGATCCAAACGAGATTGATGAGGCGCGTCTGGACGCACTGGCCGAGGCGGGCATGAACCGCGCTTCGATTGGGGTGCAGGATTTCGACGACGAAATCCAGAAAACCATCGGGCGCATTCAGGGCTATGACGTGACCCGCAATGCCGTCGACATGATCCGCGCGCGCGGCATCACCAGCCTGAACGCCGATATCCTCTATGGCCTGCCGCACCAGACCAAAGCACGGATGACAGAAAGCGTGCAGAAGCTGTTGTCGTTGTCACCTGACCGTGTTGCGCTCTACGGGTATGCGCATGTTCCGTGGATGGCCAAGCGGCAACAGATGATCCCTTCTGACGCGCTGCCAACACCCGAACAACGGCTGGAATTGTTCGAAACCGCCCGTCGCCTGTTCCTGTGGGACAATTATGCAGAGATCGGCATCGACCATTTCGCCACGCAGGATGATGGCCTGACAAAGGCGCTGAACGCCGGTCGGCTGAAGCGCAACTTCCAAGGCTATACCGATGATCAGGCCGAGGTTCTGGTTGGCGTCGGTGCAAGCTCAATCTCGCGCTTCCCGCAAGGTTACGCCCAGAATGCCTCAGCCACGTCGGCCCATACCAAAGCCATTCGTGATGGTCAGTTTTCGACTGCGCGCGGACATCTTTTCAAGGGGCAGGATGTGCTGCGCTCTCGTCTGATCGAAGCCTTGATGTGCGATTTCCAGATCGACACCGCCGAGATCCTGCGCAACCACGATATCTCGGCCAGTGAGCTGCATCAGATGTACCAATCGGCCAACGCGGCCTTTGAAAACCTGTTGCAGATCACCGACAAGGGCCTGTTCATCCCAGAGGAGGCACGCGCGTTGACTCGCATGATCGCGCGGAATTTTGACGCCTATGACCTGAGCAAGGCGGGTCATAGCTCGGCGATTTGACCCTTTTGGACCGGTCAGCCGACTGATCGGTTCCTTTCGAAGCTGCATGAGGGGCTTGACGCCCGCCTCTGGTTTTCTCCACACTTAAGGGGTGGAGAGCCACTCCTCTCCGCCGCCTGAGGCAGGCCGAGTATCAGACAGACCCGTACCGACGCATACGCGTCGGGCAACTCTTTTCGTGCAGCCAAGTTGCAACTGAAAGAGGGACAGCACCCATGCGCGTTTTCACCGTCCTCGGCCCCAGCCAATCGGGCAAAACCACCTTGGTCGAAGCGATCAGCCGCCTCGACGGGCGGCCCACAACATTCGATATCGCCGGAACCGTGCATCTGCACGGTTTTTCTTATTTGGACGAACCCTGGTGCGCGGTGGACGTGGACGGAGGCGGCGATGCGCTGGCCTATGTCGGCCCCGCAATGGCCATCTCGGACGCGGCCGTGGTCGTCGTGCCGCCTGATCCGGATGCCGCCGTCCTGTGTGCCCCGTATCTCAGGCTGGTGGAAGAAGCGGGTATCCCCTGTTTCCTGTTCATCAACCGCATGGACAGCCCCAATGGCCGCATCCGTGACATCGTTGCAGCGCTACAGACCTATTGCACTCATCACATCGCTCTGCGGCAGGTTCCGATCCGCGACGGGGACACCATCATCGGTGCCGTCGATCTGATCTCGGAACGCGCGTGGAAGTATCAGGAAGGCCAGCCCTCGGCCCTGATCGAGTTGCCGCAATCGGTAGAAGACCGCGAACAGGAAGCGCGCACCGAACTGCTGGAGACCCTATCGGATTTCGACGACAACCTTCTGGAGCAGCTGATCGAGGACAAACAGCCGCCCAGCGAAGAGGTCTACGAACTGGCCGCGCAGGTTTTGCAGAATCACCAACTGATCCCCGCCTGTCTGGGCGCGGCCAGCCATGGCAATGGCCTGACCCGGCTGATGAAGGCATTGCGTCACGAGGCCCCGGAATTCAACATCGCGGCGGACCGGGATGAGGCTGAAGAGAACGCCCGTGCCATCGCAGGCTTTGCGGATGTGAAAAAGCATATCGGCAAGATCACCGTGTTGCGCGGTCTGGGTGACGGGGTGAAAGCACACGAATCTCTGGGTGGCGAAACCGTCGGAAACCTAACCACCTTGGACGCCAAGACCCAGATCAGTGCTCTTGAGGCCGGGCAGATCGGATTGGCCGTGAAATCCGACCATCTCAATCCCGGTTTTATCTATGACAGCGCGGCGGCGACGGAGCTGCCGGAATGGGCTTCATCGCATCCTGCCGCGCACCGTCAGGTCGTCTCGCCCGCGCATGAGCGTGATGATGTACGTCTGTCGAACGCGCTGACCCGGTTGGTTGAGATCGACCCGGGGCTGCATCTGGAACAGGACGAGTTGAGCGGTCATTCCATTCTGGGCTCGCAAGGTCCGCAGCATATGCGGCGCGTGAGCGCCAAGCTGGCTGAAGATTTCGGTATCGAGATCGAGGCAGAGGCCGCCGGAACTGCCTATCGCGAAACCATCCGCACGAAGGTCGATCATCGCCATCGCCATCGCAAGCAATCCGGTGGTGCGGGGCAATTTGCCGATGTCGTTATATCCATCGCACCGCTGCCACGCGGATCTGGGTTCCAGTTCGAAGAAGTGGTTAAAGGCGGAGCGGTACCGCGGAATTACATTCCCTCGGTGGAGCATGGGGCCAAGGATGCTCTGGTCGAAGGCCCCGAGGGGTTCCCTGTCGTGGACGTCAAGGTGACGCTGAGTGACGGAAAACACCATAACGTGGACAGCTCTGACTATGCCTTCCGCACGGCGGGCAAGAACGCCGTACGTGAAGCATTGCCGGAAGCAAAACCGGTTGTCCTGCAACCGATCCTGAACGCCGAGATCCATCTACCGTCGGCCTTCGTCGGCGATCTGGTCCCGACGATCAGTTCGCTGCAAGGTCAGGTGCTGGGCTTCGAGGGCAATCCGAACGCGTCGGGCTGGGAAATCTTCAACGCCCAACTTCCGGCTGTTGCCGAGGATGAGCTGCACCGCACCCTCGCCAGCGCCACCCGTGGTACCGGCTGGGTGAAACTGCAATTCGATCACTATGAAGAGCTGCGCGGCCCCGTTCCCGCGTCAGCCAAGAACAAGGAAATCGCCTGAGGTCAAAGGTGCGGGCTGCTCGTCAGCCCGCCGCCGCAATCAGTTCGCGGGTGTAGTCGGTTTGGGCATGTTCGAACAAATCCTCGGCAGCGCCCATTTCGACCACATCGCCGTTGCGCATGACGATGACGTTGTGAGACATCGCGCGCACGACCTTCAGGTCATGGCTGATGAACAGATAGGCCAGCCCGTATTTCCTTTGCAGGTCCCGCAACAGATCAACAATCTGCACCTGCACGGTCATGTCTAGCGCGCTGGTTGGTTCGTCCAGCACCAGCAGCTTGGGCCTCAATACCATGGCGCGGGCAATGGCGATCCGCTGGCGTTGCCCACCCGAAAACTCATGCGGGTAACGGTCCATCGCGGCTGGGTCCAGCCCAACCTCGGTCATCACTTCGGCCACCAATTCGCGCGGGGCACGATGGGGATCGACCTTATGTATGGCCAACCCTTCGGCGATGATCTGCATACAGGTCATACGGGGGCTGAGGCTGCCGAACGGATCCTGAAATACGATCTGCATGTCTTTGCGCAACCGCCTGAGTTCACGCGTTGACCAGCGACGCACATTCTGGTCGCGGAAAGTGATCCCGCCCTCGGACGCGATCAAACGCATGATGGCCAGCGCCAGCGTTGTCTTGCCCGATCCACTTTCGCCTACGATCCCCAATGTTTCTCCTGCGCGCACGCTAAGCGTCGCATCATTGACAGCTTTCACATAGCCCACGGTCCGTTTGAGAAACCCGCGCTGAATCGGGAACCAGACTTTCAGGTGATCAGTGCGGGCCACCTCTTCGGCATCCGGGGCCACCGGGTCGGGGTGCCCGGACGGCTCGGCCGCCAGAAGCTTACGAGTATAGGGGTGTTGCGGGTTGTCGAAAATCTCCGTTGTCACGCCGGTTTCGACAATCTCGCCATCCTTCATCACACAGACCCGGTTGGCGATGCGGCGCACAATGCCAAGGTCATGAGTGATGAACAACATCCCCATGTTCTCTGACTTTTGCAGTTCGGCCAGCAATTCGAGAATCTGCGCCTGAATCGTCACGTCCAGCGCGGTCGTCGGTTCATCCGCGATCAGAATGTCCGGCTTGTTGGCCAAGGCCATCGCGATCATCACGCGCTGACGCTGTCCACCGGACAATTGATGCGGATAACTGTCCAACCGCTCTTCGGGGTCGCGGATGCCAACTTTGTTCAAAAGTTCCACAATCCGCGTGCGCGCCGCATCGCCCGTAACGCCCTGATGCAGCGCCAGAGATTCCGCCATCTGCTTCTGGATCGTATGCAGCGGGTTGAGCGAGGTCATCGGTTCTTGAAATATAAAACTAATGTCATTGCCGCGCACGTCCATCAATCTGTCTTCGGACGCACCGATCATCTCTTGCCCGTCATAGGTGACTGAGCCTTCGACTATTGCGCTATCGCCCAACAACGACACAGTGCTGAGCGCGGTCACGGATTTGCCCGAACCGGATTCGCCCACCAGCGCCACGGTTTCTCCTCGGTCGACCGTAAAGGACACGCCCTTGACCGCCGCCGAAACCTGCCCGTCCTGCCGGAACGAGACCTTGAGGTTGTTCACATCCAAAAGGCTCATGAGAAGGTCTTTCTGGGATCAAACGCATCGCGCACGCCTTCAAAAATGAAGACCAGCAGCGACAGCATGATGGCAAAGGTGAAGAAGGCGGTGAAGGCCAGCCACGGAGCCTGCAGGTTCTGTTTCGCCTGCAAGGTCAGTTCCCCAAGCGACGGGGCCGAGGACGGCAAACCGAAGCCGAGGAAGTCCAGCGAGGCCAGCCCACCAATGGTTCCGGTCACGATGAACGGCATGAAGGTCAGCGTGGCGACCATCGCGTTGGGCAGCATGTGGCGGAACATGATCGTCATGTTGCCAACCCCCAGCGCGCGCGCGGCGCGGACATATTCAAGGTTGCGTGCCCGCAGGAATTCAGCGCGCACGACGCCCACCAATCCGGTCCAACTGAACAGGATCATCAAGATCACCAACAGCCAGAAACTTCGACCCAGAATGGCGAACATGATGATGATAACGTAGAGCGAAGGGGTGGAGGACCAGATCTCGATGATGCGTTGGAAGATCAGATCCAGCCAGCCGCCGAAAAAGCCCTGGATGGCCCCTGCAAAGATGCCGATCAGACTGGCGGCCCCGGTGACGATCAGCGTGAACAGGATCGACAGGCGGAAGCCATAGATAACACGCGCCAGCACGTCGCGCTTGGTGTCATCGGTGCCCAGCAGGTTCTGACTGTTGGGCGGCAAGGGTGCCGCTCCGGGGCGATCCACACTGGTGTTGAAGGAATAAGGGATCAACGGCCATATGGCCCAGCCGCGTTCGAACCCATCGGCTTCAAACGTACCCGCCTTGATCTCGTCGATAATGCCTTCGGGATCGTCGAAACACTGCTCCAGCCCGCCACTATCGATCAGGCACATGACCTCGGGGTCGCGATAGATCGCCTCGGTCTGGAAATCGCCTCCGAATTCCGTTTCGGCGTAGAAGTTGAAAACGGGCGTGTAGAATTCACCGCGATACTTCACAAGGATCGGTTTGTCGTTGG
This sequence comes from Ruegeria sp. CF4, assembly GCF_056537345.1. NCBI lineage: Bacteria > Pseudomonadati > Pseudomonadota > Alphaproteobacteria > Rhodobacterales > Roseobacteraceae > Ruegeria > Ruegeria sp. CF4. The sequence goes on along the minus strand of NZ_JBQFRJ010000007.1, from coordinate 139,988 downwards.
CGATGAACTCGGCAAATAGCGACAGGCCGAACAGGACCGAGAAGATGATCAGCGACCAGAACGCCCGTCCATTGCGTCGGAAATTGCGCCAGCGGCGCTGGTTAAGGGGGGAAAGCGCCATTTACCCCTCCCGCTTTTCGAAATCGATGCGAGGGTCGACCAGCACATACATCAGATCGCTGATGATGCCGACAACCAGCCCCATCAGGCCAAAGATGAAAAGCGTGCCGAAGATCACCGGATAATCGCGCGCCACTGCGGCCTCAAACCCCAGTCGGCCCAGACCATCCAGCGAGAAGATCGTCTCGATGATGATCGAACCGCCAAAAAACACACCGATGAAGACGGCCGGGAAACCGGCAATCACAATCAGCATCGCGTTGCGGAAAACATGGCCGTAGAGGACCTTGCGCTCGCTCAGGCCCTTGGCGCGGGCGGTCATGACGTATTGCTTCTTGATCTCATCCAGAAATGAGTTCTTGGTCAGCAACGTTAGCGTCGCAAAAGCCGAGATGGTCAGCGCGATAATCGGCAGCGCGATATGCCAGAAATAGTCAGTGATCTTGCCGAACAGGCTGAGGCTGTCCCAATTGTCCGAAGTCAGCCCCCGCAGCGGGAAGATCTGCCAATACGAGCCCCCCGCGAAGAGCACCAGCAGAAGGATGGCAAACAGGAACCCGGGGATGGCATAGGCCACAATGATGGCTCCGCTGGTCCAGGTGTCGAAACTCGACCCGTCCTTGATTGCCTTGCGAATACCCAGCGGGATCGAGACCAGATAGGCGATCAACGTTGACCAAAGTCCCAGCGAGATCGACACGGGCATCTTTTCCAGCACCAGATCGATCACACTGATCGAGCGGAAATAGCTCTCGCCAAAATCCAGCGTCAGGTAATTGCCCATCATGCCCAGAAAACGTTCGAGTGGCGGTTTGTCGAAGCCGAACTCTTTCTCAAGCTCTGCAATGAATTCGGGCGGCAGACCGCGGGCACCGACGTATTTGTCGTCAAAGACACCGCCTGCGGGCTCGGCCCCTGCCCCGGCGTCGCCGCCGCCTGCAAAGCCGGCAAAGACATCACCCTGACCTTCGATCTGTGCGATGATCTGTTCGATCGGTCCGCCGGGGACGAACTGCACCAGCGTGAAGTTGACGATCATGATGCCCAGAAGGGTCGGTATGACCAGCAACAGACGTCTTAGAATATAGGCGCCCATGTTACCGCAGCGCGCCTTTCGCCTTCAGTGCCGCCTCTTTCTCGGGGTTGACCCACCACAGGTCGAGATAGCCCAGCGTGAACGGAGGCAGGTTTTCCGGGTATTCATACATGTCGTAGTAAGCTGTCCAATAATCCGCCACATACCCATCAGGGATGATGAAGAACTCATAGCGCAGCACACGGTCCAGCGCCATAAGCGCCGCGTCCTGTTCGGCTTGATTTGTGGTGTCGAATGACGCTTCGATCACGGCATCCACAAGCGGGCTGGCAAGACCCGCCGGGTTAAACAGGCTGAACGCCGCCTCTTCCGAGCCATACATCTGGCTCAGCCCGCCGCCCGTGGACAGGAAAGATCCGTAACGGGTCGAATACACCATGTCATAGTCGCGCTCGCGCCGACGCAGGGTGAACTGCGATGGGTCTACCTTTTCCGCCGTCGCATCTATGCCAATGGATTGCAGGTTCTGGACAAAGGTCTCAATCATCGTTGCGGTCGATGTGGGAATGCTGGAGGCGTAGGGGATATTAACCTTCAGCGTCTGCCCCTCTGCGTTGCGGCGCAGATTGCCATCACCCACGGGCCAACCGGCCTCATCCAGCAGCTTTGACGCCTGGCGCAGGTTACGGCGATCATTCAGGCGGGCTGCATTGGATTCGTGTACCACCAGCGCAGGCTCGTTCATAACGGCGGCGGGCACCACATCGCCCAGAGTTTCGAGGAACGCACGCTCTGCGCCTGTAGGCACATCTTTTGCTTCAAGATGGGTGTCCTGCACAAAGGAACTGCGCGGGGAGTTCAGGCCAAACATCAGCGATTCATTGGCCCACTCGAAGTTGAATGCCAGCGCGATAGCCTTGCGCACATTCTTGTCAGCGAATTGCGGCTTGCCCAGATTGAACACAAAGCCCGACGGCGTCGGAGGGCTGCCGTCAGCGATTTCATCCTGCACGACAGAGCCTTCGCTCAACTTCGGAAAATCATAGCTGGAGGCCCAAAGCTTCGGATCGCTCTCGATGCGCATGGTGTATTCGCCCGCTTTGAAGCCTTCGAACGCAGCGGTCTGGTCCGCAAAATATTCAATCCGGATGGTATCGTAGTTGTTCCGACCCACGTTGATCGGCAGGTCCTTACCCCAGTAGTCATCACGCCGTTTGTACACGATCCGGCGATTGATATCGTAGTTGTCCAGCTTGTAGGGGCCCGATCCCACGGCCACTTCCAGCCGGGGCTCATCCAGACGGCGGCTCTCATCCGCTTCGAACCACGCTTTTGAGAAGATCGGCGTTGAGCCCACCGTTTCGATTAGACCGCGCCGTGTCACTTCGGGGTTGAAAGTGAATTTCACCGTGTGATCATCCAGCGCCTCGGCATTCTCGACCATGCGCCCCACGGCTTGGGCATAAGATGGCAGGCCCTGCTCGATGAACAAACGGTGGCTATAGACGACATCCTCGGCCGTAACCGGAGTTCCATCCCAGAAGGTCGCCTCGGGCCGCATGTGGAAGATCACATAGTTGCGGCCTTCATCATACTCGATGCTGTTGGCCAGAAGACCATAGTATTGCCCGACACTGTCAGAAGTGCTGTCGATCAGCGAGTCATATTGGATCGTCGTCAGCGCGCCCGCGCGCCCCTTGCGTGAGAAGGGGTTCAGCGAATCGAACGTCCCCGAACCGGCAAGCGACAGCTCACCACCTTTGGGCGCATCCGGATTTACATAGTTCAGGTGCGGATAATCGACCGGATAATCCAGATTACCAAAGTAAGAATAGCCATGACTGCGCGTTATTGCTTCTTCGTTGGCAGCGGCAATATTTCCGCCAGACAAAAAGACCGTAGCCGAAATCCCAAGCACCGCAGCCCAAGATTGAAACTTTGGCGGTCGCGGTACGGTCAGAAGGGATTTCATGATGCTCGTCCTCTGGGTCATTTGTGATCTTCAATGTCGTGCAGGCCAGCTAAAAGACCAACACTTACTGTTGCAAGTTTAGAATGCGTGAACGCTTTGTGAAGTTCTTGTCAGACAAAAAATTAAAGCCGCTGCACCAGGCAGCGGCTTTGAAATCTTCAATTCTGACCGGTCGATCAATTTCCGATGGTTTGCAGATACGCAATCAGATCGGCGCGCTCTTGCGGTTTTTTCAGACCAGCAAAGCTCATCGAAGTGCCCGAGATATAGGCGCTGGGACGCTCGAGGAACGCGTCCAGAGCTTCCGGCGTCCAGTTGCCGCCATGGGCCTGCATCGAAGCTGAATAGCCGGTGAAGCCTTCGGCCGTTGCGACCGGGCGGTCTACGATACCATAGAGGTATGGACCTGTGCCGTTGGCACCGTCCTCAAGCTTGTGGCAGGCGGTGCATTTGCGGAACACACGTGCGCCCTTCTCAGGATCGGCTGCGGCGAGCATGTCTTCGAATACGACCTCTTCACCGTCAGCGCTCTCACCCGCGCTTTCTGTTTCGATAATGTAAGCTGCTTCGGCAGAATGGCTATCAGAGCTATAGAGGACGTCCGCCCCCCATTTTGCCAGAAGAAGCACCAAGAAGGTGCCAAACAGGCCTGCTGCGGCCTTGGTAACTGTCATCGTGTCGAACATTTTGATCGCGTGTCCATTTCAGCTGTCTTGGGGGTGTCTAAGGCTTCCCCTGAGAAGAGGCAAGGTATAGACACCGCGACTAAACGCCCAATTCGCGAACTTGTTGCACGGAAACGACCAAATGACCAAACGCATTGCATTTCAGGGAGAACCCGGCGCCTATAGCCACGAGGCGTGCCGTAACGCGCGCCCTGATATGGACGCCCTGCCCTGCCGAACTTTCGAAGATGTGATCGAATCAGTGCGCTCGGGCGAGGCCGATCTGGCGATGCTGCCGGTCGAAAACACCACTTATGGCCGGGTCGCGGACATCCACCGGCTGCTACCCCATAGCGGGTTGCATATCATCGACGAGGCCTTTGTGCGGGTGCATATCAACCTGCTGGGGGTTCCGGGCGCAAAGCTCGACGACATAACCGAGGCCCATTCCCATCTGGTTCTGCTGCCTCAATGCGCCGGGTTCCTCAAACAGCACAACATCCGAGGCCGTGTCAGCCCTGACAACGCCCGCGCTGCCCGCGAGGTGGCAGAGGCAGGTGAGCTTCACTCAGCCGCGCTGGCCAGCGAACTGGCAGGCGAGATCTATGGCCTGAATGTGCTGGCACGCCACATCGAGGATCATGGCGACAACACAACCCGGTTCCTGGTGATGTCACGCGAGGTCGATCTTGCGCGCCGGGGTGATCACGGGATGATCACGAGCTTTGTGTTCCAAGTCCGCAACATCCCGGCAGCACTCTACAAAGCGATGGGTGGGTTCGCGACGAATGGCGTCAACATGACCAAGCTCGAAAGCTACATGGTCGATGGTTCTTTCACAGCAACGCAGTTTTACGCCGATATCGTAGGTCATCCGGATGACCATAACGTCAAACTCGCGATGGACGAATTGGAACATTTCACGACCAATGTCGAACTGCTGGGCGTATACCCGGCGGCGCAACCGCGTGGGTAACTCGAGATTAGGTCGACGCTCGGAACTCGGACCGGCGCACCCCTGACTTCAAAGCGTTCAGAATTCTAACGGCGTTCGCACCGGTATCATCCGTTGAGTCGATTTCAAGGTCATACACGCGCCCGAGATGTATGGTTTGCTGATCCTGAACTGCGCTGCCTATCCTACGGTCGCCACGAGCCCTCTCTCGTTGTTCCAAAACATCGACCGGACAGTGTACCGCCACGAACAAGACGTCATGACGACCAAAATCGGGTTTGAGTGTTTCGATCCAGCCCGGACTGTCAAAAATATGCTCGACAATCAGATTGTTGCCCGCATCCGCATAAGCCACCAGCGACCAGTGGAAGCCGTCGAATATCTCTCGCCTGCTGTCTGCCCAGTCAAATTCACCGGTTCGAAATCGATGCATGGGCAAAATGCCTGCGTCTCTCAGATGGTCGATAGAGATATGCCAGAATGGCACATCGGCTCTGTTCTGTAGCGCCTGTGCGATCGTCGTTTTGCCACTGCTTGACGCGCCATGCAGGAGAATGATCTGTGATCTTTGGGCTATCCGCATTCGCTAGCACCTGTTCATTGGTAGTTGACCGGTCAGGTTCTTGCTCAATCAAACCCCGTGCAGGTGACGTTCTTCCATCTCGCGCGCGAAGTCGCTGAGACGTGTCTGGAACTGGCGGCGAAACCGGGACTGGCCCAGTTTCAGGGATTGCAGCAGTAGCCGGGAAGGCAGTGTCTTTGCTTTCAGCGACGTCATCACGCTCAGCCGTGTCCGGCGCTGCGACAGAGCCAGCAGTTCAATAAGAGTATCTCCGTTCATACCCTTGCTACTGGCCTGAAATCGCATCAACGACGGCGTTTCACATTCGCTCAGCACGATTGAAATCTGGCGTGGCTTACCGCGGATATTCAGCACCGTCTCCCATGACGTACCTGCATGCGGCGATGCAAACCCGGAAGTACGCCGAACGTCGATCCCGCGGCGTATGGCCATGCGCTCAAAACGCTCAAAATCCGCCACCATGGCAAACACCGTGTCGATCGGGACTTCGATATCTTCCTGTGCTGAAAACTGCATCTCGGTTCTTCTCTGTCTCGCGTCGCCGCCAGTCTCTCGTTAGTCCAGCGTGTCTGCAAGCCAGTGTTGCAGCAAAAAATGCGCAATCGCGCCCTTGCGGGCAGGTAACAGGGTCGGGTGATCCCCCGCGAAAGCCTGCATCATTTCAGTCCGGCTGACCCAGATCGCGTCTTCGATCTCAACCGGGTCAATCTGGATATCTGGCGACAAAGCTTCACCCGCGCAGCCAAACATCAGGGACGCGGGAAACGGCCAGGGTTGACTGGCCAGATAACGCACTGCACCGACGGGAACACCGGCCTCTTCCATCACCTCGCGCCGCACTGCCGCCTCAAGTGTTTCACCGGGCTCAACAAATCCGGCCAGCAGGGAATACATCCCTTCCGGCCAACCCGGAGAACGCCCCATCAGAACCGAATTGCCATGTGTGATCAGCATGATCACCACGGGGTCGGTGCGCGGGAAATGCTGGCCACCGCAAGCAGAGCAACTGCGTTGCCATCCGCCCTGAGAGATATCACTGGCGGCACCGCATCGAGCGCAGAACCGATGCGTCTCATGCCATCCGATCACCGCCTTGGCCGTCGCCGCGAGCTCTGCATCGCGTGCGCTGAGGCGCGTCATGATGCGACGCAGTTCGGCAAAGACATGACCCTCAGGCAGATCGGGGTGCTGCTGTTCACTGCGATCCACGAATTCTCCGACACTGGCCAAATCCAATCCTTCGGCCGTCCAGCCGGAAATATCCATAGCGAACAAAGGTACGGCATCGTCCGAAAGACCCAACAGAATAGGCTTTTCGATCACTCCATCCCGGCCATTTTGCAAAATCTCGTGGTCCATCGTGATCAGCGCCAGCTTGTCCAGGGCTTCACCCTGCACCAGCACCTTGCCACGCCACAGCAGCAAACAACGCGCCTTGGGATCATCATAGGCCTGCGCCAGCTTCTCTGGATCGCTCCGCAACAATCCCGCCCGGTTCAAGCCCGAGCCGCCAAAAGTGACCTGTTCTGCGCGTTTCATGCCTATTGTCCTCGCCTGCCGCGCCAAGGGCTGCCATGTCTGTGCTGTCGGTGCAACGGAATTTGAGCAAACAAAATATTTTTGATCTGCCGCCGAAAGACCGCAGCATTGCCCCGGAATTTGCACTAAGTCCACCTCATGGTGAAAAATCTGTTACGATGACAGTCAGAAGTTGAAATTTTGAAACACGATAATTCGGCGCGTCAAATGCAGACGCGTAATTCCTGTGCAAAGGTTCGGATATTGGCCACGTCCGACCTGCATATGCATTTGACGTCATTTGACTATTATTCCGACATTCCCGAGACGAGCCGGGGTCTGACCCGCACTGCCAGCCTGATCCGAACGGCCCGAGATCAGGCCCGGTGCGACGGCGCGCTGGTATTGCTGTTCGACAATGGTGACTCGTTGCAGGGCACTTCGCTTGGAGAATGGGCCTCGGACGTCGCAACCCAGATACATCCGCTCTCACAGGCATTCGACGCTTTGGGATATGACGCGATCGGGTTGGGCAATCACGATTTCGGATTCGGGCTGAATCTGGTAAATCGTATTGCTGCTCAGATCGCCTGTCCGATGATTTGCAGCAATATGCGCACAACACACACGCCTCAGGGCTGGGTCCCTCACGCGATCCTGCAGCGGACGGTTTCCGTAGATGACGAAGATGTTCCGCTCCGTATTGGCGTTTTGTCCGTTCTGCCGCCGCAAACCATTCGGTGGGAGGCGCATGTGTTGCAGGAGCAGGTAGAGGTCACCGACATTCTGACTGCAGCCGCGCAGACGGCATCTTACCTCCGCGGTCAGGGCAGTGATCTTGTACTGGCGTTGGCCCATTCGGGGTTGGATCAGGCGGAAGCCGAAGCCGGGATGGAAAATGCAGTAATCCCTCTGGCCGCAATAGAGGGAATTGATGCGATCATTGCCGGGCATACTCATCTGACGCTGCCCGGCAAGGCGCATGAAGGTTTGCCTCATGTGGATCACGAGCAAGGGCTGGTACATGGAAAACCGGTTGTGATGCCGGGATGGGGGGGCTCGCATCTGGGTGTAATCGATCTTGAGTTGAAACAGGATGCGGAGCACCGCTGGCGCATTGTTGAAAGCCAAGTCTGTGCAACCCCGATCAAAACGGCAACCGGGCCGATGCCGGAAGACCCCGAATTGAAACAACTTTTTGCCATAGGTCATGCGGAAACGCGCAAACGCGTCTCTGAACCCGTGGGGTCGGTGCCCAAGGCGTTGCACAGCTATTTCACCTATTGCGCCTTAGACCGAGGACTTGCGTTGCTGGCGGCGGCTCAGGCTGCTGCCGTACGGTTCCATCTGGCCAGTACCGAATGGGAGAGCCTTCCGATTCTCTCGGCCGCGGCACCCGCCAAATCCGGAGGCCGTGGAGGCCCGGAGTATTTTACCGACGTTCCCGCAGGCGAGATCTCGGTCCGCCATGTGGCCGATCTGCATGTCTTTCCCAATGAGCTGCGTGCGGTGCAGGTGACAGCAGAGCAACTGCGCGACTGGCTGGAGATGTCTGCCGGAGTGCTCAATCAGCTCTCGGCCGATCAGCCTTCGCACCTGATCAACCCGAAGCGTGCAGGGTTCAATTTCGACGTTCTGCACGGCGCAACTTACGAGATCGACCTCTCGCAACCGGCACGATTCGACGCTGCTGGCCGTCTGACGAATCCGGCCCATTCCCGAATCCGTTCGCTGAAGGTGGGCGGCAATCCGATCACTCCAGATCAGAAGTTCATTGTCGCAACGAACAATTACCGCGCCAATGGCGGCGGGCATTTCCCTTCGATTCCACATGCCCATCCGATCACGCTGCCTGCGCGGCTCATTCATGATGTGCTGCGTGATTATCTGGCGGGCAAACTGTCATATGACCCGCTGGAGCAAGCGCCGCGCCCGTTCATTCTGAGGCCGACAAACGGAGCCAGAGCTATTCTGACCACCGGCCCGTCCGCCCAGGCCTATCTGCATGAATTGGCCGAGTATGACCCCTGCGTTCTGCCTTTGGACGAAGACGGGTTCCTGCCTATCCAACTGACCCTCTGACGGGTTGCCAATGTGGCGCAGCGGGCCTATATGAGGGGTCGAGAGGTTGGCGCGGGCGAGCGCCTCGCCAACCTGGTCAGGTCCGGAAGGAAGCAGCCACAACGAGTCCCGCTTGGGTCGATGTCCAGCCTCTCACTTTATCAACCCCTGAGCCACAGGAGGGCTTTATGATTGTAGCAATGACCCTTCGGGCAGCCGGGTTCTGATCCGACACGATCTTCTGACTGCCTGAACACATGACCAGCGGATGCGCGATCGCCATCCGTCGGACACGCTGTTTCTGACAACAGGCAGACCAATGTCTCTTTCTTTATCGGACCTCGGATGGTCCTCACATTTTGCCGCGCAACACGTGGCTGACCCAACCTGCAATCCCTTTCGCATCACAGCCGTTCATCGGGATCGGTTGATCGGGCTTGGCCCCAACGGCGAGATCCCGTTGCTGACCCCCAACCACCCCACCGGCGACTATGCGGTTGGGGACTGGGTGTTGGCAGACAATGATAGACGCGTGCACCACCTGCTGGACCGGCGCAGCCTGCTGCAGCGTCGCGCTGCGGGCACAGGTGCTTCGGCACAATTAATCGCCGCGAATGTCGATGTGTTGTTCATCGTCAGCTCATGCAATGCCGATTTCAGTCTGCCCCGGCTGGAACGCTATCTGGCGCTTGCGCATCAGGCCGGGTGTTATCCGGTGATCGTGCTGACCAAGGCCGACAATTCCGATGCACCCGAGACCTTTGTGAAAAAGGCGCAAGCCATCGATCCGTTTCTGACTGTGTTGGCGATCAATGCACTGGACCCGGCTGCGATCGAACAGGTTCTTTCGTGGTGCCCAAAGGGTCAGACCGGTGCGCTGCTGGGCTCATCCGGAGTGGGTAAAACCACGCTGGCCAATGGCATGACCGGGCAGGAAAAAGCCACGGCGGGCATTCGCGAGGATGACGCACGGGGCCGGCACACCACGACCGCGCGCGCGTTACATCAGATGCGCAATGGTGGCTGGCTGATCGATACGCCCGGCATGCGGGCGCTGCGTTTGCTGGATGCACAGGACGGAGTCGATGAGGTCTTCTCGGACCTCACGGAGCTGAGCCTGAATTGCCGTTTCTCGGATTGCCAGCACGAAACCGAGCCCGGCTGTGCGGTTCAGGTCGCGGTCCAAAGCGGCACGCTTGACCCGTCCCGGCTGGAGCGTTGGCGTAAGTTGCGGCGCGAGGATCAGCGCAACTCGGAAACCATCGCTCAATCCCGCGCGCGGGACAAAGCGTTCGGCAAGATGGTGCGTAGTGTCACGCAGCAGAAAAAGTCGCGCAAGAAGCTGTGAGGCAACGTCCCGTCTGGTCAGTCGATCAGGCGGGGCCAAACCGCTGCGTTTCGTCGGGCGAACGCTCCGATATGTCCAACTTTTGGCAAACCAAATTCCTGCGGCGACAACAGGTGACGATGGGCATTTGAGCCGTAAAGATCGGCCAGCCGCCACACGGCTGCGGGTGGTACCATCTCATCATCTTCAAAGGCGAACAGATCAACACGCCCGCCTGCGGTGGACCAACGGGCCTGAGGCAGCGTCTCTCCGATCTCGGGCAGATAGCTGTCGGGAGCCGTGCACCACTTGCGCCATTGCCAATAGATCAACGCGGGCAGATCCTCACCAAAACCGACCGCCTTGCCCGGCAGATATCCCAGAGCACGGACCAACAACGGCACATGGCCATACCAGAACAACGCAGCCAGCGCGCGGTAAGGCCACGGGTGATCTTTGAGCGTCACTAGACCTGAACAGACGCAGATCATCCGATCTATCTGTTCGATATCCGATTGCACCGGCCCAAGCATCGCACCAAGCGAGTGGCCAATACTCCATAGCTTGGCACCCGGAAACCGCCGCCGCATCTCGGCCCGTGCAGCAGGGATATCGACCAGCGCCCAGTCTGCCATTGTCACGGTCGAGGCCTTCTGCGGCCCGGTCAGCGAGTGACCAAAATCCCGATAATCGTAGGTCAGGCAGGCCATCCCGCGCTCAGCTGCCAGCCAACGCGCAAAATGCTGATAATAGTCTCGTGGCACGCCTGTGGCACTGTTAATGACCACAACCGTTTCCGGATCGGTCGCAGGCAGATACAAGCGGGCGGACAGCATCGCGGACCCGGCGGGAAACCGGAACTCCTCGGTCATCACGGTTTGCCGCGCGTCCAACATCTGATCCTCATGCGTTATCTGAACCGATCAGTTCACTCGATCGCGTTCGAGTCAAGGTTGACGTGGCTGGACCAAAGGTAAGCTTGTGGCATTCAATCCGCTTGACTCGGGAAGTGCGCAACCGCTAGCGATGTGGTGATGGTTCCCGCGCCCTCGTTCGAGGCCGGGATGAAAAGGGAACACGGTGCGGCCCTGCCCGGTAATATCCGGAACGGACCAAATCCGCGACTGCCCCCGCAACTGTAAGCGGAGAGCAATGCCGTAGCGCCACTGGCCTTGAGGGCTGGGAAGGTCGGCAAAGCGATGACCCGCAAGTCAGGAGACCTGCCATCGGAACCGAAACTGAAACTCGGGCGGGGTGTCCGGGCAGGTCCAGACTGCACTGTGCTGTCCCACCTGTTTCACACCCTCAGCCCACGCGCGGAGGGCGCATCATGATATGGAAAACCGGAACCCACCAGTTCTCGGCAACAATTTGCCAAAGGACGGGGAAAACCTGTCCGGCTTTGGCGCGAATCGCACGGGCGCTGGCCACCTCGATGGCGGAATCAGCCCCTGCGGCGACTACAGAATTCGAGATTCAGGGCAGTAGCGAACTGGCGCATTGTTCGGACGGGTGCACCGCCCGTTTTCGCGCGCGCGCCGACGAAATCAGAGTGTTCTGCGGCGCTGGATCAGACGAAGCGATAGAGCATCTGGACAGCTACGCAGACCTTTTGTTCGGCACCGAGACCGAAGCACTGTCGACAAATATCTTGTCGAACCCGCCATGCGCGATGCTCGAAGTGTTGACGCTTGCCCAGACTACGTCGGTGCAACCCGAATACCGACCGTCTGCCTGACAAGTCAGCCCACAGCCAGAATACCGGCGGGCGCGATCGCCCATTCCATCTGCTCGTCGGTTTCAACAGCGCAGGGGCGCAACGCGCGCAGCCTTTGCAACGCTGCATCCGGATGCTCGCCGCATTCTATCATCAAACGCAGTACAGCCATACCAGATCGACCACATCCGCCCTTGCAGTGAATCAAAATGCGTCCGCCACCGGACAGCGCATGACGCACTGCGGCACTGACTTCGACCCAACGTTCGTCCACCTCGGGTGATGGCGTGCCATAGTCCTCGACCGGCAGATGAACCCATCGGCAGGCACGGTTCCGGACGTCGATACCGAAGTCTCTGGCGCCATCGAGTATCATCTCGACCTCGGTTGCCATTGAAAGGATCAGGCCGGGCTTCCAATCGGCCACGGCATCCAGATCGCCTTGATAATCGCCACCCCGACCCGGCATCGATGTCAGCGCGAGCGTTCCTCCGCCAACCTGAAGTGCATGGATAATCATCTGAGACATTCTACGTTCCCCCCGAAACGTTAATCAGAAGATCTTTCTACTGGTCTTCAAGTGTCTGATCTTAACCGCCCCGTCTCGCATTCCAAAACGAAAATCATCCGGTCGGGCGGTGGACGCGGACGGCGGCGGCCTCTACGCTGCGGCGGAACTCGAATCCGCGAAAGCAGACATGACCGACACGCCCAGCCCCGCCTACCAGGTGCTTGCCCGAAAATACCGCCCGGAAACCTTCGCCGATCTGGTTGGCCAGGACGCCATGGTGCGCACGCTGAAAAACGCGTTCGAGGCCGACCGCATCGCGCAGGCCTTCATCATGACCGGCATCCGCGGCACCGGTAAAACCACCACCGCCCGGATTATCGCCAAGGGCATGAATTGCATCGGCCCAGATGGCGAAGGCAAACCCACCACCGAACCTTGCGGCCAGTGTGAACATTGCGTGGCCATCATGGAGGGCCGCCATGTCGACGTGATGGAGATGGACGCCGCCAGCCGTACTGGCGTGAATGATATTCGCGAGATCATCGACAGTGTCCGATATCGCGCCGCCTCGGCCCGCTACAAGATCTACATCATCGACGAGGTTCACATGCTCTCGACCAGCGCCTTCAACGCGCTGCTCAAGACGCTTGAGGAACCGCCCGAGCATGTGAAGTTCATCTTTGCCACCACCGAGATCCGCAAGGTTCCGGTCACGGTGCTTTCTCGCTGTCAGCGCTTCGATCTTCGCCGGATCGAGCCCGAAGATATGATCGGCCTGCTACGCAAGATCGCAGATGCCGAAAGCGCGCAAATCGCCGAAGATGCGCTGGCGCTGATCACGCGCGCCGCCGAGGGCTCTGCCCGCGACGCGACCTCGTTGCTGGATCAGGCGATCAGCCATGGCGCAGGCGAAACCAGCGCCGATCAGGTGCGCGCGATGCTGGGCTTGGCGGATCGTGGCAGGGTACTCGACCTGATTGATATGATCCTGCGCGGCGACGCTGCCGGTGCCCTGACCGAGCTCAGCGCCCAATATGCCGAAGGGGCAGACCCGCTGGCCGTTCTGCGTGATCTTGCCGAGATTACCCATTGGGTCTCGGTGGTGAAGATCACGCCAGACGCCGCCGAAGACCCTACCGTCTCGCCCGATGAGCGCGCCCGGGGCCAGCAGATGGCAGATGCCCTGCCGATGCGCGTGTTGACCCGCATGTGGCAGATGCTGCTGAAGGCACTCGAAGAGGTTGCCGCCGCGCCCAACGCGATGATGGCCGCCGAAATGGCCGTGATCCGCCTCACTCATGTGGCCGACCTGCCCAGCCCTGAGGAGTTGATAAAACGCCTTCAGGATGCGCCCATGCCTCCTCCAAACGGAGGGCCGGGAGGCGGCTTGCCGGCAGCCACGCAGAGCAACGTCTCAACCCCCGTTGCGACGCAAACGACCTATGCGGCAACGCGCAACCCAGCTGGCGCGCCCTCGGCAGCGTTGGCCCAGGACGTGGCGAACGCTCTGGCCCGCTACCCTACTTTCGACCATGTGGCCGAACTGATCCGGATCAATCGGGACGTCAAGCTTCTGGTCGAAGTTGAAAACGGTGTACGTCTGGTCTCCTATCAGCCGGGTCGGATCGAGTTTACTCCCGCCCCCCATGCGCCCGCGGACCTTGCCCCTCGGCTCGGATCAGCTTTGCAGCGCTGGACTGGTAATCGATGGGCCGTGACGATTGTATCCGATGGCGATGCAGCAACGATTGCTGAAATTCGCGATGAGGCAGAATTGGCGCTGAAGCAGGTGGCCACCGAACACCCCTTGGTTCAGGCGGTGCTGGCGCAATTCCCTAAGGCCAAAATCACCAAGATCGAAACCCCTGAGCAACGCGCGGCGCAGGTCGAAACCGAAGCCCTGCCTGAGGTCGAAGACGAATGGGACCCGTTCGAGGAGGATTGAGGTCGAGGCGAAACCTGTGAGGCTCAACCGGCGGAAGGGCCTTCCCAAAGACTTTGGCGACGGACGGGACACGCCTCGCCCCTTGTGCCGGGTCCGCGCCACCCGTATTTAGACGGCAACGCGATTTACAGGAGAATATCGATGCTCAAAGGACTCGGCGGTCTGGGCGACATGGCCAAGATGATGAAATCCGCACAGGACCTGCAGACCAAGATGACCGAGATGCAGGAAGAGCTGAACAATCTGATGGTTGTTGGCGAATCCGGTGCCGGTCTTGTCAAAGCCACAGCCACGGCCAAGGGTGAGCTCAAAGGGCTCGATATTGACCCATCGATCTTCAACGGCGACGACAAGGAAGTGGTCGAGGATCTGATCCTGGCTGCGATCAAGGATGCGCAAACCAAAGCCGCCGAGCGTTCGCAGGAAGAGATGGCCAAGCTTACCGAAAGCATGGGCCTGCCCGCCGACATCAAGCTGCCGTTCTGATAGGCACTCCTGACGGAGTCGAGGCCGGGCACCCAAGTCCGGCCCATTTGCAGGAGAACGCGCAGTGAGTTCGAACAGTGACATCGACAATCTGATCGACCTGATGGCCAAGCTGCCGGGCCTCGGCCCCCGCTCGGCCCGCCGCGCGGTGCTGCACCTGATCCGCAAACGCGCCTTGTTGCTGACGCCGCTATCGGACGCGATGCAACAAGTAGCCATCACCGCCCGCGAGTGCCTGAATTGCGGCAATGTGGGCACCACCGACATCTGTGACATCTGCGACGCCGAGGCTCGCGCGACCGGAGAGCTGTGCGTGGTCGAGGACGTCGCCGACCTTTGGGCAATGGAGCGCGCCGGGGTCTTCAAGGGTCGCTATCACGTTCTGGGCGGGACTTTGTCTGCTCTGGACGGGGTCGGCCCGGATGAATTGCGTATCCCGCGGTTGAAGGATCGAGTTGTGGCCGAGGGTATCACCGAGATCATCCTTGCCCTAAACGCCACCGTCGACGGTCAGACCACCGCTCATTACATCGCCGATCAGTTAGAGGGGCAGGTACGCCTGACCTCGCTGGCGCAGGGTGTGCCGATTGGGGGCGAGTTGGACTATCTGGATGATGGGACGATTACTGCGGCGCTTAGGGCGCGGAAGGAATTGTAGACCAACAAGTATTTGCAATGTAAACAAAGTGAAGATGTTGGAATCTTACCACAAATGCTCAGAGTTTTCTTAAGCATATTCGCAACTGTACTATTGCTTCTCGTTTCGACGACTTCACTAAAGGCCGACGGTCACGAAAAACTCCGAGTTGCTATCTTCTCCAAGATGGATGACCCTACCCTTGACGCTTTTTATCATGCGCTTGCTCTCGCAAATCCTGACATTAACCCTGATGTACGACCATCAGGATTGGATGACACCGACGCCCTAGTCTTCTTCTTAGATCGTTGGCAAGATGTCGACTACGCTCCAGGCGCAAAGGAGTTATCGGAAATTTTCGACAAAGTTAGAGCGAACCGCCCTGATGCAGTTAGCCAAATGTTCGTGGCCAGTAGACAAAATGGCAGGGAAATAAGGTTCTTGTTCTACTCTCTCAGCAGTACGGGCTATCTGTCGCTCGCATGTTATGCTCGGGAGGTCGCTGCAGTACTAAACGATGAACCGGGGGTACTCACTTCAGGTAGCTGCAGATAGTACTTATTTGGCTACCTGATTTCGTTTAGATAATCTTTAGCAATCAATAACCAAAACGTGCTTATACGCTTCTGAGGAACAAAACAAATGCCCCGCTTTCTCGCCATAACCTTTGCCGCATTCACCGCCACTGCTGCCCTGTCGCAGGCACTCATCGACAAAGGCTTCGTCGAAGGCTGGAACATCATGATGGACCCCAACCTCGGCAATGGGTGCCTGATCCAGACGGTGTATCAGGATCTTTCGGTGGTGCGGCTGGGCTATGACGCGCTGGACAATCGTGGATATTTCACCGTTTACAACAAGGCTTGGGGCGACATCAAACCAGGGCAGAGCTACCCGATCCGGTTCGAGTTGGACGGCAAAAGCTTTGACGCCACCGCCATCGGGTTCAAACAGGATCGTGTGCCCGGCGTGACGGTGTTCTTTATCGACCGGAGTTTCGTCACATCGATTGCGCAGAACAAGACCATGACTGTCTATAATCCGGAAGGTCAGACTGTCATGGCGATTGATCTCAAAGGCACTGCAAAAGCGCTGGACTATGCCCGCGACTGCCAGAACAAAAAGCTCTAACGAATCGGATCAAACACCGCGTCTTTGGCGGTGCAATCACGGATCACGTCGCGGCCACAGGGCACCGGGTCAAGATCGCGGGACACGCACAGGCGGACCTCTTCGATATAGCCTTGCTTGCAGGTGATGGTGATCATGTCGGGCTCAAGCGTCGGATTGTCCTTGAGAAAGGCCTCTTCCACTACTGAGGCGGGCAGTTTGACCGTGGCGTCCAGCTTGCGGAACACTTCGGGGCGCGCAACACCTGCATAAGCCTGCCGCGATAGGGCGAAATAGTCGGATGCACTGAGGCCCGAACAGGTGCCGTGCTTTTTCCATTGGTGCCAGGCCAACCCGGATGAGCCCTGAATATCCTCCATTTCCCGCGTCATGAGGCGCGTGGGTGGCGCCTCAGGTGTGCGGCAGTATGAAGGCCAACCCTGATGAAACTGCGGCCAGAGGCCGTGCAATATCCACCCGTGGTCATGGCGCGCATCACACTGATCCGAGCCACGCGCATCCCCTTCACGGGCGCACCAGTTGGGCGACCAGCTGAGCGACAGGACGTAATAGTCAAACTCGCCCGCCTTTTCACCTTCGGCCAACGCAGTCACGGCACTCAGCATCCACAAAATCACCCAGCGCATTCGCCTCTTCCCTTCTTAACGTGACGCGACTATATAGGCCCCAAGTTCCCCGACAACGGAAACCTGCCCCAAGACCACGGGGCCGCCGAATTCCGGCGACGGGACAGGTGTATTTATAGGAGACGGGCTGATGGCAAAACCGCTTATGGCCAAAGCAACAGCCGTATGGCTGGTGGACAACACCACGATCAGCTTCAAGCAGATCGCGGATTTCGTGGGCATGCACGAACTGGAAGTGCAGGGCATCGCAGACGGCGACGTGGCCGCAGGTGTCAAAGGGTTCGATCCCATCGCCAACAACCAGCTGACTCAGGAAGAGATTGACGCGGCGCAGAACAACCCTCTGCACAAGCTGAAGCTCAAGTTCAACCCGGCTGCCTCGGGCGAGGAAAAGCGCCGTGGCCCGCGTTACACCCCGCTGTCCAAGCGTCAGGACCGTCCAAACTCGATCCTGTGGCTGGTCAAGTTCCACCCCGAACTCAGCGATGGTCAGATCGCCAAGCTGGTTGGCACCACCAAGCCAACCATCCAGTCGATCCGCGAGCGCACGCACTGGAACATCGCCAACATGCAACCGATCGATCCGGTTGCACTGGGCCTGTGTAAGCAGTCCGAACTGGATGCGATCGTGCAGAAAGCTGCCGCGAAGAAAGCTGCCGAAGGCGGCGTGATGAGCGATGATGAGCGTCGCAAACTGGTCTCGACCGAGCAGTCGCTCGAAATGGATTCGGCACCGAAGATTCCGACCGCGATTGAAGGTCTGGAAACCTTCTCGTTGTCTGATGAGCCTGAGGACAAGGAAGACGATGATGTCATCGTCGACGCCGACAGCTTCTTCAACCTGCCCAAAGGTGACGGCAGCGACGAAGACGAGGACGACCTGCGCCCCTGATGCGCAGATGGCCCCGACCCGACCGGTTGGGGCCGTTTTCTTTTGGGGAATGAAATGCTGAGCTTTCTATCCGCAATTTTCGGCCCGCACCGCGCCGTCTCAATCTATGCGTTCATCAAAACCAAAGGCCTTGCCATCCTGGGTGGGGTTGGGGTGATCGCGGTTGCTGCCGCATTGCTGTTGCTGAACGACAGTGGCGAGCACGAGCACCACTCGTTCATGACGGTTCCCGTGCTGTCGGCGACACCGATCAACGGAGACCTTAAAAACGGTGTTATCGCGTCGGTGCGTCTGCCAGATGGATCGGCGACGTCGATCACGTCGACCGAGGCCCCGGTCTCGCAAAGCGTTGGTACCAGCGCCTGCGTGGAAAAACGCATCTTTGTTGAGAGTGGAGAACCGAGATACCGGTTCAAACTGCCTCGCTATTGCGAGGCAAGCTAACGAGCAAAACCGCCCGGTGACATCACCGGGCGGTTTTTCCTTCAGATCATCTGGAACAGAACGCCCGAGATGACGGCTCCGCTGACCCCCAGCACCAGATAGGTGGCGAAGACACGCGGCTTGACCAGAGACCAGACCGCGGCCATTGCCGGGATCGAGCTGACAGCGCCCGCGATCATGAACGCCATGGCAGCGCCTGCCGTCATCCCCTGCTCCATCAGCCCCGCCAGCAGCGGCGGTGCGACATATGAGTTCAGATAGGCAGGCATACCGACCAGAGCAGCGGTAATAATGGGCACCACACCTTCGCCCCCGACGACACGCGCGATCAGGTCCGCTGGCACATAGCTGACCAACAGCGCCTCAAGGACGTATGCCAGCGCCAGCCATTTCAACAGGAACAGGCCGTTATGAACGAACTCGGACCGGAAGCGGACCCGACGCTCGGGCACCTGCCAGAATTTCCAGACCGGTTTGTCATCTTTCTTTGGGCCACACCCACAGCAGCCCGCAGGTTTGTACTCACGCAGGGGCTGGGTGAAGGCACCGCCACGCATCAAAGCCCGGACCGCGAAACCTCCGAACAGGCCGAGCGCGACGGCGGCAACTGCCTTGCCGATGGCAAAGGGCCAACCCAGCGCACCTGCGGTGATCAAAAGGGTTGGCGGATCGATCAGAGGAGAGCTCAGCCAGAAGGCCATGACCGCCGACAAGGGTGCACCCAACGCCAGAAGCCCGGCGATAAACGGGATCACCTCACAGGAACAGAATGGTGCAAGACCGCCAAACACCGCGGCCAGAAAGATCATCCTTGTTTCGCGCCCTTCAAAGGCGCGGGCAACCATCACCTCGGCCCCCGTCGCCTTGAGATAGGACAGCAGCAGCACCGCAAACAGGATATATTGCCCGGTATGGGCCAGCGCTTTGGCCGCAAATGTCACGACCGCGGTCCAGTTGCCGGGATCGAGCAACGCGACGGCGATCAACAAGGCTATGATCAAGGCCCATGGCGTCTTGATGAGATCAACTAAGTTGCGCGCCAGCGGCTTGGGGTTTTGTGTCAGCTCAGCCATCGTTTGCGGCCTTTCCTACTTCGTCCGCGCAACATTCGCTGAGGATGAATTGCGCGAGGTTTCTAAGTTCATCAAAGCACGCCCGGTTGATCGTGCTGCGCCCGATCTTCTCCTGCTCAACAACGCCACCGGCGGCCAGAAACCGCAGGTGATGTGCCAGAGTCGACGGCGCGATGCCTGTGCGATTCTGAATCTCTCCGACAGTCAAACCGGTCTGCCCTGCCCGTACCAAGGTCTTGAGAACTTTCAGCCGGGCTTCGGACCCCATGGCCGAGAACCCGGCAGCAGCTGATTCCCACATTTTCAACTCCATTAAACTAGATTTCTGGTTATTTAGTTTTTTCGCCACCACGTGTCAATCATCTTCTGACAGTAAGTCCAGATTGCCCCCGCCTTAAGTCCAGCATATAAGCGATCCATGAGTATCTCGGTCGACACCTTCTTTCTGGAACGAAACGCACAGGGCACGCTTCAGGCCCAGATCCAGCAGCTGATTGCCGAAGGCATCCTGTCCGGTCGCTTTCACATGGGAGAGAAACTGCCCTCGTCCCGAAAACTGGCTGCGCATCTGGGTGTCAGCCGGATCACGGTCACGCTGGCCTATACCGAGCTGCTGGCCAATGACTATCTCACGTCCAGAGGGCGCTCGGGCTATTACGTCTCGGAAAATGCCCCGGTGCCGCCGACCTATTCGCCGATGAGGCGCGAGACCGAAACGGTAGACTGGGATCGCGCCTTTGCGCGCCGGTTCTCGGGCGGGGACATACTGCCGAAACCCAGCAACTGGCGCGAATACCGCTATCCTTTCATCTACGGTCAGGCCGACAGGGGGCTGTTCGATCATGCCAACTGGCGTCTCTGTGCTGTGCGCGCATTGGGGCACAAGGATTTCGATACGCTGACGGGGGATTATGTGGATCGCGACGACCCGATGCTGATCGAGTTCATCGCCCGCCACACTCTGCCCCGGCGCGGTATTGCCGCGCGCCCAGAAGAGATACTGATCACTCTCGGTGCCCAAAACGCCTTGTGGCTGGCCTCGCGCGTGTTGCTCAACCGTGATCGCAAAGCGGCCATCGAAGACCCTTGCTACTACGCCCTGCGTGATTTGCTGGTGCATTCCGAATGCAAACTGGCACCATTGCGCGTCGACCGAGATGGCTTGCCGCCAGATGCGATACCTGATGATACCGATGTCATCTTCACCACACCAAGCCATCAATGCCCCACCACGGCCACGATGCCCATCGCGCGCCGACACGCCCTTTTGAAACGCGCCAAAGAGCTGAACGCGATGATCGTCGAGGATGATTACGAGTTCGAGATGTCCTTTCTGGGGGCGCCCTCACCTGCACTGCGCTCGCTGGATACGGAGGGCCGCGTGATCTACGTCGGCAGCTTCTCGAAATCGCTGTTTCCGGGGTTGCGGCTGGGCTACATGGTTGGGTCCGAAAGCTTCATCCGCGAGGCGCGTGCTTTGCGTTCGCTGGTGTTGCGCCATCCCCCCGGGCACGTGCAGCGCACGGCGGCCTACTTCCTGTCTCTCGGACATTACGATGCGCAGATCCGGCGGATGTCCAAAGCTCTGCAACAAAGACGCGTGGCCATCGATGACGCGATCCGTCAATCCGGCCTCACGGTCGCGGGCCGGGGAATGCTGGGCGGATCATCAATCTGGATGCAGGCACCGACACATATAGATACCACGCAGCTTGCACATCAGTTGCAGCACAAGAGCGTTCATATCGAACCGGGCGAGCCCTTCTTCTCGGGCCCCGACCGTCCAAAGAACTACTATCGCCTCGGCTATTCCTCGATCACGCCCGATCGGATCGGACCGGGGATCGCGCAAATCGCAGAGACCATTCGTTAGGCATAATACTACTGGACCTATCCCGCTGTTGGTTCTGGCCCTAACGCCACAGTCACCCTTGGGTCAAAACCGAGCGGAAAACAGGGGCGAGAGATCCCGTTACAGCCATCCATGATCGGAGAACACGCAGATGAAAATGACCACCGAAGAAGCCTTTGTAAAAACGCTGCAGATGCATGGGATTGAACATGCGTTCGGCATCATCGGTTCGGCCTTCATGCCGATTTCCGATATCTTCCCCAAAGCCGGTATCACCTTCTGGGACTGCGCCCACGAAGGCTCGGGCGGAATGATGGCAGATGGCTACACCCGTGCCACCGGCAAGATGTCGATGATGATCGCGCAGAACGGCCCCGGCATCTCGAACTTCGTGACGGCCGTAAAGACCGCCTACTGGAACCACACGCCGCTGCTGCTGGTGACCCCGCAGGCCGCGAACAAGACCGTTGGCCAGGGCGGTTTCCAGGAAATCGAGCAGATGAACATGTTTGCCGACTGCGTCTGCTATCAGGAAGAAGTTCGCGACCCCTCGCGCATGGCCGAGGTGCTGAGCCGCGTGATCCAGAACGCCAAGCGCTATAGCGCCCCGGCACAGATCAACGTGCCGCGCGATTACTTCACGCAGGTCGTCGATATCGAACTGCCCCGCATCGTCGATTTCGAATTGCCCTCGGGCGGTGAAGCGGCGCTGGATCAGGCTGCTGAACTGCTGTCGAACGCACGTTTCCCCGTGATCCTGAACGGCGCGGGCGTGGTACTGGCCGGTGCCATTCCGTCAACCGCTGCGCTAGCTGAACGTCTAGATGCGCCGGTCTGCTGCGGCTATCAGCATAACGACGCCTTCCCCGGCTCGCACCCGCTGCACGCTGGCCCCTTGGGCTACAATGGCTCGAAAGCCGGGATGCAGCTGATCTCGAAGGCGGATGTTGTTCTGGCACTGGGCACCCGACTGAACCCGTTCTCGACCTTGCCCGGCTACGGCATCGACTATTGGCCGACCGAGGCGAAGATCATTCAGGTTGACGTCAAACCCGAGCGTATCGGTCTGACCAAACCCGTCACCGTCGGTATCGTAGGCGACGCGAAGAAGGTTGCCGAAACCCTGCTGGAAAAACTGTCCGGGACCGCAGGCGACGAAGGACGCCAGGCGCGCAAGGACCTGATCGCCACGACCAAATCGGCCTGGGCGCAGGAGCTGTCGTCGATGGACCACGAAAACGACGACCCCGGCACCACCTGGAACGAACGCGCCCGTTCGGCCAAACCCGATTGGATGAGCCCCCGGATGGCATGGCGTGCGATTCAGTCCGCTCTGCCGAAAGAGGCTATCATCTCGTCCGATATCGGCAACAACTGCGCCATCGGCAACGCTTATCCGTCCTTCGAAGAAGGCCGCAAGTATCTGGCCCCCGGCCTGTTCGGTCCTTGCGGCTATGGCCTGCCATCGGTGATCGGCGCCAAGATCGGCTGCCCGGATACGCCCGTGGTTGGCTTCTCAGGCGACGGTGCGTTCGGCATCGCGGTAACCGAGTTGACGGCAATCGGTCGCGAGGAATGGCCCGCAATCACTCAGGTGGTATTCCGCAATTACCAATGGGGCGCGGAAAAGCGGAACTCGACCCTGTGGTATGACGACAACTTCGTCGGCACCGAACTGGACACCAAGGTGTCTTACGCCGGTATCGCGCAAGCCTGTGGTTTGAAAGGTGTCATAGCCCGCACCATGGATGAGCTGACCGCAGCGCTGGCGCAAGCCGTTGAAGATCAGAAAAACGGCATCACCACCCTGATCGAAGCCATGATCAATCAGGAACTGGGCGAGCCCTTCCGCCGTGACGCCATGAAGAAGCCGGTCGAAGTGGCGGGCATCGACGCAGGCGACATGCGTCCTCAATAATGTGATGTGTGGGCCGGGTCCGATGGGTCCGGCCCTCATATGTTTGTTTCTAAAAACCGGAAAACCTCCGGAAAAGTAACGAAAAGCTTGAGCCTGGCGCCAGAACTCTCAAGAATGGCAACAAGGCTCGGGCAATAAGGCGATCGGCCGCAGGGAGAGAATTTACGAAATGCAGCAGCCCAAGATCGACCTGTCGCCCAAGGTTTCAGACGAGGTTCGGCGCACAACATGCTACATGTGTGCCTGCCGCTGCGGCATCAACGTGCATATGAAAGATGGCAAGGTCGCCTATATCGAAGGCAACCGTGACCATCCTGTGAACAAGGGCGTTCTGTGCGCCAAAGGCAGCGCCGGGATCATGCAGGTCAACGCGCCGTCGCGCCTGCGCAAACCGCTGCGCAGGGTTGGGCCACGCGGATCTGGTGAGTTCCGCGAGATTGAATGGGACGAAGCAATCAGCACAGCCGTCGGCTGGCTGAACGAGCTACATGAGACCGCGCCGCAGAAGCTGGCCTTCTTCACGGGTCGCGATCAGAGCCAAAGCTTCACATCGTTCTGGGCCCAGAACTTCGGCACGCCCAACTACGCGGCCCATGGCGGATTCTGTTCGGTCAACATGGCTGCGGGCGGCATCTATACCATGGGCGGCGCGTTCTGGGAGTTCGGCCAGCCCGATTGGGACCATACCAAACTGTTCATGTTGTTTGGTGTGGCCGAGGATCATGACAGCAACCCGATCAAGATGGGCATCGGCAAGATCAAGAAGCGTGGCGCACGCGTGATCGGGGTAAACCCGATCCGCTCGGGCTATAACGCTGTGGCAGACGATTGGGTCGGGATTACGCCGGGCACCGACGGCTTGTTCATCCTGTCGTTGATCCATGTGCTGATGAAAGCGGGTAAGATCGACCTCGACTATCTCAGCCGTTACACCAATGCGCCGGTTCTGGTGAACGCTGCTGAAGGTCCTGAAAAAGGTCTGTTCCTGCGCGATGCGGATGGCAAACCTCTGGTGATCGACCGCATCACCGGTGAACCGACCGCCTTCGACAAACCCGGCGTCCGTCCGGACCTGTCGGCTACCTATGAAAAAGACGGCGTCACTCACCGCCCGGTCTTCCACCTCATGGCCGAGAAATACCTCTCAGACGACCATGCCCCCGAGGCCGTCGCCGAACGCTGTGGTATCCCTGCCAAACGTATCCGCGCCATCGCCGCCGAGATCGCCCGTGTCGCCTTTGACGAAGCCATCGAGCTGGATCACGAATGGACCGATTTCCGGGGCGAGACGCACTCGAAAATGGTCGGCCGTCCGGTCAGTTTTCATGCCATGCGCGGGATTTCGGCCCATGCCAACGGGTTCCAAACCTGCCGGTCACTCCATGTACTGCAAATCCTGTTGGGCACGGTCGAAGTACCCGGCGGCTTCCGCTTCAAGCCACCTTACCCCAAACCGGTCGAGGCGCACCCCACCCCGCATGGCGACCGTCGCCCCGGCCGCCCGCTGGAAGGCCCGCATTTGGGCTTCCCACGCGGCCCCGAAGATCTTCTGATCGACGATTGCGGCACGCCGCAACGAATTGACAAGGCGTTCACCTGGGAAAACCCGATGTCGGCCCACGGGCTCATGCATATGGTGATCTCGAACGCCGCCGCGGGCGATCCTTACAAGATCGACACGCTGTTCATGTATATGGCGAACATGTCATGGAACTCATCCATGAACACCAAAGGTGTGATGGAGATGCTGTCGGCAAAGAACGAAGACGGCAAATACGTCATCCCCAGGATCATCTATTCAGATGCCTATTCCTCGGAGATGGTCGCCTATGCCGACCTGATCCTGCCCGACACCACTTATCTGGAACGGCACGACTGCATCTCGCTGCTCGACCGCCCAATCTGCGAGGCTGATGCCGCCGCCGACGCGATCCGCTGGCCGGTGATCGAGCCTGACCGCGACGTACGCGGCTTTCAGTCGGTCCTGATCGAACTCGCCAACCGCATGAGCCTGCCGGGTTTCACCAACGAGGATGGTACACCCAAGTGGAAAGACTACGCTGACTACATCGTCAACCACCAGCGCAAGCCGGGCATCGGCCCGCTCGCCGGGTTCCGGGGCGAAAACGGCGACAAGGAAGGGCGTGGCGAGGTCAATCCCGAGCAGTTGAACCGCTATATCGAAAACGGCGGCTTCTACGTCGCGCATATTCCCGAAGGTGCAGACTACTACAAGCCTTGGAACACGGCTTATCAGGACTGGGCCGTGGGCATGGGTATCTATGACAGCCCTCAACCCTATCTGTTCCAGCTCTATTCCGAACCGATGCGCAAGTTCCAACTGGCAGCCGAAGGGCATGGCGACCGTCAGCCGCCTGAACACCTGCGTCAGCGCATCAAGGACACCATGGACCCGCTGCCAATCTGGTACGAAACCGATCAGCACGGCAACGAGGGCTTCACCGTCAACGCCCTGACCCAACGCCCGATGGCGATGTATCACAGCTGGGGCACACAGAACGCGTGGCTGCGGCAGTTGCACGGGCGCAATCCGCTCTACGTGCCCACCAAACTGATGCGTGAGCACGGCTTGCGGGACGGCGATTGGGCGAAAGTCAGCTCTCCACACGGGGAAATCACTGTGCCCGTGATGGAAATGGCCGCGCTGAACGAGAACACCGTCTGGACGTGGAACGCCATCGGCAAACGCAAAGGCGCCTGGGCCCTGCAGGAGGATGCACCCGAAGCTACCAAGGGTTTCCTGCTGAACCACCTGATCCATGAGCTTCTTCCACCGAAGGGCGATGGCCTGCGCTGGGCCAATTCCGATCCGGTCACCGGTCAGGCCGCGTGGTTCGATCTGAAGGTCAAAATCGAAAAAGCCGATCCTCCGACAGATGCCGAAAGCCAGCCCGAATTTGCCCCGATCAAGTCGCCCGTTGGCACCGGACCAAAGGACTTGGCATGGAAGGTTGGCAAATGATCCGGATCCGCACTTCATCTGGCCAAAAATATCCCGGGGGTGAATTGAGCCGCAGGCTCAAGAGGGGGCTGGCCCCCTGCCCCCACCTCACCAGCGGAGGTTCGCTGACATGACCCAGCTCCCCCAATCCACCGAGCGCAAGATGGGTCTGGTCATCGACCTCGACACCTGCGTCGGCTGCCACGCCTGCGTGATCTCCTGCAAAGGTTGGAACACCGAAAACTACGGCGCACCGCTGTCGGATCAGGACGCCTATGGCGGCAACCCGTCCGGCACCTTCCTGAATCGGGTGCATTCCTATGAGGTGCAACCGGATCAGGGGCCCGCTCAGCTGATTCATTTCCCAAAATCCTGCCTGCATTGCGAGGATGCACCTTGCGTCACCGTCTGCCCCACCGGGGCCAGCTATAAACGCGCCGAAGATGGCATCGTTTTGGTCAACGAAAGCGATTGCATCGGCTGTGGCCTCTGCGCCTGGTCTTGCCCCTATGGCGCACGCGAGTTGGACATAGCCGAAGGTGTGATGAAGAAATGCACCCTCTGCGTCGATCGCATATACAACGAGAACCTGCCCGAGGTGGACCGGGTCCCGTCCTGTGTTCGCACCTGCCCGGCCGGCGCGCGGCATTTCGGTGATCTGGGCGATCCGGACAGTGATGTCAGCAAGCTGGTTGCCGAACGCAAAGGTATGGACCTGATGCCCAAGATGGGCACCAAACCGGTCAACAAATACCTGCCACCGCGCCCCAAGGATCAGGTGGAAGACCAGATCGACATTCTCGCCCCACTACTGGCCCCCGTGGCCGAAGAACCCAAGGGCTTCCTTGGCTGGCTCGACAAGACGCTGGAGAAACTCTGATGCATCCAGCCCCTTCCGTTATCCTCTTCACCACATTGTCCGGTCTGGGTTTTGGCCTGCTGTTCTTTCTGGGGCTCGGTCAGCCCGGAGTAACAGGGTTTGTCGCGTTTGTTTTCTACCTCATTGCCTATGCGCTGGCGGTGGGCGGATTGCTGGCCTCAACCTTCCATCTGGGCCACCCCGAGCGCGCCTGGAAAGCCTTTAGCCAATGGCGATCCAGCTGGCTCAGCCGGGAAGGCGTTTGCGCCGTGGCGGCGCTTGTCGTCATGGGGCTTTACGCGCTTGGCGCCGTTTTTTGGCAAAGTCACTGGATCGTATTGGGTTGGCTCGGAGCGATACTCAGCCTGACGACCGTGTTCACCACCTCAATGATCTACACTCAGCTCAAAACGATCCCGCGTTGGAACATGAACCTGACGCCCTTAATGTTCCTGTCCTTCAGTCTGGCAGGTGGTGCACTATTGGCCGGAGCTGAGACGCTCGCACCCTGGCTGCTGGCCATCGCCGGAGCAGTGCAGCTTGCCTACTGGGCTAAAGGGGATGGCGCGCTGGAGCGTTCGGGAACAACTCTGGGCACCGCGACAGGATTGGGAAGCCGGGGCTCGGTACGCGCATTCGAGCCGCCGCACACCGGAACCAACTATCTGCTGCGCGAGTTCGTCCACGTTGTCGGTCGCAAGCACGCGCAAAAATTGCGCATGATTGCCTTCGGTCTCGCTTTTGTGCTGCCTTTGGCGCTGATCCTGATCCCTGTCTCAGGCGTAGCGATCAAACATCTCTTTGCGCTTCTCGCCGTATTGTCGCATCTGGCCGGTGTCGTTGTTTCTCGTTGGCTGTTCTTTGCGCAGGCCGAGCATGTCGTAGGATTGTACTACGGGAAACGGTAGAGGGGGCTCTGCCCCCGCCGCGGCGGGTCGCGACTCCCCCGGGATATTTTTGGCCAGATGAAGTCTGGATCTGGCAAAAGTAAAGGGCGGCGCTCGGGGTTCGAGGCCGCCCTTTGCTATATCGGGTTGGTTTAGATCAGGCCCGCATGGGCCATCGCTGCGTCGATGGCGGCTTTTGTGCTGTCTTCCAGTTCGGTCAGGGGGCAGCGGACCTCAGTGCTGCAGAGGCCGAGTTTGCTGAGGGCGTATTTGGCACCGACCAGACCGGGTTCGATAAAGATCGCCTCGTGCAGGGGCATCAGGCGGTCCTGATATTGCAGTGCTTTGGTATAGTCACCCGCAAGTGTTGCCTGCTGGAATTCGGCGCAAAGTTTCGGGGCCACGTTGGCCGTTACCGAAATGCAGCCGACGCCGCCATGGGCGTTAAAGCCCAGCGCGGTCGCGTCCTCACCCGACAGCTGGCAGAAATCGGCCCCGCAGGAGGCACGTTGCTGGCTGACACGCGCCAGATCACCCGTGGCATCCTTGACGCCGACGATACGCCGCAGCTTGGCCAGTTCACCCATTGTCTCAGGCGTCATGTCGATGACCGAACGGCCCGGGATGTTGTAGATGACGATCGGGATGTCGGCACATTCATGCAGCGCACGGAAATGTTCCAGCAGGCCCTTTTGCGTCGGCTTGTTATAGTAGGGCGTGACCACCAAAGCGGCATCCGCACCCACATTCTTGGCGAACTGGACGAATCGGATCGCTTCGACGGTGTTGTTCGAACCGGCCCCGGCGATTACCGGAACGCGACCAGCAGCGGCCTTGACCACCTCGGCCACAACCGTTTCATGCTCATCATGGCTGAGCGTCGGGCTTTCGCCGGTTGTTCCCACTGGCACCAGACCGGTCGAGCCTTCCTTGATTTGCCATTCCACCAAGCGTTTGAGCGTATCCAGGTCCAACGCTCCGTTTGAAAACGGGGTGACGAGGGCTGGCATCGAGCCTTTAAACATGACACGCTCCTTAAGGTGCAGTTAGCAATTTTTGCGCCCGCGCAGATCACAATCATCGCGATGTGAGTTGATCCCGGCGGCGCAAGGTTTATCCTGAATGGCTCTATCCTTGGTTGGTTGGGAAATGCAAGGCATGACACGCGTTCTAGCGCTTTTGGTGGCGGTGATTCTGGGATCTTGGGGGCAGGCGCGGGCCGAGGCCGTGGGTGATCTGCGTGCAGGGCTCATCGAGATGCGCAAGGGCGACTGGAACGCCGCGTTGCGTGTGTCCGGTCAACGGGGATCGGTATCGCGTGACATCATTGTCTGGCACTGGCTGCGTGAAGGCTTTGGCAGCTCTGGCGATGTGCTTGTGTTCCTGGAGCGGCGCCCGGATTGGCCGGGATTGGCTTGGTTACGCCGAAAGAGCGAACCTTCTTTCACCAACGCAAGCCCGGATCGGGTACTGAAATTCTATGACGGCATGTCGCCGCAAACTGCCGAAGGCGCATTGAACTATGCGGTCGCACTGATGAGCAAGGGCCGCCACGGTGAAGCGGAGGCCGACATCGTGACGGCGTGGCGGACCATGCCTATGGGGGCTGGTCTGCAGAAGACCTATATGGAGAATTTCAGCAAGCTGCTGAAACCGCATCACGAAGCACGTCTGGATCGGATGCTGTGGGACGGCAACCTGGTCAGTGCAGAGCAAATGTTGCCTCTGGTCAGTGCGGATTATCGCAAGCTGGCCGAAGCGCGGATCGCCTTGCAAAAGCGCCAGAATAGTGTGGATGGCAAGGTAGCTGCGGTTCCGAAATCCCTGACCGACGCGCCAGGTCTGGCCTTTGACCGGTTTGTCTGGCGCGATCGGAAAGAGCTGGATGACAGTGCCATCGATCTGATGCTGGCGCGGTCGACCGACCCGAAGACTCTGGGAGAGCCTGACAAATGGGCCGAAGGGCGACGCAGGTTGGCGCGCCTTGAGATGCGCACGGGCAGCGCCGAGCGCGCCTATGCAATTGCCGCCAATCACCACATGACGCCGGACATGGGCTATGGCTATGCCGATCTGGAGTGGTTGGCGGGGTTCCTGGCTTTGCGCAGGCTAAATGATCCGGCTACGGCAGTGCGGCATTTCCAGAACTTTTCGGGGGCCGTGCAATCTCCGATTTCGAAAGGGCGTGGCGGGTATTGGCTAGGTCGCGCATACGCGGCATTGGGCGATGCGGACAAAGCGCATGAGGCTTACTCAGCGGGGGCGGACTATCAAACCTCGTTCTACGGATTGCTGGCCGCCGAGAGGATCGGTCGTCCGTTTGACGGCGAACTGGCCAATCCGCGCCGAGCGCCGCATTGGAAACAGGCCGCGTTTGCTGATTCCAGTGTGCTGGAGGCCGGTCTGCTGCTGTTGCGCGCAGGTGAAGGCAATCTGTCGGAACGGTTCCTGACCCATCTGGTGGAAAGCCTTGATCAGACGCAGGCCGCTCAGCTGGGTGATCTGGTGATCGAGCTGAATGAGCCGCATCTGGCCGTCATGATCGCCAAACGCGCAGCGACCATGGGCACAGTGCTGCCTGCGGCCTATTATCCCGTGCATCCGGTTGCCGATATGGGCCTGCCCATGGCGAAAGAAATGACGCTGGCCATTGCCCGGCGCGAAAGCGAGTTCGATCCGGTTGTCATCAGCGGCGCAGGCGCGCGTGGATTGATGCAGGTGATGCCCGCGACGGCAAAACTGGTCGCGCAGGATCTGGGCATTCTCGCTGGGCACAAGACCGGACGGCTGACCTCGGACTGGCAATACAATGCCAAGCTGGGCGCGAACTACCTGTCCAGCCTCGCCGAGGATTTTAACGGCAATGTGGTCATGATGGCAGCCGGTTACAACGCCGGGCCGCGCAGGCCGATATCGTGGATGGAACGTTATGGCGACCCGCGCCGGGGCGAGGTGGATGTGATCGACTGGATCGAGACGATCCCTTTCAAGGAAACCCGCAACTATGTCATGCGGGTGGCCGAAAGCCTGCCTGTGTATCGCGCGCGTCTCGGACAATCACCGCTGCCGGTGCCGTTCTCGCAGGAGCTTGTCGGCTCAACCCTTGCGTCTTTCGCGCCATAATGTGAACAGACCCGCCGCGATGACCAGAGTTGCGCCCAGCACGACCGCAGAGCGCAGCGTCTCATCAAAGATGGTGATGCCCAGAATTGCGCTCCACATCAGATGGAAATAGGCGAAGGGCTGCACTGCGCTTGCCTCGGCCATCTCATAACATTTGATCAGCAGCCAATGCCCCAGCACGCCTGTGATGCACAGCAAACCCATCCACAGCCAGTCGCTGCCGATCATCGGTTCCCAGAACCATACGCCGACGCTGGTCATTGCCACCGCCCCGGCGACGCCGGTCCAGAAAAAGCTGGTTGCGGTGCTGTCGCGACGTGCTGCATATCGGGTCAAAAGACCATAGACGGCGAACATAAGGGCCGAGATCAGAGGGACCACGGCCCAGGGGTTGAACACGCCCGCGCCGGGCTGAAGGATGATCAACACGCCGATACAGCCGACCCCGATGGCGGCCCAGCGCCGCCAGCCGACTTTCTCGCCCAGAACCGGACCGCTGAGCGCGGCGATCAGCAGCGGATAGCAAATGAACACCGCCTGGCTTTCGATCAGCCCGAGGATGGTAAAGCTGAAGACAGCCACACAAATTTCACCGGCAAGCAACAAACCCCGAAATATCTGCAGCCCAAGCTGGCTGGTTTGCGCCGCTGCTCTCAGCCCTCCGGGTGATCTCGCCGCCACGGCAATCACGAAGGCGGCAAAGAACCAATACCGGATCATCACGACCATATAGGTGTTGTAGGTGCCCGCCAGATGGCGTGAGATGCCGTCCTGCAACGCAAATACGATCGTCGCGCCGATCATCAGGGCAATGCCCGCGTTGACGTTGTTCTTCTGGCTCATGGCTTTACCGCCCGGGTCATGTGCCGCTTGCGGCCAAAGCCGGGGCTGCGGGTTACGTCGAACCCTGCATCGGACAACCCCCGACGCACGAAGCCAGCGGCGGTGTATGTCGCCGCAGTGCCACCATGGGCCGTGTGGTCCGCCACCTGCTGCATCAGGTCAGCCCCCCACAATTCAGGGTTCTTCGCGGGCGAGAAACCATCCAGAAACCATGCGTCCGCTAAGCCAGACCACTGCGGCAAAGTCTGGCGTGCATCGCCATGGATAACCTCAAGTTGCAAAGTGTCCAGCTTGCAGGCCTGACCGGTCCAGACAGCCAGAAATCGCTCAGCCCACAGCGACAATTCAGGAAACGCCGCTAACGCCCGTGCCATATCGTCAGCGGACATGGGAAAGGCTTCGAAACTGGTAAAGCGTAGCGGGGTCGTCTGCCCCGCGCCTTCCCACGCGGACCAGACCGTCAGCATGTTCAGGCCGGTGCCAAACCCCAGCTCCGCAATACGAAACCCGGGGGTGAACCGCGCAGGCAGGTCGTTGCCTGCAAGGAACACATGGCGCGTCTCTTCCAGCCCGTTTTGCAACGAGTAATAGGGATCGTCGAAACGGTTAGAAACCGGGATATGATCCTCGGTCCATGTCAGTTCGGCACGCTGGTCTGCCATCGGGTTATCCTGTAGCTAGGCTGCGCGACACTGAACAAGGAAAAGGGGATTGGCAATGGTCGATGTGACGGTGCGCGGCGCAGGCGTCTTTGGCCTATCCATCGCCTGGATCTGCGCCCGGCGCGGTGCCAGGGTGCAGGTGGTTGACC
This sequence comes from Ruegeria sp. CF4, assembly GCF_056537345.1. Lineage (NCBI taxonomy): Bacteria > Pseudomonadati > Pseudomonadota > Alphaproteobacteria > Rhodobacterales > Roseobacteraceae > Ruegeria > Ruegeria sp. CF4. The sequence continues at coordinate 107,034 of NZ_JBQFRJ010000007.1, read as the reverse complement.
CCTTTGGCCCCAGCGCGGGATCAAGCGGCGGTCTGGTCGGCGCGCTTGCTCCGCATGTGCCCGAAAACTGGAACGCCAAGAAAGCCTTTCAGTTCGACAGTCTGATCATGGCCAAACCGTTCTGGCAGCAGGTTGAGGCGACGGGGGGCGTTTCCCCCGGCTATGCACGCCTAGGTCGGCTGCAACCCGTCGCGGATCAGCGCAATCTGGACCTTGCGCATGCACGCGCGACAACGGCCGATACACTCTGGCAGGGGCGCGCCAGTTGGAACGTGGTTCCGGTGGCAGAGGTCGGATCCTGGTGTCCTCCAAGCCCCACGGGCTTTGTCATCCATGATACGCTGAGTGCCCGTATGCACCCCAGACGCGCCTGTGCCGCGCTGGTTGCCGCCTTGGGTGTAATGGGGGTCGACGTGGTGGCAGAGGCCCCCGACAAAGGTCAAGTCATTCACGCCACGGGTCTGGCCGGTTTGGAAGAGCTCAGCCGCGCTTTTGGCAAGACCGTCGGCAATGGCGTGAAGGGGCAGGCCGCTTTGCTGCGCTTTGATGCAGGCGAGGTTCCGCAGCTGTTTGCGGATGCCATCCATATCGTCCCGCACGCGGATGGCACGCTGGCCATCGGCTCGACGTCAGAGCGGGACTATGATGACCCAAACAGCACCGATGCTGCATTGGACGATGTTCTGGACCGTGCCACGCGCGCCCTGCCCTTACTGCATGGGGCTGAGGTGATCGAGCGATGGGCCGGAGTGCGCCCTCGCAGCAAAAGCCGCGCACCGATGTTGGGCGCGCATCCTTTGCATGACGGACAATTCATCGCGAACGGAGGTTTCAAGATCGGCTTCGGCATGGCCCCAAAAGTGGCCGAGGTGATGGCTGATCTGATGTTGGAAGGGAAAGATCAAATCCCCGAGGATTTCCGGCCCGAGGCTTCCTTATGAGCAACCTTGGCGGAACACCTGAACGCCTGACCCAAAAAGATCCGAGACTGCCCGGTGTCCTGAACCTGATCCGCACCAGCTTTGCCTATATGGAGGGGCGCATTGATCCGCCCTCATCGATGCATCGTCTGTCGCTGGACGCATTACGGGATCAGATGCAAGATGGTGAGGTCTGGGTCATCGGGGATCGCCCGGATGCCGTGGTTTTTCTGACACCCAAGCCGGGGCGATTGTATCTGAGCAAACTCGCCGTCGATCAGAACCAACGCGGGCGCGGCCTCGCCCACCGTCTGGTGACGCAGGCCGAGACACGTGCGGAAGCGCTGGGGCTGAAGGTGTTGGAACTGCAGACACGGGTCGAGCTTGTCGAGAACCACACCGCCTTTGCCCGCATGGGATTTGTGAAAACCGGAGAGGTGGCCCATCCCGGTTATGACCGTACCACCTCAATCACGATGCAAAAGCGCTTAGGCTGAGGCTTCGGCCCGCATGCATTCCCGCCCGTCGGGTCCGCGCACCCAGAAATCCCGTCCGTTTCGGCAAAGGCTAGCTGTCTCAAAATGCATCAGCGGGGCCGTGGCACGGAACGAAAAACGGGTTAGTGGACCCATCAACTCGGTCGCGTAGAGCATCAGAAGCTGTGCCAGCAGGGGGCCGTGTACAACCAACCCGGTATACCCTTCAACGTCCCGTGCATAATCCAGATCATAGTGGATGCGATGCCCGTTAAAGGTCAGTGCCGAATAGCGAAACAGCAGCGTTGTATCGAACCGGACCTCCCGAAAGTCGGTTTCATCCTTTCGGGCCTCCGGGCGCTGAGGGGCCGCTGCGTCCGGCGACGGGTCCTCGCGATAGACCAGATCCTGCCATTCGGTCAGACAATGCGCACCTTGCTGCCAGATCTCGTGGCGTAGCGTGACAAAAGCCAACGGTCCGCTGCGCCCTGTCTTCTTCTTGGCGCTCTCGCGAACGGAACGACGTTCGGCTTGAGTGCCCGCGATCAATGGCGCATGAAACTCCAGCCGACCACCAGCCCACATCCGACGAGGAAGACCCATATCCGGGATAAGACCAAGACCAACCTTCGGGTGCCCATCCCGCCCCAGATCGTTCGACGGCAAAGGTGACCAGAAATAAAGCTGGTGGAAAAACGGTGGCAGGGGCAAACCGGCGTCAATCGACGGCTGTTGTCCCAGCGACACCTGTAACGCATTGGCCCGCGTCGGGTCGATCAGGTCTGTGACGATCTCTGCTTCCATTCCATCCCCGCGGATCAGAACCCGGCCTCGACCCGCAGTTTTTTCATCAGTGTTTGAAGGGAGTGTTCATATCGGTCGCTGATCAACCGTCCTTCGTCATCGAATTCGTTGGAACTGTCCGCCAGATGAAACTCAGGACCCTGAAGAATCCGAGGTTGGAATGGCACCATGAATGACCGCAGGATCATCTGCGCACGCTCCCCTCCGGCACGGCCCGCAGCGGCAGACATCACAGCCACGGGTTTGTCCATCCACGGCTTGCCACTTGTCCGGCTGACCCAGTCCAGCGCGTTCTTCAACACGCCCGACGGCCCCTTGTTGTACTCAGGGGTCGAGATGATCACGGCATCAGCCTGTGTAATCTGATCCGCCAGTATCTGCACCGCTTCGGGGATACCTTGTTCCGCCTCAACGTCACCATCATAGAGAGGCAAGTTCAGATCCGCTTCGATAAATGTGCCGGGCTCGAACAGGCGCGCGGCCGCGCGCAGCAGCTTGCGATTGGTCGCGTCTTGCCGCAGCGAACCAGAGAGGCCAACAAGGATCGGGTCGGGCATGGGGGAACTCCGTTACGTTGTATCCCCAATTGTTAGCCCGAGATCGCACCAGACCAAAGCCCCGGTGACGCGCAGTCACTGTGCAGGAAATAGGGGCACCCGTAGGTGCCCCTGAATATTACGTGTTTCCGCTGGGGATGATCTCGATATCAACCCGGCGGTTCCGGGCCTTGCCTTCTGGCGTCAGGTTTGACGCTGCGGGCCGGCTTTCGCCCAGACCAATCGTGGTGATGCGTGAACCATTCACGCCATTGGCTTGCAGGATATCCGCAACCGAACGCGCACGCCGTTCAGACAGGCCCTGATTGTACGATGCCTCTCCGTCGCTGTCGGTATGCCCGATGACCTGCACGTTTGAGTTGGGATAGCGCACGAGGTTCTGCCCGACCCGCACCAGATCCGCCCGCAGCGCCGGGTTCACGGTCGAGCTGTCAGTGGCAAAGGTGATGTCATTCGGCACGGTGACGATCAAACGATCCCCGGCATTGGTGATGGTTATCCCGTCATTGGCCAGCTGCTGACGCAGTTCTGCCGCCTGCCGGTCCAGCTGATTGCCGATGACACCGCCACCAGCAGCCCCGATGGCGCCGCCAGCCAATGCGCCGAGCAGCGGATCGGAATCGTTCGCAATCGCGCCTACCCCGGCCCCGATCAGACCACCAATGATCGCACCTTGCTTGGCGTTCTGGTTGGGATCGGCGGGCAGGTTCAGCGTGCCGGGGTCCGTGCAGGCTCCTAGTACCAAAACCGAACTCAGCCCGGCTGCAACAAAAAACTTGGAAATCGTCATGGATTCAACCTTCTGCTCTGGCTCCCGTTTTTCTGCCGGGGGCCACGTTCTTTGCCCTACTGTATCGCTCCGGTTGGCTCCGGGCTCAAGCAACAATCGGGTGAATTCGGCAGTTCCCCGCCGTTCAGTGGGTTTGCACAGGATCATCCCAATGGTTCTGTTCCTGCCAGATTGCGCGCAAAGGCTGGCCTTGTCCGCAAAAATGATCCTCGGTCAGATCGCAGGCCCAGATGCGATCCGTTCGAAAATGGCGGAACCCGTTTCGCAGCTCGCACCAGGCGGCCAGCATAGTGCATTCGATGTGATAGATCAGCGCAACGGGTCGCACCGTGCGTTCGGTCCGCTCGCCGTCGGAATTGACATAGGTGATGCGAATCTTGCGCTCGGCCCGGATCGCCTCACGGTAATTCACGACCGGAACGCAACCTTTCGCCGGGTCGTCAGCGGGCGCCCCCCAAGGTGCAACCTGCAACCAGTCGGCAGGTGCGCGCAAGGCTTCGATTTTGCGGCACACCCTGTCTGCAGCCTGCTGCAAGGTGCTGTCCCCGGTACGGGCGAGCATCGACAGGCCGACCCAAAGCGCCTCGACCTCTTCGGCGTCGAAGTTCAATGGCGGCAGGTCATAGCCACGCCGCATCAGATAGCCGACGCCTGCCTCACCCTCAATCGGCGTGCGCTGAGCCTGAAGCGCGGCGATATCGCGATAAACCGTCCGTACTGAGACTTCGAGCTTTTCCGCCAGCGCCTCCGCAGTAACGGGGGCATTGGCAGCGCGTAGAATCTGGATAATTTCAAACAGTCGTGTGGAACGGCGCATCGGTGTCTCCGGTTCGATCTGCTGACATCCTAGCACAGCCCCCTGACAAGGTGGTGTCAGGAGTGATCGGCAACGGTGAGGTCAAAGGAAAGGAGACCCATCATGCCAAGCCGAGACCATCACGTCCTGATGACCCTGAAACTGGACCGCTGGACACAAGACCATACTCTGCGCGGGTTCGAAATCGAACGCGAGATCATGGCCACCCGCCAGCGCTGCGCGCCCAGGCAACGCGCACGGCGATTTTCCCTGGGTAATCTCAAGGTGTTCTGGACCCGTACGGCCTAGAAGTCCGCCTTGGCGCGGAACTTCATCGCCACCCCGCCTTCGGGGTTTTTCAGGCGCAGCTCCTCCGAATGCAGCATCAGGCGCGGGAAGTCCCGCGCCGGACCTTCGGCATAGAAAGGATCACCCAATATCGGATGACCCAGCGCCAACATATGTACGCGCAGCTGATGCGAGCGCCCGGTTTTCGGAAACAGTCGCACGCGTGTTGTCCCGCCTTCATACTTGATTACGCGCCAGTCGGTGACCGCGGGTTTTCCGGTCTCGTGACATACCATCTGACGTGGGCGATTGGGCCAATCAACGATCAGTGGCAGATCAACGGTGCCAGTCTTGGGCTCTACCCGCCCCCAGACCCGCGCGACGTAGGTTTTACGAGTCTGGCGGTTTTCGAATTGCAACCCCAGGTGCCGTTGCGCGTTCGGCGTCTGGGCAAAAACCATCACACCCGATGTATCCCGATCCAGCCGATGCACCAGCAAGGCCTGCGGAAACGCCGCCTGCACACGCGTCAGTAGACAATCGGCCAAATGCGCCCCACGGCCCGGCACTGACAGCAGGCCCGAGGGCTTGTTCACGACAATCAACTGCGCATCTTCATACAGCACGTCCAGAGGCGTCTGCGGGGGATCATAGGTCTCGCTCATGCGCGCCTGCCTATCCCAGCACGCGACCTCCCGCAACGTCGCCCTTGCGTGGTGCGGCATGGTTCAGTCACTCTCGCACCAACCGAGAGGAGACCCCATGCACCCCACGATCAAACGCATGCAAGAGGTTGTCGCGAAAGGCGATGAGAACCTGATCCATGAATTGCTGGCCGAAGATGTGCGGTTCTCACCGCCAACCTACTACAGCACCTGGACCGGTCGCGCGCCTGTTGCCGCCGTATTGGGTCACGTGGGTCAGGTGATCTCGGACTTTCGCTATCGCCGGATTATGGGCGATGGTAAGGACTGGGCGCTGGAGTTCCAATGCAAAGTGGGTGAACTTGACGCTGTTGGCGTCGATCTGATCACCCTAAACGATGACGGCCTGATTCAGGAGTTCGAAGTCGCCATGCGCCCATACAAAACCGTCGGCGCCCTACGTGAGGCGATGATGGCACGCGTAATGAAGGATGTTCGATTCCTGGAATTCAAGAACGCCCTGAGCTGACCATGCGATTGGCCGCCGATCAGTTTCTGCGCGTACCTCTGCTGCCTGTTCTGGCTCTGCAGGGGCTTTCGGTTCGACGCAACGCGCAGTTGCTGCCCGAACCCAGTGGACCACGGGAAGGGCGCGAAGGACGAGGCCCTCGCCTGCGTCTGCTCATTACCGGTGACAGCTCGGCCGCCGGAGTGGGCGCAGGCACACAGCGTCAGGCGCTCTCGGGTCAGTTGGCCAGCCGTCTGGCGCGGCACTACTCGGTCGAATGGCAGCTGGAGGCGACGACTGGGTATACCACACAAGACACCATTCATCGTCTCAGCAAACTCGACCAGCAGTTTGATGTGGTGGTCACCGCCCTTGGCGTGAACGATGTCTCGCGCGCTGTCTCGCTTGGGCAATTCGAATCGCGGCAATCGGATCTAATGAGCCTTCTCACAAATGGGCTGCGCGCGCGGACAGTGATCATGACGGCAGTACCTCAGATGAACCGCTTTCCCGCTCTGCCCCAACCTCTGGCATGGGTTTTGGGGCAGCAGGCCAAACGCTTGGACCAAGGGTTGCAGCAGGTGGCCTCTCGGTTCCCCCAAGTGCGGCATCTGACGTTGGACCTGCCAGACGACCCGGCGCTCGCCGCCCCGGACGGTTATCATCCCAGCCCGAAGGCCTATGCATTATGGGCCGCAGAGGCGGCGCGTCTGATCACTCAGGCCTGAGATCGTATCTGTCGGATCATCGGAATCGAATACACAACCAGCCCGGCCCAGATCAGCGGGAAGGCGATCATCCGGGCGCTGTCGATCTGTTCTCCAAACAGGGTGACGGCAGTGATAAAGATCATCGTGGGCGCAATGTATTGCAAGACGCCCATCGTGGACAGACGCACCAGCTTGGCCCCGTTGGCGTAGACCAGCAAGGGTACTGCGGTCACAATGCCCGCCCCCGCCAGCATCATCGTGTCGGACACCGCTGTGCCGAAATGCCCCGTACCCGTTGCCCCCAGCCAGGTCACATAGGCCAAGGCCGGAATCAGCAGGATCAAGACCTCCAGCAGAAATCCCTGATTGGGCCCGATTGGGAGCGAACGCTTGAAAAAAGCATAAAATCCCCAGCTCACCATCAGCCCCAACGCGGCCCAAGGAAGAGTTCCGGCCTGAACCACCAGCACCAGTACGCCCAACGCGGCCAGACCAACGGCCAGCATCTGCGTCTTGTTCAGCGGCTCACGCAGCAGAACGGCCCCCAACGCGATGCTGAACAGCGGGTTGATGTAATACCCCAAGGCCGCATCCAAAGCGTTCCCCGAGGAAATCGCCCACACGTAAATTGCCCAGTTCACAGAAATCAACGCTGCGGTCAGTGCCGCCATGCCCAACATCTGTGGATTGCGCAGCGCAGCCTTCAGGTCGGCTGTCCGGCCCAAGACAACGAGCAACAAGCCTGCCACCGGCACCGACCAGATGATCCGATGCGCCACAATTTCCACGGGCCCGACATGCGCCATGGCCTTCATGTACAGAGGAAGAAATCCCCACAAGACATACGCGGTTACAGCAAGGATCAAACCCTTGGGTGTGTCCGCATTCCGACCAGATATGTCACGCGAAGTCATTTGGTTCTCCGAGAGGCAACAACCTTGTCTAGGACAAGCCAGCGTTTCAGAAAACACTCTATTCTGTTGGGCGCGCCATCACGGTTTCTGATGGTTCGACAACTCCCGGAATTTCGAGTTTCAAGGATTTTTGCAAGGCTCCGCCTCGCGCCCCGAGATATTTTTAGCCAGATGAAGCAGGCGTTCCCAACTTCATCTGGCCCCAAATATCTCGGGGGAGTCGCGGCTTGCCGCGGCTGGGGCAGAGCCCCCCTGCCCTGTATCAGACTTTCACCCGTTCTGACTTGGGGTCATACATCGGCTTCAACAAAACCTCAGCTTGAACTTTTACACCGCAGACATCGATTTCGTATGTCGATGCAAGAACATCTGCCGCGCTTTCACCATCGCATGGGACATAGCCCATGCCAATTGCGCCACCCAGCGTATGACCGTAATTCCCCGAGCTCAGATAACCGACATATTCACCATCTCTGACGATGGGTTCATTGTGAAACAACAAAGGCGCCGGATCGGTCAGACGGAACTGCACCAACCGGTTCTTTGGCCCGTTTTCCTTGCGTGCGATTACGGCTTCGCGACCAATGAAATCGCTGCCCTTGTCCACCTTGACCGCGAAACCCAGCCCTGCATCAACAACATGATCCTCGCAGGTGATGTCGTGACCGAAATGGCGGAAACCTTTCTCGATCCGACAGCTGTCCATCATGTGCATGCCACAAAGCTTCAGACCCATGTCCTGCCCCGCATCATGCAAGGTTTCAAACACATGACCCGCCATGTCCGAAGAAACATAGATCTCCCACCCGAGCTCACCCACATAGGTCACCCGGTGCGCACGAGCGAGGCCCATGCCGATCTCAATCTCCTGGGCAGTGCCAAACGGGTTCGTCGCGTTTGAGAAATCGTTTGGCGAGACTTTCTGAAGCAAAGCGCGCGCATTCGGACCCATGACGGCCAGAACACCCTCGCCCGCGGTCACATCCGTGATCACCACGTTGAAACCACCGGCATGACGCTGCATCCAGATTTGATCAGCCAATCGGGTGGCGGCCGGTGTGACAACCAGATACGCTGTTTCGGTCAGGCGGGTGACTGTTACGTCGGCCTCGATCCCACCATTGCGGTTCAGGAACTGAGTGTAGACGATCTTGCCAGCTGGAACCGAATAATCCCCACCACCGATATAGTTCATGAACTTCTCGGCATCGGGGCCTTCGACGCGGATCTTGCCGAAGGAGGACATGTCATACATGCCCACATTCTCGCGCACGGCCTTGTGCTCGGCGGCGGAGTTCTCGAACCAGTTCTGGCGTTTCCAGCTGTATTGGTATTCGCGCTCCTGCCCTTCATTCGCGAACCAATTGGCACGTTCCCATCCCGCCAATTCACCAAAAACCGCACATTGTTCTTTGAGGTGATGATGGAACGGGGTACGTCGCACACCACGCGCGGTGGCCTTCTGGCGATAGGGGTAGTGGTCGGCATAAAGCAGACCCAGCGTTTCTTTCGAGCGCTCAAAGAGGTACTGCTTATTGCCCTGGAACGGCTGCATACGGCTGATGTCAACATCGCCCAGATCAAACGGTTTCTCGCCGCTATCCATCCATTCGGCCAGCGCCATACCTGCGCCGCCCGCGGACTGAATGCCGATTGAGTTGAACCCCGCCGCGACCCAGTAATTATCCATCTCGGGCGCAAGCCCCAGATGATAGGCGTCGTCCGGCGTGAAGGATTCAGGGCCGTTGAAGAAGGTATGAATCCCGGCCTCTGCTAACATTGGCATCCGGTTGACAGCTGCTTCGAGGATGGGTTCGAAATGATCAAAATCCTCGGGCAGCTGATCGAATTCGAAGCTGTCGGGGATGCCATTCATCGCCCAGGGTTTGGCATTTGGTTCAAATGCGCCCAGCAGAATTTTCCCCGCATCTTCCTTGTAATAGGCGCACTCGTCCGGCACACGCAGGACCGGCAATTGGGTCAGCCCGTCAATGCCCTCGGTGACGATGTAGAAATGTTCGCAGGCATGAAGCGGGACATTCACGCCCGCCATGCGGCCAACCTCGTGGCCCCACATACCCGCACAGTTCACCACCATGTCGCATTCGATATGCCCCGACGCGCTGCCGTCATCAGCGACCCAGTCCACACCCGTAACCGAGCGGCCTTGCTTGACGATATCAGTAACCTTCACGCGTTCCTTGACGATGCCGCCGCGCTGGCGCGCGCCCTTTGCCAATGCCAGCGCGATGTTGGCCGGGTCACCCTGCCCGTCCAACGGCAGGTAGACGGCGCCTTTGACGTCCTCGACATTCAGATGCGGATACATCTCTTTGACGCGTTCGTTCGAAATCTCCTCAACCTCGACCCCGAAGGCGCGGGCCATGGCGGCCTGGCGATAGATTTCTTCCTTGCGTTCTTCGGTCAGGGCGACGGTAATCGAGCCGCAGCGTTTGAACCCAGTGGCGACACCGGTTTCCTCTTCCAGCGATCCGTAGAGTTCCTGGCTGTACTTGGCCAATTTGGTCATGTTCGCTGTTGCTCGCAGCTGCGCGATCAGGCCAGCTGCGTGCCAGGTGGTACCGCTGGTCAGCTGTTTGCGTTCAAGCAGAACGACGTCTTTCCAACCTTTCTTGGTCAGGTGATGCGCGACCGAACATCCAATGACGCCGCCGCCGATAATGACCACGCGGGCCTTGTTGGGAAGATCAACCATTTGGGTGCCTTTTCCTGTCTTTCAAAGTTACGTGTCAGACGATCCGGTGACCGGCGTCGTTAAGCTGTTGCGCGAGGGCGGCGATGTGATCGGGGCCAACTTCACAGCAACCGCCTATGATCGTGGCGCCTTGACCGACCCAGCCCATTGCGTGTTTTGCATAGGCCGCAGGCCCCAGATCGGTGCGCTGCTCCAGCGCGTCTACTGTGGGGGCCTCTTCGAGAAAACCGTCCGTTATACCGGTGAACCCGTTGGCGTAAGCGCCAAACGGCAGTCCCATCGGGGCGAGTATGTCCAGCGCGGCGGGGATGGCTTCGGGGCGCGAGCAGTTGATCAACACCGCTTCGGGTCGGAACCGGGTAAGCAGGGGCGCGACGTCCTCAAGCGCCTCACCCGAACGCAAGCGCGTGCCATCGTCATCCTTGACTGAGAAGGCGATCCAGATGGGTTTTCCGTGACCTTCGACGCCTCGCAATGCGCCTTCGGCTTCCTGAACCGACGATACGGTCTCGATCAGAAACAGATCGACGCGGTCGGCCATCATCGCAGCCAGTTCTCCGAACTTCTCTGCCGCATCTTCGGGGTCCGGGTTCAGATCGGGGCGATAGGTGGCCAAGAGCGGGCCCAGAGAACCGGCGATACGCCCACCGTTTCTGGCGCGCGCCTGTTCGGCTTCGGATAGGGCGGCATCGATCAGGGCCTGCAGTTGATCCTCGATCCCTTCGCGCACAAGGCGCGAGCGATGAATGGCATATGTATTGGTGGTCGCGACCGTGGCACCGGCGCGAAAATACGCGTCGTGCACTTCAGCCAGAATCTCGGGCTTGTCGATCATCACCCGCGTCGACCAAAGCGGCGTGGGTCTGTCGCCACTGCGCTTGACCAGTTCCTGCCCGATTGAGCCATCCAGAAGTGTGATGTCAGCCATATTCCGTTGTCCTCATGGGATAAGCACCAGTTTTCCCGGCAGTGTTTTCGACTGAAAATCCTCTTGCGCCCGGGCGATGTCTTTCAGCGCGTATGTCTTTGAGATCAGCGGCTTGATCCGGCCCGCATTCATCAAATCAACCAGACGACCAAAGACCTCGAACGCCTGATGGGTGCAGCCGTGGATCGTTATGTCGCGCAGGTAGATGTCGCGGAGATCGGCCTCAACGATGGGTCCGGCGATGGCACCCGACACAGCATAGTGGCCACCGGGTTTCAGCGCCAGGATCAGACCGGGCCATGCAGGGCCGCCCACGACATCGATCACCACATCGAAGGTGTCTTTGGGCAGGGGTGCTTGCCGGTCGAACGTGCCCACGGCTCCTTGCTCTTTGACAACATCTGCTTTCATGAGACTGGTCAAGCCATAGACACTCGCGCCTCTGATCGCGGCCAGTTGCACAGCGGCAAGACCAACACCGCCTGACGCGCCTGTGATCAAAACCTTATGGCCCGCTGCCACACCCGCGCGGGTCAGCAGGTTTTCCGCCGTGCCAAAGGCACACGGGATGGCCGCAATTTCGACGTCAGTCAGCGGCGAGGGCGTGACGTCATAAAGATCGGCCGCCTCGACCAAACAATATTGCGCAAAGGCTCCGTCAACTTCGGAGCCGAGCGCGATGAACCCGGTTGGATTGCCGGGGCTGGGGCGTGGCAGATTGATGGGGCAGGTGACGCGTTGGCCGGATTGAAACCCGGTCTCTGGATCCGCCAGTTCGACAATGCCGCAAAGATCACCGCCCTGAATGCGGGGGAACTGCAAAGCTCCGCCCCAGCCCCCGGCCTCGACATTCTGATCGACCGCGTCGGTTGCGCCGGTCACGTCCGAGGAATACCAGCCAATGCGTGTGTTGATATCCGTGTTGTTTACCCCAGCAGCCGCAACCCGGACCAGCACCTGCCCGGGTCCGGGCGTTGGCACGGGGATATCCTCGCGCCATTCCAGCGCCTCTGGCCCGCCGTGGCGGGTCAGATAGACACCTTGCATGACGCTGGGGACACCCACAGGTCAGGCCCGCAGCCGTTCGTTGGCCGGATCCCAGAGGGGTTGATCCTCTTGCACAACAGCGGGGTATTTCTGGCCGTAGATTTCGACCTCCAACGCTGTACCCGGGTTCGCCAGGTCGGTCTTGATCATGCCCAGCGCGATAGACTTGCCAACGCGATAACCCCACGCGCCCGAGGTCGTTTCGCCCACGATCTCGCCATTGTGCCAGATGCAGGACATGTAGGGCGCGTCGCAGTCACCCGCGTCAACGGTCAGGGTCACGAAGGACTTCTTCACGCCCTGCTGCTTTTCATTCTGGATCGCGGCCTTGCCGGGGAAGTCCTGCGGTTTATCCAGTTTGACGAAGCGCTCCAATCCGCCTTCCAGCAACGAATAGTCGGTCGAAAGATCGCCCTTCCAAGCCCGGTATCCCTTTTCGATACGCAGGGAGTTCAGGGCATACATGCCGAACGGCTTGGCACCAGCATCGATGATCGCGTCATAGATCGCAGGCATGTCTTCGTTCAGGGCGTGCACTTCCCAACCCAGCTCTCCGGCGAAGGAGACGCGGATCAGATGGGCGGGTCGCCCGGCGACGGTTGCCGCCTGATGGGTCAGCCACCCCAACGAGAGATCGGCATCGGTCAGACCCGACAGAACCTCGCGCGCATTGGGGCCGGTGACGATCAGCGTGTCACGGGTCGTGGTGACGTCCTCGACGCTGACACCAGCGGGCATCGCTGCCATCAGAATATCACGGTCATGCCATTGGGCGGTGGCGGCGGTGATCATGACGAACGCGTCTTCGTCCAGTCGCAGGCAGGACATCTCGGTCAGGATGCGACCGCGTTCGTCGGAGATATAAACCAGATTGATGCGCCCAACCTTGGGCAGACCACCGGTGACAAGGCCACGCAGCGCCTCGGCCGCACCTTCACCTTTAACCATGAAACGCGAGAATCCCGGCAAGTCCAGCACGCCGCAATGGTCACGTACGGCCTCGCATTCCTCTTTGATCCGCTGTTCCCATGGTCCGGAGCGACCCCATGTATGCGTCGCGTCCAGCGACGTATCATCGCCCGGTTTCGCGAACCAGTTGGCCCGTTCCCAACCGTTATAGGCACCCATCACGCCGCCCAGTTCCTTGACCTTCTCATGAACGGGCGAGAGTTTCTTGTCGCGTGCCGCAGGCCATTCGTGATGCGGGAAGTGCATGGCATATTCGTTGCCATAAACCTCCATGCCTTTCTGGTTGCAGTAGTCCTGATCAGTGTAGTCGGTATAGCGACGCGGATCGACGGCCCACATATCCCACTCGGTTGCGCCATCGACGATCCATTCGGCCAGCACCTTGCCCGCGCCACCGCCTTGCGCGATGCCGAAAGTGAAGGTGTGCGCTTCGAACGCATTCTTCACACCGGGCATCGGCCCGATCAGCGGCAGACCATCCGGTGCGTATGGGATCGGGCCGTTGATCACGCGGCCAACGCCTGAAGTTGCCATCAGAGGTACCCGTTCCATCGCGTCGGTAACGATGTCTTCGATCCGGTCCAGATCGTCATTCCACAGCTGGAAGCTGAAATCCTCGGGCATCGGGTCGTCCTCGGTCATCCAGTGGCCCTTGCAGTTGGGCTCATAGGGGCCGAGGTTGAAACCGTTCTTCTCCTGCCGCAGGTAGTAGGAGATATCCACATCACGCAGCAGAGGCAGCTTGCCACCATTTTCCTTGGACCACGCTTCGATCTCAGGTACCTCGTCGGTCAGCAGGTACTGGTGGCTCATCACCATCGCGGGCACAGTGCGCCCGCCATAGGGCTTGAACCATTCACCGACGCGCTGCGCATAATAACCGGCGGCATTGACCACATAGTCACAGGCGATATCGCCCTTCTCGGTGTGAACGGTCCACGTGCCATCGTCGTGCTGGGTCACGTCTGTCGCCGGGCAGAAGCGGATGATCTTTTGCCCCATGTCGCGCGCACCCTTAGCCAGAGCCTGCGTCAACTGTGCCGGATCAATGTCGCCATCGGTCGGATCGTACAGAACGCCTTCAAGATCATGGGTTTCAAGGAAGGGGTACCGCTCCTTGGCTTCTTCGGGTGTCCACATCTCCATCGGGATACCCTGGTAGCGGCCCATGGACATGGCGCGCTCGAATTCCTGCATCCGCTCTTTGCTATGCGCCAGGCGGATCGAACCCGAGACGTGGTAGTTCATCGGATAATCGACCTCATCCGCCAGACGCGAATATAGCTCGGTCGAATAGCGCTGCATGTTCATGATCGCCCATGAAGTCGAGAAGGTGGGCACGTTACCCGCTGCATGCCATGTAGACCCCGCAGTCAGCTCGTTCTTTTCCAACAGAACGCAATCGGTCCAGCCCTTCTTGGCCAGATGATAAAGGGATGAACAGCCGACAACGCCGCCGCCGATGATGACCACACGGGCCTTGGTTGGAAAATCACTCATGCGCTTGGTTCCCTGTTAGTGTGCCCGCTGGGGCAGATCGTCCTGAATGTCGTAGTAATCGCCCTTGTCGGCGACGAAGATGTGCTGGGCGAGCTTCAACCCGGTGGGTTCGTCCAACGAGCCCACGGAGATGGCGATCGTGTCCTCATCGTTGTGCTGCCAGAAGAGGAACGAGCCGCACGCGCTGCAAAAGCCGCGCTTGGCGATGTCAGAAGCGCGATACCAGCCCAATGTCTCGCTGCTGGTAAAGCTAAGATTATCCTGATGCGTCACGGTCGAGGCCCACAGATGCCCCGACTGCTTGCGGCATTGTCCGCAATGACACGCGTTGGGCGGGGTGAGGTTGCCGTCAATCGTGAACGCAACCTTGCCGCAGAGGCAGGATCCTTTGTGCATACCGTTACCCCCTAGCTGCGGGCGTTGTGCTGGTCCCCAGCAACACGCCGTAGATGATGAAACAGGTCGCCATCACGCGGCGGACCCAGATATTGAACACAGCCCCCAGAGCCGCCTTCCCCATCAGCGCGCCCAACAAGGTAAAACCGATGTAGCTTAGCGTCGTGATAACCAGAGCGGTTGGCATGATGATCGACATTTGCTGCCAGATCGGCACCTCGGGCTGCACGAATTGCGAAAAGGCGGCGAGGTATCCGGCCACGCTTTTGGGATTGATCGTGGCCACGGCCAGAGCGTGCAGATAGACATGCCGGGCGGGTCGTTCCGAGGCCGGGGCCGGCTTGGAGGCATTCATCCACCCGCGTATCCCCATCCAGATCAGAAACCCGGCACCGATCAGTTTGGCGACGAAGAAGCCGGTCGGCGACGCGGCAATCAGGGCAGTGATGCCCAGTGCCGACAGGATCAGAAACACGCTCGCTTGGGTCAGAATCGCCAGAACGCCCAGTATGGCTTTCGGAAAGGGCAGGCTCATCCCGTTCGAGATGCAGTTCACCGCATTCGGTCCTGGTGTGGTCACGAACACCACCCAGAACAGCGCGAATATGGTCCATGCCTCGAAACTCATCAGTACACCGGCGGGGCGATAACCCAGACGGCTACGGCTGGCTCGTCATAGGGGTTGGACCAAAGATGGCGTTCATTGCGGATGCGGAAGCTGTCCCCGGGACCGACCGTGAACGAACGATCACCAATCGTCAGGTCCAGTTTTCCGGACAGGATATAGCCCACCTCTTGCGTCGGACGCAGGGTAGGTGTTTTCAGACGGGATCCGGGTTGGAACGTTGAATGGACGACTTCAAAGTCATCGGTCAGATCGGGTGAGAGCAGTTCCTCGATCAGACCTTCCTCACCGGATCCCATCTTCCGACGGGACCCCGCGCGAACGATGAGGCCCTGTTCGTCAGCAGGGGCAGCAGATTGGCCAAACAGCATCGACATGGGGACGTTGAGACAATCCGCAATCTGCCTCAGGTCCGAGATTGTCGGCTCGGACAAGTCCCGCTCGACCTGACTGAGCCATCCGACAGAACGGTCCAGACGCGTCGCTATGTCAGTCAGGGTCCAGCCGCGCGCCTTGCGGAGGGCACGCAGATCAGCGCCAAGTGTGGCGCTATGTGAGGCCTGACTGTTCAAAGGACGCTCTCGCTGTTGGTGAAATTTTCTCTCGTATTTTCACGATGCGCCGAATCGGTGAAATTTCCAAGCATTTTTTCACTTGGGGTCACAGGCGCGATTGGCTATGCACGGTTCATGTGGATAGCAGTGCTCTATCTATGGGCGATCAACGCTCTGACTTTGCTGGCTTTTGGCTGGGATAAGCTGAATGCGCGACGGCGAAAAAAGCGCGTCCCGGAAAAGCGCCTGTTATGGCTTGCCACGCTCGGAGGCAGCCCCGGCGCTTTATTGGGGCGCTGGATATTCAGTCACAAAACCCGCAAACGGCGATTCTCGATCTGGCTTTACGCGATTGTCGGGGTTCAGGTGGCGTTGGGCTACCTGCTCCTCTCATACGACTTGATCGGGATGCTGCAATCGCATTAACGCGCAAAAACCGAATCCAGAATGGAAGACAGCGCCGCGGCGTCTTCATCTCGGAACGCATCCGGCTGGTCGCTGTCGATGTCAAACACCGCGATCACATGCCCCGTGACATCGCGCACCGGCAAAACCAACTCTGACCGGGTTGTTGAAGCACAGGCGATATGCCCGGGAAAAGCATCGACATCCGGCACCAGCTGTACCTCTCCGGTCCGCGCGGCTGCACCGCAAACTCCGCGTGCAAACGGAATCACAAGGCAGCCGTGGCCTCCCTGATAGGGTCCGATTTTCAGCAACTCCGGCTCAGTTACACGGTAGAATCCGGTCCAGTCAAAGCGGTCATCGGAATGATGCACCTCGCAAGCCACTGTCGCCATCAGCGCGACCTGATCGGTCTCACCTTCGGTCAGTGCGGCGATGGTTTTGGCGAGCGTGTCGTAGTCTGCGGTCATAGGTCTTGCTTTGCGGGTTTAAGTTTGAGGGGGCAATGCCCCCTCGTGAGGTATTTCCAAACGGACAAAGGGTCAAACACGTTCTATCGCGATAGCCGTACCCTCGCCGCCGCCAATGCAGATGGCCGCAACCCCGCGTTTCAGGTTCCGCTTTTCCAGCGCATTCAGCAGCGTGACCATGATCCGGGCACCTGAAGCACCGATGGGGTGACCCAGCGCACAAGCGCCCCCGTTCACATTCACCTTGTCTCGGGGCAGGCCCATTTCGTGCATGAAAGCCATGGGGACGACAGCAAAGGCTTCGTTAACCTCCCACAGATCCACATCGTCCTTGGCCCAGCCGATCCGTTCCAGCAACTTTTGCGTAGCAGGAACCGGAGCGGTGGTGAACAGACCCGGAGCCTGCGCGTGGCTGGCATGGCCGAGAATGCGCGCGCGGACCGTCAGGCCCTGCGCCTCTGCCACATCGGCAGACGCCAGCACCAGCGCGGCCGCCCCGTCAGAAATTGACGAGGAATTGGCGGCCGTCACCGTACCGTCCTTACGAAATGCAGGTTTGAGCGTGGGAATCTTCTCGGGCCGCGCCGATTTCGGCTGTTCATCCGCATCCAGCGTAACTGCGCCCTTGCGGGTCTGGATCGTGACCGAAGTGATCTCACCATCGAAGGCGTTGGTGTCCTGCGCTGTCAGGGCATTCGACAGCGATTGCAGCGCGTATTCATCCTGTGCCTCGCGGGTGAACTGATAGGATTCAGCACAATCTTCGGCGAAAGTGCCCATCAGGCGACCTTTGTCATAGGCGTCCTCAAGCCCGTCGAGGAACATGTGATCAACGACCTGCCCATGCCCGATGCGTGCGCCGCTGCGCATTTTCGGCAGCAGGTAGGGGGCGTTCGTCATGCTCTCCATCCCGCCCGCAACCATCGTATCGGCATGGCCCAGCGCGATCTGATCGAACGCCATCATTGCGGCCTTCATCCCTGAGCCGCACATCTTGTTCAAAGTCGTGGCAGGCACCTCTTCGCCCAAACCGGCTGCAAATCCTGCCTGGCGTGCGGGCGCTTGACCCTGACCCGCAGGCAGAACGCAACCCATCAGGACCTCGTCCACCGTATCGGCGCCTGCCCCTTGCAAAGCAGCCTTGATTGCGGCGCCGCCCAAATCCGCAGCCGGGACGCCATCGAACATGCCCTGAAACCCGCCCATCGGCGTACGCGCGGCCCCTGCGATCACTACTTCCCTCATTTGACGCCTCCTCATGCTTTCCCGCCCTTGGATACCGAATGGTAAGAATTCCCGTCTAGCGTATTTCTACGATCTAATTGCAATGCGAAGGGCGGTTGACCATGGGGCTGAGCAGCAGCACGACCGGCAATACACAGGTAATATCAGTTCATTGCGACCGGATTGACGCAGCAATGGCAATTCAGTTCAAGGAAGACATGCGTGCGCAGACCCAGACAGGCGCATCGCGGGTTGTGTTGGATCTGTCCTCGGTCGAATTCATCGATTCCAGTGGTCTGGGGGCAATCGTGGCCTCGATGAAACAGCTTGGCCATGGGCGGCGGCTGGATCTGGCGGGCCTGCATCCGATTGTCGAAAAAGTATTCCGACTGACCCGCATGGACACCGTCTTTCGCCTATTTGCATCATTGGAAGACGCAATCGCCACTGGCGCCGACTGACCGGTAGGAGGGGACAGCGTGGCCTCTGAGCGCGAACAGGACTGTCTGGACCTGAGTTTTCCGGCAACCGAGATACAGGCTAGCAGGGGTATCGCTATGCTCAGCAAACAGCTGGCCGCATATGGGCTTCCTGCCAACAAAGCGGATGACGTCAAAATCGCGTTGGCCGAGGCGATCAACAACGTAGTCGAGCATGCCTATGCCGGAATTGCCCCTGCCGATATTCAGGTTGATTGCCGTCTTTGTAAAAAGCAGCTGGTTATCCGAATTCGAGATACCGGCAAACCCTTGCCCGATCTGCAGCCGCCTGAGGCAACACCGGCCTCAGTCAAAACTTCGCTGCAAGACCTGCCCGAAGGGGGGTTTGGTTGGTTCCTGATTCACCAACTTGCCAGCGAAATTCACTATGAGCGGACAGATGGCAGCAACGTGCTGCTCTTGCGTTTCGATTTCGCCGATGCGCCATAATAAGCGCCAAATGGTCACAATAACGCCGTGATCGAACCATTGTTGCGCCGCAAACAAAGGACATACACAAAGGGTAGCTCAGATAGCTTCCCTCGGCGCCTAGCGTCACAGCCCCCACCCAGTGAACGGCGCCGAGGACCTCCTCCCTCCAACAGCAATGGACAGTTTTCGACCAAGTGTCGTGCAATGTTCCTATGATGGTGCCGGTATTTCGCAGCGCGTTCCGTCGAAATGTGGGTCAACGCATTTTTGATTCAGATCGGGCATGAAGTGCTCTAGTCTCTGCACGTTTGCAGAAGGAAAGAACCATGCACGATTTTCACAAGGCTGGCCGCTCGGAAGTTCTGGCGACCGAAGGAATGTGCGCAACATCCCATCCGCTGGCAGCCAAAACCGCCTTGGACGTTCTGCAGAGGGGCGGAAACGCCATGGATGCCGCCATGGCCGGAGCGGTACTGCTGGGGATTTGCGAACCCCAGATGACGGGTTTAGGGGGCGATTGCTTTGTCTTGTACAACAGAGCCGGTGAAAACACTGTTCGGGCAATGAACGGATCAGGCCGTGCGCCCGCCCAGGCGGACGCACAAGGCCTGCGTGATCAGGGCCTGGATACGGTCCCGCTGGATAGCCCGGATGCGGTGACACTGCCCTGCGCGGTCGATGCTTTTTGTCGGCTGGCCCAGACCGAGGGGCGCCTGGGACTTGATGCGATCCTGCAACCTGCAATTCACTACGCCGAAATCGGCGTACCGGTGGCCCCACGCGTGGCGTTTGACTGGAAGAACGCGGCTACAACTTTGCAGGGTGTGGCGCGTCAGCACTATCTGGCAGACGGTAAACCGTTGAAGATTGGGCAAATATTTCGTGCGTCGGGCCAGGCGGAAGTGCTGCGCCGCGTTGCCGCGCACGGGCGTGAGGCCTTCTATTCTGGCGAGGTCGCAGATGACATGTTGACCGCCCTGACCAACCTCGGTGGTGTTCACACCGCTCAGGATTTCGAAGCGGTTCAAAGCGAAGACGCGACACCGGTCAGCGGCACATATGGTGATCTCGAACTCTTTGAGCATCCGCCGAATGGACAGGGCGCGACAGCGATCTTGTTGCTGAACATTCTGAAGCATTTCGATCTATCGGCCCTCGATCCTGGTAGCGCCGCGCGTATTCATATCGAAGCCGAGGCGAGCAAACTGGCTTATGATGCGCGCAACCGATTTATCGCCGATCCCGATCATACGGCCCGGATGGAACATTTTCTGGCCCCGGAAACGGCAGCAAAACTTGCAGCGCTGATCAAGTTGGACAGCGCAATGCCCGCCGCTGCACCGCTGACGGAAAATGTGCACAAGGACACTGTCTATATCACCGTGGTCGACCGCGACCGCATGGCGGTTTCGCTAATCTACTCGATTTACCATGGCTTCGGCTCGGGCATCGCGTCTGAGAAGTTCGGTATTCTGCTGCAAAACCGCGGCGCGGGCTTTACGCTCACCCCCGGTCACCCCAATGAACTGGGCGGCGGAAAACGCCCCATGCACACGATTATCCCGGGCATGTTGCGGAAGAACGATCAGATCCTCATGCCTTTCGGTGTGATGGGCGGCGCCTATCAACCGACCGGTCACGCGAGATTGGTGTCGAACCTGCTGGATTATGATCTGGAACTTCAGGCCGCCATAGACATGCCACGCGCCTTTGCGGACGGCGGCGTCCTGAAACTTGAACGCGGTTATTCAGACGAAGTAAGGCAACAATTGGCCGATCTTGGCCACATTATCGAAACTCCGGAAACCCCGCTTGGTGGGGCGCAAGCCATTCGAATCTCAGAGACCGGAGTTCTGGAGGGGGCCAGCGACCCGCGCAAAGACGGATGCGCGCTTGGCTACTAGGCCAGGCAGCTTTGTTACGAAAATCAGTTCAACTGGAAATGCAGTGGATATGATCCGTCCTGAAACGGTCCGAACATATTAGGGATATCGGGGTGGTCCACGGGCTCCCCGGATTGGTCCTCAACCAAATTTTGTTCTGAAACATAAGCCACATAGAAGGATTGGTCGTTCTCAGCCAGCAGATGGTAGAACGGCTGATCCTTCAACGGACGGCTGTCTTCCGGGATGGCCTGATACCATTCCTCAGAGTTGGAAAACTCCGGATCGACATCAAAAATCACCCCTCGAAAAGGGTGTCTACGGTGTCGGACCACCTGTCCCAGGCGGTACTTGGCGTGTGTCTTTAGCATTGTTTCAGCCCCCAAAGAGGTTAGTACATCTTTTCCGGCGGAAATGCCAATCATTGAACTGAAATTCGGGGAAACAGTTTGTGAACCTTCTACTAACAGTGTTCGAAATCGTGGCCCCGGTGTTCTTATTGTCGGGCATTGGATTCACCTGGGTAAAGCTGGGTTTTGAGTATCGGCTGCAATTCGTCACGCGCCTCGCCGTGACACTGGCAGTACCCAGTCTGATCTTCGTGGCCCTCATGCAAACCGACATCCCAGGGGGCGAACTGACACTCTTTACGCTCGCGGCTATCGCCTCGCATGTGGCTTTGGCAGTTGTGTTTTGGATCTTCGTCCGGGTCACGGGAATGGAGCAGCGGACCTATCTGGCCCCACTCATCTTCGGCAATACCGGCAATCTTGGCTTACCCCTCTGCATCTTTGCCTTTGGTCAGGCCGGGCTGGGCTATGCGGTGATCTTTCTCGCCGTTACCGCGTTGTTTTCCTTCACCTATGGCATCTATCTGGTCGCCGGACGCGGCGCTTTTGGCAAGGTCCTGCACGAGCCCATGGTCTGGGCCACGCTGCTTGGCGCTCTGTTCTTGTGGCGTGGGTGGGAAACGCCGCTATTCCTGACCAACACACTGGATCTGCTGGGACAAATGGCAATCCCGATGATGCTGATCACCGTGGGCGTCGCCATCGCGCGGCTGACGACACAGAAACTGGCGCAGGCGATCTGGCTCTCGCTGCTCAAACTGGCGGTCTGTTTCGGACTTGGTTGGATCATCGCCGTCGGTTTCGATCTGGGACCGGTGGCCTTCGGCGTGCTGGTTTTGCAAATGTGTACGCCCGTCGCAGTGACCTCATACCTGCTGGCCGAACGGTTTGAGGCAGACTCCGACGCGGTTGCAGGCATGGTCATGGTCTCTACCGTGTTGTCCGTCGCAGCACTGCCAATAATTCTTGCTATTATTCTGTAGCGAATGTGATTTCCTCAGGGCTCAATCTGCGCTAGAATAAAGAAAAAAGGCACGAGGCACATGAGCAGAATTCTTTTCGTACTCTTCGGGGTGCTGCTTTTGGCATCCTGTGGCGGCGGGTCGAAGCAACCGCCAAGCAGACTGAATGACGCGTGCAGCATTGCGCGCGAAAAGCCCGACTATATCAAGGCCTTCAAAAGCACCGAACGCAAATGGGGTGTTCCCGTTCACGTTCAGATGGCCACGATTTATCAGGAAAGCCGCTATCGTCACGATGCGCGCACGCCGCACAAATATGTACTGGGCGTGATCCCGATGGGCCGTCAAAGCAGCGCTTACGGCTATGGTCAGGCGCTAGATGGCACTTGGGAGCAATACCAACGCGAAACCGGCAAGCGCCGAGCCAAGCGGGATCGCATACGCGATGCGTCGGATTTCATCGGCTGGTATATGAACAAAAGCTATGAACGCAACGGCATCCATCCCAGCGATACGCGCAACCAGTATCTGGCCTATCACGAAGGTCATACCGGATTTGCGCGCGGCAGCTATAACAGCAAGTCGTGGCTGCTGAATGTGGCGAACGATGTTGATGCCCGCGCGCAACTGTATCAGGCGCAACTGGCCAATTGCCGCTATTGAACCTGTCGGGTCAGCGATCGCCTGACCCGATACGGGTTTTCTTGGAGAACACGCTCTGATCGAGGGTTCCACCCTCGGTCAATGGCCCCAGCAGGACAGTCGTTTGGCTGCCTGCATTGTCATGAATCACCCATTTCCGCAGCTCAACCGGGTCTGAGGTAAACATCAGCTCGATCCGACCGCTGTCCGGGTTCTTCGGATCCTGCGCAGTCACGACCGTAGCGGTGCCGTCAAAGTCGTGACCGACGACCATATTGGCCTGCGACAGGTTCACATTCCGCGCCAGCACCAAGGACAGGGGCGTGCGTTTCAGCGGGTATTGCTCGGGCGGTTGGTTCGATTTCGGGTCGAATATCTGCACCGTTCCGGCTCGCGCCAGCACCACCGCGCTGTTGGGCGGATCATATTCGAAGCGCATCTTGCCCGGGCGCTGCAGCCACAGCTTACCGGTGCTAAGTGAACCGTCATCATTCACCTGCGTGAACGTGGTCTGAACCGTTTTCATCTGGTTCAGATAGTTGGATATCTGTGACAGCGGCAGCTTTTCAGCCGCCCAAGCGGCGGGCGCAGCCAGTGTCAGAGCAAGGGCAAAAGCAATCTGTTTCATGAGACCCAGATAAGCGTTCTGCCCTTGTTATTAAATATCCTACTGCTCAGGAACGAGGATTTCGCGTTTGCCCACGTGATTTGCCCCAGAAACAACACCTTCGTCTTCCATTTGCTCAACAAGCCGCGCGGCTTTGTTGTAGCCAATGGCGAGTTTCCGCTGAATGTAAGAGGTGGAGCATTTGCGATCCTTGATCACAATCGCCACCGCCTGATCATACAGGGCGTCTTCTCCGTTGGTATTGCCGCCCGTATTCAGGCCCAGAACGGCGTCGATATTGTCAGCTTTTTCCTCGGCAGGGCCATCGACCACGCCGCTCATGTAATCCGGCGGGCCGAACTGTTTCAGATGGTTGACGATTTCCTCGACCTCTTCATCCGAGACAAAGGGCCCGTGGCAACGGGTGATCTTGGCACCACCCGCCATGTAAAGCATATCGCCCTGCCCCAGCAGTTGCTCGGCACCCATCTCACCCAGAATGGTGCGGCTGTCGACCTTCGAGGTCACCTGGAACGAGATCCGGGTGGGGAAGTTTGCCTTGATCGTTCCGGTGATCACATCGACCGAGGGGCGCTGTGTGGCCATGATCAGGTGAATACCCGAGGCCCGCGCCATCTGCGCCAGACGTTGGATGCAGGCTTCGATTTCTTTGCCGGCGACCATCATCAGGTCAGCCATCTCATCGACGATGACAACGATATAGGGCATCGACTCGGGTGCAAATTCTTCTGTCTCGAACATCGGCTCACCGGTTTCATCGTCGAACCCGGTCTGGACCGTGCGGCTGAACATCTCGCCCTTGGCCAGCGCGTCCTTCACGCGACCGTTGTAGCCTGCGATATTACGCACGCCCATTTTGGACATCTTGCGATAGCGATCCTCCATCTCGCCGACCACCCATTTCAAGGCGACAACCGCCTTTTTCGGGTCGGTCACAACAGGCGACAGCAAATGCGGAATGCCGTCATAAACAGACAGCTCCAGCATCTTGGGATCGATCATGATCAGGCGGCATTCATCTGGCGTCAACTTATACAGCAGCGACAGGATCATCGTGTTGATCGCAACAGATTTACCCGAACCAGTCGTACCGGCAATCAGCAGGTGAGGCATCTTGGCCAGGTTCGCCACAACGGACTCACCGCCGATATCCTTGCCCAGCGCCAGAGGCAGCGCATGATTGCCATCGCCGAAATCGCGGCTGGCGAGGATTTCGCGCAGCACCACCATCTCGCGGTTCTCATTCGGCAATTCGATACCGATGACCGAGCGGCCCGGCAGGGTCGAAACCCGCGCCGACAGCGCCGACATCGAGCGTGCGATATCATCGGCCAGACCGATCACACGGCTGGCTTTCAGACCCGGAGCAGGCTCCAGTTCATACATGGTAACAACGGGACCGGGACGAACGCTGACGATCTCGCCCTTGACGCCGTAGTCGTCCAACACGTTTTCCAGCATCCGGGCATTTTCCTCCAGCGCCTCATCACTCAGGTGATGGCGCTGAATGCTGGCCGGGTTGGACAGCAGACCCAGTGGGGGTAGCTCAAAATCGCTGTGCTTTTCCTCAAATGACAAGGTCGGCTGCGCCTCGGCCTGTGCCCGGCGCGATGGCGGGGGTGCGCGGCGCACTGGCTGTGCCACAACCGGCTTGCGCGGTTCAGCAACAGGGATTTTTACTGCCTGACGCGACTGCGGCGCGGGCTCTTCAAACACGGCCTCGTCGTCATAATCCGGCTCGTCCACATAAGCCTGCTGCGCTTGCCAATCGGTCTCATCCGCCGCGCTCAACGGCGGCTCGACCGGCAATGCTGCTGAGGTTATGGGTGGTTCCGGCGGAAGCTCATCCACGGGTCCGGCATTCAGGATCAGCGGATCGGGCCCACGCCCGCGCCCCTTGGTCAGCGGCAGGCTCGGATCAGGCTCAGGTGCCATCTGCCCTGCGGCCACTTTACGGTTGCGCACAGCGGCAGAGATCTTTGACCGGATGCGGTCCTCTTTAGGCATATCGTAGTAGCCCTCAACCGCGACGGGATCGATCAGTTCGGGCTCGGGCATCGGATCGGGACGACGGATCAGCGACGGCATCCGCGCTAGCAGACCCAACTTTGCTTCAGGCTCGGGTGTCTCCAGTTCGGGCTCTTCAAAAATCGGGTCGGCATAGGCCAGATCATCGTCAAACTCTGCCTGCACCGGCACGGCACGTTCCGCCCGACGCTCAGCCCATTGCGCGCGACGATCACGCGCCGCCTGCGCCGTGACCGAGGCCCCACGCCCCAAAGCGTTCATCAACAGGTCATAGGCCATGACAAGACCCAGCAAGAAAGCACGGAAGCCCTTGCGCACATCCGCTTTGGTAAAGCCCAGCACAAACACACCCAGCGCCAACATGCCCACCGCCATGGCAAGCGACATCAACTTGACCAGAAAATGCGACGAGATCGGCAGCAGCGTCAGCAAAGCACCCATCACCGTGTCACCAAACAGACCACCTAGCCCGTAGCTGTGCGTCGCACGCCATTCAGCACCCGGGACCAGCGTGGCGGCATAGACCGCCAGAACGGCGATCCAGATCGGAGCGAATATCAGGCGGGCAATCGCACGCTCTTCCCCGAAATGACCGGCAAAGCGCACGCCCCATGTAGCCAGTACCAGCGCCACGCCAAAGCTGCCCCAGCCCACAATCATGAACAAAGGTGCGGCGATCGAGGCGCCCACACGTCCCATCCAGTTCTGCACCGGCGCATCGGTCGACACCATCCAGTTTGGATCATCCGGCGTATAGGACCAGACCATCGCAGCAGCAGCCATGCCGAGCAGGATCAGAGCGATCCCGATCAGTTCCTTACTGCGCCGCTCGATGGCGGCTTGCGTGGTGCTGTCCAGTAACGGGTCGCGGTTGCGCGCGTTCAATGATGCCATTTTGCCCTCGTACCTCACGAATAGATGCAGTCGCGGAGCGTGATCAGCCCGCGCTTCATCTCTGTTTTTGGGGCCACCATGGCGACCCGGATAAATTGCTCGCCCGGGTTTTGCACCGGATCACCTTGAGAAAGATATGCACCCGGCAGAACCCTGACACCGGTTTCCTGCCAGAGCTTCAATGCAGTTTCTTCGCCGTTTTCGACGGGTAGCCACAGGAAGAACCCTGCCTCGGGCGGCATATAGCCTTGCACGCCTGCAAAGACTTCATCTGCAATGGCGTATTTTTCCTGATAGAGCGCGCGGTTTTCCTGCACATGTACCTCGTCCGCCCAAACCTTGGCGGCAGCGGCCTGCAACGGTGCGGGCAAGGGGGCACCCGCATAGCTGCGCAACAGTTTGACACGGCTGATCGTCTCAGGCCCGCCCGCGATAAGGCCGGACCGCAATCCGGCCAGATTTGATCGCTTGGACAGTGAGTTGAACAGCGTAACCCGCTCGGGATCAGCGTCCAGTTCCTGCGCAACGGTCAGCGCGCCCACCGGGGCGGTGTCGCGGTAAATCTCGGAGTAACATTCATCCGCAAAGATGCGGAAATCGTACTTCTCGGCCAATTGGATCAACTCAGCCCAATAATCGCGCGAGGCGACCGCCCCCTGAGGGTTCGCGGGTGAACAGATGTAGGCAACGGCGGTGCGGTTCAGCACCTCTTCGGGCAGGCCTGCATAGTCAGGCAAATGGCCGGTCGCAGCGGTTGCAGGTACAAAATAGGGCTGCGCGCCGACCGAAATCGAGGCGACCATGTAAACCTGATAAAACGGGTTCGGGCACAGGATGATTGGCTGCTGTCCGTTCTTCTGCTCGGGGCACAACGCCATTGCGGCATTGTACAGACCCTCGCGCGTGCCGTTCAGTGCCATCACATTGGCATCTGCATCCATCGACACGCCATAGCGGCGGTTGACCCAGCCCGCGATTGCAGCGCGCAGCGCGGGCGAGCCTTCGTTCGGGGGATAGCCCTGAAACCCCGCGGCATTTTCCATGATCACATCGGTCACCCAGGACGGGAAATCGTGCTTGGGCTCGCCAATGGTCATGTGAACGACGTCACCGCCCGGCTGATGGTGATCCAACAGAGCGCGCAGACGCGGGAATGCATATTCCGGTAGGTTCGAAAACCGCTCGGGGAAATTCATAATACTGCCTCAATTTCGGGGTCATTTTGCGCCCCGTTTCCTGGCAGATTACAGATCGGGGCACCCCTCGTCCAGACAAAGAGGTTCCGAATCAGGGGATTGTGGCATTCAGGTCAAAGCGCTTTCAGCCGCTGATCCGAGCCGCAGCAAGGCCTCTTCCGACCCCGGATAGCCCAGCATCATCAACCCGCAACCGGGTGTTCCCGTGGGCAGGGTCAGCGCCGCGAGCCCCATCAGATTGCCGATCCTTGTGTTGCGCAAGGCCAATAGATTCTCGGTGACATAGTAGTCATGATCATTCATCAGCCGATCCAGATTGGGCGGCAGGATCGGTGCCGTCGGGGCGAGTACGGCGTCAAATCCGGCAGTTGCCATGTCCCAAGCTTGTCGGCAGGCGGTTAGTTTCGACCAGGCGGCCACGTAATCGGGGCCGGTATAGGCTTTGCCCATGCGGAACCGTTCAAGGATTTCGGGATACATCGCATCGGGGTTCGCTTCGATCACATCGCACCACAGGCCATAGGCTTCGGTCGTATAGAGCACACCTGACAAGCTCATTGCGTTGTTCAGCTCTGGCACCTCAAGCGGGACAATCTCAGCCCCCGCTTCTTTCAGGCGTGCCAGAGCCTCATCGTAAGCCTTGGCCGGGGCCTCGCGCAGATCGTCCTTCGCCACGTTCTGTAGGTCGGCAAAGCGGCGGCCTTTCAGAGACGCACCGCGCAGGTCTGCCGGTACGGTCCCCTCAAGTGCGGCAAGCATATGTGCGGCGTCCTCAACCGATCGCGTCAAAGGTCCGACCGTATCGAACTTCAAGCACAGCGGTACAACGCCTTCAAGGCTCACGCGCCCGGCTGTGGTTTTAAGCCCTACCAGGTCATTCCACGCTGAAGGGATCCGCACAGATCCACCGGTGTCAGACCCAATACCACAGGCCGCAAGCCCCCACGCGACCGAGGCCCCTGCCCCCGAAGACGATCCGCCCGGCACCGCATCTTCGTCATTCACGCAAGGCGGTGTGGCCGTCACTGGATTGAGACCCAGGCCCGAGAAGGCCAGCTCACTCATATGCGTTTTGCCCAGACAAACCGTGCCCATCGCGGTCGCATTGCGCAGCACCTGCGCATCCGCCTCGGGCACACGGCCTTTCAGCAAGGCCGAACCGGCCTCAGTTCCTGCACCGGCGGTGTCAAACAGGTCTTTCCAACTGATCGGAACACCATCCAGCAGAGACCGACGCAGGCCGAGTTTGGTCCGCTCTTGCGCTGCTTGGGCCTCGGCGCGAGCGCGGTCATGTGTGACGCGGGCATAAATGCGATCGCGATGTGGATGGGTATCGATGGCGCTCAGATAGGTCTCGGTCAGTTCAACCGGATCGATCTGCCCCATTCCGATGCCACGGCCCAAATCACATGCCGTCATGGTCAGCCAGTCTTGCATCCTGCCCCTCCCGAGTTTGCCCGTGTCCGGACGGTAGCGACAGGACCGCACATGGACAATCCCGAAAGGGCGCGCATATTGCAGCACATGGAACACAGATCCGACATCCTGATCGTTGGCGGCGGCCTGAACGGCCCCGCCCTTGCGCTGGCGCTGGCCCAGACCGGGCATTCAGTCACTGTTGTTGATGCTCTGGCCGAAAAAGTGCGCAAGAACGCGACCTTTGACGGGCGCGCATATGCGCTGGCGCTGGCCTCGCAACGTCTGCTCGACGCGATAGGCGTATGGGAAAAAGTGGAAGAGCACGCCCAGCCGATGCTGGAGATCAAGGTCACCGACGGTCATGCCGGTGCTGGTCCTTCCCCGTTCTTCATGCATTTCGATCATGCCGAGATCGAAGAAGGCCCTATGGGCTATATGGTCGAAGATCGCCACTTGCGGCGGGCTTTTCTGGAGGCCATGGCCGTACAAGACGGAATCACCGAGATCAGCGGCAAAACGGTCGTGTCCCAGGATATCTCGGCGAATGGGGCAACGCTGACGCTGGACGACGGGTCCACGCTGTCGGGTAGTATTCTGGTCGGCTGCGATGGCCGCCGCAGCGGCACCGCTATGCGCGCCGGGATCAAGCGAACCGGCTGGGATTATGGCCAGACCGCTCTGGTTTGCGCCATTGAGCACGAGCTGCCGCATCACGGTATAGCCCATCAGCTCTTCATGCCCCCCGGGCCATTGGCGATTTTACCGTTGACCGGCAACCGCAGCTCCATCGTGTGGAGCGAACGCACTGAGACGGCCGAGCAGATCAACGCGTTGTCCGAAGCAGACTACCTGCAGGTCCTGCGCCCGCGCTTCGGTGATTTCCTTGGCGATATCCGCCTGCAGGGCGACCGGTTCACCTATCCGCTGAACCTGACTATCGCCAATTCCTTCATCTCGGACCGGCTGGCCTTGGTCGGAGACGCCGCCCACGGCATGCACCCGATCGCCGGGCAGGGTCTGAATGCCGGTCTGCGTGATGTGGGTGCCCTGGCCGAGGTTCTGACCCTTGCAGGCCGACGTGGCGAGGATATCGGATCAACGCTGGTGCTGGAGCGCTATCAGGAGTGGCGCCGCTTTGACACTGCCGCGCTTGCGATGGCGACAGATGTGTTCAACAAGCTATTTTCGAACGACAATCCGCTGCTTCGGATCGGTCGGGATATCGGTATGGGCATCGTCGGCTCTCTGCCCGGGTTGCGCCGTGGTTTCGTGCGCGAGGCTGCGGGCCTGACCGGTGATCTGCCCAAGCTGCTGCAAGGGCGTCCGATTTAATCCAGCTCTCTCGCCTCATCCGCCAGCATCACCGGGATGCCGTTGCGGATAGGGAAGGCCAGACCGGCGGCTTTGGACACGAGTTCCTGCCGCTCGGCGTCGTAGTGCAGGGTCGTATGGGTCTGCGGGCAAATCAGCGCCTCTAACATGTGGCGGTCAAAGGCGTGTTCGGGTGCGCTCATTGCAGTTTTTCCTCATTCGATCCGCCGCGCATGGCGAATTCAATCAATGTCACCAAGGTCTCGCGCCGCGTGCGCAAACAAGGCGCCTCAAGCAGGGCCTGTTTCTCCTCGGGGTCGAATTCCAGCATCATCGACAGAGAATTGACCAGAAGCTCATCATCGGCGTCCTTCATCGTGTCCCAATCGGTCGACAACTGACGGGACGAGAAGAATCGCTCCAACAGCCTCAGGAACCGGTTTCGATCAAAGCGGTCATCCACTTCGGCCTTGCCCAGGTCACGGTCAAATCCATCCCATGATACCGAAGCGCGACGATAAGGGGTGAAACTATCTAGCTCCGCCCTGACCCGAAACCGCGATATACCGGTTAACGTGATCAGATACCTGCCATCTTCAGTCTCTGAGAACTGCGTGACGCGACCGGCGCAGCCGATCTGATGCAGCTTGGTTTCATCCCCCTGACAGGTGTTCGGCTGCACCATCCCGATCAACCGCTCAGGCGTCTTCAGCGCGTCATCCAGCATCTGCAGATAACGCGGCTCGAAAACATGCAGCGGCAGACGGGAGCGTGGCAACAGCAACGCTCCGGGCAGAGGAAACACAGATATGGTTTCCGGCAGATCAGCGGGATGCATCATACAGTCGAGTGTAGCCCTGATCAGATTTTAGGCAAATATCATCGAGCTGAGCTTACGCCGCCCGTTCAGCACAATCGGATCGTTGGGCTTGAGCGCATCGAAGATCGTGAAGAGTTGGGCCTTGGCCGCACCCTCATTCCACTCGCGATCACGGCGGAACAATTCGAGCAGTTGGGCGACCGCGTCTTCAACATCACCATTGGCGTGCAGGGCCTGCGCCAGATCGAACCGGGCTTGATGGTTGTCGGGTTCCGCCTCAACCATTGCCGTCAGTTCGCCCACCGGACCCGCATCTGCGGCCTGCTTGGCCAATTCCAGCTGCGCATGCGCCGCCTCAACTTCGGGCGAGGTCGAAATCTCGGCCGGAGCACCATTGAGGATCGCCTCGGCCTGATCCAGATCGCCCAGCGCGATATGAGCACGCACCAGCCCGCCATAGGCTGCAGCGTGGTTGGGGTCTTCGCCCAGAATTGCCGCGAAGGTTTGCGCCGCATCCACTGCGGCCCCTTCGGTCAGCATCTCTTCGGCGGCCTGAACCGCATCATCCAACTGACCACCGGGGCTTTCGCCACCTGCAGCTTCGATTACGCGATCGATGAAAGCCTTGATCTCGGACCCGGGCAAAGCACCCTGAAACCCGTCGACCGGCTGGCCCTTGTAGAACGCATAGACAGTCGGGATCGATTGGATACGCAGTTGGCCGGCGATCATCTGCGCCTCATCCACGTTGATCTTGACCATCTTGACCGCGCCTTTGGCGGCCGTCACAGCCTCCTCCAGCGCGGGACCCAGCGTTTTGCAGGGGCCGCACCAGGGGGCCCAGAAATCAACGATGATCGGCATCTCTTGCGAGGCTTCGACCACATCGGCCATGAAGGTGGCCTCGGTCCCGTCCTTGATCAGATCGGTGGCATCAGAGCTGGCTGCGCCGTTCAGAAGGTCCATGGCAATTACTCTCTGGTTCGTATTTGCGCCCTATATGCAGCCGCGCGGGTCAGAAACCAAGGGCTGAGTCGGGCGTTTTTGCATCAATCAGACGTCGAATGTCGCAAAAACCGGCGCGTGATCGCTGGGTTTCTCCCATCCGCGCGCATCGCGCAGAATCCGGCTGGAGTGGCCCGCGTTCGAGATATCGGGCGTGGCCCAGACGTGATCCAGCCTGCGCCCTTTGTCCGCCGCATCCCAATCACGCGCGCGATAGGACCACCAGCTGTAAAGCTGACCTTCGGGGATATCCTGCCGGGTGATATCGACCCATCCGCCCGCATCTTGTGTCTCAGCCAGCGTTTCAACTTCAATCGGCGTGTGCGACACCACCTTGAGCAGTTGTTTATGCGACCACACATCGTCTTCGCGCGGGGCGATGTTCAGATCGCCGACCAGAATGGATTTCTGCGGCTTTTCGGCGTTGAACCAATCCCGCATGTCGGTGAGGTAATCCAGCTTCTGGCCGAATTTTTCGTTCACTTCGCGGTCGGGAACATCCCCACCCGCAGGGACATAGAAATTGTGAATCGTCACACCATTCTCCAGCCGCCCCGCAATGTGACGCGCATGGCCGAGACCGGCGAAGTCCTTGTCGCCAACCTCTTCCATCGGCAGACGCGAAAGAATGGCGACCCCATTATAACCTTTCTGCCCCCGCGCAATCATGTGGGTGTAGCCAAGCTTGGCGAACCCATCGGTCGGGATCTTGTCTACGGGCGACTTACATTCTTGCAAGCACAGCACATCCGGGGCCTCTTCTTCCAACAATTTCAGCACGATAGGCTCACGCAGACGGACAGAGTTGATATTCCAGGTAGCAAGAGTGAAGGGCATATCAAGGGGTTCCTTTATCTCGATTTGCGCAGGTTAGCGCGCGACTGAGTAGGGTGCCATCGGAAAAAGCGAGTTATGTCTGCTGAATCATCGTACGGGTGGGAAGCGAGTTCTTATCCGGCATCCATTCGGAATTTTTTGAAGGTCGCCCCATCATACTCAAATTCACCAACAAACTGCGCGCCCAACCGTGCCAGGGCACCCAAGTGTTGCCGCGATAGCGGTAGAAGAAACGTCACAAATGGAATACGCGGATCCGACACCGCATATTCAATTGCCAGACGCGTGATCCGCGCGCCAAGTCCAAATGACTCGGGCTTTAGAACCAGCCCATAGTCCCATTCGTCGCCTTCCTTTTGAAATCCACCCCAGCCAACATAGTTTCCGTTTTGCAATATTGCCCAGTGTCCAAGGCCGTCACGCGCCCAACACTCTTCCTTGACCTGGACGAAATGATCCACAGCCGCCCGGTTCCAGGTGCCCTTTAACAGGGGCAAATGTTCAGCCAACCGAGGGTCAGACATGTGCGAAAGTATGTCTTCCGGATCAACCTCGGACAGGCGCGTGAAGGTTATCTTCATCTTAGACTCTGATCGTGATCGCATTCCTGAATTCAGGCAATCAAACAGCTGTGCACTAAAAAAAGCCGGGCCATCAGGCCCGGCAGTCCAACAGGGAGGTACATGTCATAACCCGGACATGCACGGGTTGGGAGTAAACTAATTATGCCTCAAGAGTATCACTTTGATCCAAGTCAATCCACAAAGATCAAGAGACCAGACGATATCCACCCGATTCTGTGACCAAAAGGCGCGCATTTGACGGATCGGGCTCGATCTTCTGACGCAGGCGATAAATGTGGGTTTCCAGCGTATGGGTCGTGACACCCGCGTTGTAACCCCAGACCTCATGCAGCAATACATCGCGCGCCACAACGCCATCGGTCGAACGATAGAGGAACTTGAGGATGTTCGTCTCTTTCTCGGTCAGGCGGATTTTGCGATCATTCTCGGTCATCAGCATCTTCATGGCCGGTTTGAACGTGTAGGGGCCGAGGACGAAGACCGCATCTTCAGATTGCTCATGCTGGCGCAGTTGGGCACGGATGCGGGCCAGAAGAACCGGGAATTTGAACGGCTTAGGGACGTAGTCATTCGCACCGGCATCCAGGCCCAGGATAGTGTCGGCATCGCTGTCATGACCGGTCAGCATAAGGATCGGGCTTTTGACGCCCTGTTTGCGCATCAGACGGCACAGCTCGCGCCCATCGGTATCAGGCAGGCCCACGTCCAGGATGACCAGATCGTAAATCGCCTCGCGTGCACGCTCCATCGCGGATGCGCCATCGGATGCCTCGAACACATCAAAGTCTTCGGTCATCACAAGCTGTTCACTCAGCGCCTCGCGCAGGTCTTCATCGTCATCCACCAGCAGGATTTTCTTAAGCTGTGCCATTTCCGGTCCTCCTAAGCCTTTTCCACCACTTGCGCATAGAAGATGCAATCAGCAAGATTTGCTGCAATCGTTTCACGCCCTCGTGTCTGACGCGGAGGAAATGTTTCACATTCCCCGGTGATCAGGGTAGGAAAAAAGCCAGATCGTTACAGGGTAACATACATGAGTCTCTTTCCTGACATTACCGAACTGCTCGCACGTGCGCGGGCCGATCTGCGCATGGGCGTGCCCGTCGTGCTGACGGATGATAGCGGATATAGCGTTCTGGCCCTGGCAACAGAGACTCTTAGCCCGCAGCGCCTGGCCGACCTGCGTGGTTTGGGAGGAGAGCCTGTCATTGCCATTACCGTGCGGCGGGCTGAAACGTTGAAAGCGCGAGCCTATGACGGGGATCTCGCCAGGGTATTGATTCCGGCTGATGTCGACCTGAACTGGGTGCAAGCGGTGGCCGACCCTTCGGACGATCTGAACGCACCGATGAAAGGTCCGCTGATGACCGAGCGGCACGGCAATGCAAACCTGCACCGCATCGCCATCGCGTTGGCTAAGTCGGCACATTTGCTGCCCGCTGCCGTCGTTTTGTCCATTGATGATGGACGCGCATTTGCCGTGACCCACGGCCTGACCTGCATCGATCACACGCGCGCAGCACCCCACCTTGCTGATCGCAGCGCCCTGCACGCCGTTGTGGCTGCGCGCCTGCCCATGGAAGTGTCAGAGGCCGGTCGTCTTCACGTCTTCCGCCCCGAAGATGGCGGAGAGGAGCATTATGCCGTCGAAATCGGCCGCCCCGATCGCGACAAGCCGGTTCTGGCCCGACTGCACTCTGCCTGCTTCACCGGTGATCTGATGGGCAGCTTGAAATGTGATTGCGGTCCGCAATTGCGTGGTGCGCTGGCCCAGATGGGGGCCGAAGGCTCCGGCGTTTTGCTCTATCTCAATCAAGAAGGCCGCGGGATCGGACTAGCCAACAAAATGCGCGCCTATTTCCTTCAGGATCAAGGCTTTGACACGGTCGAGGCCAACCATCGGCTGGGCTTTGAAGATGATGAGAGAGACTTCCGTTTGGGCTCTGACATCCTGAAATCGCTTGGTTTCAACTCCGTTCGCCTGCTGACCAATAACCCGGCCAAGATCGCGATGATGGAACGGACGGGCATCGCTGTCACCGAACGCGTACCTCTGAAAGTGGGCGAAACTGATCATAATCGCGGATATCTGGCAACCAAAGCGGCCAAATCGGGCCATCTGCTGTGACGCCCGATGATCTTGTCCTGACCCCGCGCGGTATCCGGTTTGCGGGGCGTGTCTTTCCCTGCGCCATTGGCAAGGGCGGGTTAAGCGCTGCCAAACGCGAAGGCGACGGGGCGACCCCCGTTGGCACGCATCGTATTGTCGGATTGCTCTACCGCGCCGACCGTATCACCCGCCCCGCTTCATGGGCGCGACCGATTGGGCCGCGTGATCTGTGGTCGGACGATAGCAAGGACAGCTCCTACAACCATCTTGTCCGGGCACCCTACCCATTTAGCCATGAAAAGCTGCGCCGTGCCGATCCGCTCTATGATCTGGTTCTGATCACCGACTGGAACTGGCCGAATGCAATTCCCGGGCATGGCTCGGCCATATTCCTGCATCAATGGCGTCGCCCGCGCTTTCCGACTGAAGGTTGCATTGCCTTTCGCCGCGATCACCTAAGATGGATTGCACGACAAATCGCGCCCGGAACGCGCCTGATCATTCCTGAGGTTTGATCCGTTCACCAAAGATGGCCGAACCAACTCGCACGTGAGTCGCACCCAGTGCGATGGCGGATTCAAAATCGCCACTCATGCCCATCGAGAGGCCTTCCAAACCGTTGCGTTCAGCAATCTTTGCCAATAGCGCAAAGTGCAACGCCGGCTCCTCGTCAACCGGAGGCAAGCACATTAGCCCGCGTACCGGCAGGTCCAACGCACGGCACTCTGACACAAACGCATCGGCATCGGCGGGCAGGATTCCGGCCTTCTGCTCCTCTTCTCCAGTATTGACCTGAATGAACAGTTCTGGGCAAGCGCCGATCTCTTGCGCCAGCCGGGCCAGAGTTTTCGCCAGTTTTGGACGATCGACCGAATGGATGGCGTCACAAAGCTCCATCGCTTGTCGCGCCTTGTTGGTCTGCAGTGGGCCAATCAGATGGAGTTCAATACCTGTGAACTTTTCGCGAAATGCAGGCCACTTTCCTGCCGCTTCCTGTACTCGATTTTCGCCAAAGCAACGATGACCCTGAGTCAGAACCGCCTCGACCCGCTCATTGGGCTGCACCTTGGACACTGCGATCAGTCGAACCGACCCCTGGGCACGTCCGGCGGCAGCTTCAGCTTTGGCGATGCGGTCGGAGATTTCTTGCAGCGACATGGGGCCTCTCGTTTTCATGGTAGCCGCAGAGAAACACCATGTGAGCACAAAAGAAAAGGGCAGGTCCTAAGACCTGCCCTTAAACTCTGGTGATTTAAATCAACTTAGAAGTTGAAGTTAACACCGAAGTCTGCGCGGGTTTGACCGTCTGCGTCACCAACTTTGGTGCGGCCCAGGCCACCTTTCAGCGATACGCCGCCACCCAGATCGTGGATGAAACCAAGACCGTACTGCTGGGTGTCGCCATCAGCCGAACCGTCGCCGTAAGCAGCCAGCAGGGTGGTTGCTGCGCCCAGGTTGTAGGCCAGCGAGAAGCCCCATGCGGTGCCGTCGGTTTCTTCACCTGCGTCGTTGAGCGGTGTGTCCGAATCGTCGGCTACAAACAGGGTACCGTTGAAGTCGCCGAAGTCTGCGCCCAGAGTCAGGACCAGCAGGCTCGGGTCAGAACCGCCACCAGCAGCGTCGGTCTGACCGTAGGCCAGAGCAGCTGTGATGTTGTTGAAGGTGTAGGTCGCGCTCAGATCCCAGGAATCTGCACCGCCCAGAGCGGCGTTGCCGTTCAGGGTCGAGTTCTGGTCATAAGACGCGCCAAAGGCGAAGTCACCAACGGCGTACTGGAAGAATACAGCGTTTGCACCTGCGCCGGTCGACGAGAACGACAGGAATTCATAGTCAACACCGGCGTACTGACCGATGAAGAATTCCAAGCCAGGCTCGTTACCGTAGTAGTTGGCCAGGTTGTCGATTGCGCCCGAAACGTTGCCTGCGTCAACGCGCAGACCGCCATAGATCGCCGAGAAACGTGCGCCGCTCAGCGAAGCAGAACCTGCCTCACCGGTACCCGCGTCTTCGTCAGCCTGCAGACGAACACGAGCCGAGAACTCAACGCCGCCGTCGGTTTCTGCGGTACCGTCGATGTTCAGACGGAAGCGCGAAACCAGGATGGTGTCGTCGATGTTGTCGTTGGTGGTCGAACGATCTTCCAGGTAGCCGATACCAAAACGACCGTAGCCGCTGAATTTAACGTCAGCTGCTGCAACGCTTGCCGTCGCGATCAGCGCGGTCGTTGCAAAGAGAACTTTTTTCATCTTGTTTCCCTCGGTTTCAAAGATTTTTCTACTCGACACATGCAAAGCACGCGTCTCAGCACGGTCACCGTTTCGCTTTTTTTGCCCCCTTTGCGCAAGCTTGGCATAAACGTCTTGCTGTCATTCGGCCCAAATTGGTGCAAGGATGCCACAGTCAAAATTCCGGCAAATCACGTCACCCGCTCACGCCCATATGTAAAGAATAGGCTTGTTGCTGCACGGGTCCTTGTCTAGGAGTATCACCCGACAGTGCAAAACAAGTGATACGGGACCTTTTGACGATGCGCATGCTGACGATTCTGGGTTTGACCATAGGGATGGCCACCGTCTCGGCCTGCGGAGGAAAGCCGCCTCCGGGAAATGCTCGCATCCTCACCGCGGATGGGAGTTCGTCAGAGGAGCGTGAACTGAATGATCCGAATCGATCAACCATCTTTGATGTTTTTGGTCCCGACAATTCTGAGCAGATCACCAATGTGAACCGCTATTTGTGGTCGGCCTCGCTTGATGTTCTGAATTTCCTGCCGATTCAAGAGGTTGATCCCTTTACTGGTGTGATCGTAACCGGTTATGGCACCCCTCCGGGCGGAGGACGGCAATATCGTGCGACGGTGCATATCAG
The DNA here is from genome assembly GCF_056537345.1 of Ruegeria sp. CF4. Lineage (NCBI taxonomy): Bacteria > Pseudomonadati > Pseudomonadota > Alphaproteobacteria > Rhodobacterales > Roseobacteraceae > Ruegeria > Ruegeria sp. CF4. The sequence goes on along the minus strand of NZ_JBQFRJ010000007.1, from coordinate 68,345 downwards.
CGATCCGGCGCTTGCAGCCCGCTCTCTGTCCGTGTCCCTGCAAACAAGCGGAGGCTCTCCGGTCAGCGCAGCAACCAACCGTGCGGTCGAAGATGCGATCCTCTCTCGGGCGCGACAGCTACGGATTGCGGACAACAAGCTCTAGAAACCCGCAGAAAATCACAATATTACCACGCCGGGTTCCTACCCGGCGTTTTCATTCACGAAGGACCGCACGATGTCGCGCTATTCGGCCACCGAAATCGAAGCAAAATGGCAAGAGGCCTGGGACAAGGCCGGAATCTTCGCCGCCAACCACAAGGCGGACAAGCCGAAATACTACGTGCTTGAGATGTTCCCCTACCCGTCCGGCCGAATCCATATGGGGCATGTGCGCAACTATACGATGGGCGACGTGATCGCGCGTCATAAACTGGCGACCGGCCACAACGTGCTGCATCCGATGGGGTGGGATGCGTTCGGGATGCCCGCAGAGAACGCGGCGATGGCTATTGGCGGGCACCCCAAAGACTGGACCTATGGCAATATCGCTGACATGCGCGGGCAAATGAAGCCGCTGGGCCTGTCGATCGACTGGTCGCGCGAGTTCGCTACCTGTGACCCCGAATATTATGGCCAGCAGCAAGCGCTGTTTCTGGATATGCTCGAGGCCGGGCTGGTCTACCGCAAGAACGCCGTGGTGAACTGGGATCCGGTCGATATGACCGTTCTGGCCAATGAACAGGTGGAGAACGGGCGCGGCTGGCGCTCGGGCGCGCTGGTGGAACGGCGTGAACTGACTCAATGGTTCTTCAAAATCTCGGATTACTCCGAAGAACTGCTCGACGCGCTAGACACGCTCGACAACTGGCCCGCCAAGGTGCGCCTGATGCAGGAGAACTGGATCGGCAAGTCGCGCGGTCTGCAATTTGGCTTTGAACGCACCGATGGCGGCGAGCCCATTACTGTCTATACGACTCGCCCCGACACGCTGCTGGGCGCGTCTTTCGTCGGTATTTCACCGGACCATCCGATTGCCAAACAGCTTGAGGCCGAGAACTCAGAAGTTGCTGAGTTCGTTGCAGAATGCCGTAAGGGTGGCACCACGGAAGAGGCCATCGAGACAGCTGAAAAGCTTGGTTACGACACCGGCATCAAGGTCAAACACCCGCTGGACCCGAATTGGGAACTGCCGGTTTGGATCGCGAACTTCATCCTGATGGATTACGGCACCGGCGCGATCTTTGCCTGCCCGGCACATGACCAGCGCGACCTCGACTTCTGCCGCAAATACGGCTTGCCCGTAGTCGATACATTCTTTGCGCTGGATGATGATACGCCGGTCGACAAGATCGCCTTTGTTCCACCTAAGACGGAAAAAGTACGCTGGGTGAATCACTTTGCGGGCCTGACCGAAGCCACCGGGGATGAGGCGATCAACGCAACCGTTGATTTCGCAGAAAAGGCGGGCTGGGGCGAAGGTGTTACCAAGTACCGCCTGCGCGATTGGGGCCTCAGCCGCCAACGCTATTGGGGCTGCCCGATTCCCGTGGTGCATTGCGAAAGCTGCGGTGTGGTGCCCGAAAAGAAAGAAAACCTTCCGGTCCGCCTGCCCGACGATGTCACCTTCGACAAACCGGGCAATCCGCTGGACCGCCACCCGACCTGGCGTGACTGTGCCTGCCCGAAATGTGGTGCCCCGGCCAAGCGCGAGACCGACACGATGGACACATTCGTCGATTCGTCATGGTATTTCGCCCGTTTCACCGCCCCACGCGCCGAAACGCCGACCAATCTGGCAGAAGCTGAATACTGGATGAATGTCGACCAGTACATCGGCGGCATCGAGCACGCGATTCTGCACCTGCTTTATTCCCGCTTTTTCGCGCGGGCGATGCAGATCACCGGCCACCTGCCCAAGAAAGCCATCGAGCCTTTCGACGCGCTGTTCACCCAAGGCATGGTAACGCACGAGATTTACCAAACTCGCGATGCCAATGGCCGCCCGGTCTATCACCTGCCCGAGGATGTGACCGACGGCAAACTGGCCGACGGCACCGAGGTCGAAATTATCCCTTCGGCCAAGATGTCGAAATCCAAGAAGAATGTGGTCGATCCAGTCAGCATCATTTCTGCCTTCGGCGCAGACACAGCGCGCTGGTTCGTGCTGTCCGATTCGCCACCCGAACGTGACGTGGAATGGACAGCCTCTGGGGCCGAGGCCGCGTTCAAGCATCTCAGCCGCGTGCATCGCATCGCGTCCGAGATCGTAGAATCAGACGTACCCGCCAATGGCGAAGACGAAATCCTGCTGCGCGAGATGCACAAAGCGATCCACGATGTGTCCGGGGGCGTCGAATCCTTTGGCTTCAACGCTTCGATCGCCAAGCTTTATGCCTTCACCAACACTTTGGCGAAATCCAAGGCAGGTACCGACGCCAAGCGCCAAGCCGCCAAGACGCTGGCGCAGCTGATGTCGCCCATGACCCCGCACCTGTCCGAAGAGCTGTGGCAAATGCTGGGCGGCGAAGGTCTGGTGGCGACCGCTGCATGGCCCGTCGCGGATGAGGCGATGCTGGTCGATGACACCGTCACCCTGCCCATCCAGATCAACGGCAAGCGCCGCGCGGAAATCAGCGTTCCCAAGGATATGGCCAAGGACGAGGTTGAAAAAATCGCGCTCAGCACCGAAGCTGTGCAAAGGGCGCTGGATGGTGCCGCGCCAAAGAAAGTCATCGTAGTTCCCGGACGGATCGTGAATGTCGTCGTTTGACCGCAGAACCCTGATCTTGATGCCGTTGGCCTTAGCGGCCTGCGGCTTTGAACCGGTCTATGCACCCGGCGGATCGGGGACAGCTTTGGACGGGAAAGTGGCCGTCTCGGCCCCGAATAACGTCGACAGTTTCCTGCTGGTTCAGAATCTGGAACGTAAACTGGGCCGAAGTGCTACATCCGGCAGCGATTATGCGTTGGACGTGCAGGTGTCAACGGTCACCCGCGCCGCGTCGATCACCACGTCGAATGAAACCACGCGTTACACCATCGACGGGCGGGCCACCTATGCGCTGAAATCCAACAATACCGGTCAGATCCTTGCCTCGGGCACGGTCACCGAGTTTGTCGGGTACTCTGCCGCTGGGTCGACCGTTTCGACGCTGGCGGATGAGCGTGACGCCAAGGAACGGCTGATGGTGATCCTGTCAGATCAGATCGTCACCCGCCTTTACGCCACACCGGGCCTGATCACATGAAGCTTAGCCCGCGTGAGGCCGAGGGCTATTTCGCCAAGCCGGACGCGGACAAGGCCGGTCTGTTGATCTACGGGGCCGACGCTATGCGCGTCGCACTGAAACGGCAACAGGCTCTGGCAGCCCTTCTCGGACCCAGTGCAGAAGAAGAGATGCGCCTGAGCCGTATCCCCGGAGCCGATCTGCGCGGCGACCCCGCATTGTTGCTTGATGCGGTCAAAGCAGTTGGCTTTTTCCCCGGCCCGCGCGCGGTGTTTGTCGAGGATGCAACCGAGACCGCCGCTCCTTCGATCCTCGCTGCGCTCGAAGATTGGGCGGCAGGCGATGCCCAAATCATCGTGACCGCAGGCCAACTCAAACCAAGCTCGAAAATCCGTAAAGCGTTTGAGGCGCATCCGGCCACTTATGCTGTCGGCATCTATGACGATCCGCCCTCACGAGCCGAAGTTGAACGCATTGTCTCACGGGCCGGGCTGCAGAACATCCCGCGCGACTCGATGTCGGCGCTCAGCGAATTGGCCTTGGCGCTCAGCCCCGGTGATTTCACGCAAACCGTTGATAAATTGTCGCTTTACAAACAGGGCGATGCGTCTGAGCTGAGCATCGAGGATATCGAGGCCTGCGCCCCGCGCTCGACCGAGGCCGCTCTGGATGACGTGCTGAACGTTGTCGCCGAGGGCCGCACGGGCGAGATCGGGCCGCTGATCCGGCGGTTGCAAGCACAGGGCACCAATGGGGTCACGCTTTGCATTGGGGCGACCCGGCATTTTCGAACACTCTATACTTGCGCCGCAGACCCCGGTGGTGCGGCGCAGGGCATCGGCAAGCTGCGTCCGCCGGTCTACGGCAAACGCCGCGATCGTATCCTGCGTCAGGCACAAGGTTGGGGTGCCGCCAAGCTGCAGACGGCGCTGACAGTGCTGACCGATACCGATCTGTCCCTGCGCTCGGCCGGTCAAACTGCGCCCGCAATGGCGCTGGTTGAACGTGCTATGATCCGTTTGGCCATGCTGGCGCGGTCTCGTTGACCGCGGGTTTCGCTTGACCCGTTTCCGATGGCGGGCACACTGCCCAAAGATTGTGAACCAGCAGGATATAAGCATGTACAAGCTTTACGGCCCCGTTATGACCCGCACGTCACGGGTGGTTTGGATGTTGGAAGAAATGGGGGAACCCTATGAACTGGACCCGGTCGCCCCACGCTCGCCCGAGATTTTGGCGCTGAACCCTTCCGGCAAGGTTCCGGTGTTGGTCGATGAGGACCGCGCAATCAACGACAGCTCGGCCATCATGACCTATCTGGCAGACAAGCATGGGGTTCTGACATACCCTGCCGGAACCATCGAGCGGGCCGAACAAGATGCGTTATTCCACACAATTCTGGACGAGATAGATGCAGTTTTGTGGGTCGCGACGCGGCACAAGTTCATCCTGCCCGAAGACAAGCGTGTTCCGGCAATCCGCGACTCGATCACGTGGGAATTCGATCACAACTTTCAGCGGCTCGAAAAACGCTTCAAGGGACCGTTCCTGATGGGGGACAAGATGACCATCGCGGACATCCTTCTGATCCACTGCATGAGCTGGGCAAAAAATGCAGGTTTCCCGCTGAATTCCGAAGTTCTAAGCGCCTACGGCAAAGACATGCGCCAACGTCCGGCCTATCTGAAAATGGCCGGGATGGCGGCGACCGCTTAGCCGAGCGGGCGTGCAGTGAGATACTCAGCGGCGGCACGCCCCGCCCAACGGCCTGTGGCAAGGCAGGCGGTCAGCAGATAGCCGCCTGTCGGTGCTTCCCAGTCCAGCATTTCTCCGGCGCAGAATATTCCGGGCAGGGCTTTCAGCATTAAGCCCTCATCCAAGGCGCTGCGCGCTACACCTCCGGCGGTTGAGATCGCCTCGTCCATCGGGCGCAGGCCAGAATGTCGAACAGGCAAATGCTTCAGCGTCGCGATCCAATCTGATTGCGTCAACGGATGGCCCTTGGTCATCTCATGAAACAGGGCAATCTTTTGTGGCGGCAGGCGCAATGTGTTTTTCAGCCAGTGCGATAGCGTTGCTTTGAGTTTCTTGGCTGCCAAGCGCGCCTGCAATGTCTGGGCCGTGACATCGGGCACCAGATCGATATAGAGCGGCGCGCCTTCACGCAACGCTGGCGTCAGAGAATAAAGACCGCCTCCTTCCAACCCCTTGGCTGAAATGGCAGCTTCGCCCCGGCTGGTCAGGTCACCGACTACCCAACGAACGGATTTCAGGGCAGCCCCAAAATGCGGCTGCATGTAAGGACTCCATTCCACCGAGAGCGCCGAATTCGACGGAGCGAAGGGGGCCAGTTCAACGCCCTTTTCCGATAGACCCGAGGCCCAGGCCCCGTCAGAGCCCAGTCGCGCCCAACTGGCCCCTCCCAGCGCCAGTACCGTTACATCAGGGTTGAGGCGTTGTTCACCGTCCGGCGTTTCGAACACCAGCGCCCCCTCTCGCCACCCGATCCAGCGCCAACGGGTCCGAATCTGCACACCCGCCTCATCCAGCCGCGCCAGCCAGGCACGCAACAAGGGCGAGGCTTTCATGACCTTGGGAAACACGCGTCCGGTTGAGCCGGTAAACAACTCCTGCCCCAGATCCTGCGCCCACCCCCTCACAGCTTGTGCGTCAAACGCATGGATCATCGGCTGCAGCCACGTCCCAGCCTCGCCATAAGCGGTCATCAGGGTTTCGAACGGCTCATCCTTGGTCAGGTTCAGCCCTGACTTGCCTGCCATCAGGAATTTGCGCGCGACCGAAGGTTTTGCCTCTGCCACCAGCACCTGATGACCGGCGATGGCCAGTTGCTCAGCCGCCATCAGCCCTGCGGGGCCTGCACCGATCACCACTGCTTGCGCCATCGCGCCCCTCTTGCCCTGCTCGCGCATCGACGCGAGATTACTCTTATGGCGAACACCGATCCGATCTGCCCGCTCTGCGACCGCCCGATCCCCGATGGGGGCGGCAGCCTGCACCATCTGATCCCAAAACTCAAAGGAGGCAAGGGCGGGCCGACTGTCTTGCTACATCAGATCTGCCATAAAGAGGTGCACGCGACCCTGACCGAGGCCGAACTAGCGCGCAATTTCAACTCGATTGAGGCCTTGCGCGCGCATCCGAGGCTTGAGAAATTCCTGATCTGGGTCCGCAAACGCCCCCCCGGGTTTCGCTCCAAAGTGCCGGGCAAGCGGCGAGGACGCTGATCAGGCGGGCAGGATCGGATCGCCGAATGCGTCTTGCCGCTCGGCCTCCAGCCCTTCGATTTCGATCCCGAGATAATCGGGCACCGGGGCGAACTGTGCCCCCGCGATGTGCTGAAACTCAAGCGTCGTATACGGTCGTTTCCACAGCCATTCGCGGTTCTCTACGGCCCACAGATCGGGGTTGGGTGGTGTCTCATCGGTGAACGCGTAGAAATGCAGATCGAACCCGTAGGGCGCAACTTCCTGCATCGACAGCAAGCACATCCCCAGTTTGCGGCAAAAGGCATCTTCGGCGACGATATCGCCCGTTCTCAGGGTGATCTGACCGATACAGGCCCCGGCAAACGGGGCCTCCGCATTTGCAATTCCGTCTGGCCGGTTGCCCTCGAAATCATGTTGCAGAAGCTCGATCACGAAACCTTCGGGGTCGCTTAGGTGGCACATATAGCCGATGTCTATGAACTGATGCGGTGTACTGACGGCTATGCCCTTCCGACGCAGGAAATCGGCGGCCAGATCGACATCGGGCAATGTGATACCGATCTTCCAGTACCGCTGCCCCTGATCATGTGTGTATCCACCCCCGCCCGGCATCAGAAGCAGATCGGTCCCTTGTCCGGAATAGCTGAGACGACGGTTGGGCCCTTCGATCTGAACAGTCATACCGAGCGCGTCGCGATAGAATGCGGCCAGGCGGTCCGGATCAGCAACCCGCAGTCGCAACGCGGCGAGCCTCATGGGCATAACCGAGCGATCCCGGTGGCAATCGTGGGATCGGCGGTTACAGAATCTGCCACCAGTTCCCGTGCAGTTGGCATCAGCAGATCCGGCTCGACCACACGGTCGACCAGTCCGAACGCATAGGCCTCATCTGCGGTGATCTTCTGCCCAGCCATCAGGATCAGCTTGGTGCGCGCCGGACCAATCAAAGCCGCCATGCGTTTCGGGTCCGATGGCTGCGGCAGAAAGCCCAGCTTCATAACCGGATAGAAGAATTTTGCCGACGGCACCGCGATGCGCAGATCACAGGCCATAACCATCCCATTCGCCCCACCGGCCAGCGTGCCATTCAGCGCAGCCACTGTCAGGCAGGGCAGCGCTGCTATAGCGCCCGATAATCTCTCCCATAGGTCAGAGGTGGCAAGTCCCGCCCTCGCTTCGTCCAGATCTGCACCAGCGCTGAAGACACGCCCGGCACCGGTCAGGATCAAGGCCCGGGCTTCGGTGGCAGCCTCGGCGATCTGGACCAATTCGCCCAGCATCGCCGCAGTCAAAGCGTTGGCCTTGTCCGGGTTATTCAGGGTAACCGCCCAGAGGCCGTCTTCCTTGGTCAGATCAATCACGTGAGGCCGATCCTTTTGCGGATATCTTCATTGCGCAGCGAAATCTCGGTGCCCCGGAATTCATCCGCATCCGATGAGCACATCCACAGCATCGCCCGCGCGGGCCAGTCAGCCGGGATATGATCGTCCCAATCCAGCTGGCTGACCGGGTTGATACCACTGGCCTTGATCACCCGCTGCATGTCGGTGGCCACGGTGCCCGGCGACAAACCCATGGCACGGATACCATGATGCGCCTCCTCCAGATGCAAACACTCGGTCAGCATCTTCGCACCGGCTTTCGATGCGCAGTAGTGGCTCCAGGCCTCAACCGGGTTCGACGCAGCACCGGACGAGACCGTCAGCACCGTGCCCCCACCCGCGGCGCGCATGATGGGCAGGGCGGCGCGCATGCCGTAGAAAACACCTTTGAGATTGATATCGATTGCCGAGCTCCAAGCGGAAACATCTGCGTTGGACATATGAAAGATCGGATCGATCACCCCGGCATTCCCGACCAGAACATCCAGCGATCCAAACCGATCCACGCAATCGGCCACCACCTGTTCAACCTGCGCAAAGTCACTGACATCGCAGGCCAACGCGATCACGTTATCGCCAAGTGCGGCAGCCAGTGCCTCAATCTGATCACGGCTGCGCGCCACCAGCACCACATTGGCCCCGGCTGCGGCAAAAACGCGCCCGGCTTCGGCACCGATACCTCGGCTGGCCCCCGTTATCAGTACGGTTTTCCCTTGCATTTGCATCGTTTAAATCCCTGCATTTGAAATTGTGTAAAGTCGTACAGCGGAAATGGGGAACTGGTCCACCCCTTGCCCCTTGACGCTGACCGCGACAGGCACGACGATGCCGGCAAAATTGATCAAGAAGGGTTCTCTTATGACTGTTTTCCTTCGCCGGAGCTGCGGCGCAGCGCTGGCTTATGCCGTTGCAACTCAGGGCGCGTTTGCAGAAATCACCGCCAATGATGTCTGGGCCGACTGGCAGGCCTATCTGGGCGGCATGGGCTATGAAGTGACAGGCGACCAGAGCACATCTGGCGACGTCACCACGATCGCAAACATGACCATGGCCATGGCCCTGCCTGAGACCGATGGGCAGTTCAACATGGTCATCCCTGAAATGACCCTGACCGAAAACGGCGATGGAACCGTCAATATCGATTTCCCCGACAGCTTCCCAGTGTCGATCTCGGGCGAATCCGACGGAGAAGCATTTTCAGCCGATCTGCTTTATACGCAGGACGCGCTGAATATGGTCGTCTCTGGCACCCCGGAAGAGATGACCTATGACTACACGGCAAACAGCCTGACGCTGGCACTGGATTCGATGAAATTCGGCGAGGAAGCCGTATCGCAAGACGTGCTGGGCCTGAACTTTACGATGAACGAGGTTGCGGGCTCTTCGCTGATGAAAATCGGCGAAATGCGCGATATCGCGCAGAAGTTCACCGCAAGCACCATGTCTTATGACGTGGCCTTCGACGAACCTGACAGTGACGACGACGGTCGGATCAGCGGCAAGCTGGACGATCTGGCATTTGAAGGTGATACAACAATCCCGGCGGGGTTTGATGTGACCAACGTGCAGGATCTGTATGGAGCCGGATTTGCGGCATCCGGTACATTTACCTATGGCTCAGGCAGCACCGAAATGGCCGGAACCGCCGAGGGTGAAGCATTTTCGCTGAGCAGCAGTTCCGAGGGCGGCGAATTCACCGGCAGCATTGATGCCCAGCGCCTGGTGTACGACCTTGTGCAAAACAGCACCAAACTGGCGGTAACCACGGCTGATCTGCCCTTCCCGATCGAGATCGCGATGGCCAATGCCGGGCTGAAGCTTGAGATTCCGGTTGCGGCCTCGGAAGAAATCCAGCCCTTTGGGTTTGGCCTGAACCTGACCGATTTCACAATGTCCGACGTGTTGTGGAGCCTCTTCGACCCCGCAGGCGCCCTGCCCCGTGACCCGGCCACGATTGCGCTGGATACGACCGGCACCGCCAAAGTGCTCGTCGATTTCATGGACCCGGAAGCAGTCGAAGCGCTTGAGACCTCGGAAGTAGCACCGGGTGAACTGCATTCGCTGAAGATCAACGAATTGCTGGTCTCACTGGTCGGTGCCGAGCTTACGGGCGATGGCGACTTCAAGTTCGACAACTCGAACACTGAGGCTTTTGATGGCATGCCTGCCCCGTCGGGTGTCGCCAATCTGAAACTCGTCGGAGCCAATGCGCTGCTCGATACGCTGATCGGTATGGGTTTTGTGTCCGAAAACGATGCACTCGGCGCGCGGATGATGATGGGTCTGATGGCGGTTCCGGGTGAGGAACCCGATACGCTGAACTCGACAATCGAGTTTACCGAGGACGGCCAGATCCTGGCGAACGGCCAGAGGATCAAGTAGCAGAAACTTCGGGACAAGCCGCAAGGGCGGCCTGTCCCACCCAAGGCAGGCGGCGCAAATGGATCGCAGGCCTTGCGGGACGCACGCTCCGAGGCTAGGTCCAAGACATCAAGACCCCGGAGGCTTCATGAACAGAACACCTCAAGACATCAGCCACGATTTGCTGGATGCGGCGCGCAAAGCGGGGGCCGAGGCGGCGGATGCCATTGTTATCGATGGCTCATCCGTATCGGTCGAGGTCCGCAGCGGTGCGCTGGAACATGCAGAGAGGTCCGAGGCCACGGATCTGGGGCTGCGCGTCTTCCTAGGCAAGCGCCAGGCAATTGTCTCCAGCTCTGACAGTCGCCCCGACACGCTGACCGCGATGGCCGAACGTGCGGTCGCCATGGCTCGCGAAGCGCCCGAGGACCCGTTTACCGGCCTCGCTGATCCGGATCAGTTGATCAGCGATTGGAACATGGACGCGTTTGAGCTGTTCGACCCGACGCCCGAACCCAGCGCCGATTCGCTGATGCAGGATGCACTGGCCGCCGAGGCTGCGGCGCTTGAGGTGGATGGGGTCACACAAGTTTCGGATGCGGCAGCGGCTTATGGCACCCATCGTGTCCACCTTGCCGCGACCAATGGGTTTTCCGGCGGCTATGCACGCAGTAGCCGCTCAACCTCCTGCGTTGCGATTTCCGGTGAAGGTACCGGGATGGAGCGTGACTATGACGGTGATAGCCGAAGCTTTCAGTCTGACCTTCGCAGCCCGTCCGAGATTGGCCGCACGGCCGGTGAACGTGCCGTTTCCCTTATGGGCGCGCGCAAACCGCAGACCGGCAGCTTTCCGGTTCTGTTTGATGAACGTATCTCGTCCTCACTGATCGGTCACTTGCTGGCCGCCAGCAATGGCGCAGCCATAGCGCGCGGAGCCTCGTGGCTGAAAGAAAGCCTTGGCGAGCAGGTTCTGCCCGAGCATCTGTCCCTGATCGAAGACCCACACCGCCCGCGCATTTCAGGCTCGCGCCCGTTTGATGCCGAAGGTTTGGCGACACAACGCCGGGCCATCGTGGAAGATGGTGTTTTGACCGGCTGGACGCTGGACCTGGCCAGCGCCCGCAAACTGGACATGACCTCAACCGGGAACGCTGCGCGCGGCGTGTCGGGCCCTCCGTCTCCCAGCAACTGGAACCTCAGCCTGACGCAGGGCGAGCGCAGCCGCGCTGATCTGCTGCGCGACATGGGAACGGGATTGCTGGTAACCTCAATGATCGGGTCGACCATCAATCCCAATACCGGCGACTATTCACGTGGGGCCTCGGGCTTTTGGGTGGAAAACGGTGAGATCACTTACCCTGTCAACGAATGCACCATCGCAGGCAACCTGCGGGACATGCTGATGCGGATCGTTCCGGCCAATGACGCACGGCCTTACCTGTCGCGCGTGGTACCGTCGTTGCTGATCGAAGGGATGACACTTGCCGGCAACTGACCTGTCTTTGTTGATTGATGCCGCTCTTGAAGCCGGAAAGATCGCCACCCGTTTTACCGGGCCGCAGGCACAGCGCTGGGACAAACCCGATGGCGCGGGGCCGGTGACCGAGGCCGATCTGGCCGTCAACGCCATGCTCGAGCGTGATTTGCGGGCCGCCCGGCCCGACTATGGCTGGCTCAGCGAAGAGACCGAAGACTCCGCCGACCGCCTGACCCGTGATCGTTCGTTCATCATCGATCCGATCGATGGCACCCGCAGCTTTGCCGAAGGTTCGCGCACCTGGGCGCATTCTCTGGCCATTGCAGAGCAAGGAGACGTGATTGCAGCTGTCATCTACCTTCCTATGCGCGACCTGCTTTATGCGGCATCGCGTGGGCAGGGGGCAACGCTGAATGGTGCAACGATCCGCGTCTCAGGCCAGACCCGCCTGCCTGAGGCCGAGATTCTGGCTGCAAAACCCAATCTAGACGCGCGCCACTGGTTGTCAGGCTCGGCCCCCGCGTTCAAACGTGTCTATCGCCCCTCGCTGGCCTATCGCATGGCGCTGGTGGCACAAGGGCGGTTCGACGGGATGCTGACACTTCGCCCCAGTTGGGAATGGGACATAGCTGCAGGCGACCTGATCCTGCGCGAAGCGGGTGGGTTATGTACTGATCGCATGGGCCAGCCTCTGCGCTTCAACAATGCTCATCCGCGCCTTAACGGTGTGGTCGCCGCCGGACCCGCTTTGCATGCAGGACTTCATGACCGGCTTGATCCCAGCGGCACCGGGATCGCTCCATGAGCAAGCCCGGATCTCTCAGCCTTGCAGCCTATCGGGTACTGTCCTGGGGCGTTCCGCAAAGCGGCGGGTACGCAGACACGCCCCGCCCCGAAGGTGAGTTGCTTTGGGTCCATGTCAGTACACCCGACCGGTTGCGCGCCGTCGATGATCTGTGCCGCCGCCTGCTGTCTGCACGGCCAGGATTGTCGATACTGATGACCGCCCCCGCCGAGGCTGACCTGTCCGAGTGGAAAGGCTGCAGTTTTGCGATCGTCTGTTTGCCCGCCGACCAGGCTGGGGCCGCGCGGACTTTTCTCGATCACTGGCAGCCAGACATGGCCTTGTGGTTCGGAGGTGGGCTTTTACCCAATCTCATCAGCCGCGCGCAAGAACAGGCCACACCCCTGATCCTGCTTGAGGCATCAGTTGACGTAAAAACTGCGCGGGGTGGGCGATGGCTGCCGGATATCAAGCGTTACACCCTGGATTGCTTCGATTCGATCCTTACCCCAAGCGATGAGATCGCCCGCCAAATCCGTCGCCTTGGCATCGACTCGGCCAAAATCTCTGTCGCTCCATCCTTGCATATCAGCCCGAACCCCCACCCCTGGCCCGAAGATGAGTTGATCGAAACCAACCATGCATTGGCCGGGCGACCCGTCTGGCTGGCTGCGTGGGTTCAGGACAAAGAATTCATATCGGTGCTGAGCGCCCACCGGCAGGCGTTGCGTATGCTGCCGCGATTGGCGCTTGTGCTGCATGTGGCCGACATGTCCGAAGCAACTCCGCTGTATAAACGGCTTGAAGCCATGGATTTGCGCTGCGCCAATTGGGATGAGGGCCACCCGATCGAGGATACAACGCAAGTCATTCTTTCTGCCGCACCCGAAGATCTTGGGTTATGGCACCGCGTCTCGGCCGTCACATTCATGGGAAACTCGCTGGAACGCAGCGCAGGCGGATGCGACCCGTTGATCGCTGTTGCATTGGGATCGGCCGTTATACATGGCCCCCATGTGAGCAAGCATCGCAATATCTATGATCGGCTCGACCAGGTCGGTGCAGCGATGACGATCAAATCCGCAACTGAACTGGGGGATGGTGTCGTGGAGCTGCTGGCCCCGGACCGCACCGCCGACATGGCACTGGCGGGATGGCAGATGGTAACCGAAGGGGCGCCGCAGGCTGACCATCTGATTGATCTGGTTCAGGACACGCTGGATCGACGGAGGGCTGAAGATGCGCGCTCCTGAATTCTGGAACACTCCCCCCGATCAGCTTGACCTGCGTGCCCGGCTGCTGGCCCCGCTCGGTCATCTCTACGCCGCAGCTACTGCTCGAAGAGTTGCAAAGGAACCCGGCTTCAAGCCCGGCGTTCCAGTCATCTGTATCGGCAATCTCAACGCGGGCGGTACCGGCAAGACCCCGACGGTAATCTGGATGCTCGAACGTCTGCGCGACAAATGGCACCAGCCGCATGTGGTCACACGTGGCCATGGCGGATCTTTGGAAGGGCCGGTCAAAGTTGACCCACGCAAGCACAGCGCTGCGCAGGTCGGGGATGAACCCCTGCTGCTGGCCGCCTTCGCCGATGTCTGGGTCGCCAAGGATCGCGCCGCCGGGGCGCAGGCCGCCGCTGAGGACGGCGCAACGGCCATTGTGTTGGATGACGGGTTTCAGAACCCTGCGGTCGCCAAGGATTTCTCGGTCATCGTCGTCGATGCCGAGCGCGGCTTCGGCAACGGTCTGTGCTTGCCTGCTGGCCCACTGCGCGAGCCCGTCGCCATCGGCCTGAAACGCGCCGATCTTGTTTTATCTCTGGGTGCTGACGATGCGCAGGCCTCGTTTGCCAAGCGCTGGGGTCCGGCGTTGACCGTTCCTCATGCCAGAGGTGAGGTGTGCCCGCTGCAAACCGGGATGGATTGGGCAGAAACACCTGTTCTGGCCTTCGCAGGCATCGGCCATCCGGAAAAGTTCTTTGCCACCTTACGCCAGCAGGGTGCCCGGCTGTTGCGGTCTGAGGCGCTGGATGACCACCAGCCACTGACCGCTGCTCTGATGACACGGCTCGAAAATGAATCCCGCGCTCTGGGGGCCCAGCTGGTGACCACCGAAAAAGACGCTGTTCGCCTTCCAGCCTCATTCCGCAACAAGGTACTGACGCTGCCGGTGCGATTACAGATTGATGAGGATGAAAAGATCAAAGAGATGTTGGCACAGATCGCCCCATCACCCTGAAAGACAGGCCAGCCCTTGGCGGGCTGGCCTGTTGAGATTTAGCTGCCGAGTTCGTCTTCGATCAGCTTCTTGAATTCGTCGTAAGACTGGTTGTCGACCTGCTTGCCATTCACCACGAAAGACGGGGTCGCCTGAATGCCGTCGCGTTCGGCGTTCTCCTGATACCAAGCCACAAGGGTCTGGGCACGGGTGCCATCCTGCAGGCAGGCCTCAAGCTGGTCATTGTCGATACCGGCCAGACGACCAATCTTGCGTAGTTCGTCCACGATCTCGGCCGGACCACCGGCACGAGTCCATTCGGACTGACCTTCATAGATCAGATCGGTGATGCCAAAGAATTTCTCGGGCCCCGCGCAGCGCGCAACCATCGAGGCCCAGAGACCATAGCGGTCAAAGTAAACCTCGCGATAGATGAACTTCACCTTGCCGGTATCGATGAAATCCTTCTTGAGCTGCTTATAGGCACCTTGGTGGAAGTTCGCGCAATGCGGGCAGGTATAGGAGGCATATTCGATGATCTCGACCGGCGCATCTTCGGCGCCCTGCACCATCTCGACGACGGTCGATGTATCCAGATCAGCCTCCTGCGCCTCGGCCGCGCTGACCAAAGGATAAGCTGGGGTCGATGAATTCGAGAGCGACAGCCAATAGCCGCCAGCGGCGACGGCGACGGCCGCACAGATTACGGTTGCAATACGGCTCATGCTAAGCCCTTTCTTAGTGTTTCTGTCTGGATAAAACGTTGCGACCGAGACGTTCAAGGGCCGCACGCAAATCTTCATCATTTACATCGCGTGACACTTTGTCCGCCTCGGCGGCAATCTCCGTAGAAATCGTGGGTTTTACCACCTTCGGTTTGTGATCGAAACTGGCCTGCCCCTCAGCAAATCCGGTCGGAGCGGTCTGGGTGATGCGCACGCGGCTGATCGCGTTGAAGCCATAGACCGCGTTCACCTTGTCGCGCAGCTGTTCGCGCTGCATGTCCAGCATCGCAGCCTGTGGCCCGGTGGTCAGGACCGTCAAAGTAGCTCCGAACCCACCTTTGGCATATCCCACCTTCACCGGCTGAGCGATCGAGGCGATATCCTGCCCGACAATCTCGGCCCAGTGGGTCAACAGACGCGACACAGCAAAGCCCCGGCTCTCACCGGCGCGCCTGATCTGGTCGTTCAGCAAAGTCGCGGTGCGTTTGAACCCGCGGGTCGTGGACCGTTTGCGCTGCATCTGGTTTCCAACTCCTGTGCCGCTATTGTAATGGGCAGGAAACCGGGTGCCAGCAAAACCCGACAGGGAGATGAATAAAACTTGCGTGATTCCACTGAATTCACCGTGAGCGCCGCGTTGTTGGACTGGTATGACCGCCATGCCCGCGAAATGCCCTGGCGTGTGGGTCCTGCTCAGCGCGCTGACGGCGTGCAGCCCGATCCTTACCAAGTCTGGCTGTCCGAAGTGATGCTGCAGCAAACGACGGTCGCTGCGGTGCGTGACTATTTCATGCGGTTCACCACGCGCTGGCCAAACGTGCAGGCCCTGGCTGCGGCCCCGGATGATCAGGTGATGGCGGAATGGGCTGGGCTGGGCTATTACGCCCGCGCCCGCAACCTGCTGAAATGCGCGCGCGTCGTGGCGCAGGATCATGGGGGGCGGTTCCCCGACACTTATGAGGCTCTGCTGAAACTGCCCGGTATCGGCCCCTATACCGCTGCCGCGATCTCGGCCATTGCCTTTGATCAGCCCGAGACAGTGCTGGACGGCAACGTCGAACGGGTCATGGCGCGATTTTTCGATATTCACGACCCATTTCCGGGGTCCAAACTTGTGCTGAAAGAGAAAGCCACAGCGCTGACCCCAACCCTCCGCCCAGGAGACTACGCCCAGGCGGTGATGGATTTGGGGGCCACCATCTGCAGACCCAAATCACCCGCTTGCGGCATCTGTCCTTTGCGTAATCCCTGCCAGGCACGGATCGCTGGTACTCAGGCCGAGCTTCCGCGCAAGACACCAAAACAGCCCAAACCCACGCGCCACGGGCATATCTATATCGCGCAAGACGCGAGCCAAGCCCTCCTACTGGAGCGGCGCCCCGACAAAGGCCTGCTGGGCGGCATGCTCGGCTGGCCCGGATCGGAATGGTCGGAGGCCCCGCCCGAGGCCCCTCCGTTCCCCGCCGACTGGCAAGTCCTGCCGGGCGAAGTGCGCCACACCTTTACCCATTTTCACCTGATCCTGCGCGTCTGGATCGCTGATTTGCCCGAAGGCGCGCCAACCGGCGATCTGATCCTGATCGACAAGCACGCCTTCCGCCCCAGTGATCTACCAACGGTGATGCGCAAGGCCCATGCGCTCTGGCGCGGCCAATAGCGCGTTGTGAATCTAACGCAAACATGGCTAGGTGAAGGCAACAGACCCGAGCGCCAAAATGATCGCACCAGACACCCTGTCCCGCTGGCAATCCGCCCTTCCCTACTGGATCTCGATCCTGTTGATCCCGCTGATCTGGGCCACGACACTGGCGGGAGGCTGGTGGGTTCTTCTGGTCCCGCTCTCAACTTGGTGGGCCTTTGCCGTGCTCGATCAGTTGACCGGGCTGAACCTCGAAAACGCCGACCCTGACACGCCCGAAACCGGGTTACGCTGGTACATCCTGCTGACCAAGCTTTGGGCTCCGATACAGTTCCTGACGTTGTTTGGCCTGATCTGGTACGTGACCCGCGCGGACCTGTCGACGCTGGAAAAGATCGGCGTTTTCTTTGGTATGGGCGTGATTTCAGGCACGATCGGGATCAACTACAGCCATGAGCTGATGCATCAGAAAGGCCGCCTTGAACGCTGGCTGGGCGATATCCTTCTGGCCATGGTGCTTTATTCCCATTTCAGGTCCGAACACCTTCTGGTCCATCACCGCTATGTCGCCACCCCACGTGACCCGGTAACAGCCCTCTATAACGAAGGGTTCCACCGCTTCTACCCTCGCGTGCTGCGTCAAAGCTTGATCTCAGCCTTCCGCACCGAGCGCGAAAAGCTGGCCCGCAAGGACCGCCCGTGGAGTGATCGCGCCAACCCGTTCTGGCGCTACTGGGTGTTGCAGGGCGCGATGCTGTTTCTGGCCCTGTTGGTCGGAGGCTGGTCCGGCGTGGCCTTGTTCCTGCTGCAGGCCGGAACCGCAATCTGGCAACTCGAACTGGTCAACTATGTCGAGCACTACGGCCTGACCCGCAAATACCTCGGCGATGGTAAATACGAACACGTCCGGCCCTGCCATTCCTGGAATGCCTCGCAGAAGGCATCGAACTGGCTGCTGATCAATCTGCAGCGCCACTCGGATCACCACTACAAGCCCAATCGTCGGTTCCCGCTGCTGCAGCACCATTCACAGGATACCGCACCACAATTGCCCTATGGCTATCCGGTAATGACCGTGACCGCGATGATCCCGCCCCTCTGGCGTCGGGTTATGAACCCCCGCGTGCGAGCATGGCGACGGCAATACTATCCCGAGATCACCAACTGGCTGCCCTACAACAAAGCTCAAAACCCCAGACCCGGGGCGTGACCACAGCGCGCGCCCGCGCGCTGCCCGACCCAACCGTCAGAGCTGCATCTGCGATGCTGCGCTGATGGGCGGGAGGACCTCAGTCTGCCATCACCCAGATATCCATCGGCGCCTCAACCCCGCGTACGGCTTGCCGTGGCTTGGCTTCAAAGCCGGCCATGGCGTCCAGAGCGGAGGGATTTTCTTCCGCAACCCGTGCCCGCACGGCATCACTCACAATGATACGGGCATGGAAATCGCGGGTCAGCGCCTCAAGCTTGGCGGCGACATTCACCGCATCTCCGATCACCGCAAATTCCAGACGGTTTGCGCCAATGTCCCCTAAAACCACAGAGCCAAAGTGCACTCCGATCCCAACATGGATTTCCGGTTCTCCGGCCCGACGGCGATCCATGTTCCAGCGGTCGATCACCCCAACCATCGCACGCGCACAGCCCAGCGCGTTGCTCGCATCCAAGGGCGTTGGCACCGGCGTGCCAAAAGTCGCCATCAACCCGTCCCCCAGATACTTGTCCAGCGTTCCGTGATGGCGGAACACCTCAGTCTCCATCCGTGCGTGAAAGCCGCGCAAGACCTCGATCACCTCGTAAGGATCACGCCCCGCCGCGTATTTGGTAAATCCGACGATATCGATGAACAGAACCGCCACATCTTCCTTGCGGATCTGTTTCAAAGGCTCATCGTTCTGGCTCAGCTCATCCACAACATTGGGCGAGAAATAACGCGACAGATTGGCCCGCTCACGCTCTAACCCGGCATTGCTCATCAATAAGCGATTGAGGCGACGCATCGAGATACCGAGCGTGACGGCAACCATGACGAACACGATTACCTGCTGGATGCGCATGGTCGGCATGAAACTGTTCGGGTCCATGAACTCGGCCACATCCGGATAGCCCGACAACGCTTCTGCCACCCTCTCGCTGATTCCCGGAATTGGCGTTGCCACCCACCAGGCGATGATCCAGCCCGCCGTCCACATTCCCGCGGTCCAGGTTCCAATGGCGATCACCGTGCGCCAGGAATAGGCCAACGTGCCTGCGGCCAGGATGATGAAGAAATACTGAAAATTATCGAACCGGTACTGCATCGCCAAAGGCCGCACATCATCGCTGAACGGGTTGGGAATGATCATGCCCAGCGTCATGATCAGCAGGTCCACGAAGATCAAAAGCAACTCGGTCCGGGATTGCCCGACCCGACCTGCGCGCTGGATCAGCCAGCCATTGGCGCAGATCAGCAGCAGGATGAAATGATACCACATCACCTCCCATTGCGGATTGAGGTAGATCAGCAGCAGCCCCGTAAGCCCCATCGCCACCCAGCGGGCACGCACGGCCAGTTCCAGTCCCTCGCGCTTGTGTCGTTCGAGGGTGGCTTCGGTGTATTTGTTGTTCAGATCGAACGTGTCGGGTTGCGTGAAAAACAGGCTGCGAGGTCTGCGCACGGTGGTCTCGGTCATGGCCGTGATCTTTCTTGCGACGTATAGAGGCTGCCCCATGCAACCACTGTTTATGAGAAAACAAAAGACCCCGCCGTAGCTTCGGCGGGGCAAGGCTTAGTGCCTAGTGTCAGGCCACAGGCACCGGCGGTATTTGCAATATCAGTTGTGCATCTCGGCCCGGATCTGCTGACGCAGAACATCAATCGGAACCGTCTTGCCATCACGTTTGAAACACCAATAGGTCCAGCCGTTGCAAGACGGCGCATTTTCCAGATGCGCCCCGACCTGGTGGATCGAACCTTTGACGTTGTCGCCCACCAGCGTACCGTCAGCCCGAACCTTGGCCTTATGTCGCTGGTTCATGGAATAGAGCTCTTCACCCGGGCGCAGCATGCCGCGTTCAACCAACTGGCCAAAGGGCACGCGCGGCTCGGCGCGTTTGCTGGCGCTGACCTCCAACGCCTCGCGGTCAAATTTACGGACCTTGGCGATACGCTTCTCGGCCACCTTGCGATAGCTTTCCTCACGCTCGATTCCGATGAACTCACGCCCCAGCATCTTGGCGACAGCTCCGGTGGTACCAGTGCCGAAGAACGGGTCTAGCACCACATCACCCGGATTGGTCGAACCAATCAGAACGCGATGCAGCAGCGATTCCGGTTTCTGCGTCGGATGTGCCTTGTCTCCGTTTTCGTCCTTCAGGCGCTCATGCCCGGTGCAGATCGGCAGAACCCAGTCACTGCGCATCTGCACGCCTTCATTCAGCGCCTTCAGCGCCTCATAGTTGAAGGTGTATTTCGCGCCTTCCCGCTTGGAGGCCCAGATCATCGTCTCATGCGCGTTGGTGAATCGCTTGCCGCGGAAGTTCGGCATGGGGTTCGACTTACGCCAAACGACGTCATTCAAAATCCAATACCCGGCATCCTGCAAGGCCGATCCGACGCGGAAGATGTTGTGATAAGACCCGATCACCCAGATCGCACCGTTGGGTTTCAGCAGACGATGCGCTGCCTTCAACCATTCGCGCGTGAACTGGTCATAGGCCCCAAAACTGGAGAATTGATCCCAGTGATCATCGACCGCATCCACCTGAGAGTTATCGGGCCGATGCAACTGACCTTTCAGCTGCAGGTTATACGGCGGGTCCGCAAAAATCAGGTCAACCGACGCCTCGGGCAGACTGTTCATCATCTCGATGCAGTCCCCGGATAGGATCGTGTTTAAAGGGAGCGCGGTTGCGCCCTTCGTCTTGATTGTGGTCATATCACTGCCTCAGTTCCACGGCGCTTTTGCGCTCATTTGGTTGAGACAAGGATGAGTCAAAGATGATTCGCCGTCAATTTCTTTTTTGAATCAGCGACTTACGATTTACTCTTGATACAAGATATTGTGGACAGGTTTGAAGGAACGTCTATGGTGTGGGGTCACGCCGAGATTTCGCAGCGCCTCGCGGTGCTGTTTTGTCGGATATCCGGCATTTGCCTCCCAGCCATAGCCCGGGTGCTGTTGCGCCAAATCCACCATCAACCGATCGCGCCAGTTCTTGGCAAGGATCGAGGCCGCCGCAATCGACACCGACCGTGCATCCCCCTTCACCACCCCCTCAGACGGAATTTCCAATCCGCGCGGAATCAGATTTCCATCAATCAGCAGGAAACCCGGCGCCGGATCCAGCTGCGCCACCGCGCGCTCCATCGCCAGATGCGAGGCGCGTAGGATGTTGTGCGCGTCGATCTCAGCGACTGAGGCTTCGGCAATGGCCACGTCCGCCCGTTCGCGCAGCACAACCTCAAGTGCGCCGCGGCGCTTGGCAGTCAGCTTTTTAGAGTCGTTCAGCCCTGCGGGAATATCCTCCGGGTTCAAAACCACCGCAGCGGCAACGACAGGGCCAGCTAACGGCCCGCGTCCAACCTCGTCCACACCGGCAATTCTGAGATAGCCGTGTGCCAGCAAGGCTTGTTCAAGTGCAAAATCAGGTGTCGACATGCCTGTGGCAAATCGCGTTTCAAAGGCAGACGCAAGAAAAAAGAAGAGGGCAGCTTGCGCCACCCTCTCCCAGCGTGACGCTTCTTTGGCGCCACTCCTGCTCGAAACCGGTTACTAGTAAAAGACGCGGTATCCTTTCTGGCGCAGGCAAGCGGGTTCGTATGCCCGTTTTACCTTTTTACCATTCCAGAAACCAACCTTGCACTGGTGGGGCAGGCTATCTGCATATTTGTAGTGTTTCTTGAGGCAGTTCGGCCCAAGCAACGGATGTTTTTTCGAATAGGCATTGAACGTGCGCAGGCAGCGCTGTGGCAGATTATAGCGCGCGACACGATCAGGCAGCGGGCGCACATGGGGCTTTTTCTTCTTGGAAGCCTTCTTGCGCTTATGTTTCTTGCGGCGCTCTTCTTCCTCGCGCTTTTCATCCTGATAGTAATTCACTGCCGCACCCAGAATGGCGAGCGCCGCCAACCCGCCGAGGATATCCCGAGTATCAGCAGCGCGCGCCTGTGAAACAGAGACTCCTGTAATGGCGATGGCTGTGGCAATAATCAGAGCGATAAACTTCCGGTGCATGTTTCATGTCCTTTCGGATATTGGGGCAGGCCCATATCGGACCGCGTATTTGATGCATCGACACTGCGACCGCCCCGTCCAGACAAGCAATAACGGCAAGTTGTTATCCAATATCAGGCCTCCAAACCCCTTGAGTTATTGAATATCCGCACAACTCGTGCGCAGGATGCAGCCCATGAAACAGATCCTCTCTTCTTTGGTTCTGACGGCTCTGATATCGGTTGGGTCGCAGGCCACAGCGGCAGATTGTTATGCCGATTACAAAGCCAAGCAGGATGATCCCTTGCGGCTGCACTATGGCGTTATGCAGGTCTCAAGCTGCAAAAAGGGATCGGCCCAGAAAGAAGTCGCAAAACGGCTGAAGTCGAATGGCTGGACCCTGCTAAACGTCATGTCCGTGTTCGAGGCGGATGGGTTGGATCAAAGGAAGGCCAATGCCGGAAAATTCTATCTCCGTTACTGAAGCGCGTCGTTCGGGGGTTCGGTTGGTTGGGCTGGGGATTGCAGCGATCGTTGCGATCCTCGTAACGGCTGCGGTATTCCTGTTCTGGACGCTGCCCGACGCGAATGCCTTCAACGCAAGGGTTGAGCGTTTGTTTGTCGAGGCCGACCTTACCTCGCAATCAGAAATCCGACTGCTTGAAATTCTGGCACAGTCCGGCACTGCTTTTGCGGACACGCTGTCCAGTTATCGCATGGTGATCTTCGTACTGCTGGTCTTTGCCAGCGCCATGCTGATCGCGGCATTGGTCTTTTTGGTAATGCTGGTCCTGTTCAATCGCCGCATGGCGCAGATCGAGCGTACCGGGATTCAGGTGACCTCACTCCTGATCAGCCGCGAGGAAAATACGGTCTACCTCAACAACATGGATTTCAAACTGACGCCAGCCGCGATGGAAACCCTGTCGGTGCTGGCCGAATCCCGGTTGGATGACGAGGTTCTGTCCGGTGTGCAGATCGAGGCGATGATCTCGGGCAAGGATGCCTCCGATTGCGATGAAGCGGCAGGCGCCACCAGGATCAAACGCCTGCGGGATGCCCTGGGCAATCAAATGGTAAGTGAGCTTCTGGTGAAAAATATCGCCAAGAAAGGCTACATGCTGTCGATTGAAAAAGACGTCATTCAGATGGTCTAGGCCGCGACCCTCCGGAAAAACTCTCGCCCTCCCCTTGGCAATGTGCCTGTTAGGACCCATCCTATAAGGGCTGGTCAAGGGAGGTTACAGATGAACGTCCACGCCACTCCGAATACCAAAGGCTATGGGATTTCCGTCGAACCCCTGCGCGGGCGGATTGCAATCTATCGCGGTGAAACCCTTCTGGCCGAAAGCCGCAACGCCAAGGTCATGTATGAAACGCGGCTGCCGCCGGCAATCTATGTGCCACGCGAAGATCTGTGTGTGGAGCTGGGCCCCGAAACCGAGCTGCAGACCTTCTGCCCCTTCAAGGGCACCGCGACCTATCACGACATCAGCCTGCCCGAAGAACGGCTGACCAACTCAATCTGGGCCTATGAGGACGCCCTGCCCGAAAGCAAGGCTATTCAGGGCCATATCGGTTTCATGCCCAACACCGCAACGCGGATCGACCTTGGCGACAATACGCTGCGGCAACCCGATGACGGCAATATCAGCGGGCCTTTGATCGACTGGCTAATGCGTGGTGCGTCCGAGGTCGACACCCCCGACGGCTTTACCAAAGCGCTGGCCGAGAAGATGCTGGAACACGGCATCGCTATTCAGCGCCTCAGCATTCTGGTCTGGTCGCTGCACCCGCTGATCGCGGGCAAACACTATATCTGGGAAAAAGACGCGGCCGAAATTTCGACGCATACCCCAAGCTATGAGATCCACGACCACCCGGCCTTTACCAACAGCCCCTTGCGCCATGTCTCGAATGGGCTGGGCGGGGTGCGTCAGCGCTTGAATGATGACAATCCGCATAACAGCTTTCCGATCATCGAAGATTTGCGCGCCAAAGGTGCGACCGATTACGTTGCCATGCCGCTGCCCTTTTCGGATGGGCGGACGAATGTCCTGACCTTGACCTGCGATCACCCCAACGGATTCACAACTGAAAACCTTGGGCTGGTTTTCGAATGTTCGTCAGTTATCGCTCGCTTTTACGAGGTCTTCATGCAACGCGAAAACGCACAGGTTCTACTTGAGACTTATGTGGGCAAGCGCACGGGTGCGCGCGTGCTGGGTGGCGAAATCCGCCGCGGTGACGGTGATGACATCGATGCCGCGATCATGTTCTGTGACCTTCGCAACTCCACCACACTGGAGGAAACGCTGGGCCGGAGCGACTATATTACGATCCTGAACTCGTTTTTCGAAACCGTGTCGGGCATCGTGCACGATCATGACGGAGAAGTTCTGAAATTCATCGGCGATGCTGTGTTGGCCGTGTTCCCTGCCGGGGACAAGCCGGCCCAAGCCCGTTCAAATGCACAGCAATCGGCGGTCGAAATCGTCGAGAAACTGGCCGAGCTGCGCAAAGAAGAGAGCGATCATTACTGCGATTGTTCGATCGGCGTTGCCTACGGGCGCGTGACCTATGGCAATGTTGGGTCACGTGAGCGGTTGGATTTCACGGTGATCGGGCAAGCCGCCAATGTGGCCGCGCGCCTTGGCGAATATGGGAAATCCATCGGCCACAGAATCGTTGTGTCACAAGATATAGAACCGAGTTGTCAGCACGCCGTCACTTTGGGGGCCGTGAAATTGCATAATGTATCCAAACCCGTCAAGTCCTTTGCGATGCGTACCCCTGCAGACGACATATTGGATGCATAAAGGTCAACTTCGCCTGATCATCCTCCATCCAGCAATATCAACGCTGTCTGCGCGGGCGAGATCGTGTTCTGTAACTGGGCAATCTGGCTGCGGGCCAGATAGGTATCCGTCAACTTTTCAACTGCCTGCACATCAGTGAATTGAGACAAATCAGAAGAGCCTGTGATGCGCTGCAATCGGTCTTTGAAAACCTCAAGCTGCTTGTCGATATCAAGCTGCGCAAAGGCAGAAGGCAACCCAAGGGCTGTCTCCATCATCTTGCGCAATGGTGGCAAACCCATCAGGTCAAACCACTTTCTATCTTCACTTCCGCTTCGTTCCGCGATGTCAGATAAGGCGTGCTGAGTAT
The DNA here is from genome assembly GCF_056537345.1 of Ruegeria sp. CF4. Taxonomy (NCBI): domain Bacteria; kingdom Pseudomonadati; phylum Pseudomonadota; class Alphaproteobacteria; order Rhodobacterales; family Roseobacteraceae; genus Ruegeria; species Ruegeria sp. CF4. The sequence goes on along the minus strand of NZ_JBQFRJ010000007.1, from coordinate 42,961 downwards.
ACAACGCAATGCGCATGGTCTCGTCCTGCTCACCAACCGAGACCTCGAAACGAGTTATCAGATTATCGTCAGCAACCTTTCGCATTGCATTGACCAGATTGGTCTTTGGCACATCCCCCGGACCGAAACCGAACGCGTTGGCAAGCTCACGGTACCGGTTGTCCGCCAACCGGTTGGAAAGCGCATCATCCGCCTGCGTACCATCAGACAGGACTTTCTGAATGAAGAACCGATTGTTCAGATCCTGCTCCAGCCCAAAGGCTCCAAGCGCCACTTGTAACAACCGTCGATCTGAAACCAGATCTTCGGCTGAACGCGCCTTGCTAATATTGTCGAGGAAGTAATTCGTTTCCCTCTCATTCACGGTGGACGCCGAATAGCTTTGAAACTGCGCGTCATAGGTCCGCTGCAGGAAACGCCAGCCTACCAGCCCACCCGTCGGTATGACCGGCTGGAACGTCATTGCTGATAGGCCATCAAACGTTCTTCGCGTGGCAGCAAAGACCGGAGCGACTTGAGACATCTGTAGTATTGCTCGGCCACCAAGGCCTCGGTTGCGTCCGTCAGCACGCGCCGGCTATCAGCGTCGGTAAAGACCTGACTCAGCTCTTCGACTCTACGCAGCAATTGCTGGCGCGCCTGATCCGGTTCGCTGTCGCCGGACAGAACAAGCTGCGCGGCATAGCAGACCCGACGCACCGGAGTATTGGCTTCTTCCGGGTGAATCGCGTCACGCAAGCGCAAGACGTTGGCTTCTGGCGTCACGATCGAGAACCGGCTGCGACGATCCCCGTTTTCGATCACGACCCCATTGATTAGAACACGTTCCTTTGGGGCGAGTTTCAGAACCAGCCCGCCCATCAGTTGCCCCTCATTTGACGCAGCCCGCGCAGGACGGCCATGTTGATCTCAAGCAAGGGTTCAACCTCGGCCTTGTTGCCCAGAACTTGGCTGCTGTGGTGTTCCGTAAACTCGGCCAGATAGAATATCCTGGCGCGGAGTTCATTCGGCAACGCATTATCGGTATCCGAAACTTCCGTTGCCAGTACGCTCCACAACCGTCGGTTTTCATGTAGGGCATGCACAAAGCCGCCAAAATCTGTTGCCTTGCGGGATGCTGCCGCCTTCAGACGGTGAGTAATTCTTGAAATCGCCTCGTATTCCGTATCCCGAGGGGTGCGCGTTGGTGCAGTCGATTGTCCATAAGCGCGTTGGGCCAGCGTTTGCGGGGTCACTTGAAATCCTTCCAATTGTCCTTCGGGGGCGATCAGATCCGGGGCGCGTCATACGCGCCCCGGGTTAGCTCTGGTTTAACGGAACAGCGACAGAATGGACTGTGGTGCCTGGTTCGCGATCGACAGCGACTGTGTCGCCAGCTGTTGCTGAACCTGCAGCGCTTGCAAACGGGCCGAAGTCTCTTCCATATCAGCGTCGACCAACGAACCGATGCCCGATTTAAACGAGTCGGTCAGCTTGGACACAAAATCCTGCTGAGTTTCGATACGACCTTGCACAGAACCAAATGCTGCGGCCGCGTCAATCGAGGTATCGATCAGCGATTCAATGGTGCCCAGCGCAGCGGCTGCACCCGCATCCGTGGACACGTCGATCGAGCTCAGCGCGCCGAGCCCGCCCGAACCCGCGTTGGTAAATTGTGCCGAGATGGAAATATCCTGATCGGCGTCAGCACCCGCAGCAGCAGCACCGGTTGCAAAGGAAATGGTGTTCGGCGCACCGGAAGAATCATAATCCGCCGCGAGACCTGTGATGCCAAGCGCATCAATCTGGTTCTTGAGGCCAACAGCAACCAGCGCATCGGTATAGTTTTCGTCATATGTACCGGACGGATCCAGATCACTGGTTTGAATGGTGTAAGACACCTCTTGATCACCGACCCGGATCGATACGCTGTCGCCAACTTCAAAGTTGTCAGTGGAACTGTCGATGACGATGTCACCAGTGCCCGTTGCGCGGTTCAGCGTGAAACCGGCGACGTCATTGTCTGTCGTGGCGTTGTCCGAACCGGCAAGGACACCCTTCGCGGTATAGCCACCGATAGACAAGTCCTGGCTGGCAACCGAGATCGAAGACGCATTCACCGCGCCGCTGTTATCACGATCCAGCGACGACAGGACGGAGACGGTACCGGCAGTGCCGTCAACCAAGTTCAGGCCATTGAACTGCGCGGCCCCCACAACAGATGCGATTTGACCACGAAGTGCGGCAACATCATCATTGATCTTGGAACGATCAACGTTGTCTTCCTGCGCCGCGACGATTTTTTCTTTCATTTGCGTCAGCAGGTCGGTCACGGTTTCCGACGCGTTTCGCGCAACCGCGACCGTCGATTCACCCAAAGCAAGGCTGTCTTTAATCGCCTTGAAACCCTTTACATCCGACTCCATGACCTTAGAAATCGCCCAGACGGCCGAATTGTCCTTGGCGGTCGCGACATCCTTACCGGTCGAGATCGCGTTCTGGGTCATTTCCAGGTTCTTGTTGACTGATTTCAGGGTTTGCAGCGCGACCATCGCGCCATTGTTCGTCAGAATGCTGGACATGTTTGTCATCCTCTTTACGTTCGGGCGCGTTTCGCGCCGCTGCTTTCCCACCTCAAGCGGTAGGCATTCTGTCGTTCTGACCTGTGCGTCGTGCCCTGTGGCTTACGCGCCACCTGCTGATCAGGTGCACTGCAACCTTTGACCGCTATCCCCTAACGGAGTGCTAAGATGTGCATCTGCAAAACCAAGGATTTGAATCAAACGGCTTCTAAGCCCGTTTCTCAAGCTTCGCGCATGCGCGAACGGCATAGCCATTGCGCTGACCCGAGGCATCATAAGTGCTGAACTCCTGTCGTACCCGACGCAGTTCCGACATCCGGTCGGCCACCGCACGAATCCCTTCGGCCGCGCTGTTCAGCAAGGCCTGATTCCGCTCAACCTTATTCTGGATACGGACCAGATCTTCGGCTTCAAAAACCCGCTGATCGTTGATCGCGCCAATCAGGTCTTCTTTCTGAGGTGTCAACTGATCCAGAGCCTCCAAATTGCCCTGCATAAGCGCTGCACGTTCAGTATCCAACAACTCTTCAAGTGCTCTGATCGGGTCATTATCCATCTGATTTCTCCCTCATTGCATTGAACAGGATTTCAGACAGGCCGATGCCTCCGGCTCGTGCCATCTGTTGCGCTTGTTGTTGCACAAGGAACGAGGCGAACTGGTCCTCGCCAGCACCGCCACCAAAGCTTCTCCGCGCCTCGCCCAGGCCCGCCGATTTCAGCATCTCAGCCAGAAAAGCAGCCTCAAGCTCGACAGACGCCGCCTTGAGCTTCTGCGGCAGAGCTGAATTTCCTGCGCCGGGCGCAGCCAGTGGATTCGTCATCGGTTTCTCCGAAATTTGCTTCGAACTTTCGCGATCAGAAGCGAAAGCAGTTAAAATAAACGTAACTTCCTGAGGGCAAGCTGCAGCGCAGACAAACGGAGTCGCAGCAACATGCCCAACCCGCTGACACTGATGACAGTGACACCCCGTGGTGGAACCGGACCGGACACCTCGCAAAGTAGCGATCGAGATCCCAAAAGCGGCCTCGACTTTGAAGCCGCGATGAATGAAGAGGCCGAGCACCCGGTTGCAGATCAAGAGGCGATGGTCGCCGCAACAGATGATCAGACTACGCCAGCTGAACTTCCGGAAACCGAATATTCGGCACCCGTATTAGAGCCTCAGGTCGGAAATGCGCCCTCAGAGGATCACTCGATAGAAGAATTGGCCCAATCGTATACATTGCCCGTTGAGAGTGACGTGACATCGATAGAACCAAAGGTCGAAACTGATGCGATCAGCGACCAGACACAGGTTGAGTTAACCTCAGTTGCTCCAAATTCAGTAAATGAAGTCACAGCATTACAATCCAAACCAGCAACAGAGACATCGCCTGTCGTCAGCGTACAGGCCGTTGAGCCGCGTTTGATGCCTACCAACGAAATTGAGGTGAAAGTCGAACAAAGTACCGCGCCGCAACCCAAAAACGTCGTATCGGTCATGGAGGCGCTTGCCAGAAATCTTAAGCATGACCCTTTGCCCAAAGCGCATAACCTCGCGGCTCTGGATCTGGTCGACAGGCAGCCGTCGCAGGCTTCTAAATCCGCTACGATTGCTGCGCCGCAGATCACCATCCCCACGTTGATCGGTGTCACAGATAAGACTGGTCCAGAGATCGAAACCGAACCACAGGATTTGTCCGCCTTGAGAGAAACCGCAACAGGACAAATCCTGCGTGACGGCATTTCTCACTTGTCATCTTTGCCTGCACGGCCCGAAACGGCACGGTTGATTGCTGGTCAGATGGCGGCTGTCATTTCCGCGAAACCCGGCTCAGGCGCAGTAGAAATCGCTCTCAACCCCGAAGAACTTGGACGTGTATCAATCACGCTCAACGGACGTGATGACGGAATGCATCTGGTAATTCTGGCCGAAAGGCCCGAGACGCTCGATCTCATGCGCCGCCACGTCGCGATTTTATCTGCTGAATTCGAAAGGTTGGGATATGGTGGCCTGTCGCTGGATCTCGGAACATCCGGCAACGCACCGCCTGAGCGTGCACGACCAGAATTTGAGCAGACTTCAAACACCAATGAAGCGACCGGCGGTGTAGAAACCACGGTACGCCCTATACGGATCGACCCCGATCGGGGCCTTGATATGAGACTCTGACCATGATCAATCCCACAAACTCAGCGACCACACCAACTTCAGTTACGACCAATAGCGCGCAAAGCTCGGCGTTGACCTCAGACTTTGAGACATTTCTTCGCTTGCTGACAGTGCAGGCGCGCAATCAGGACCCGCTGGAACCTCTGGATTCCTCGGAATACGCATCGCAACTGGCACAGTTTTCCATGGTTGAACAGCAGGTCAAAGCCAATGAACTTTTGTCGGCATTGACCCAAGCGCTGGGGGTCGTCAATCTCGAACAGCTTGGCAGTTGGGTCGGGATGGATGTTCAGGTCCCCGCCCCATTTCGGTTTGAGAACCAGCCGATCACCATATTCGCGCAGGCCGAAGCCACGGCCGACGCTGCCGAGCTGGTCATACGGAACGATCAGGGCGAGATTGTCGACCGCATCACGGTGCCAATCGACGCGACAGAATTCGACTGGTCTGGTGTCGATGACACCGGCAGCCCCCTGCCCGCTGGTGCGTACTCGGCCACGCTCGAAAGCTTCAAGGATGGCAAGAGATTGAGCAGCGTGTCCGCCTCGGTATTCAGCCGCGTGGTTGAGGCGCAGATTGGCGATGGGGCCATCATGCTGACTCTGAATAGTGGGGCCAAAGTAGCGGTTGAAACGGTCCGACAAATCCGCACAGGCGCTTGATCTGATCATCAGAGCGCGCCAAAGCTTGGCGAAGTACGACTCGCCCGAAGAACTGGTAAAGCTCCTGTCCAATCACATTCAACCACCGCCCGATCTTGTGGAACAGCTACACGCCCGGAAACTGGTCGAACCGGATGTCCGGTACGAGGTCCTTTATGGTGGCCGAACCAATCAGGTTTGGAAAGTGCGAACCGATGACGGTGGCACGGTCTTGAAGCTCTACCGGGCAAACGAAAAGAACCCGCTGTTTCGCAATGACGCGAAGCTCGAAGCGGCCTGTCTGCAAGCGCTAAGTGACACCGGCTTCGTGCCAAAACTGCGCGCAACCGGCTCGTTTGGGCGATCAAACTGGGTCTACTATGACCATGCCCCGGGCGCGCCGTGGTCTGACGGGGTCGAAAACGTCGCGCAGTTATTGCGGCAGGTGCATTTACGGCCCGTCGAGCTGGATGTTCCCTTGGGCTGCAATGGCAGTGATGATCTGGACAAGCACACGCAAGCGATATTGGCTCTGTGCAAGACTGAGAATGCAAACCGTTTGCTTCATCGGCGACCTCAGCGCCAAGTCCCACCGCTATCAAGCAGATGCCTGATTCACGGCGATCCGGTCGCTGGTAACATCTTGCAGACCAAAAACGGGTTGACCCTGATCGACTGGCAGTGTCCCGCGTTTGGTGACCCTAGCGAGGATCTGGCAATGTTTCTGTCCCCCGCGATGCAGCAGATTTATCGTGGACAAACTTTGACAGAAGCTGAAACAAACCGCTTTCTTATTGCATACGGAGATCCGGATATCACTCAACGCTACGAGGCACTGCGACCATGGTATGCTTGGCGCATGGCAACCTACTGCCTTTGGCGGGTTGAGAATGGAGCCCCGGACTACCAAGCAGGATATGATTTGGAAGTCGCGCTTCTGTAGCGTCGCAAAACTAGCCCCGTCTGACTATCGTATCCTGAGCGATCGGGCGGCCCCGGACAGGCCACCCGATCCTTCAACGCATCCGTTCCAACAAACTGAGCGACGGATAGCCATCCGGCACCAATCCCTGCGCCAGTTGGAAGGCGCGGACGGCATTGATCGTGTTCGGCCCCGTGCGACCGTCAACGCCCTTCGTGTCAAACCCGGCCTGAGTCAGGCGCTGTTGCAGCTCTTTGCGCTCGGTAAAGCTCAGCACCCTGTCACCGCGTGGCCAACCGGCTTGAAACGGCGTGCTGCCCGCCAGCCTGTCGGACAGATGGCCTATGCCGATCACATAGGCGTCGGCCCCATTGTAGGCCTCGATCACTTTGAAATTGTCGAAGATCATCAAGGCGACCCCACGCCCCCCAGCAGGCAGTAGGATTGATGCTGGGCCATGATCCGGCACAGCGCTGCCGTTCCGGGACAAGACACCCAATTCGGCCCATTCTGATGGCATCAATTTATGATCGCGTCGGGCAAGCTGGTAGTCGAAACCCTCCGGCAGCCGAACCTCGACGCCCCAGGGCTGCCCCTTGATCCAACCATGCCGCGCAAGATAGGCAGCGGTCGAGGCCAGCGCATCGGTCGGATCATCCGACCAGATGTCGCGTCGACCATCTGCGTCGAAATCAACCGCATAGTCCAAAAATGATGTCGGCATGAACTGCGTATGCCCCATCGCCCCGGCCCAGCTGCCAACCATAATTCTCGGATGAACATCTCCAGCTTGTACGATCTGCAGGGCCGCGATCAGCTGTGTTTCAAAGAACTTCGCGCGCCGCGCATCGAAAGCCAGTGTCGCCAGTGACTGGATGGTCTGATTGCTGCCGCGATAGGACCCGAACGAGGTTTCCAGACCCCAGATTGCGGTCACGACCTCTTTTTCAACGCCATATCGTGCCTCAATCCGGGTCAGAGCGTCCCGGTGCCGTTCCAGCCCTGCGCGACCATTCGCAACTCGCGTGTCCGAGACGGCAGTATCCAGATATTCCCAGATCGGCTTGGAAAACTCGGCCTGATTGCGATCGCGCCGTATGACATCCTTGTCATAGCTGAGCCCTGCCAACGCCCGATCCAGCGTTGCGGCTGAAATACCTTGCGCCATCGCTCGTTCGTGAAACGCACCCAACCATGCCTGAAACCGCGCGTTGCCCTCAGCCGACACGGGATATGCCTTCGCCTCTGGCCGCACCACGGGACGGATGGAAATCGTCACATCCGCCGAGGCCAGCTGTACGTTTTCGACCTGAGGTCGGGCCAAGGGCCGTATTGATTTGTCTGATATATCCGCCTGCACGATGGATGCCCATAATGCGGCGGTCATGACGCCACCTATGCATTTATGCATTCCGTTTTTCCTGATTACTGCTCGCGGCAGATGATAGCGCAAAAGAGACGTTTCACAAAGTGCTCAGGACCCTGTCTCGCGTTCTTGTGCGTCGTGTTGGGCGCGGATGCGCGCAATGGCTTCCCGCAAAAGAGGCACGCGATTGGGTCGGAAGCTTTCTTCGGTCACGGTCATCTCTTGCATCCGGTCCAGCCGAAAGACCCGAAAATCCTGCCGCAAATGGCACCAGCTGAGCAGAACACTGGCGCGATCCATGTAAACGATGCTCAGCGGATTGACCCGGCGGCGTGTGCCATCACCCTTGGCATCGGTATAGGCAAACTCGACCGCGCGCTCATCCCATGCAGCCAGACGCAGGGCGGCAACTTCGATCGTGGGCGCTGTAGGCCGGTCAAACCGCGTGGCGGTCAGAACGGCATGGCTTAGCCGATGCGATTGCCGCGGTGGCAGACGCCCCTGTAACTTGCGCAGCGCCTCGCTGGCCGCATCCGACAGCGCCGGGTCACCGATCAACTGTACCTCGCGCAGTCCCAGAACAAGCGCTTCAAGCTCATCATTGGTGAACCCCAGCGGTGGTAGAGTGGCATCTTCGATCAGGGTGAATCCGAACCCGGCCTCTCCGTCAATCACCGCGCCCAAGGCGCGCAAAGCGTCGATATCGCGATGGATAGTGCGTGCGGAGACGCCCAGATCCTGCGCCAACTGGACGGATGTTCTGGGCGATGGGCCAGAACGTAAGGCTTGCATCAATTGGAACAGGCGAGCGGTACGAGACATGATGAAAGTTAATCTAACCCTAATGACAATATCTGTCATTAGGGCAGCGTATCCATCACTCAACCCGCAAGATGGAGATCACGATGCTGACCCTACTCACCTTCCCCTCTGCCTTTGGCCAGTTTAGCGCCAGTCCGTTCTGCGTGAAAACCGCGCTGATGTTGCAACGCTCGGGCCTGCGCTGGAGGCGGTCCGACATGCTAGACCCCCGCAAGATGCCGCATCAGAAACTGCCGGTACTGCGCACGCCCGAGCGTCTGGTGCCCGACAGCGATCTGATCCGTGACTGGCTTGAGGCACAGGGGGCCGATTTCGACACCGGCCTTAGTGACATGCAGAAGGCTCAGTCCCGCGCATTGATCCGGCTGGCGGAAGAGCATCTGTATTTTCACATCGTACAGGATCGCTGGGCCAACGATCAGGTCTGGCCGATCCTGCGCGATACGTTTTTTGCCACGATCCCGGCATTGATCCGCAAGCCTGTGTCCAATTCGATCCGCAGGTCGGTCCTCAAGGGGTTGTCCTTTCAAGGCGTGTCCCGCTTTTCGCCGGCTGAACAGCAAGACAGGCTGGAGCGCGATCTCGAAGCGATCTCGACCTATCTGTGGCAGTCACCTTATCTGGTGAGCGACACGCCGACCTCGGCGGACATGAGCCTCGGCCCCATGCTCGCGGCAATGCGGGCCACGCCTGCCGATACACCGCTGACCCGCAGGATCAAACAGGATAAGCTGCTGAACAGTTATGTGGACCGGATGGAACAGGCGATCCCCTTATGACGCCGTTTGAAGACCCCAAAGTGGCCGCCGCTTTTGATGCGCTACCAGAGGACACCCGCGCGGGCGCGTTGGCTCTGCGCATGCTTATCTTCGAAACTGCCGCGTCCCTATCGGGCGCCCAGCCGCTGCAAGAGGCACTGCGCTGGGACCAGCCCGCCTATCTGGCACCAAAAGGATCAACGATCCGGCTGGGCGGGCACAAATCGGCGTCGTTTGCCCTATTCGTACATTGCCAGAGCAGGTTGATGGGCGATTTTACGTCAGCCTTTCCGGGCGAGGATCGGATCGACGGCAACCGGGCCATCTTGTTCGACGACCCGGACCAAATCGACCCGACACGCCATGGCTGGCTGATTGCACGGGCGCTGACTTATCACCTCTGACGGCGTTTGCGCTCGACCTTGCGCTTGATCTTGTCCTTCTTGCGCTTGGTGCTGACGGCCTTGCGCCGCGCGCCACGCTTGGCCGGGCCACGCCCGCGCGGAAGGTCCTGATCATCGATCGACAGCAACTCCAACTCCAGCCCGCCCGTCACCGGGGTCGCCTCGGTCAGCCGCACGGTGACACGCTGGCCGATGGCGATGATCAGGCCGGTATCCGAACCCATCAGGGTTCCGGCCTCTCGGTCAAAGTGGAAAAACTCACGCCCCAGCGAGCGCACGGGCACCAGCCCATCCGCGCCGGTTTCGTCCATCTTCACGAAGGCTCCGAACCGGGCAATGCCGCTAATGCGACCGGTGAACTCGTTGCCCACCCGCTCGCTGAGATAGGCCGCCAGATAGCGATCGGTCGTATCCCGCTCGGCCATCATCGAGCGACGCTCGGTATCCGAGATATGCGTTGCGGTTTCCTCCAGCCGCGCAATTTCATCCTCGGTCAGCCCATCCTTGCCCCAGCCATGCGCCGAGATCAGCGCGCGGTGCACGATCAGGTCGGCATAGCGGCGAATGGGCGAGGTGAAATGCGCATAGTTCCGCAGCGCCAGCCCGAAATGGCCGAAATTCTCAGGGTTGTAATAGGCCTGCGCCATCGACCGCAGGGTGGTCAGGTTGATCAGTTCCGCATCCTCGGTCCCGGCGGCGGCGTTCAGCAGCGCGTTCAGGTGCCGGGTCTGCAACACCTGCCCCTTGGCCAGATTCAGCCCCGCCGCCTGCGCCGTTTCCCGCAGGCTTTCCAGCTTCTCAGGCGCGGGTTCCTCGTGCACCCGGAACAGCAGCGGTCGGCGTTTGGCGATCAGGGTTTCGGCGGCGGCGACATTGGCGAGGATCATGAACTCCTCGATCAGCTTATGCGCATCCAGCCGGTCGCGGAAGGCGACGCTGGTTACTTCGCCCGTGTCGGACAGCACGATCTTGCGTTCGGGCAGGTCCAGTTCCAATGGCTGCCGTGCGGCACGTGCCTTCTTTAGCGCCGTATAAGCGGCATAGAGCGGCTTCAGAACCGTCTCTAACAGAGGTCCGGTGCGGTCATTGGGAGTGCCGTCAATGGCCTCCTGCACTTCGGCGTAGTTCAGCGAGGCAGCAGAACGCATCAGACCCCGCACGAACCGGTGCCCGATCTTGTTGCCGTCCGCGTCGATCTGCATGCGCACGGCGATACAGGCGCGCGGTACACCTTCGTGTAGCGAGCACAGATCACCCGACAGACGATCCGGCAGCATCGGCACCACGCGGTCGGGGAAATAACTGGAGTTGCCTCGTTTACGCGCCTCGCGATCCAGCGCAGTACCGGGCTGCACATAGGCGGCGACATCGGCGATGGCGACCCAGATCACATGGCCGCCGGGGTTCTTGGGATCATCGTCCGCATGGGCATAGCAAGCGTCGTCATGATCGCGCGCATCCGAGGGGTCGATGGTCAGCAGCGGCATATCCCGCAGGTCCTCACGCGCCTTAAGGCCGACAGGTTTGGCCTTGTCGGCTTCCTCAATCACCTTGTCAGGGAAATCGTCTGGAATGCCGTGTTGGTGAATGGCGATCAGCGAGACTGCCTTGGGAGCAGTGGGGTCCCCCAGCCGTTCCACGATCCGTGCGCGGGGCAGCCCCATGCGGTTCTTCGGCCCGGCCTGTTCGGCCTCGACCAGCTCTCCGTCCTTGGCCCCCAGAACGGCACCGTCTGCAACCAGCCATTCGGTCTGACCAGCCTTGTCGATGGGCACGATCCGACCGCCTTCGGCCCCCTTGCGAAAGATACCGACGATCTTGCGCGGGTTGGTTCCGATGCGACGTATCAGGCGCGCCTCATAATTGTGGTCTTCCTCATGCACCACCGTCAGGCGGGCCAGAATCCGGTCGCCCTCACCCAGCGCCGGGTCACTGGCGCGGGCGATGATCAGCACGATGGGTTCGACTCCCTCGCCATGCCATTCCAGCGGACGGGCAAACAAGTCCCCGTCGGCGTTCGAGGCCTTGACCTGCAGGACACTCACGGGTGGCAAACGATCCGGGTCACGGTAGCTGCGCTTGCGCTTTTCCAGGTGCCCCTCGGCCTCAAGTTCCTTGAGGATACGCTTCAGATCAATCCGATCTGCGCCCTTGATGCCAAAAGCCTTGGCAATATCGCGCTTCGAGGTCAGGGTAGGGTTCGCCGAGATCCAGTCCAGGACCTCCTGCTTGGAGGGAATGCGAGTCATGCTTTCGGCCTATCATGCGTTTGCGACCACGTCATGACCAAAAAAACTAGGGATTCAGATCAGCCACCGTATCCACATCACGGAGCTGGTCGAGCAGTGCAACGCGATAGCCGGGGATTGAAGCCAGAGTATCCGCCAAGGCGTACTCGGTCGACCAGCGTACATTGCGAAACAGGTTGCGCGGCAAGGCCGCATAGCGCTGCGCACCGACCAACCAGTATCCCCCATCTGGCGCGGGGCCAAACACCATCTGCGTGCACCCCAATGCATCAAACGCCTGCGCGATATGCCTGCGCGTGACCCCCGGAATATCTGCGCCGATCAGGCAGACCGGACCTTTGGGCATCCCGCGCAGCATCCGACCCATTCGGTCGCCCAGATCACCCAGCCCCTGCGCTGCGCGGGGCAGGTCAGCGGGCCAGATTCGACTGGTCAGCCCCTCCTGATCCGGAGCGACGGCCAGCACGATCTGCCAGCGCGGATCGCGCAAACGCCGGATCAAAGACCCGGTCTGATGACGAAACCACCACGCCGCACCGACCATGCCGATGTCGCGACCCAGCCGCGTTTTGACACGCCTCGGGCGGGGTTCCTTTACCATGATCACCAAAGTGCGCTGCATGGATCAGGCGAAATAGTCCGCCAGGATTCGGGTATAGATCGCCTTAAGCTGTTCGATTTGGGCGACCTCGACGCATTCATCCACCTGATGCATCGTCCGGCCAACAAGGCCAAACTCGACCACCGGGCAGTGGTTCTTGATAAACCGCGCATCCGAAGTCCCGCCGGTTGTCGACAGTTCGGGTGTGAGGCCCGTCTCTGCTGCTACCGCCCGAGACACCAGATCCGACAATGCGCCGGGTGGGGTCAGAAAGCTTTCGCCCGAGATCTTGATTTTCGTATCAATCTGTACGCCATACTCCCGGGCCACTTGATCCGCCGCTTCGAGTAGCCAATCGCTGAGGCTGGACCCCGAATGCAGATCATTGAACCGAATGTTGACGGCCGCACGACACTGGGCCGGGATCACATTGGTCGCTGGATTCCCGGTATCGATGGTGACAATGGCCAGCGTCGAGGCGTCGAAATGGTCGCTGCCTTGATCCAGCTCATGACTGCCCAACCGATCCATCAGCCGCGCCATCGCGGGCAAGGGGTTTTTTGCCCGGTGTGGATAAGCTGAATGGCCCTGAACACCGGTCACCGTGAACCAAGCCGTCATCGATCCGCGCCGACCGATCTTGATCATCTCGCCCATCCGGTTCGGGCAGGTGGGCTCGCCCACCAGGCACACGGACATTTGCTCACCAGCTACATCCATATGATCGAGCAACGCGGTTGTGCCATCCAGCGCGTCCCCCTCTTCATCGCCGGTGATGGCCAGAATGATCGCCCCATCCGGAGGCGTATCACGGACGAAATCCACTGCCGCCGCCGCAAAGGCCGCCACACCCGATTTCATATCAGTTGCCCCGCGGCCGAATATCACCCCATCATGGACTTCAGCCCCGAACGGAGGTTTGGTCCATGCCGCTTCATCGCCCACCGGAACAACATCCGTGTGACCGTTGAAGCCAAAGCTTCTCGCATGCGCTTTGCTTCCCCACCGCGCAAACAGGTTGCTGACGCCACCACGGTCCACGCGGGTGCAGTCAAAGCCAGCTTTCGACAGGACCTGTTCCAACAAGACCAACGCTCCGCCTTCCTCGGGTGTGACCGATGGGCAACGGATTAAATCTGCGGTCAGCTGAACGGGGTTGGTCATAATGGGCCTTTCATCGCTGCGAGTGCCTGTGTTCCTGCACAGATTCAACGAATTGACCGGAATGCCAACCCTGAAGAGCTAAAATTCCCGATTGATCCGCAGGCACTCTCGGTTTGATACCCCAACAAAACATGGGCCTTGACCTAGCGGCGACCTTGCCGCGCTGCAACAATTTGAGGTAGAGGGCCGCGAAACAGGTGAATTGACCATGAAGCGTGCCCTCTTCGTATTGATCTGCCTGACTTTCGCCGTCTTCGCGCAGCAGAGCCAGGCCCAGACCCTTACGGTTACAACAGTGACCCGCGCCCCTTTCTCATTTGTCGAGGATGGCGCCCAGACCGGATTCTCGATGGATCTTCTGGCGGCTTTGGCCGGGTCGCTGGACTGGGAGTATTCCGTAAACCGGGTCGAAGGGTTCAGCGAAATGCTAGGCGCGGTTCAGGACGGTTCGGCCGATCTGGCGATTGCAAACATCTCGATCACGGCAATGCGCGAGACGCAGATGGACTTCAGCCAGCCAATCTTTGAGGCTGGCCTGCAGATCATGGTGCCGTCCGAAGCTACACGCAGGCCATCACTGCTGCAGGCGTTGCTATCGCGCGAACTGTTCATCGCTATAGGATTGGCCTTTGCGATCCTGCTGGGCGGCGGGATGCTGATGTGGGGTTTTGAACGCCGCGCGCAACCTTACTTTGACCGCGAACTGAATGAAGCCTGGTTTCCCTCGTTCTGGTGGGCCCTCAACCTCGTCGTCAATGGCGGGTTTGAAGAACGGATGCCCCGCACCCCGTTTGGCCGCCTTTTGGGTGTGATTCTGGTGGTGTCATCGCTGTTCATCGTGTCAGTCTTCACCGCGCGCATCACCTCGGTCATGACCATAGATGCCATTACGGGCAGCGTGAATTCGGTAAATGACCTCTATGGCAAAGAGGTCGGCACAATCAACGGATCGACAGCGGCCAGTTTCCTGAACCGACGCGAGATCGAGTTTGCCGGCTATCCCGGCCTGCAAGAGATGCTGGCCGCATTTGAAAATGACGAATTGAACGCGGTGGTGTTCGACGCACCGATCCTGTCCTATTACGCGTCGCACGAAGGGCGTCGCATCGCTACGATGACCGGCGGTGTCTTTCTGCGCGAAAACTATGGGATTGCTTTCCCGACGGGTTCGCCTTTGGTCGAAGACGTCAACCAGGCGCTGCTGTCACTGCGCGAAGATGGCACATATGATGAAATCTACCGCAAGTGGTTCGGATCGCCGAACTAAGCGGTTTCCTCGTCTCCGAAAAACGGCGTCATCTGCGCCACGATAACGGCGTTTTCATCCAGAGCTCGCTGCATCAATGCCCGCTCATCCGGATCAATATCGTGCCCCTGCGCCTCACGCTCGGCCAGGGTGCCATAGCCCGTGACATCCAGCGGCGCAGTATCAGCCTGTTTCAGGATCGCAACCGTCTCGCGCACGGCCTCGGCCTCATCCACACCGCTGGCAAAACACATCAGTGCCGCGCCGGTGGCCCCTTCGGGCAGGCCGTCGCCATCCTTGCGGCCAATCTGAACCAACAACGTATAGACCTGCTGGCGCGAAGGTTTTTTCTGCTTTTCCATATCGCCCGCAATACGCCGACCTGGCAAAACGGTCAACTCAATCGCTGGCAGCGCTTGCCAAGTGGGCCAGCAACATCTCTGCGGCTGCGCGCTGCGTATCGCGCCAATCGCCCCGAGGGCTCAACGGCATCACCGCATCCGTATTGAAATAGATTGCGGACATCCCCGCAGCCACGACTTGAACGTCCCGCGCATCTGCACCCGGGTGTTCGCGCGTGATTTCAGCGGCAATCCTCGCTTCGAAATCATAGATGAACCCAAGCAAGGGCTCTCGAAGATCCTCATGCCGCTCAGATGCAGCGACCAATGCCGCGAAGACTGCGGCGCTTTCTGAGGAATAGGCGCTGCGACCAAACAACGTCTCTATCATCGCCTCTACCCGACCTGAATGCGGCAGAGAACCAAAAAGCGCCTCTGTCTGATCTGCAAATACCTTCAGGACGTGCTCCAGTAGTTTGCGCACCATCTCATCCCGATTGCCCAGATAGTGGCGCAGCAATGGTCGTCCGACACCCGCTTCCTCCGATATGCGAGCCAGGGTCGAACCGTCCAACCCATATCGCGCGACGCAGCGCATAAAGGCGTTCAGAATCTGTTCGGATCTGGCGTCTTTCAGGCTGGGGCGTGGCATCAGAACCCGTTCGCAGAGAGCTGGAAGACATCTGTGAGAATGTAGAGAAGCCCCAGTGAAATCCACAGAACCGTGAGCAACCAGAACAAGGCAGGATCCTTTGCCCGGTCAATCGGCTCAATCAGAAAAGCCTGCCCCGAGCGTACCGACAGCACCCCCCAGAAGATGAATAACAGCCCCCACAGGCCATAGAAGCCAGCGACAGTAGAAACAAGAAGCACTGCCAGTATCAATACAGTCATCCATTTCTGATGCTTCAGGGTGTGAGCGAAGTTCATCCTGCCTCCATGTCAGCCGTAAAAAAAATCTTCAGATCAAATCTGGACATTCGGTCATTGATTGTCAATATTGATAATTATCATATTTGACAATCAATGGACTCACCGATGCCGCTGCTTGCCGCACTTCCAGAGCAACCCCAACAACGCCTGCCGCGCGAGTCATACATCTCAGACACGTGGTTTGAGGCCGAGCAGAAAGCTCTGTTCAGCAATTGCTGGACCTTCGCCGGGGTGACCATGGATTTTTCCGAACCCGGCGATTTCAGAACGATTCAGGCCGGAGACTATGCTCTGATCGTCATACGGGATGCAGCCGGGGACTTACGCGCCTTCCATAACCAGTGCCGTCATCGCGGAACCGAATTGCTGGAAGGCTGCGGCAACGCAGGTAAAACCATCGTCTGCCCCTATCACAACTGGGTCTACAACCTGGATGGCGCTTTGCGTGGCGTCCCGGCCCAGCGCGAATGCTTCCCGGATCTGGATAAGAAAGCTACTGGGCTATTCGGCGCTTCGGTCGGCGTGTTTCGCAACCTTGTATTTGTTCATCCTGAACCGGATCAGAGCTTTGACACATGGCTCGGCGATCTGGATCAGGTCCCGTGGCCTCATGATCTGGCGTCAACCGAGATGCAGGAGAATCCGGACGATGTGATCTATGAGATCAGCTGCAACTGGAAGGTCTTCTTTGAAAATGCAATCGACGGCTACCATCTGGCTTATCTGCACAAGGACACGCTGGGCGGCCCGACCCACGACAAGAACCTCTGGGAAGTCTTTGGACACAACATGGTCTGGTGGTCGACCGAGCGTGAAGGCGTCAAACATCGTATTCCTCAATTTGTGGAAAACTCGGCGAAAGGATCAGGTTTGAAAACGGTTCGGAATGCAGACACCCCCGGCTATGGCGGGGTCTATATGCTGTTTCCAACCACAATCCTGACGCCAAACCCCTGGGGATTTTCGATCTCGGTGATGGAGTCGGTGGATGCCAACACAACACTGCTGCGGGTCAGAAACTGGTCGCCCAGAGGCTGGTTTAGCTACAGTCATCGTGCGGCGGACATACCTGGATATGACCAGGAAACCGGCCGGATCAAATCCTCTCATTGGACGCAACACCCGCTGGAAACCGGAGATTTCCAGACCGAGGATGTTTGGGTTTGCGAAAAGATGCAGCGCGCCCTTCAATCACCACGATATCAAGTCGGTCCTTTGGCCAAAGGGGCCGGAGGTGAAGCGGCGATTGACTTCTTTCAGCAAACAGTGCTGGAATTCATGCCGAAATAAGAAAGGCCGCAGAGCGTGCGCTCTGCGACCTTCTCAAACCGAATCTATGGGATCAGTCGCGCAGCAGCTCGTTGATCCCGGTTTTCGAACGGGTCTTTTCGTCGACGCGCTTAACGATAACCGCGCAGTAAAGGCTGACGTTGTTCTTCGACGGCATCGAGCCCGCTACGACAACCGAATAGGGCGGCACTTCGCCATACATGACCTCTCCGGTTTCGCGGTCGACGATCTTGGTCGATTTGCCGATGAACACGCCCATGCCCAGAACCGAGCCCTCACGGACGATGCAACCCTCGACCACTTCCGAGCGCGCGCCGATAAAGCAGTTGTCTTCGATGATGGTCGGACCGGCTTGCATTGGCTCCAGCACACCGCCGATGCCGACGCCGCCCGACAGGTGCACGTTCTTGCCGATCTGCGCACATGAACCAACGGTGGCCCAGGTATCAACCATTGTGCCTTCATCAACGTATGCGCCCAAGTTCACGAACGACGGCATCAACACCACGCCCGGCGCAACATAGGCCGATTTGCGGACCACACAGTTCGGCACGGCGCGGAACCCGGCCGAGCGCCACTGGTTTTCACCCCATCCAGCGAACTTGCTGTCCACCTTGTCCCACCAGCCACCGGCTTGCGGACCACCGGCCTGAATTTCCATATCCTTGATGCGGAAGCCCAGCAGAACCGCTTTCTTAGCCCATTGGTTTACGTGCCAGTCTCCGCTGTCGCGCTTCTCAGCCACACGCAGAGAGCCGCTGTCCAGCGCGTTCAGCGTATCCTCGATCGCTTCGCGCGTTTCGCCTGTGGTGGCGGGGGTGATGGTGTCGCGCGCCTCCCAGGCGGTTTCGATGGCGGCTTCCAGTTGCGCATTGGACATGTGAGGGCTCCCTGCAGAATCTATTCACGTTGGTCTTGCGTATAAGCGCGCGCGGAACTGGCCGCAATGCGACGCAGAACGCGCGGTTTGCGGCTGACTTGCCCCCTTAGGCGCCCAACGGGTCCGGAGAAATGTTGCCACCGCAGATAAGTACGGCAACACTTTCATCCGGTGCGGGCCTGTAAGCGCCGGACATTAGTGCAGCCAACGCCGTCGCGCCCGCGGGTTCGACAAGAATACGATGTGCCTGCCACAACCGCTTCTGCGCCTCTGCGATGGCCTCGTCCGTGACCAGAACCGAAGCCATCCCCTGCGCCAGTTCGAAACAGATCGATCCGATCCGCCGTGCGCCCAGCGCATTCGCAGCAATGCCCGAAACCGAGACATCCACGGGTTCACCCGCCTGCAACGCAGCGTTCAAAGCGCAAGAGGTTTCTGGCTCCACCGCCACAACTTTGCGTGCGCCCTGCAACCACGCAAGTGCGCCCGCGATCAAACCGCCGCCGCCTACTGCGATCAGAACGGTGTCAGCCTGCAGTCCCTGTGCTTCCCACTCAGCAAAACAAGTGCCCTGCCCGGCCACAGTTGCGGGCGCATCATAAGCATGGATCTGCATCGCGCCGGATTCGGCCTCGTGCGCCTGCGCACCCATCAACGCGTTTGCGTATTCACCGAACACAACGCTCAGGTCCGCGCCTGTCTGTTCGATCAACGCAATCTTTGACGGCCCTGCCAACTCGGGCACGAAAATCTTGGCCGGATATCCCAGCGTTTGCGCGGCATAAGCCGCTGCCGCACCGTGGTTGCCGCCAGAGGCTGCAACGACGCCCGCGTCTGGCACATCCATACTCAGCAACGTATTGAACGCCCCGCGCGCCTTGAAGCTGCCGGTGTGCTGCAAATGCTCAAGCTTCATCTCGACCGGATAGCCCAGCATGTTGCTTTCCATCACCGGCGTAATCTGCGCGTAACCGGCGATGCGATCCCGCGCGGCGGATATTTCACTCTTCCAATCCATTACTTGTCTTTCCGTGACTGGCACTCTGCCCGCGAACCCTATAGCTGTTTCATGAACACGCAAGCAGGGATCGATCACCGATGAGAGAAGACCGCCACAACCCGTTCCGTGACGCGCAAACCGACCGCTCAACCGCGAGCGAGGTTCCGGACACGCCCCAGACGCGGTCCCCGGCCTATCGCCTTGCCTTCGCCGATGACGAATTCCTGTGTCGCGACGAGCTGCGCCCCGTACGCCTGCAGCTGGAGTTGCTGAAACCCGAGATGATCATGAGCGAACGCGAGATCACCTCGACCATCGTCATGTTTGGTGGCGCGCGGATTCCCGAGCCATCGCAAAAGCACACTGCACGGACAGAAACATTAGCGGGGCTGTCGCAGTATTATGACGAAGCGCGCGAGTTCGCCCGATTGATGACGGAGAAGTCGAACCAGACCGGCTGCCGTGAGAACGTGATCGTCACGGGCGGCGGCCCCGGCGTGATGGAGGCAGGAAACCGTGGCGCACAGGATGCGGGTGGCTGTTCCATCGGACTGAACATCGTGTTGCCGCATGAACAGGCGCCGAACGAATTTGTGACGCCGGACCTCAGCTTCAATTTCCACTATTTCGCCATCCGCAAGATGCATTTCCTGATGCGCGCCCGCGCCATCACAATCTTCCCGGGCGGCTTCGGCACGATGGATGAGCTGTTCGAATCCCTCACCCTGATCCAGACCGGCCGGATGGACCGCGTTCCCTTCCTGCTGTTCGGGCGCGCGTTCTGGGAGAAGGTCATCAACTGGGAAGCCCTCGCAGACGCAGGCACCATTTCGGATGAAGACCTCGACCTGTTCCGCTTTGTCGACACCGCGCAAGAGGCGGTCGACATCATCGAGAACTGGGAGCCCGCCCCACCCCGCGACGAAATTCCGGGGCGCTGAACTATGGCACCCAAGACCGGAGAGATGTTGCACTTGCGCGGAAACGCTCTGAACAAGGGTGAGCCTGTGGCTTTGCCTTTAACGCAAAGCAGCATGTACCATCTGCCGGGCGCCCCTGATGGGCACGCGACCTATGGCCGAGTCGACAACCCGACATGGGTGCAGTTGGAGCACGTGCTGTCGCATCTGGAAGCGGCACCCTGCCTCAGCTTCCCGTCGGGCATGGCGGCGATCTCGGCGGCGCTTTTTGCCACCGTACAAGCTGGTTCACGCCTGTTGATCCCGTCAGACGGTTACTACGTTACCCGCCTTCTGGCAGATCGATTCTTGTCACGCCTCGGCGTCGTGGTCGAGGAACGCCCCACCACTGCGTTTGCCGAAGGTGGTTTTGACGTCTTCGACGTGGTGTTCGTCGAAAGCCCCTCGAACCCCGGTTTGGACATGATCGACCTTAGGGCCGTGTCAGAACAGGTACGCTCTGCGGGCGGCATCACGATTGCCGACAACACAACGATGACACCGCTGGGCCAGCGCCCGTTGGACCTTGGCATCGACGTTGTCGTCTCGTCGGATACCAAGGCGATGGGTGGTCATTCTGACATGCTGATGGGCCATGTGGCCAGCCGCAACGATCAGATCATGGAACGGGTCGAGGAATGGCGCAAAGTCTCCGGGGCGATCCCCGGACCACATGAGGCGTGGTTGCTGCATCGCGGTTTGGAGACGTTGGATGTACGGTTCGACCGCATGTGTACCTCGGCTCAGATGTTGGCGAAGCGGTTGGCCAAGCATCCGTCGGTGAAGCAAGTACGCTATCCCGGTCTGACTGATGATCCCTCGCACACGCTGGCGCACGCCCAAACCACACGGTTCGGCTTTCTGCTCTCCCTGACATTGGACAGCGAAGACAAGGCCGAGGCCTTTATCAATGGCTGCCCTCTGCTGCGCCCCGCGACCTCTTTCGGCGGCGTCCACAGCTCGGCCGAACGTCGCGCGCGCTGGGGTGACGATGTCGACCCCGCTTTCGTCCGGCTGTCGGTCGGATGCGAACCAGTGGAAGAGCTGTGGCAGGCGATCGAGACCAGTCTGAACGCGCTATGATTTCTTCTTGGGCTCACGCAGCTCGGTAAACACATAGATCGGCAGCACGATGCTGGCGATCAAAGCTCCCAGCCAGACCAGCAAAGTCGCGGCCAGCAGGTTGGAAATGCCGCCGACTGTCAGCCCAGCGGTGATCAGATCGGTTACCAGCAATCCCACAAAGGTGACGATCAGCGCGATCCCGCCTTTCAGCGCCGGGGCTTTCTTTTCGCCCAGCTTCAGGATCAGCGGCTCGGCCACCACCTGAACCAGCGTGAACACAATCACCACCACGATGAACGAGATCGGCTTGACCGCAAAGCCCGCCAGCAGCAGCGAGGCCAGCAACAACCCGATGGCATTCCCGGCCAACAAGGCGAGGGCGGACTTTATTCTGCGCGACATGGGGCGACCTCCGGCAAATGACAGTTCGAAACATGCAGATATTAGCAGGGCAATTGGATTTTGCGAGGTAATTCAGAGCCTCTGTCATTTTGACCTGTTGAAATCACATGATAAAATACCTTCATCAAGATCAGCCCCACCCAAACCCACGAGAGGTGAGATGAGCGACGATCCCTATTCCGTTCTCGGTGTCGCCAAAGATGCCAGTGCTGCCGAGATCAAGAAAGCCTATCGGCGCATTGCGAAGGAGTGCCACCCGGACCTGAAACCCGGCGATGCCGAGGCAGAGGCAAAGTTCAAAGCCGCCGCAGCCGCGTACGATCTGCTGAAAGACCCCGAGACGCGCGCTAAGTACGATAATGGCGAGATTGATGCTGCGGGGCAGGAGCGGCCCCAGCAACAGTATTATCGCGATTATGCCGAGGCTGCTGGCAACCCTTATCGCGGCCGTCAGGCGGACCCCGACGATATGTCCGATATCTTCGCCGAATTCATGCGCGGGCGCGGCGGGTTTGGAGGTCAGCGCACGCAAGAGTTTCATGCGCCAGGTCACAATCTGAACTACTCACTGCAGATCAGTTTTCTGGATGCGGTGTTTGGGGCCAGCCAGAAACTGACCTTGCCGGATGGCGACCGGATCGAAGTTAAGATCCCCGTCGGCATCACCGATGGCCAGACCATCCGGCTGAAGGGCAAAGGGGCACCGGGGTATGGTGAAGGCCCGCCGGGTGATGCTTTGGTGACAGTGTCTGTCGCCGGGCACCCGGTGTTTGACCGTCAGGGCGACGACATCCACATCACGCTGCCCATCACGGTCGACGAAGCCATTCTGGGCGGCAAAGTCCCTGCGCCCACGATCGATGGCGGCGTAAGTGTCAGCGTCCCGGCGGGCACCAGCAGCGGCAAAACCCTGCGGCTGCGGGGCAAGGGGGTCAAGAAACGTGGGTCTTCGGACCGTGGGGATCAGCTGATCGAATTGACCGTCACCATGCCGGACAAGATCGATGATGAGTTGAAGCAGTTCCTGGAGACATGGCGTGAGACGCACAGCTATGATCCGCGGAAAGGAATGCCGTCATGACCCTGACCGAGAAGGAACTGATCGAAACCGTCACCCGCCTGACCTCGGACCGTTTGACAGAGTATCTGGCGGCCGAGATCGTGATCCCTGAGCAATCGGACCAGGGCATGGTGTATCACAGTATCGATGTTGCTCGTCTGGAACTGGCCTGCGAATTGCACGAGCAATACGACATGGAGGCCGACGCGCTGTCGATGATGATCTCTCTGATCGACCAGATGCACGGGCTGCGGGCTGAACTGCGCGAGGTTCTGAATGCCGTCGAGACACAGCCCGAACCCGTGCGCCAACAGCTGATCGAGGTCATAGGCACAGCGCGGTTCCGTCGCAGGTAACGGGGTTTTGGTGGCACAGGATATGGCGTAGAAGGCCGCCTTGACCTCTTGCCCGGTAGTCCCATGACCCAGTCCAGATCCGAATTGCTGATGCCTGCGGGCAATCTGCGCAAACTGAAACTCGCCATTCTCTACGGCGCGGATGCTGTCTATCTGGGCACGCCGGATATGTCGCTGCGCACCAAGTCCGAGTTCTCGCTGGAAGAGGTGATTGAGGGCGTAGAGTTCTGTCATAGCCATGGACGGCGCGCCTATCTGACGCTGAACCTGTTTTCGCACAACAAAGACATCCCGAAGCTGGACGAATATATCGACACGGTGCGCAAGGTGAAACCTGACGGGCTGATCATCGCCGATCCGGGCGTGTTCCAATACGTCCGCGAACGGGCTCCCGAATTGCCGCTGCATATTTCGACTCAAGCCAATATCTGCTCGTGGCTGTCAGTGAAGTTCTGGCAGGATCAGGGGGCTGAGTTGGTGGTTCTGGCGCGCGAGGTTTCCTACCCCGAACTGGTGGAAATCCGCGAGAAATGCCCCGATATCAAGCTTGAGGCCTTTGTTCATGGCGCGATGTGCATGACCTATTCGGGCCGCTGCCTGCTGTCGAACTTCATGGCCGAACGCGGGGCCAATCAGGGCAATTGCGCCAATTCCTGCCGCTGGAACTATGGGCTGAAACTGCGCCTCAAGGATGGCACGCATCAGGAGCTGCGCATCACCGAGGAAAACGCCGACCTGTTCGAGTTTCTGCTGGAAGAAGGCTGCCGCCCCGGTGATCTGATGCCTATCGAAGAGGATGATCGCGGCTCATACATCCTCAACTCCCGCGATCTCTGCATCATGCCGAAGCTGGATGAGTACCTGAAGATCGGGGTCGACAGCCTCAAGGTCGAAGGGCGCGGCAAGTCTGAATATTACGCTGCCATCGTCGCGCGGGCTTATCGCATGGCCGTCGACGATTATCACGCGAATCCCGAGAACTGGGACCCGAAGCCCTATATGCGCGAGCTCGAAACTGTCGGAAACCGCGGCTATACGCTGGCTTTCCACGAAGGCCGCCTGACCAACTACTCGCATGACTACGAACACACGGCCTCGATCGCGCAATGGGAATATGCCGGGATCGTCACCGACGTGACCGAGGATGCCTTTCTGGTCGAGGTTAAAAACAAGCTGGAAGCGGGCGATGTGCTGGATTTCGTCTCGCCCATCTCACGCGAGACGGTGCTGCTGCGGGTCTATGACTTTGAACGCGCATCGGATGGCACACGGCTGGACGTGGTGCATGGCAGCTCGAAAACCATCATCCGCATACCCTTCGCCCTGTTCGATCACGAGGACATCGACGACCTGCGCGCACGATTCCCGGTCTATTCCGTCCTGCGAAAAGAGCGCGCACTGACCGACGAACACTGGAGCCGCATCCGCTTTGACAAGCTGGTACAGGGGCTGGAAACATCCGGGCGCGACAATCCCACCGCCTATGCGCGCCGCCGCGATGAACTGGTCGAGAAGATCGGCGAGGACGGCAATGAACGCCGCTTCAAGACCAACCGCATCGGGACCGAGGGCTGCTGCGGTAAGGGCTGCAATGGCTGCCTGATCTTCTGGCAGGATGAGAAATATGCACTGGCCCGCGAGGTTCTGTCCAAACGCAAGCAGGGCGAACAGCTCAGCCGTCAGGAAGCGAGCGACCTGAAGTTACAAGACCGGGCGATCTGAAGGTTATTCGGTGCGGTACTCTTCGGGGACGTAGAATGTATAGTCGCGGTCCGCAACGGCTTCGTGGCAGTCATGGCAATAGGCCACCGACGCTGCGCGAAATCCCATCGTATCGCCGAACAACGATCCGTCCGGCATCACCATGATATAGCGCCAATCGGCAGTTTCAGGGTTTGCTCCTGCAGCCAGCTTCTCCATCACGAACAAAGCACCGGGATGAACATTGCCCTCATCTGTCACGGTCATGCTGTCCTTGGCCAGTACGGAGCCGACGGGCAGCACCTCGCCCTCGGTCAAGGTCCCGTAGTTATGCGCCATCCGGTTGGCATAGCTGTTCACATAGCGCTGCCCATGGGTGGCCGAGATATAGGGCGCATCGTTGAACAGAGGCCAGCTTTGATAGTTTAGGATCAGACCAAGCTGCGCCGCCGCATAGCCACGCGACATGCGCTTTGTGAGAGAACGATAGTGATCTTGTGCTTCATCTTTCGACAAATCAGCCGGATTCTCGATCGCCAAATGCGCTTCTTGATCCGTACTCTGCGCTAATGCGCCGGTTGTCAGCACAGATAATAATAATGTCGTGCCGACAAGATACCTTTGGTTTTCAAACATTTTACCTGGCCCATCCGATAAACGGTTTTGCCTGAACGCCGCGTTAAGCCTCAAAATAGAGGATAGCGCGCTTACAATAACTTGCCATGAGCCGGATCGCAGACTCACCGCCTTGTGTGTAGTGGTGAGCTTCCATCCCCGCCAATACGTGAACAATCATATCAAATTAAAGCACAATGTTCACATTAATTCTGACAATTCAGCCCAATCCGGCCTCAGATTCAATTTGCTTACGCGATTTCCGGGCGCGCTCGGTCGCTGATTTCAGCTGACCACAGGCAGCCATGATATCCTCGCCCCGCGTCTTGCGGATAGGTGAGGCATAGCCCGCCTGATAAATGATGTTCGCAAAAGCCCGAATACGATTGTTCGAGCTGCGTTTGTACGGCGCGCCGGGCCATTCGTTGAACGGGATCAGATTGATCTTGGCCGGGATGTTGTGGCGCTTGATATGCGCGATCAGCCGGTGCGCGTCCTCGTCGCTGTCATTCACACCGTCCAGCATCACATATTCAAACGTGATCCGTTCCGAATTCGAGACATTGGGATAGCTGGCCAGCGCCTGCAACAGCTCCTCGATGTTCCAACGCTTGTTGATCGGGACCAGCACGTCGCGGGTCTCATCCGTGGTGGCGTGGAACGAGATCGCCAGCAGACAACCGATTTCCTCGGCGGTGCGCGCGATTTCCGGCACAACGCCCGAAGTCGAAAGCGTGATCCGGCGGCGCGACAGGGATATCCCTTCGGGGTCCATCGCGATCTTCATGGCGTCGCGGACATTTTCGAAATTGTACAGCGGCTCACCCATGCCCATCAGAACGATGTTCGACAGAAGGCGGGTTTCATCCTTGGGCGCGCCCGGGGTCGGCCATTCTTCAAGATCATCACGGGCCATCATCACCTGACCAACGATTTCAGCCGCTGTCAGATTGCGCACCAGTTTCTGCGTGCCGGTGTGGCAAAAGGAACAGGTCAGCGTGCAGCCTACCTGAGACGAGATACACAGCGTGCCGCGATCCTCTTCGGGGATATACACCACCTCGACCTCGTGCCCACCCGCGATGCGGCACAGATACTTTCGGGTACCGTCCTCAGACACCTGACGGGTCACCACTTCGGGAATTTCGATCACGAAATTCTCGGCCAGTTGCGCACGGTAGGCTTTGGCGAGGTTGGTCATCTCGCTAAAATCGCGCACACCCCATTGATAGATCCATTGCCAGATCTGACCGGTGCGCATCTTTGCCTGCTTCTCAGGCGTGCCATGTTCAATCAGCACCTCGCGCAACTGATCACGGGTCAGGCCAACAAGGTTCACCTTCCCCTCAGGCAATTTGCGGGGGATGGTCATGACGTCTTGAGTGATCGGCGCTTTGGGCGACATGTGGCTATCTCAATGGATTCTGGCTTGGGATGCGCCTCTATATAGGAACGCGCGCAAAGATCAAAAGGAATCGTGCTTCAGTTCGCAAACTGCAGCAATTCATCGACACGGGCGCGGCCAAGATCAACACGACAAGCGGTAATGGCGATGCCCGTACCCGACCCGCCACCAAACGAAGCGCCAACCGCATCGCACTGCGTATCCCGGTAGTCGGTCCATGCATCCTGTGCCGCTTCCAGCGCTGGCTGGGCGACAACGCGACCGGTGACGTCATCCAACTCCGTCGCTGCCTGCATTGCGAGGGAATAGCTGGCCTCGATCGCGGCCTCCACACGCTCTTCCATTTCCGAGACGCAAGCCCCGATTTCAACCTGAGAACCGGCTTCCGAACATTCCATCGTCGGATCTGCCAGCGCAGCAAAGGGAAACAGGATCAGAATCCAACGCATCGGTCGACCTCTCTGGTGGTGACTATATTCCACCAATGCCTAACACAGAGCGCGGATTAGAACAAAAGAGCCGCAGAGGAACGGTTCGCCTGCGGCCCTTTCAGGTCAGTTCACTGCCGGCGGGATGTAACAATCCCCGGCATCCAGAGTTTGCACCGGGTCTTCCGGCGCGCATTGCTCACCCGTAATCGGATATGTGTCCGATTGCTTCTCACAGGCCGTCAGAAACGCTGCGGATACCATCAAGAGCGCGGCAAGGTAGGGTTTCAAAGTCATTGGTGTCTCCCACTGTTCTGTCTGAACCAATTAGTTCAGAAGCCGGGCCGTCAGGCTTTGATCGGGATCAATTTATGTGAGGGGACGTCGCGTAAACCTTTGACGAAAAGAGGGTAAAATCAAAAAACCCCGCCGAGTGGCGGGGTTTACAGCTTGGACATGTAAGTCGCTTAGTTCGTGCAGCGCTTTTCGGCATCCTCGATGGCGGCGGTGAAGCCCAGCAGCGAGAATGTATCCTTGGTCTGCGTTCCGCGTTCCGAGCGGGCGGTCAATACCGCTTCACTGCCCCGTTTCATCGCCGTGACGATCTTGGCATCGTCCGAGGCCGTTGCAGGCCATGCCCATTCGCCATCGGTAAAAAGTTCAAACTCGCTGCCATCCACAACCAGATTGACGGTCGAACCAGATGCAAATGGATAGCCGCCTGTAAAGGTAACCTGGCCCTTAACCTCAGCGTTCGGGCGGTAGAAGACGAACAGCAGGATATCGCTGCGCCGTACCGACACGACACGACCACCGCGCGTGTTCACCGTTTCCTTCGGCGCCGAAACGCTCCAGCATTCGGTTGGATCTTCTTCGACGAATACGCTCCAATCAGTTTTTGCTGCAACGCGATTTGTGCTTGTTGCCTGCTGCGCAAACGTCGTTGTCGCCATTCCTGCCATGCACAGGCCCGCGATCACGCGAACGAGCTTTGATCCCATCTCTTCAGCCTCCTAGCCCGACCTATACCTCATACCCATCGGAATCGGCTCGCGAGCTCTGCCCGGCTCGTCCTTGATAAGTTGCGTATCCCGATGATTGTCGACATACACACACTAACGCAGGTTTCGCCACAGGCGAAAGGGCGATTGGCAGTTTTTTGCGCATGGATCGGAGACCACGATGACACAACCGGTAACGATGACAGAACTATGGCGCGGACCGTTGTTGGAAAGCCTGCACCTGGGCCACGCGGTGATCTGTAACGATGCCGGTCAGATCGTGCAAAGCTGGGGCGATCCGCAGGCGGTAATCTATCCCCGATCTTCAGCCAAGATGATACAGGCAATGCCTCTGATCACCTCGGGTGCCGCAGCGAAATACGGCCTGACTTCCGAACATCTGGCGCTGTCCTGTGCCTCACATAGTGGTGCGCATATCCATACGGACCGCGTCTCGGCATGGTTGAATCATCTTGGTCTGGCTGAGCCCGACCTGCGTTGCGGTCCGCAAGAGCCGCAAGACATGGCCGCGCGGGACGGGCTGATTTTGGCCGATGACACGCCGTGCCAGATTCATAACAATTGCTCGGGCAAACACTGCGGCTTCCTGACCGTTGCGCAGCATATGGGGGCCGGCCCCGAATATCTTGAGATCGACCATCCGGTTCAGCAAGCCTGCCTCTCTGCTTTTGAAGAAACCACTAGCGAGACCAGCCCTTGTTATGGAATCGACGGATGCTCGGCCCCGAACTTCGCCACCTCTCTGGTGGGACTGGCCCGCTCGATGGCCTGGTTTGCATCCGCAGCCGACCGGTCGGACCGGGCAAGTGATGCCGCTCAGCAGTTAACGGCCGCTATGATGCAGCACCCTGAACTGGTCGCAGGCGAAAACCGCGCCTGCACTGAGCTTATGCGCGCCATGAATGGTCGTGCCGCAATCAAAACCGGGGCTGAGGCCGTCTTTGTAGCCATCATCCCCGAAAAACGCATGGGCGTCGCGCTTAAGATCACCGATGGCACTACCCGCGCCAGCGAATGCGCCATTGCCGCCATTCTGGTCAGCCTTGGCGTGCTGGAGGCCGATCACCCGGCCACCTGCAAATTCATGAACGCCGCGCAATACAGCCGCCGCGGGCTGGAATGTGGTGTGATCAAACCAGCGCCGGGTTTCCCCGGCTAAGGCTCACATCTCGATCTCGTGCACCTCGGCCACCTCGACCGAGCCCGAACCATTCACCACCATTGGACAGCCCTTGGCCATCTCGGTCGCGGCATCAATGCTGTCGGCCTTGATGACCGTAAATCCCGAAGCCGGGTTCGCGCCGCCATTGTCGACAACGCCGCTGCTGCTCACGGTGTAAGACTGACCCACCGGGTTGCCCGGAATATCCAACGCTTCACCCATATTCTGAAACCACGCGCCCCACGCGGCCATGGTGGTTTCGACCTCGGCGGGGTCAGTTGGGGTATGTCCCCCGTGATAGACAAACAAATATTGGGGCATATCTCTCCTCCCTGATGAAAACCTACTTCGCTTGCGCTTCCAGCTTACGCAGCGACGATGTCCAACCCTGATTGTGGTTCGAAGCTGCTTCGGCATCCGCCAGTTCCCGGTGATCCAGAGTCAATCGAGACCCGGATTCCGTGGCCGCCACGGAAAAGGTGACGTGGCTTTCAGCTCCGCGTTGATCCTGATCGTCATGCCAAGCCCAGGTGAGTCCAACCGATTTTGGCGGATCAACATGGGTTACATGACCAGAAACCTTATATGTCTGACCCTCGCTGTTCTCCATGACCGAAAACCACGGCCCGATGCGGGAAAAATCCAGATTGTGCTCGGTCACGTGGATCCCTTCAGGGCCCCACCATTGCAACAGTTTTGCACCATCGCTGACCCATGCAAACAGGTCATCGGGGCTGACGGGAAATTCCCGTTCCAGTTTCAGGTCGGCCATGAATTCTCCCTTTCGATAATTTCACCGAGGCGATCGAGGCTGCTCTCCCAGAATTGCCGTTTTGAGATCGTCCAGTCAGCAATGGCCCGCAGGCCTTCGGGGCGGATGGAATACATCCGTTGCGTGCCCTGCACACGCTGCTGCACCAGCCCGGCTTCGCGCAGTACCTTCAGATGGCGTGATATCGCGGCACCGGAGATGCCGCGCCCCTCAATCAGATCACCGGCAGGCAACTCTCCCTGATCCATCAGTTGCTCGACAATTGAGAACCGGGTGGCATCAGACAATGCGGAGAAACTGGTCAGAAGCGTGCTCATGACTATTATTTAACACAAATGTTAAATAATGAAAACCCTGTTATGCTGCGGCGAAATCGGAACGGCCGTATCCTTGCAGATAAAGCAGCGCCGTCAGATCGCCGTGATTGACCCTGACATCGCATTCGGCCGCAACCGAGGGCTTGGCATGCAGCGCCACACCGGTCCCTGCCCGGCCCAGCATGCCCAAATCGTTGGCCCCGTCACCCACGGCAATCACATCGCTTTCAGCAATGCCCAAACGGGTCGAGATCTGCTCTAACGCCTCAATCTTGGCTTGCCGTCCCAAAATGGGTCGTTGTACATCACCGGTCAGCTTGCCGTCTTCGGCCAGCAAAGTGTTGGCCCGATTCTCATCAAAGCCCAACTGCGCAGCAACGCGTGCGGTGAAAGCCGTAAATCCGCCCGATACCAATGCGGCATAGGCCCCGTTCACCCGCATCGTCGCCAACAGCACTTTGCCGCCGGGCATCAGCGTGATCCGTTCGTTCAGCACCTTGGAGATAACGCTTTCGTCCAGCCCTTTCAGCAAGCCCACACGCTCGGTCAGCGCGCCTTCGAAGTCCAGCTCACCATTCATCGCGCGCGCCGTGATGTCCTTGACCCGTTCACCGACGCCTGCTTCATCGGCCAATTCGTCGATGCACTCTTGCTGGATCATCGTGCTGTCCATATCGGCCAGCAACATTTTCTTGCGGCGCCCTTCTGATGGCTGAACCACCAGATCTACGCCGACCTGCTGAAGATCCGCCCAGACATCCCATCGGTTATCCGGCATCTCGGGCATGGAAAACTCGGCCGCCTCATCGGGGCTCAGCCAGATAGCATCGCCCCCGCCCCAGGCATTGCGCAGAGACTCGACCAAAGCCTGTTCGAGCGTCGGCGCATTCGGATTGGTCAGCAGGGTGGCTACGTACATATTCGATCTCCGGCAAGTTCCCCTGCGAGATATCGCAGGGGTCGATGTTTCGCCAGAGACAGTTTGACCTAACCCAGAATACCCGGCAGACGCAGCCCATGTTCCCGTGCGCAATCTTTCGCGATCTCGTACCCTGCATCCGCGTGCCGCCACACGCCTGAGGCGGGGTCGTTCCACAGTACCCGCTCCAGCCGCCGCGCGGCATCGTCAGTACCATCGGCGCAGATCACCACACCGGCGTGCTGGCTGAAGCCCATTCCCACACCGCCGCCATGGTGCAGCGACACCCATGTCGCGCCACTGGCAGTATTGATCAGAGCATTCAGCAACGGCCAATCCGACACCGCATCCGAGCCATCAAGCATGGCCTCAGTTTCACGGTTGGGGCTGGCGACCGAACCCGAATCCAGATGATCGCGCCCAATGACAACCGGTGCTTTCAACTCTCCATTGGCGACCATTTCGTTGAAAGCGAGCCCAGCACGATGCCGATCCCCCAGCCCGATCCAGCAAATACGCGCAGGTAGACCCTGAAACGCGATGCGTTCCTGCGCCATGTCCAGCCAGCGATGCAGATGCTCATTTTCGGGAAACAGCTCCTTCATCTTGGCGTCGGTTTTATAGATATCCTCGGGGTCGCCTGACAGCGCACACCAGCGGAACGGGCCAATGCCTTTACAAAAGAGCGGGCGGATATAGGCGGGGACAAAACCGGGGAAGGCGAAGGCATTCTCAAGCCCCTCGTCCTGCGCCACCTGGCGAATGTTGTTGCCGTAATCCAGCGTCGGAACGCCCGCGTTCCAGAAATCGACCATCGCCGCCACATGCTGCTTCATCGAAGCGCGCGCGGCTTTTTCCACCGATTTAGGGTTTGTTTCGCGCTTCTCGCGCCACTGCGCCATAGACCACCCTAAAGGCAGATAGCCGTTGATCGGGTCATGGGCGCTGGTCTGATCGGTGACGATATCCGGGCGCATGCCGCCCTCGGACATACGACGGTAGATTTCAGGGAAGACCTCAGCGGCATTCCCCAACAGGCCAACAGATTTCGCCTCACCCGCCTTGGTCCAGCGGTCGATCATCTCAAGCGCTTCGTCCAGCGTTTCGGCTTTTTCGTCGAGGTACTTGGTGCGCAAACGGAAATCGATACTGTCCGGGTTGCACTCGACCGCCAGACAGCACGCCCCCGCAAACACTGCAGCCAGCGGCTGCGCGCCACCCATGCCGCCGAGCCCCCCGGTTAGAATCCACTTACCGGTCAGATCGCCGTCGTAGTGCTGACGGCCAGCTTCGGCAAAGGTTTCATAAGTGCCCTGAACGATGCCCTGCGTGCCGATGTAAATCCACGAACCAGCGGTCATCTGGCCGTACATCATCAGGCCCTTCTTATCGAGCTCGTTGAAATGATCCCAGGTTGCCCAATGCGGCACGAGGTTGGAATTCGCAATCAGCACACGCGGCGCGTCCTTATGTGTACGGATGATGGCGATGGGCTTACCGGACTGAACGATCAGGGTTTCGTCCTCCTCCAGATCCTTCAAACCGGCCACAATAGTATCGAAATCCTTCCATGTCCGCGCCGCGCGTCCGATGCCGCCATAGACCACCAGCTCATGCGGGTTTTCGGCTACATCGGGGTGCAGGTTGTTCATCAACATCCGCAACGGTGCCTCGGTCACCCAGCTTTTGGCGTTCAGCTCAGGGCCGGTCGGGGGGAAAACATCACGGGTGTTCTTGCGAGGGTCGGTCATGGCGTTAGCTCCAATGCAGTGTCTTGGATGGCGTCCAGAATGTCGTATAGCCAGCGGCGCAGACGTGTCGCCTTATTGTCGTCAAAGGCCCAAGGTGCAGCTTCCGAGGTCAGATAGGTCGATTGGGCAAGTTCCATCTGAATCGCATGCATCCCTTCGGCAGGGCGGCCATAATGGCGGGTGGTCCACCCCCCTCGGAAGCGGCCATTCAAGACCGTGCTAAAGGGTGAAGACGCAGCAAATTCGTTCGTAATAGACTCGATTTCAGGCGCGCAGGTTACGCCGCCATCCGTGCCGATATTCAGATCGGGCAAGGTGCCTTCGAACAGAAAGGGAATTCGGCTGCGGATCGAATGGCAGTCGAACAGGATCGCAAAACCATGCTTGGCTTTGACCCGCTGCAACTCTTCCTCCAACGCCGCGTGATATGGCGCATGATAGGCTTGGCGGCGCGCTTCGATCTCATCCGCAGATGGCTCTTGCCCATCTTTCCAGATCGGCTGCCCGTCAAAGTCGGTCAAAGGCACCAGAGTTGTTGTATTTTGACCGGGATACAGGGACACGCCCAACGGGTCGCGGTTGCAGTCGATCACATAGCGATGAACATGCGATTGCACCACGGTCGCATTCTGCAATAGCCCATCATAGAGCCTGTTTATGTGCCAATCCGTATCTTTCAGGGACAGCCCGTTTGCATTCAGCCGCTCAGCAACTTCTGGTGGCACATAGGTTCCGCCATGTGGTTGGCCCAGAACAATGGGGCCATCCCCCCTTTGAACCTCAAACACCTGCATCAGACCAATCCCGGCATCGACACTTCGGACGCCTGCAGAACGGCCCCATCGGCGATCAGGGTACGCACCTGCTCCAGTTCAGGCGCGAGATAGCGATCCTCGGCCAGCGACGGGATATCGGCCCGCAAACGGCTGATCACACGCTGCAGCGGCGCGCTGGTTTGCAGAGGTGCGCGGAATTCAACGCCTTGTGCAGCGCAGAGCAGCTCGATCCCAAGAATATAGTTCAGGTTCTCGACCATCCGCGCCAATCGCCGCGCGCCATGGGCGGCCATCGAGACGTGGTCCTCCTGATTGGCCGAGGTGGGCGTACTGTCGGTCACGCACGGATTGGCCAGATGTTTGTTCTCGCTCATCAGTGCGGCGGCGGTGACTTCGGCAATCATCAGGCCCGAGTTCAGGCCCGGTTGCGGGGTAAGGAACGGCGGCAGATCGAAGCTGAGCGCCGGGTCTACCATCAGGGCAATGCGACGCTGGGCAATCGCTCCGATCTCGGACAGGGCCAGCGCGATCATGTCGGCGGCGAACCCTACCGGCTCGGCATGGAAATTCCCGCCCGAGACAATCGCCTCGGGGTCAGTCAATACCAATGGGTTGTCTGTGGCCGCATTCGCCTCGATCACCAGCGTCGACGCGGCCTGCCGGATCACATCCATGGCCGCACCCGTCACCTGCGGCTGGCAGCGGATGCAATAAGGGTCCTGCACGCGTGTATCACCGTCGCGGTGGCTTTCGCGGATTTCCGACCCGTCTAGCGCCGCGCGCATGGCAGCGGCAGCTTCAATCTGGCCGCGATGACCGCGCAGGGCATGGATTTCCGGCTGCAAAGGCGCGGTCGACCCCATGATCGCATCGGTTGAGGCCGCTGATACCACCAAAGCATTCTGCGCAGCGCGCCAGCCTTCAAACAGGCCAGCCAGGGCATAAGCGGTCGAAAACTGGGTGCCGTTGATAAAGGCCAATCCTTCCTTGGGTCCTAGCTGAATCGGCTCTAATCCAACGGATCTAAGCGCTTCGGTCCCCGGCAGAACCGCGCCGTTCACTTCGGCCTCGCCTTCACCGATCACGACCGCCGTCATATGCGCCAATGGGGCCAGATCGCCGGATGCCCCGACCGAACCCTGTGCCGGGATCACAGGCGTGACCCCACACGCCAGCATCTGCTGCAGCAGCTCGATCAGATCCCAGCGTACGCCAGATGCACCGCGCCCAAACGAGAGCAGTTTGAGCGACATCATGAGCCGCGCCAGTCGACGCAGCACAGATGGGCCAACACCGCAGCAATGGCTGAGGATCAGATTGCGTTGTAGGGTTGACGTGTCCTCGGCCGCGATCTTGTGGCTGGCCAGCTTGCCGAACCCCGTATTCACTCCGTAAACCGGGTCAGACCCTTGCGCCGCCTGCGCGATGCGCGCTGCCGCGGCCTCGGCTTTGGGTCGGCATGAGGCATCCAGCAAGATCGGAACCTCGGACCAATAGATGTCCTCAAGCTGAGCCAGCGAAACCTGACCCGGAACGAGGGATAAGGGCGTCATTGCAGACCTCCGAATATGCGAGTGTGCAGAGGGTTGAAGCCGATACGATAGGACAGTTCAGCAGGATGCGTAACATCCCAGACCGCCAGATCAGCGCGCAGCCCGGCGGCGATCATACCGGCATCGTTCAGACCCAGGGCGCGCGCGGCGTTGCAGGTCACGCCGGCAAGGGCCTCTTGTGGCGTAAGGCGGAACAGGGTGCATCCCATGTTCATCGTCAACAGCAGCGATGTCAGCGGCGACGAGCCCGGGTTGCAATCGGTGGCCAGCACCATCGGAACACCCTGTTCGCGCAACGCCTCGATCGGGGGCAGTCGAGTTTCATGCAGCGTATAGAAGGCCCCGGGCAGCAGAACCGCAGCCGTGCCCGCCTGCGCCATGGCTGCAACCCCTTCGGCATCGAGGTATTCGATGTGGTCGGCAGAAATGGCACCGTATGAGGCCGCCAGCTTGGCACCACCCAGGTTGGACAACTGCTCGGCATGCAGCTTGACCGGCAGGCCCAGCTCTCTCGCGACTTGGAAAACGCGCTCGATCTGTGTCGGGTCAAAGGCAATACCCTCACAGAACCCATCGACGGCATCCACCAGACCTTCGGCGTGGGCCGCGCGCAGGGTCGGAATACAGATCTCTTCGATATAGGCATCACCACGCCCGGCATATTCGGGCGGGATCGCATGCGCCCCGAGAAAGCTGGTCTGAACGCGAACAGGCCGTTCCTGCGCAATCCCTCGCGCAGCGCGCAGCATGCGCAGTTCAGTGTCGGTATCGAGCCCATAGCCGGACTTGACTTCGATACAAGACACGCCCTCGGCCAGCAGGGCGTCCACACGC
Organism: Ruegeria sp. CF4; assembly: GCF_056537345.1. Taxonomy (NCBI): domain Bacteria; kingdom Pseudomonadati; phylum Pseudomonadota; class Alphaproteobacteria; order Rhodobacterales; family Roseobacteraceae; genus Ruegeria; species Ruegeria sp. CF4. The sequence goes on along the minus strand of NZ_JBQFRJ010000007.1, from coordinate 6,533 downwards.
GGCAAAGCGCCTGCGAGTAAGGCCTCTTCCGATGCGGCGCGGGTGGCGTTGACCGTCGACAGAATACCGCCCCCTGCACGCGCGACTTCTTCGTAGGTTGCACCGTTCAAACGCATCTCGAACTCAGCGGCGCGATTGCCACCAAAAACCACGTGTGTGTGAGCATCGATCAAGGTCGGGGTGATCAGGCGGTCACCAAAATCGGTGCAGGGCAGTTCAGCGTAAGATTGCGGAAGCTCGGACCACGACCCAACCCAGGCAATACGATCCCCTTCAACGATCACCGCACCATCTTCGATCAATCCATAAGGATGGCCGGCTTGCATGGTGGCGATGTGCTTGCTGCGAAGAATGGTTTTTTTCGTCATGGCGAATCTTTTGGGCTCCCCCTGCGCTTGGTTTTTTCGTATACATGTATTAATGTAAAGTCTACACAAATTGGAAACGCCATGACGGTTCATGCTAAGACCGCCTTGTTAGGCTCGGATTGGGTGCGCGATCTGCGGGTTGAAATCACCGACGGGCGGATAACCTCGCTTGAACCGCAAAGCGCGGCACGACCCAACGACACCCGTGTCGACGTTCTGCTGCCTGCGCTGGGAAACCTGCACAGCCATGCATTTCAGCGTGCCATGGCCGGAATGACCGAGGTACGCGCTGCCGGGCGCGAAAGCTTCTGGACATGGCGCACCCTTATGTATCGCTTTCTGGATCGTCTGACGCCTAAGCAGATCGAAGCCATCGCTGCGCTCGTCTTTATGGAGATGCAGGAGGCCGGTTATGCCTCGGTCGGAGAGTTCCATTATGTCCACCATCAACCGGGCGGCGCCCTCTATGCGCAGCTGACCGAGTTGAGCCAGCGTATATTCGCAGCCGCCAACCAGACCGGGATCGGGCTGACGCATCTGCCCGTCCTCTACACCTATGGCGGAGTCCGGCAGGAGGCATTGGTCGGAGGGCAGATGCGGTTTGACAATGATGTTGATCAGTTTCTACGTCTGGTGGATGAATGCCGATCCACCCTGCCCCATACGGACAGCCGCATCGGCATCGCGCCGCATTCCCTGCGGGCAACAACGCCGGATGATCTAAAAAATGTGCTGGCACAAACGCCTCAGGGCCCGGTTCACATCCATATCTCAGAACAGGTGCAAGAGGTTACCGATGTCGAGGCCGCGCTCGGCCAGCGCCCGGTTGCATGGTTGTTGGACAATGTCGAGGTCAACGCACGCTGGTGCCTCATTCACGCGACCCACATGACCGATGCTGAGACGAGCGCGCTCGCACGCTCGGGGGCCGTTGCCGGATTGTGCCCGATTACCGAGGCCAATCTGGGCGACGGTATTTTCAACGGCGCGGTCTACATCGAAAACGGCGGCGCGTTTGGTGTCGGATCAGACTCTAATGTGCGCATTTCGCTCCCCGAGGAGCTTCGGACATTGGAATACTCTCAGCGGCTGCGCGACAAGGCGCGTACTGTGCTAGTCCCAGGCGAAGGCTCAGTGGGACATGCGCTCTATACTGGCGCGGCGCGCGGTGGTGCGCAGGCTCTTGGCCGCCAGGCAGGCGAGATCGCTGTCGGTAAGCTGGCCGATCTGGTGGCGATCGACCGGTCCCACCCGACCTTGTGTACCTTGCGCGATGACCAGTTGCTCGATGGCCTGTGTTTCGCGGCACCCGATGGCACCGTAACTGATCTGTGGTCTGCAGGGCGTCATCAGGTGCGCGCCGGTCGACATATCGCTCGTGACGCCATCCTGGCGGCCTATCACAGCGCGATGACCGATCTGTTGGCTGACATTTGATTCATATCCCGATAACCAGATTAGACATGACTCAAAGCAGCGACACCACCAGCTATAAGGACATCAAGGAAACCGTCCTGCGCCGCATTCGTTCGGGCGAGTGGCAGCCGGACACGCTGCTGCCCAATGAACAGGCACTTGCGGTCGAGTTTTCGTGCACCCGCACGACCGTAAACCGCGCGCTGCGCGAGCTGGCAGACGAAGGCTATCTGGAGCGTCGCCGCAAAGCCGGAACCCGAGTCCTGAGCGCACCACAGAGGCAGGCGCGCTTTACCATTCCGCTGATCCGGGATGAGGTCGAAGCGATGGGCGGCACCTATCGCTATGCGCTGGTCTCATCCGGGGCTCAACTGGCCCCCGATTGGCTGAGCGCCCGGTTGGCGCTGCAACCCGGACAAAGCGTGATGCATGTCCGCTGCATGCATTACTCCGGCAATACCCCGTTTCAGTTCGAGGACCGCTGGATCGTGATCGAGAGCGTTCCAAAGGTGGAACAAGCCGATTTCAGCAAAATCGGACCCAATGACTGGTTGGTGCAAACCGTGCCCTTCACAAATGTCGAACTGACCTTTCTGGCCAGCCGCGCCGATCCTACGATCGCCGGTTTCCTCGACGTACCGGAAGGAGAGCCGGTCTTTACCGCCGAGCGCATCACATGGCTGCAGGGTCACCCCGTCACCTTTGCCAAGATGTATTTTGCCGCCGGGTATCGAATGACCACGCAATTCTGATCCCAAGCGGTTGTCATATCTGCCTCAGGAAGCACGAAGAGCTGGCACCTAAGGCTTCAGCAATACACGCCCCTTATTCGTCAGCTCCCAGCACATGTCGCCTTCAAACACTGTGACGCCAACCGGGCGGCCATAGCCCGCGCCGCTGTCCAGATTGATCCGATGGCCATAATGCGTCACCCGATCTACCGGGGTATGTCCATGCACGATCAATTTCGGATGCGGTCCGGGATGCGCATGGAATGCTTGCCTGATCCAGACCAAATCGCTTTCTTGCTGGGCATTCAGCGGCACACCGGGCCGAATTCCGGCATGCACGAAGGCCAGATCCGGTGTCTGGTGCATCATCACCAAACCGCGCAGAAAAAGTCGATGAGCGTCCGGCACGACACCCATCGCCATCGCGTGCACATCCTCTAGTCGCGTTTGCAGCTCAAAGACCACGTCGTAGCTGCGCAGAGTCTCAATCCCCCCCAAACGATCATGGAGCCAGTGGTAGCCGACCAGCAAATGTGGATCGTGGCGCGGGATATCCTCAAGGAACCAGGCAAACATCCGGTCATGATTTCCAAGCAGTGTGATCCAGCGCTTGCCCGCATCACGCCCTGCAATCAACCGATCCAGAACGCCCCGGCTGTCCGGCCCCCGATCTACATAATCGCCCAGAAAAACAACCTCCGCCTCCGGGCCACCATCGCTCTCGATCAGAGACACCGCACGTTCGAATTCGTCGACATGCCCGTGAAGATCACCGATAGCATAAATTGGGTTGGTCATCTCTTTCCCCTCAGGCCGGTGCAGCTGCAGCTGTTCTGCCGCAAAATCAGCGCGTTGAAAAGAGGATGCCCGCGCCGGAACCGGCACGGGCGTCCATAGTTGTCATAAACGAGCCGCCGGTATCAGACGACGTCAAATTCCAACGGTTTGATCTGAGTGAACAGACCAGTCTCAGCCAATTTTGCACGCGCCTCTGCCGGAACGGGCTCATCCACATACAGGAGCGCAATGGCCTCGCCCCCAGCCTCGGATCGGCCAAGAGTAAAGTTAGCGATGTTCACGTCGTTCTCGCCCATCGTCTGACCCAGAGCACCGATGATACCCGGCACATCCTCGTTGGTGGTGTACAGCATATGCGCCCCGATCTCGGCATCGATATTGATGCCCTTGATCTGGATGAAGCGTGGCTTGCCATCACTGAACACGGTGCCGCCGATCGAGCGCTCTCGCTTCTCGGTGACGACCGTCACCTTGATATAACCCTCGAACGCGCCGGATTTATCCTGATTTGTGGTCGAAATCTGGATACCGCGCTCTTTTGCGACGACTGGGGCGGAAACCATGTTCACCTCGGGGTTGAACTTTTTCATGATCCCCGCGACGACCGCGCAGTTCAGCGCGGCCAGATTCATCTCGGCGGCAACACCATCGTAGAGAATGTTGATCGCCTTGATCGGTTCGTCTGTCATCTGACCGATGAAACTGCCCAGATGCCCGGCGAGCTTAATCCAGGGGCCCATGACTTTAGCCTCTTCGGCCGTCACGCTGGGCATATTGAGCGCGTTTTCCACCGCACCGGTCAGCAGATAGTTCGAAATCTGCTCGGCCACCTGCAGCGCCACGTTCTCCTGCGCTTCGGTCGTCGCAGCACCCAGATGCGGAGTACAGACCACGTTGGGCAGGTTGAACAACGCGTTTTCTTTCGCGGGTTCTTCGCTGAACACGTCAAAGGCCGCACCGGCGACATGACCGGATTGCAACGCCTCGGCCAGCGCATCCTCATCGACCAGACCACCACGCGCACAGTTGATAATGCGCACACCTTTCTTGGTCTTGGCCAGGTTCTCTCGGCTCAGGATGTTGCGGGTCTGATCGGTCAGCGGCACGTGCAGGGTGATGAAATCGGCCCGAGCCAGCAACTCGTCCAGATCGACCTTCTCCACGCCCATCTGTGCGGCTTTCTCTTCGCCCAGATAGGGGTCATAGGCGATGACCTTCATCTTCAGACCCAAGGCGCGTTCGCAAACGATTCCGCCAATATTGCCCGCTCCAATTACACCGAGAGTCTTGTTGGTCAGCTCGATGCCCATAAACTTAGACTTCTCCCACTTGCCCGCGTGGGTCGAGGTAGAGGCTTCGGGAATCTGGCGTGCAACAGCGAACATCATCGCAATCGCATGCTCGGCGGTGGTGATCATGTTGCCGAAAGGTGTGTTCATCACGATCACACCTTTTTTCGACGCAGCCTCTTTATCGATATTGTCAGTACCGATCCCGGCACGGCCGATGACTTTCAGCTTTTCGGCCTGCTCCAGAATGGTTGGCGTAACCTTGGTAGCCGAACGGATGGCAAGGCCGTCATACTGACCGATCACCTCGGCCAATTTATCCTTGTCCTTGCCCAGATCGGGCATGAAATCCACGTCAATGCCGCGATCACGGAAGATTTGCACAGCCGTTTCGCTGAGCTTGTCGGATACGAGTACTTTGGGGGCCATATTCTCTGGTCCTTGAATTATATGGAAGGTCCGGGCCACAGGCGGGCCCAGAATTTTCGTCGAAAATTCTTGTCAGGCGGCTGCCGACTGCGCTGCGATCTCGGCCTCAAAAGCCCAGGCCAACCAGGGCAGCATCGCCTCGATATCCGAGGTTTCAACCGTACCACCGCACCAGATACGCAGGCCCGCAGGCGCGTCGCGATAGGCGCCGATATCCAGCGCGATGTTCTCGGTTTCCAGTCGTTTCGCCACAGCTTTTGCGAATACAGCACCGTCTTGAATGCGTGCGTCCGTGAATTTCAGACAGACCGAAGTATTCGACTGAGTCGCCGCATCTTCAGCCAGATTGGCAATCCAGTCGTTTTGGTCGCAGAACGCGTGCACCGCACCGGCATTGGCATCAGCACGCGCGATCAGCCCTTGCAGCCCACCAACCGAACGCGCCCAGTCCAGCGCGAACAGGTAGTCCTCAACTGCCAGCATCGAGGGCGTGTTGATCGTCGCGCCGGTGAAAATACCATCAATCAACTTGCCGCCTTTGGTCAGGCGGAAGATCTTCGGCAGCGGCCAAGCGGGCGTATAGTTCTCAAGCCGTTCAACCGCGCGGGGGCTCAGGATCAGCATCCCGTGGGCCGCTTCGCCACCCAGCACCTTCTGCCAGCTGAAAGTTGTCACATCCAGCTTGTCCCAAGGCAAATCCATCGCAAAGGCCGCCGAAGTTGCATCGCAGATGGTCAGCCCCTGACGGTCATCAGCGATCCAATCGCCATTGGGAACCCGCACGCCCGAGGTCGTGCCGTTCCACGTAAACACCACATCATTGGCGAAATCGACCGAAGCCAGATCGACGATCTGACCGTAATCTGCGGTTTTCACCTCGGCATCGATCTTCAACTGTTTGACTACGTCAGTGACCCATCCGGATCCGAAACTCTCCCAAGCCAGCATCTCAACCTTGCGTTCGCCCAGAAGCGACCACAGGGCCATCTCAACCGCGCCAGTGTCCGAGGCGGGAACGATGCCGACCTTGTAGTCCGCCGGAATGCCCAGAACCTCACGCGTGCCTTCGATGGCCGCTTTCAGCTTGTCCTTGCCTACAGCCGCGCGGTGCGAACGACCCAATGCAGCATCGGCCAGTTTCGACAGATCAAATGTGGGGGGTTTGGCACAGGGGCCCGAGGAAAAACGCGGATTTGCCGGCCGCGTCGCCGGTTGTTCGATAGTCATCTGTATTACCCTTCCAGATACACGCCCCTCGTTGGGGAGGGGTGTCCCACGCACAGGCGTATGGGGCGCTCGCACCTGCAGCAAGCGAAAAAGACGCTTCGCTGGGTAAAAACGACACGCAAAAGGGGTTCAAATCAGAACATCGGTTTCCGATTGGCGAAAAACCCCGCCGATTTTGGCGGGGTTTTGTTGTATTATTCTGCGGCTTCTTCGTATTCTGACATGGGGGGGCATGTGCAGATGAGGTTTCTGTCGCCGTAAGCGTTGTCGACGCG
>NZ_JBQFRJ010000006.1:0-251182 GCF_056537345.1 Ruegeria sp. CF4 | reverse complement strand
AATGACCCCGAAAATGCAGCTAAAACCGCAACCTGTTCCTACCAACCCATGGCCCGGGATGTGCTCAGAAAGACAGGCATCAAGGACGGCGTTCCAAGCTGTAGATGCTTTTTGAGACGGTCTTGAGAGCCACGAGAAGGTTGAAGAACATGGGAAAGGATGCGCCACAGTGTAAGATGCAGAACAAACTGTCGGTTGCTCAAATTCAGGATCAGATTCTTCAACGCATTTGCGTTGCTCAATATCGTCCGAACGACCAACTGAAGGAGGCGACCTTAGCCAGAGAATTTGGTGTCAGTCGTACACCCGTGCGCGACGCACTGGCACGAATCGCTCATCTCGGGCTGGTCGAAACCCGGAACGGGGTTGGCACGGTCGTTATCGCGTTGTCCGACGAACGCATCCGACATCTCTATGAGGTCCGGCTGGCGCTGGCCTCGGTCGTCGGCGAGCTTTCCCCGGCCACCATTACGCAACAACACTGTGACGAAGCGCGTCTGATCCACCGCAAGGCCATCGCGCTTTGCGAAAACGGCGACGCGCAGAAATTTGTTGCCCTGAACCAGCAGTCGCAGACGCTGATAGGCTCATTGATAGGCAACGCGATACTTCGGGAGCTCTGGAACCAGGCTCATGTTCAAGCATCCAGCGTGTGGCACCGTATGGAGAAAACCGTTGGGCAGGAGGTTTATGACGCCCTCATGATTGAAACCAAGGAGTTGCTCGCTGCGCTGGAGCAAGACGACATAACTGCAATTGGACACATTCAACGCGTCCACATCGGATACGAGTACCGTCTGATCTGCATATACCTGCTCACGCACGAGGTTGAATCGAACGCTTGAAGCAAGCTTTCACAAGAAGTGTTCTGTGGGCCTGATAGACATATCAGACTGACAAGGCATCCCTGCAACGCCAACACAAGGATAGTTATCTGATGAAAATTGGAGTTATCGGCACTGGTACCATCGCAGTAGCAGTCGTCGAAGGAATGGCGGCTGATGGTCATCAGATCACTGTATCCCGCCGCGGTGAAACGCAGTCTGCCGGTTTGGCCCGTAAGTTCTCAAACGTGACGGTCGCAGACAATCAGAACGTGATCGACGCAAGCGACGTCATTTTCTGGGCTTGCTAGCTGAACAGGCTCACCCCGTGCTTGAAGGCCTAAAGTTCCTGCCGGATCAGCAAGTCATTTCACTTATGACCGGCCCTACGCTGGAAGAACTGACGGACATGGTTGCCCCTGCCCGCGCAGTGGCCAACATGATCCCATTTCCGGGGATTGCAGTTGGCGGCTCTCCAATTCTGGTGCTTGGCGATACATCTATTGTGGATGACCTGTTCGGCGCACGAAATTCGGTATTTCAGATGAATAATGTTGCCGAACTGAACGCCTATCTGGCTGCGCAGGCCGTGTTGTCGCCAGCTGTCTTTATGGTTCAAGGCGCAGGTGACTGGCTTGGTCAGCAAGTGCAGGACACCGAACAAGGCGAAGCCTTTCTGCGCACGCTTGTCGGATCAAGCCTGATTTCCGCGCCAAGCTGCCGACAGCTGGTCCAGTCACTGAACACGCCCGGCGGCTACAATCAGCGCCTTCGCATGCATATGGAATCTTCTGGGTTGCTGACAAATCTGAAAGAGGGGTTGTCCGATCTATGAAAGTATACGGGTTGGGTCTTGCTTTATCTGCATGAAGTCAGGGGCTGATCTCTGATTTGCAGCTTAAATCTCAACATCGACTGAAATAAGATGTATACAGCCCACTAAAATCGAACTCAGCTCACGCGGAAGGCTCCGATACTTGATTATTACCGAACGACAGATCGATGCACCTGCCAAGGTCACAGTTGACCAGATTCAGGAGCAAATTCTTGAACGTATCTGCTTTGCGCATTACCGGCCCGGCGATCAGCTGAAAGAAGCCGCGCTCGCTAAGGAGTTCGGCGTCAGCAGAACTCCGGTCCGGGATGCAATTCAGCGTATCGGGCATTTAGGTCTGGTCGAAACACGCAATGGTGTCGGGACAGTTGTCATTGAGCTTTCGGGCAAGCGTATACGCCATCTCTATGAAGTGAGGATGGTGCTGGCCGGTCTGATCGGAGAACTGTCACCAACCTCTATCGAAATCCATCATCAGGAAGAGATCCGGTCGATTCATGAATGCGCCCTGGCGCTGCGGGAACGGCTTGACTCTCAGGAGTTCGTGAAACTTAACCAGCGCCTTCAGGCGTTGATCACATCATTGATCGGCAATTCGACACTGCGCGAGTTCTGGAACCAGGCCTATTTTCAAGCGACCAGTGTTTGGCACCGCATGGAGCAACTGGTAGGGTCTGACGCATATGAAGCACTGACCCGGGAAACATCCGACTTGTTGATGGCGCTGGAACGTAAAGATATCGCGGCAGTCGGATATATACAGAAAATCCATATCGGATATGCTTTCCAATTGATTGAACAACATCTGTTGGGCCAACCGAAATGACATCAGGATACAGCTTCACGATCAATCTTTCGATCCGATGGCCGGTCGCAGGAATTGTGATGTTGTGATCGGAAAATGGCGGAGAAAGCACATACCACATCTCTTGGCATCCTGATCTTTCCGGGATTTCCCATGGCGTGCCTGACCTCGTGCATCGAGCCCCTGCGGGCCGCCAACGAGATTTCAGGGCAGAATGTGTTCCGCTGGACGGTGGTTGCTGAAAAAAATGCGCCTGTGCAGTCCTCTGCCGGAGTAACATTTTCGCCGCATTGCGCTTTGGCTGACGTGAAAGCTTTGGATCATTTGCTGTTTACCGCAAGTCCCAACAGTGTGTTCGAATACCCCTCCAAGGCGAACGCGGCCCTGCAAAGGCTGCTGCGCGACAAGACGCAGCTTGGTGCGATCAGCGGCGGTGTATTTCCTTTGGCCAGAACCCGGTTGACCGGAGATCAGCCCCTATCTGTCCACTGGTGTTATGAGGCCGCCTTTCAGGCCGAGTTTCCCGAGATTCCGATCACAGACACCGTAATTTGTACGGAAGGTGCCTTCACAACCATCTCTGGTGCATCAGCCGTGTTTGACCATATGCTGACGTTGATCGAAGACCACCTAGGCGACGACATCATGGCCGAAGTTGCGTGCTGGTTTCAGCACCCTTTCATCCGCAGCGCCGCCATGTCACAAAAAGTTCCGGCGCTCTCGACCGCCAAGAGTCAGGATTTACTTCCGAAACAGGTGGCACGGGCTATTCAGCACTTTGCAGAACATATCGAAAACCCCATCCAGATCAGTGAAGTGGCCGATGCGGTCGGCCTGTCAGCACGCTCACTTGAGCGCGGGTTCAAAAAGGCGACCGGTCAAAGCCCGCTCAGCTATTACCGCAGGATGCGAATGAACCAGGCGCGGCAGCTGGTTCTGTATACAAACGACCCGATTGCAGAGGTGGCTTATATGGTCGGCTACGCAACCCCCGGCGCGTTCATGCGGCATTATCGAGAGACTTTCGGTGTCACGCCAATCAGCGACCGGCGTGCCAAGAATTCAATGCGGGTCGGCAGCGATGATGTGCTGCCATCAGGCTGACGTCAGGCGATCTATCGGGCCGGCAAGATCATTTTGTCCGCCAAGCTTGGTCGGTTTTTAATCTGGGCAGCATTGATTTGAACAATGAGGAAGAACTCATCCCATCACCCGGCAATCTAAATGTTAATGGGAGCTCAAAACCCTGATGCATTCAAAAGCTCAGCAGAACCGAAATGAAATGCAGAACATAGCTGTGCCGCCCTGATCCTAGGACCGCGGTTCCAAATTACGCTTGAGCAGAAACTGATTCTTGAAATTCTTGAGGCCCAGCATCACCTCGGCATCCACGATATCCTCAACGCCGTGAATGTGCTCTTCCAAAAAGGTCGCAAGATCATCGGGCTCGTCACAGACCAGTTCAACCATCAGATCAAATCGTCCCGTAACCCAGAGAATGTAAACCACGCTGGTCACTTCACCCAGTCGATCCGCGACGGTTTGCGGGGTCGTACCCGGCGCAACCTTCAAGCAGATCATGGCATCCGCCTTATATTCCGAAGCTGTGGGATCGGTGATCGCAACGATCCGAAGCAGGCCAGCCTCTTTCATGGCGTTGACACGATTACGTACTGTGCCCTCGGAAACATCAAGCTTCTGCGCGATCTCTGAAAATGGCATTCGCCCGTCGAGTTCGAGCATCTGAACGATCTCGCTGTTCAATCGCTCTCCGACCGAATGAGTGCCCCGTTGGCGGGACGGCCTGTCCGTTTCTGAGTTTCGCGATAAATTCACGGGGCGTCCTCTTGTTGTATCAGGCCAGCATTGCTTGGATCATAGGGCTGAACCCTCAAAGATTTCAAACCGATTTCCCGTAAACGCGAGGGCTATGCTGTGGATTTCAGGCTTTAACCAGCGCTTCAATCAGCTCCTGATTTTCCTTGCCTGATATGTACATGATCTCTTTCGGTCCGGAAAATCCCTTCTAAACCCTTCAGGAAACAGCTGGTGTCTTCGCGCGGAAGTACCATTCCATCGATGATATCCTGAATGGCGAAATGCCTCTTGCGAACTATTCCTGCAAAAGCTCTCGAATCCCCGAGTCCAACGAGGCGGTGAAACCTGCATCGTTGCCCGGATTGGCGGCACAGTGACCCCAAGGAGAGTCATAGGGACGGAAGTCTGCATACTGCATGTGCTGCGCTTCGATGGCGTTGTCTTCTGGCGGGAAGTACAGATCCTGCTTGCATGGCATCAGGATTGCACGGGCCTTGATCGCACCAAGGGCCGCTTTGAAATCACCATTGTAAAGCGGGCCTGCTGAGATGTCGCCAGCTTGCCAAGTTGCCAGCTTGGCCAAAAGGTTGTTGGCGTCCCAGCCCTCAGCATGATCGATCTCCCAGTCAATCAGAAGGTCTTCGATCGTGTTGAAGCCAAGCTGCTTATACAGACCTTCGCGATAAAACGTCTGGGAAAATGCCCAACCTGCATAGACCCGCCCAAAGGCTTTTAGCCCCGCCGCGGGTGGTTCATCGTAATCGCCTCCGTTCCAGCTTTGATCAGCGCAGAGCGCAGCTTTGACGCCTTCGAGAAATACAAAATTATGAGGCGACGTTTTGGCTGAGGCGCAAAACGGCAGGATCGCCTTGACCATATCGGGATATTGCGCTGCCCATTGGTACGACTGGCACCCGGCCATGGACCAGCCTGCAACCAGCGCGATCTGCTCGATACCAAGATGGTCGTGGATCAAACGATGCTGTGCCGCGATATTGTCCCACATCTGCACCAGTGGAAATCGCGGGCCATCCTGCGGCGCAGGTGTGTTCGAGGGTGAAGATGACCGCCCGTTGCCGAACAGGTTCGGGCTGACAATGAAATGCCGCGCCGGATCCAAGGCTCGGCCCGGGCCGAAGAACCCCTCGTTACGGGAATTGGTGCCGGTATAAAACGTCGGCAGCACGACGACGTTATCCCGCGCGGGCGACAGGGTTCCATAGGTTTGGTAAGCGAGCTTGGCACCCTTCAGTACCTCACCTGACAAAAGTGGGAAGTCGCCGAGTTCGAGCAACTGGAATTCCTGTGCCATGGATACCCCTGCTGTTAATTTGAGAATGGCCCCGAAAACCACCGGGGCCATCCGTGTTTCGGTCAGTAGAGCCTTAGGTATTCCTGCACTTCCCAATCAGTGACAGATTGGTGATACCGCTCCCACTCGTCGTTTTTGTACTCCAGATAGGACTTGCGCATGACCGGACCCATCACGTGTTCGGCCATCTCGTCATGACGCAACGCTTCGATTGCGTTCCACAAGGTGCGCGGCAGGCGGCGAATACCAAGCTCGGTCAGCTCACTGTCAGTCTTGGAATAGAGGTCGAAATCCGTGGGTTTGCCGGGATCGATCTTGTTCTTGATCCCCTGAACCGCACAAGTCAGGTGCATCGCCATAGCCAGATAAACATTCATCGTCATGTCGCAAGCGCGGTTTTCAATGCAGTGGCGGCTTTGCGGCAAGCGGAATTGGGCGGATCGATTGTTGTACCCGAAGGTGATGTTGGTCGGCGCCCATGTGACAGTGCCGCCTTCGAACCCACCCACGCGTGGAACCAAACCGTTATACGAGTTCACAGTCGGGCAGGTAATCGCAGTAATCGCCTCGGCGTGCTGCATCAAGCCTCCGACGGCGTAACGGCTTTCTTCCGACCACTCGCCATCCTCAGTCTTGAAGATGTTTTCGCCGGGGCGGCTTTCATGCTGCATCGACATGTTGATATGTGCGCCTGAGCGCCAGTCACCCACGGTGGGTTTCGGCATGAAGGTTACGAACATACCGTGTTTCTTGGCGACCTCTTTCAACACAATCCGCAAGAACGCCAGCCGGTCGGACATTTCCAGCATGTTGGTATAGTGGAAATCAAGCTCGAACTGAGAATAGGCGCCTTCAGCCACCACGTCATGCAGGTTCCAGCCCAGCCCTTCGATGATGTCGATCATGTCCTTCAGGAACGGCATAGAGTCGACTGAATATTCCACATCATAGCCAAACGCCTGACGACGCGGGCGCAAGCCATCCGCCGGATCGTTGTCGAAGGCTTTCACCGGTTGACCGGCCTCGTCATACTTCATCACGATAAATTCGGGTTCGACTCCGGCATAGCCTACATAGCCATCCTGCGCAGCCTCGTGCATCGCGCGCTTCAGTGCTTGGCGGGGGCAGACATTATAGGGCGCATCTTCCCAGTAGAGGTCCGAAAAGATGATCGCCATCGAGGTGTCCCATGGGCAGATATAGACCGCGTCCAGATCCGGCACCACGACCTGATCACTGTCGGCGGGGCTCAGTTCGGGGACATAGGAAATCGAATGCACCGCGAATTGTGGCCCTTTGCCCAGGCACAGCTCTTCGAAATCGCTCATCGGGACAGGCTTGGTTTTGGGGATGCCATGCAGGTCGATCCAGGCCCCCATCACATATTTGACGCCTGCCTCCTCTAACTGCTTTTTGACGGCGGGGATTTTGGGACGGTTGCGTTCAACCGCGTCCTGAAAGCTTTCGTAGTAGATCTTGCTGTTTGCATTGTCTTTGGGCACTTGGCTTCCTCCTGTTGGGGGGCCGTCAGGTTTCGGAACTCAGAACCTGACGGTCTGGAATTGGGCGGTGTTCTCGCCATGGGGAAAGCGGGTGTCCCGGACGTTGAGAGAGGAACAAGAACACCCGCCTTCAGGCAGCGTCGGACGTTCAGCCCGCCACGAAGTCGTCGGGATCGATGCCCGGAACTTTGGTGATCCCAGCCAGTTGTTTCCAGTTATGCGGATAGGCAGCGTAGAAGATCACACACTTCTCATCTGCTTCGTATGAGATGTGGTTGTCCTTGGGTACGAACAGAACGTCGCCGCGGTTGCAGATATATTCTTCGCCATCGCAGACCAGCCGGAAGGTGCCTTCCAGGCAATAGATGATCTCGTCACAGGTCAGGTCCCATGGCACCTTGATGTTGTTGAGCACATTGATGCCGCCGCACATGGTCTTGCTGAATTCGCTGGTCACCATCGGCTTGATATACGTGTCGCTGTCGCCCATCGCGTTGTAGCGATCCTCGACCAGATCGAATTTGAATAGCTGTGGTTTATCGCCCATGGATCAGGACCCTTCCTTGGCCAGATGTTTCAGAATGGATTCGTTCAGTTCAACCTTGTAGCCGTCCGGGTCTTCGCAGAACGCGATGACGCGAGTGCCGTTCTTCATCGGCCCCGGCGGGCGTGTGATATTCACCCCGGCAGCTGCCAGATCCTCACACGCCTTGTAGACATCCGGGGTTTCGATGCAGATATGGCCCCAGCTATTGCCGTGGTCATACGACTCTTCCTGATCCCAGTTTGCGGTCAGTTCCAGCGTCGGAAATTCCGCCTCGGGGCCATAGCCGATGAACGTGTTCGTGAATTTGCCTTCGTGGTAATCAGTGCGGCGCAGGACCTGCATCCCCAAGATCCCGCAATAGAACTCCAGCGATTTTTCCATATCCATCACCCGCATCATCGTATGAGCAAGGCGGAACCCGCTGCTGATATTATCGGTCACGGTTTTCTCCTCAATTCAGTGGTTTTCGGTGGCGGTCACATCCCGCGCCACCATTTCCTGGAACGCGCGCACGCTGTCCTCCCATGCCGGAGACAGCACGCCGCCTTCATCCGAGATGGATGAGGCCCGTCCCAGCTGCAGCCGTTCGGTCATCTCATGATCTTCTTTGTGCACATCCCACCACAGCTGCTTCAGGCCTTCGATCTCGTCCTGTGTCAGCGCCTGCCCTTCTGTGGTGTAAAGCGCCCGCTTCTGCATCATTGTGCCGGGGCCGGTGGGGATATTCAGATAGACCCCCATCTGGTCCGGAAAATACCGGCCCAGAATGAAGTTCGGATAGAGCGTCAGATAGCGCGAGCTGACACCCAGGCTGCCCGATGTCCCGATCTCTTCCTCCAGATCAACCGCACTGCCCATGCAGTTGCCGTCGACGATCGTATAGTGGTCTTCCAATGGCTGATCCGTGGTCGAGGAATGCACGAACTGGACATGGTAAGGCTCGATGAAATTCTCCATGATGAACTTCCAGTTACAGGCAATCTCGCCGAAATCGAGCGTTCCGATGCATTCCAACTTGTCCCAGTCCATCCCCTCCAAACGGCCCTGAATGGTGGCGGAATACTCGTCAAAATCTGGCGCGTTACCGTCGAGATTGACGAAGATCCAATCTTTCCAGACATGGCTGCGCACGGGGACCAGGCTGTTTCGTTTCTTGTCGAACCCTTCGGCCTGATGATCGTTTGCACCACCGAAATGAGGCGCGGCACGCAGCTGTCCGTCCAGATCATAGGCCCAGGCATGATAAGGGCAGCGGATGAGCTTACCCACATTTTTGGGCGCATCGACCAGGGTCAGACAACGGTGACGGCAAATGTTGTGAAAAGCCCGTATCTCGCCTGCAGTGTTACGGATGAGCAGCAAGGGATGTTCAGCCACCGTGACCGGGACAGCATCCCCTGCAGCACGCAGCTCATGTGCGAACCCGACACAAACCCAGTTGCGTGTAAAGACCGAGGTACATTCGGCCCGCCAGAATTCTGCATCCTTATAGGCCGCAGCGGGCAGGCCACGTTTTGGAGTGGTTTCTTCGAAGAAAGACTCAAGCAACGAATTGATTGGCTTCATCGTTCAAGTTCCTGACATAGGGTTTCGAAATCGACACCACGGCTCTGCGGCCGAGCGTTTTCGTAGTGTCTGCCAGCAGTGAACTGCGAAAAACGCACCTTGTCTATTATTTTTTACGAATGCGTCACGTAAATTTGCATGATTCGCAAAAAATACCCTGAATCCGCTCGACAATTATGACGTTTTCGCAATTTCGCTGAGCAAAACTCAATACAATCGCCAGAATTTTTCGGCCGACCTCTTCGAATCGAGCAGCACATGTTCAACAGGGCTTCGAATACCGAACTCAAGCGGGCTTTGCGCTGCGCGATCCCGGCAAGCCCTACGGGATCACCTTGCGCTGCGCGTGCACCATCAACCGCTCGGCCTTTTGCGTTATTGTATTCAGGATATCCCCTACCGGCGGCATGTCTCTGATCAGACCTATCCCTTCGCCAACAGGTATCGTCGCATGTAAGTTACGCAAAGTGGGTGCGACCACAGGCTCAGGCTGGTTTTCGTCTGAGTTCAAGGCCTGAACCCTATCATCTCCGGTCGCATGCAGGACGACCTTGGCTAAGTCTGAATGAACTTGCCCTTCTTCACTGGCCCAAAGTCGAGCGCCCATGACAACACCATCCGCGCCCATTACCAAAGCGGCTGCCAGCCCGCGGGAATCGGCAATGGCTCCGGCAGCCAACAGCAGGGTGTCATGCGCCTCGCGATACAGGAAATCCGCGACTTCGGGCAACAAGGCAAACGTCGTACGTGCTCCTGATTTCTCCGATGATACGCTACTTTGCGCCACCACTACGTCAGCACCCGCCTCAACGGCCAACGCGGCGCCTTGCAAATCTAGGACCTGACAAATCAACGGGACATTGGCTTGTGCAATCCGGGGTGCAAACGGACGTGGGTCGCTATGAGAAAGGAAAACTGCGCGAGGACGCCGTGCCAGAACCATGTCCAACAGCTCGGGCGATTTTGCCAGATGCGAGGTCGTGAACCCGCAGCCCACCGGCTCATTTCCTGCGGCTTGAAACTGGCGTTCGATCCAGTCCGCATCGCGTTCCCCAGCACCGATCAGCCCCAAGCCACCCGCCCGTGCGACTGCCGCAGCCAATGACCCGTCGGCAAGTCCCGGCGTCGGCGCCAGAACAACGGGACAGGTCAGCCCGAAAAGACGGGTCAATCGGGTATCGATCATGCGCCACCTCACAAAAGATGATCGATTGAAACAGGAACGCCGGAGTGTAGGCGAACACTCCGGCGACATGGATGGTCTGATTGCGGCGTAAATCTGCGTGAATTTGCGCCGCCCAAACAGGATCAGATATCGAGCGTGTGTTCTTTTTCCCATCTTGAGAAGTGAGAGACGAAGGAGTTCCATTCCTGATGTTTCATCTTCAGATATGCTGCCGAGAACTCCTGGCCCATGGCCGCCTTCAACTCTGTATCCTTGTCGTAATCACGCAGCGCATCCAGCATGTTAAGAGGCAGCTTTGGCGCATCGGTGACCGTATGGCCCTCGGCATACATGTCGATGTCATAGCGACGGCCCGGATCAGCCTTCGAGCGGATGCCGGAGAGGCCGGCGGCGATGATCACCGCCTGCAACAGGTAGGGGTTGGTGGCACCATCGGGCAGGCGCAGTTCGAACCGACCGGGGCCAGGGACACGCACCATGTGGGTGCGATTGTTACCGGTCCAGGTCACGGTGTTGGGGGCCCAGGTCGCCCCCGACATGGTCCGCGGCGCGTTGATACGTTTATAGGAGTTCACCGTGGGGTTGGTGATCGCCGCCAGCGCGCTGGCATGTTTCATGATACCGCCGAGGAAATACTTGCCCTGCTCACCCAGACCGACCTCGCCGGTGGGGCCTTCGCCTTCGCCGGCGAACACGTTGGTTTTGGCATCCGCGCCCGGCGCATCCCAGACCGAGATATGGGCGTGGCAGCCGTTGCCGGTCAGCCCCTCCACGGGTTTGGGCATGAAGGTGGCGCGCAAGCCGTGCTTTTCAGCCACCGATTTGGTCATGAACTTGAAGAACGAATGCTTGTCAGCAGTCTTCAGAACATCGTCAAACTCCCAGTTCATTTCGAACTGTCCGTTGGCGTCTTCGTGGTCGTTCTGATACGGGCCCCAGCCCAGTTCCAGCATGTAGTCGCAAATCTCGCGCACCACATCATAGCGGCGCATGACGGCCTGTTGATCGTAACAAGGCTTCTCCGCCGTATCGAACGGGTCACTGATTTGCTCGCCATCCGGGGTCAGCAGGAAGAATTCCGCTTCGATACCCGTTTTGACATGCATGCCTTCTGCAGCGGCCTCGTCAATCAAGCGGCGCAGCACGTTGCGCGGGGCCTGCGCCACGTCCTTGCCCTCCATCACACAGTTTCCGGCCACCCAGGCAACCTCGGGCTTCCAGGGCAACTGAATGACCGAGGACGGATCGGGCACCGCCAACATATCCGGATGCGCCGGGGTCATGTCGAGATACGTGGCGAAGCCAGCAAAGCCCGCACCGTCCTCCTGCATGTCGGCGATGGCCTGTGCGGGCACCAGCTTGGCCCGCTGTCCACCAAACAGATCGGTGAACGAAATCATGAAGTATTTGACGCCTTTTTCTTTGGCGAAAGCAGCCAGATCTATCGTCATGGTCGGCTTCCCTTTCCCTGTTGATATGTCTCAATAGAAGAAAGGCGCCGCCCTTTCGGGCCGCGCCTTGGTCTCATGTGTCGATCAGAACCCTGCCTTGCCCGGGTACCAGTCGGTACCCGCCAGCGGCACACGCGCCATGGCGGCGGCCTCCATGGTCAGGGCACACAGGTCCTCGGGTTCCAGATTGTGCAGGTGATTGTGGCCGCAAGCACGCGCGATGGTCTGCGCCTCAAGCGTTATCACCTTCAGGTAGTTGCGCAGGCGACGCCCAGCCTCGATAGGGTCAAGACGCGCGGCCAGTTCCGGGTCCTGCGTGGTGATGCCCGCCGGGTCCTGCCCTTCGTGCCAGTCATCATACGCGCCGGTGGTGGTGCCGAGTTTCTGGTACTCGCTCTCCCATTTCGGGTCGTTGTCACCCAAAGCGATCAGGGCCGCAGTACCAATAGCCACCGCATCCGCACCCAGAGCCATGGCTTTGGCCACATCGGCACCGGTGCGGATACCGCCCGAGATCACAAGCTGCACTTCACGATGCACGCCCAAGTCCTGCAGGGCCTGAACCGCGGGGCGGATACAGGCCAGCGTGGGAATGCCAACATGTTCGATGAACACATCCTGCGTTGCGGCTGTACCGCCCTGCATCCCGTCCATCACCACCACGTCAGCCCCGGCTTTCACGGCCAGCGCTGTATCGTAATAGGGCCGGGTCGCACCGACTTTCACGTAGATCGGCACCTGCCAGTCGGTGATCTCACGCAGTTCGAGGATCTTGATTTCCAGGTCATCCGGCCCGGTCCAATCCGGGTGGCGACAGGCCGAACGCTGATCGATACCCTTGGGCAACGTGCGCATCTCAGCCACGCGGTCACTGATCTTCTGACCCAGCAGCATACCGCCGCCGCCGGGCTTCGCACCCTGACCGACAACAACCTCAATCGCATCCGCCTTGCGCAGATCGTTCGGGTTCATGCCATAGCGCGACGGCAGGTACTGATAGACCAGCTTGGACGAATGGCCGCGTTCTTCGGGCGTCATACCGCCGTCGCCGGTGGTGGTCGACGTTCCAGCCATCGACGCGCCACGACCCAGAGCTTCCTTCGCCGGACCCGACAGAGCGCCAAAGCTCATGCCCGCAATGGTGACGGGAATGTCCAGTTCGATGGGCTTCTTGGCAAAGCGTGTGCCCAGCGTCACCGAGGTATCGCACCGCTCGCGATACCCTTCCAGTGGATAGCGCGAAACCGAGGCCCCGAGAAACAGCAAGTCGTCAAAATGGGGCACCTTGCGTTTGGCTCCGCCACCGCGAATGTCATAAATGCCGGTCGCCGCGGCCCGCCGGATTTCAGCGTTGATCGGGTTGGTAAACGTCGCCGACTGAATCGGCATGGTGCGGGGGATGGTCTGATCCATATCTTTCATACCCTTCGTCCTCAGTAAGCGGCTGCGTTGTCGACGTCGAAATTATAGAGCTGACGGGCCGAGCCATAGCGCTTGAATTCCTCCGGCTTCGCATCCGTTCCGGCGCGTTCCAGAAGGTCGGCCAGCAGTTCCAGATGTTCGGGCCGCATCTCTTTCTCAATGCAATCCGCGCCAAGACTTTTGACCGAGCCGCGCACAAACAGCCGCGCCTCATACAACGAGTCGCCAAGCGCATCGCCCGCATCGCCGCAGACCACCAGATTGCCTGCCTGTGCCATGAACGCAGACATGTGACCGATATTGCCATGGACGACGATATCGATCCCTTTCATGGAAATCCCGCAGCGCGAGCTGGCATTGCCCTTGATCACCAGCAAACCGCCATGCCCGGTCGCTCCGGCATATTGACTGGCATCGCCTTCGACGATCACGGTGCCCGACATCATGTTTTCGGCAACACCCGGACCCACCGAACCTTCGACCTTGATGGTCGCCTGTTGGTTCATGCCCGCGCAATAATACCCGGTCGAGCCTTTGACGGTAACTTCAATCGGCGCGTCCAGACCCACCGCGATGGCGTGGCTGCCCTTGGGGTTCTGGACTTCCCAACTGGTTTGATTGGTCTCTTTACTCTGCGCCTGAAGGGTCGAGTTCAAACCACGCAGGCCGCTTTCTGCAACATCGTAAGTCTGCATATTAGTGGCTCCAGAAATAAACGGTCGAAGGTTCAGGTTCCCAAACGCGGGCGTCTTCGATACCGGGCAGATTAACCAGCGCGCGGTATTCGCTGCCAAAGGCGACATATTGGTCAGTCTCGGCCATAACGGCCGGTTTACAGGCGATCGGATCACGGACCACGCCGAACCCGTCTTTTGTGCCGACGACGAAAGTGAAGAACCCGTCCAGATCTTCCAGGCTGCTTTCCAACGCCTCACCCAGAGTTGCACCGTTCTGCATCTTCCAGGTCAGGTAAGCTGCACCAACCTCGGTATCATTCATCGATTCAACACGAACGCCTTCGCGCTTAAGCTTGCGGCGCAAGGCATTGTGGTTCGACAGCGACCCATTGTGCACGAGGCATTGATCCGAGCCGGTGTTGAACGGGTGTGCCCCCTCGGTGGTCACGGCAGATTCAGTTGCCATCCGCGTATGGCCGATGCCATGGCTACCGCTCATGGTCGAGACGTTGAACCGCTCCGCCACGTCCTTGGGCAGGCCGACCTCTTTGTAGATTTCAATCGTCGCGCCGTCCGACATTACGCGCAGTCCGGGGCGCAGCTCACGCACGGCCTGACGCGCCTGCTCGACCTTTGTGCTGTCCAATTCCAGAACGGCATGAGTGTCATTCGACCGCAAGGAAACTTTTGTTCCAATCGCGGCCTCAAGATCTGCCGCAAGGGTTCGAAAGTCATCGTCGGGCGAATCCGACTGCACCGTTAGCTTCGCAGCGCCATTCGCCTCGGCGCCATAAATTGCAATACCTGCGCTGTCCGGGCCCCGGTCGGTCATCGTGACCAGCATGTCCGTCAGCATCGAACCCAATTGGGGCGCAAGTGACTGGTCCTTAAGGAATAGTCCGACAATTCCGCACATTAGCTTTTGCCCTCTGAAGTTTTGTCGAATCTGACATTATCAGCCCAACTTCAAGAAAACAACAAGAAGAAATAAATTTTCATGTGGGGAAAATGCGTACGGAAGCTGGCTCGCATGCATTAAACACCCGAGGCGATTGCCACCCCGGTTCAAACAAAAACATGACGTTAAGGATCAACTGGTCTGAGGATATGAGATGATCGACAGATACTTGGCGGGCAACTTCACCAAAATCTCGGGCCCGTGAGGCGCGTCGGCATCAAAGAAAAGAGTATCCCCCGGCTTCAACGCATAGATGCTGTCGCCATGGCGATAATCGACCTCACCTTCCAGCATATACAGCATCTCGATCCCGTCATGCTGGAACGTAGGAAACTTGTCCGACTCCTCGGTCAGCGAAATCAGATAGGGCTCAACCACGACTCCGCTGGCATTGGCCCCCAAATGACCCAAAAGGTTGTACTGATGCCCTGCTCGGGTGCCCGCTCTCTCGGTCTCGACGCCCTCGCCCGCTTTCGTATGCACTGCGTTGCGAGTTTCCTCATAGCGGCGAAAGAACGATGTAATCGGTGTGCTCAGCGCATCTGCAAGGGATTGCAGCGTCGTCAATGAAGGCGAAGTTGCGCCGTTTTCGATTTTGGACAACATACTGATCGACAAACCGGTCAGCGCCGACAATTCGGCAATTGTCGTACCCTGCTGCAATCGCAAAGCCTTGATCTCGCGCCCGATCGCAGTTTCCAGGTTCTTTTCGCTACTGTCCCGAACTTTATGTGGGTCTTGCGAAAAGATCACTTTTTCATCGGTCGTTTCGGCCTGCGCCATTCCGGTCCTCTTGATCTCTTTGGATGTCTAATCCAACCATGACACATGACAACCTGATTTGGGTAGTCGGTCTTGGTGGACAAGTTTTTTTCATCTCAGTGCATTGGTTCCGGATTTCGGTAACGGGATCGTCCCAATCAGGAGCTTTTGCGCACAACGATTGATCCGTCGCAGCGGTGTTTCGGATTTTCTGTGTATGCTTCCTGATTGTTCTGACAGCTGCGACAACCGGCGCCAAGACTACTGACATCCAGCCAAGTACGCCTTGAGAGAACGGATACCGTTCGCAAGGTTCCGGGATAAGCTTCTAAACGGAGAGGTCGTTTTCGGCCTGCCGAGAATATCATCCAGGATCACTCATCAAGTAACTAATATTTATCTATAATAAAAAGTCAGTCATTTATCTTTACGATAACGAGAATCGCAATTACCAACTCCGGCAGCGCGACAGGAGGAGACACCACAGATGTTTGCGGCAGATAAAACGTACAAAGTAGTTCTGGGCGTAATCGGCGCTGATTGCCACGCCGTTGGAAACAAGATCCTGACCAGCCTGCTGACCCGGGCTGGGATAGAAGTCGTCAATCTTGGTGTCATGGTCAGTCAGACAGAGTTCGTCACGGCAGCACTTGCGGAAAATGCGGACGCGATCCTTGTGTCATCGATCTATGGCCATGGTGAGATCGATTGCCAGGGGCTGCGTGAGCGATGTGAAAACGCGGGGATTGGGGAAATTCTGTTGTATGTCGGCGGGAACCTTGTGATCGGCAAGCGGGACTTTGCGACAGTTGCGCAGCGCTTTCAGGACATGGGATATGACCGTGTCTTTCCAGCCTCGGTCAACATCAGCGATGTTGTCGCATTGCTGAAGGACGATATCGATCTGCGCCGCATTCCGAATATCGGCCATAACTCCGGCGCAGTCTCGGTCAGATTTACCGACTGGGCTGCCGTGTAGACGGCCGATGATGACATGACTGACATGCCAGAGATCACGAATACCCGGCTGGCCGATGCCGTTTTTGACGCTGAACGCGAAACCGTTCTTCAATCATGGCACACGGGTTCCGAAGTAAATTTTGAAACCGCGGTTGAGCGTCAGGCTGCACTGCCCGAGGACAAGCAATTCTCGGTGGCACTGGCACAAGCGGACGAAACAGGGAAAACACTGCTGCAGCCGCGCGCTGGTGTGGCGTTGTTGCGGGAACATACAGCGTTGATGGAAGGTCTGTCCCCGTATTGCGATGTGTTGCCCACCACCATCGACGCCTACACGCGCCACAACCGCTATGACGAGGCGCAGGAAGGCATCGATCGGTCCCGCGCTGCCGGAACCTCATTGTTGAATGGGTTTCCGGCTGTAAATCACGGTGTCACCGGGTGCGAAAAACTGGTGGATGCAGTGTCGAAGCCGATCCAGGTGCGTCATGGAACTCCGGATGCGCGGCTGCTGACCGAGGTGACGCTGAGCGCCGGGTTCTCGTCCTACGAGGGCGGCGGTATTTCGTACAACATTCCCTATGCCAAGAATATCCCGCTGGAACAGTCGATCCGCCACTGGCAATATTGCGACCGGCTGGTAGGGCGTTTCGAAGAGCACGGTGTGCGCATCAATCGCGAGCCTTTCGGCCCGTTGACCGGAACGCTTGTACCGCCATTCGTGTCTCATGTCGTCGCAATCATCGAAGGGCTGCTGGCGCTGGAACAGGGCGTGCGCTGTATCACGCTGGGTTACGGTCAGGCCGGCAATCTTGTTCAGGACGTGGCAGCGCTGCGGTCGCTGCGGCGGTTGGGTCATCACTATTTCCAGAACGCGGGTTATGAGGACTACAAGCTGACGACCGTTTTCCATCAGTGGATGGGCGGCTTCCCCGAAGACGAGGCTAAGGCCACAGCGGTAATTTGCTTGGGTGCCTTGGCCGCCAAACAAGCGCGGGCCACTAAGATAATTGTCAAGACTCCGCATGAAGCCAGCGGGATTCCTTCACTCGAGGCAAATCAAGCCGGTCTTAAGGCAACCCGGCAGATGGTGAACATGATCGCGGATCAGAACCGGAACGACGGCAATGAAATCCTCACTGAGGTTGAAGTGATCGAGGCCGAAGTTCACGCCGTCATGCGCGCCGTATTAAAACTGGGAAAGGGTGACATCGCGCGCGGTGCGGTATTGGCCTTTGAAACCGGTGTAATGGATGTGCCCTTCGCTCCGGCCTCGGGTAACGCGGGGAAACTGACGCCAGTGCGCGACAACCATGGGGCATTGAGGATCTTTGAGACCGGGAACGTGCCGCTGCCCAAAGATGTCATGACCTTCCACAAGGATCGGATCGCCGAACGCGCCCGCGCGGAAGGGCGGGACGTATCCTTTGACATGGTGGTCGACGACGTCCGTGCCATATCCGCCAGCAAACTGATTGGTCGCCCTGCGATCACCGCCTAACTCACAGAGTGTAAGATGAAGATCAAGAATGTCGTTTTTGCTCCGGGGCTCGCCTCGTACTATTTTGACGATCAGGCGGCCATCAAACTGGGCGCCAAGCAGGACGGTTTCGTCTATAGCGGTGCGGCCATAACCGAGGGTTTCGCCCGTGTCAGACAATTTGGAGAGAGCGTTTCGATCCTGCTTGAACTGGACAACGGGCAGATTGCCGAAGGCGATTGTGCGGCAGTTCAGTATTCCGGCGCCGCGGGCCGCGATCCCCTGTTTTTGGCCGGGCAGGTCATCCCGTTTCTAAAGCAACATCTGGCCCCTCGGTTGATCGGGCACGACGTCACAAACTTTCGCAAAAGTGCGGCGTATTTCGATAAGCTGACAATCGACGGGCAGCCGCTGCATACGGCGGTCAGATACGGCTTGTCACAAGCTTTGCTGTCGGCCGCGGCTATTGCGAAAGGCAGGATAAAATTTGAAGTTGTCTGCGACGAATGGGGGTTGGAACCGGTTATCGCTCCGTTGAAGCTGTTCGGGCAAAGTGGCGACAACCGCTATGAAGCCGTGGACAAGATGGTGTTGAAACGCGTCGATGCCCTGCCCCATGGCCTGATCAACAACATCCCGCAAAAACTGGGGCAAAACGGCGGCAAACTGGCCGAATATGTCACGTGGCTGTCACGGCGCATCCAGGACCTGCGCAGCGATCCAGGCTATCACCCGGTGCTGCATATTGATGTCTATGGCACAATCGGAATGATCTTCGACAATGACGCTGACAAGATCGCCAGCTATCTGGCCACACTGGAGCGCCGCGCTGCACCGTTCGATCTGTATATCGAAGGGCCAGCGGATGCCGGATCGCAGGAGGGCCAGATCACCCTGCTGGGTGATATTCGTACCGTTCTAAAGACGCTTGGTAGCAATGTTAAAATCGTCGCGGACGAATGGTGCAACACGTTCGAGGACGTTATGCGTTTTGTTGACGCTGGCTGCTGCGACATGGTTCAGATCAAAACGCCGGACCTGGGATCGTTGCACAATACCATCGATGCCGTTCTCTACTGCAAGGCCAATGGTGTTGCGGCCTATCAGGGCGGTACCTGCAACGAGACCGATATCTCAGCCCGTGCCTGCCTGCATGCAGCCATGGCGACCCGGCCCGACCGCGTTCTGGTCAAACCTGGCATGGGTTTTGACGAAGGCATGACAATCGTTGCCAATGAAATGCACCGCACCCTTGCCCTTTTGCAGACGCGAGACGCCGCATGACCGATACCCCATTCAAACCTTACGAAGGCCTGCTGGTTGTTTCATTGGAACAGGCCGTTGCGGCACCTCTTGCATCCTGTCACTTTGCCCAGGGTGGCGCACGCGTGATCAAAATCGAACGAGACACCGGCGATTTTGCCCGAAAATATGATGGAGCGGTCAAAGGTTCGGCCTCGTATTTTGTCTGGGCCAATCACGGCAAGGAAAGCCTGTGTCTGGACATCAAGAACCCTGAGGATGCCGCGCTGCTACACCGGATTCTCGATAAGGCGGATGTGTTCATCCAGAACCTTGCACCGGGCGCGATTGCCCGTGCCGGCTTTGGAGAGGATGTGCTGCGCAAACGCAACCCGCGCCTGATCACCTGTGACATCAGCGGCTATGGCGAGGATGGTCGTTATAGCGACATGAAGGCTTATGACTTTCTGGTGCAATGCGAGAGCGGGCTTGTGTCCGTAAATGGGGCCCCGGGCCATCCGGGCCGTATCGGTGTGTCGGTCTGCGATATCGGTGCAAGCATGAACGCCATTATTGGCATTCAGAAAGCCCTTATTGCGCGCGGCATCAGCGGCGAGGGCAGCGCGGTGAAACTGTCCCTGTTCGATACTGCCGCCGATTGGATGACCGTGCCCTTGATGCACACAGTCTACGCTGGCAATGCGCCGCAACCGGTGGGCCTGCACCATCCCTCGATCGCACCATATGGCGGATTCACTACGGCAGATAACGAAATTCTGGCGATCTCGATCCAAAACGAACGCGAATGGAAACGCCTGTGTGCCGAAGTGATCGAACAGCCTGAACTGGCCACGGACCTCCGGTTCTGCGACGCCGCGCAGCGCGTTGCCAATCGCGCCGCTCTTGATGAAATCGTGGCAAGCTTCTTCTTAGCACATGACCGGGCCGCGCTGGAGGCCAAACTGTTCAATGCGGCTATCGCTTATGGCGCGGTAAACTCGGTCGGAGCCTTTGCCGAGCATCCTCAGCTGCGCCGCACGGCAGTTACTCTGGAAAACGGCGAAGAGGCACATTTGGTTGCCGCGCCGGTGCGCCACAGCTTCGACCCCGAAACCCCGCATTTTGGTCGGGTCCCGGCGCTCGGCGAACATTCCGACATTATTCGGATGGAGTTTGCCGAGCAGGTCCCGGCATGATCCGGTCCTACCTGTTTACCCCTGCGCATCGGGCCGGTTTGGTGGCACGCGCGCATGAACGCGGTGCAGATGCGATCCTGCTGGATCTGGAAGACAGCGTGCCGCGTGACCGCAAACAGGCTGCGCGGGATGGTCTGGCCGACACGGTTTCAACGCTGGTGGCGCAAGATATGCCGGTCATTGTTCGGGTGAATGCCGATCTAGGCGAATGCGTGCGGGATCTTGAAACCGCCATCCTACCCGGGGTCGAGGCTATCATGGTGCCCAAAGTCATAGGAGCGGACCACCTGCGTCTGATCGACGATTACCTCTCCTTGCTGGAACGCCAGAACAAAGTGCAGGACCGTCAGATCGGACTGATTGCGCTTATCGAAACAACCGAGGCATTGTTGCACGCTTCAGTCATCGCACGATCCACGCCGCGATTGAAAGCTCTGGCCTTCGGCACCGAAGACTTCTCGACCGATTCCGGTTGTCTTCCCATCGCCGCCGCCCTGCAGCCTGCCGCACAATCCCTGATCTGGGCTGCAAAGGCAGCAGGTCTTGAAGCAATTGGGCTACCTGCAAGCATCGCCGAAATTGACAATATGGATCTGTTCAGAACCAGCGTCGAGCTTGGACGCAGTATCGGATTTGATGGGGTCATGTGTATTCACCCGCGCCAAGTCGGCGTCGTGAATTCCGTTTTCGCCCCGAATGCTGATGAGATTAACTATGCCACCCGTGTCGTCGAGGCATATGAAACCGCGGTTGGACAGGGTTTAGGGGCAATCATGTTGGACGGAAAAATGATAGACCTCCCAATCGTGGTCCGGGCGCAGGCTATGTTGCAATCCCGGCGTCTTTGAAAAAGTCTCGCATGAAACCAGGCCCTTCCTGATCGACAAAATCCCGAAAGGCACGCGCAGCAGGGCGCAAGGGCTTGTCGCGAAGATGAAGGACAAACCAATCGCGGTATTCCGGCATGCCTTCGACATTCAGAATCCTGAGCTTGTTCGCCATGATTTCCAGCGCAATCGTATGGGCCGATATGAAAGCCAATCCCATATTCGCCATGACCGCCTGTTTGATGTTGGCATTGCTTTCCATTTCCTGCGCTCGGGGCTGCGGCAGCCCTGAATCGGAAAAGAAATGTTCGTGTACCATACGTGTTCCCGACCCTTTCTCGCGCACCAGGAAATTATGGGCAGGCAAATCTGACCGGCGGATGCGGCTGGATCGTACCAGCGGATGGTCCGGATGTCCGATCAGGACATATGGGTGCTTGGCAAACTGGTGTGAGGTCGTTTCCAGCCGCCTCGGTGGGCGCCCCATCAGCGCCAAATCGATCTGACCGTCATCCAGCATCGCGATTACCTCACGACGGTTTGCAATCTTGAACTGCAGATCGCATTCGGGATGCTGCTGTTGAAATTGCGCCAACAGATGCGGCCCGAAATTGCGCGCTGTCGAGACCATGGCGACCCGCACACGGTGATCCAGTTTACCCTGCATAATCTGCACCACATCAACCGCCTCGGACAACGTTTCCGTCATCCGTTCGGCATAGGGCACAAGGGCGGTGGCCACCTCACTGGGAATGACCGAGCGCCCTGACTTTTCGAACAGAGGCGCGCCAAACGCCTCGCTCAAACGGCTCATCTGCATTGATACTGCAGGTGGTGTCAGCGACAACCTCTCAGCTGCGCGCACAAAGCTGCGGGTTTCGATCGCAACCAGAAAAATCTGCAACTGGCGTAAGGTGATCTTTTCAGACGACGGTGACATCGCAATTCCTATTCTTCAAAGGTTCGGCTTGCGTGTAAAGAAATCGCCCCCTTTGTCGTCAATAATCACAAATGCGGGAAAATCCACGACCTTGATGCGAAAAACGGCTTCCATTCCAAATTCCGGGAAATCAAGAACTTCAATGCTTTTGATGACATCCTTGCCCAACACCGCTGCCGCGCCGCCGACCGAGCCCAGAAAGAATCCGCCATAACGCTGGCAGCTCTGCACAACCGACACCGCCCGATTGCCTTTGGCGATCATGACCCGTGACGCACCATGTGCCTGCAGTTCCGGTACATATGGGTCCATTCGGGCTGCGGTCGTAGGACCAAATGACCCCGAGGCATGTCCGTCAGGCGTTTTGGCCGGACCCGCATAATATATCGGATGGTCCAGCATATAGCGGGGCAAGTCCCGGCCTTCATTGACCAATCGGGCGAGTTCCGCATGAACTAGATCCCGGGCAACAATCATCGTACCGGACAACAGAACAGGACTGGAAACGGATAGATCGGACAGCGCCGCGCAAATGCCGTCCATTGGCTGATCCAGATTGATCCGGGTCGCAGGCTGTGCCCCGAAATCTTCCGTGGGCAGAAAGCGGGCGGGATCATGTTCCAGTTGCTCCAGCCAGATACCGTCTCGGTCAATGCGCCCCTTGATCTGCCGATCAGCCGAACAACTGACCCCCATCCCGACAGGCAGGCTGCCACCATGGCGTGGTAATCGGATCACGCGCACATCATGGCAGAAATACTTGCCCCCGAATTGTGCCCCCAGGGACATATTGCGGGTCAGGTCCAGAATCTGCGCCTCAAGTTCAATATCCCGAAAGGCGCGGCCATCCGGGCTGCCGGTCGTCGGCAGGTCATCCAGTTCGCGCGCCGAGGCCTGTTTCACTGTCTTCAGACATTGCTCGGCCGACAAGCCGCCAACAACAATGGCCAGGTGGTAGGGCGGGCAAGCGGTGGTGCCCAAAGTCCTGATCTTTTCATCAAAAAAATCCAAAATACGCTCAGGTTCCAGCAACCTGCGAGTTTCCTGAAACAAGAAGGTCTTATTGGCCGATCCGCCGCCCTTGGCCATGAACAGGAAATCAAGGGCGTCGCCGGTATGGGCCTCAATGTCGATTTGTGCGGGTAGATTGGTGCCGGTGTTCTGCTCCTCGAACATAGTCAACGGCGCCATCTGAGAGAACCGCAGATTGCGGGTCTCCCAAGTGTCTCGTACACCTTCACGCACGGCCTCGTGCAGATCGCCCTGAACCAACACGTTCTGCCCCTTCTTGCCATGGATGATGGCCGTGCCCGTGTCCTGACAGCTGGGAAATTCCCTTTCTGCTGAAATCACGGCGTTTTTGAGTAACTCCAATGCCACATACTGATCGTTGGCCGAGGCTTCGGCGTCCTCCAGAATGTCTGCCAACTGCGCAAGGTGACTGGCGCGAAATAGGTGTGACACTTCCGCGAATGCGGTAGACGTAAGCGTTCTGACGCCCTCAGGTGAAACCTTCAGAAAAGCCTGGCCCTCGAAATGAACCGTCTCCAGTCCCTCTGATCCAAGGTATTTGTAACGCGTGTTGGCGATTGTTTTTGAAAGCTGAGTCATGGTGCGAGATTTAGCAGCAACAGTAAAAATGATCAACGATATCTAATGAATGGCATTTTTTGATAACTTTTAATTATTATTTTACTATGTGACTGCGAAGAAAGCGGACGGACTTTCCATCACCTGTTCTTTGGCTGCGGCAATGTTAGTCGAAAGGCCCGGCCACGCGGTCACCGTTTTGGCTTGGCTAACTCTGGTTGAGCACAGACAAACGATCGAGCGCTTTACACGAGGATTTATGAAACGCATTTTGCATATATGAAAAATGCGTCATCACAGTCATTCATTGCGCGTGTGCGCGCCAGTTTGCCAGAGCTTCACCCAAGCGAGCGGAGGTTGGCAGAAGCGATACTTAGTTTTCCGGGCGACTTGGCGGGTTATTCAGCTTCCGAAATCGCCGGTTTGGCAAGCGTTTCGAATGCCACAGTATCCCGGTTCGTCCGCAAGATCGGGTACGCATCCTATGAAGACGCGCGTAAGGCGGTTCGTAATGAAGGACAAACCGGTGCCGCATTGCATCGGCTGGCGGCGGGAGGCACGTCGGAGGGGAATGCTATAGCGCCTCATCTGGAGCAATCTCGACGCAACCTGGAAAAGACGTTCGAAGCATTGGACGATCAGGCCCTGAACGATCTTGTCGAAGCCATGTACGCCGCACCGCGCCTTTGGGTCGCTGGATTTCGGTCCGGTTATCCGTTGGCGAATTACCTTTCGTGGCAAACCTGCCAAGTGCTGCCGCAGGTCAGCCTTGTCCCTAACCCGGGCGAAACTCTGGCCGAAACCGCCGCAAGTTTTGGCCCCCAAGACGTGCTGATGCTGATTGGATTGCGCCGGGCGCCAAGCAACGCGGCGACTCTCGCTGCGGCAGCGCTTGATGCAGGAACCAGAACAGCATTTATTGGCGACGCCCCTGCAATAGAAGCACTTCCGGTGACGTGGCGGTTCACCTGCGTTACCGCATCGAACGGGCCCCTGCTTGATCACACGGGCGTACTGGCGGTTTGTAATTTGATCGCGGCGCGAGCCTTGGAGCGTTCCGGCACCGAGGGCCGAAACCGACTTGCCAAGATCGAAGACATCCACGGTCGGTTCGCCGAACTCTAAACACGCATATCCGGATAGATTGTTTTTCGGTTGTCCAAAAACACTCTCCAACAGGCCTTGCCTGCTCAGTTGAAGCAAATCGCGTGTCATGATGTGAAAATACTATTTCACAATTCACATTATGTGAAAAATTTTTTTCATACTATCAATACGAATCTTCACTGTCTCTCACGAGGAGCCCGACCGATGACACGATACTTTGTAATGACAACAGTTGCTGCTGTTTTCCCATTTTCCGTCGCCGCTGAGGCTGTCCTTCAGATCAATTCGTCTCTTCCGGAGGGCTCTTTTGCGCATGTCTTCCTGCAAGAATACGAACGGCGTGTCGAAGAAGCTGCACCCGGAGAAATCGACGTACAGATCTTCATGTCAAACACGCTTGGCAAGGAAGAAGACGTGCTGCAGGGCCTGTCACTAGGCACGCACCACACCTCATTGTCTGCCTCTGCTGTGAGCCAGATCAATTCGCGCACAGCGATTTTCGATCTGCCATATCTTTTTGAAGACCGTTCCGCCGTGCAAGTTTTTGCGGCGAGCCCCGCTGGTGAAATGCTTGCCGATGGGTTCGATGGTAGCGGCATGGTGCTTGCTGCGATGTGGGACAATGGCTTTCGTCAGATCACCAATAAGGTGCGCCCGATTGTGACGCCCGATGATCTGGAAGGGTTGAAAATCCGCACCCCCACAAACAAGCAACGCGTTGAAATGTTCAACACGCTTGGCGCAAATGCAACACCGCTTTCGTTTGGCGAAGTTTATTCGGCGCTTGATCAGGGCACCATCGACGGACAGGAAAATCCGGCAAACGTGGTAGACACGGCTAAGCTGTACGAAGTGCAAGGCTATATGTCGCTATCAAACCACGTCTACCTGCCGACATTCCTTGTCTTTGGCGAACCCTATCTGGCCAGCCTCGATCCCGCGTTAAAAGAAACGCTGATGACAGTGGCAAATGAAGTTGCATCCTGGACGTTCGAATGGGGTGAAAAAACGGATACCGAAACCATCGCTGCATTGTCGGACAAGCTGGAAGTGAATGAGATCGACTTTTCTGCATTCCAAGCCGCAGCCGCGCCGCTTTATGAAAGCCCTACGTTTGTTGACGTGATTGGCGCGGACATGATCGAAGCGACCAAGACTGCTCTGGGTATCGAGTAGGCTCATGAACCACTTGGCCACGCTTATCCAAATTGGTGACAGATGGATCACCGCAGCGCTCGACGCGCTGGTCGTAGCCATGGCGGGTTTATTGCTTTTGCTTCTGAACTGGGCGGTCTTTGCCCGGTTCATCCTGAACGACAGTGTGTCCTGGGGTGAAGAGCTTCCGGCACACATGTTGGCGGCTCTGACCTTTATCGGCGCGGCCTATCTAACCCGGACAAACGAACATTTGGGCTTTGACGCCGTATTACGCGTTTTTCCAGAAGCCTTGAAACGTGTGGTTACCATGGCCAACCTGATCCTTATGGGCGGCTTCGGAGCACTGCTGGCCTGGTATGGCGGGATTGCCGCAGAGAGTTTTGCGGGCCGGTCGCTGATCTCTATTGATCTGCCAATGATCCTGTTTCGCGGCACAATGGCGGTCGGGGGGGTGCTCATCGTGATCTTTTGCGCCGTACGCCTTGTCGGCATCATGACCGGCAGTATCCACCCTGACGATCTATTACCCGAAAGCGACGCCTGATGTTTCTTGACCCTGGCTGGATCATCCTGATTCTCCTCGTCACCCTTCTGATTGCCGGATTGCCAATCGCTTTCGTGCTTGGCGTCACGGCGGCAACCATGATCTTGCTTGATCCTGCAGTTGCACCGCAGATCATCGGGCTGATCCCCTTTGGAGGGGCCAACAACTATCTGCTGGTGGCAGCGCTGCTTTTCATGATTGCAGGCGAGATTATGAATCAGGGCAAGATCGCCGAGAAACTGATCGCCTTTGCATCGTCCCTTGTCGGACACATCCGGGGCGGGTTGGCACACGTCAATATTCTGACATCGCTCTTCTTTTCAGAAATCTCCGGCACCGCCACCTCAGATGCTGCGGCGATTGGGTCGGTAATGATCCCGCAGATGCGCAAGCGAGGATATCCGGCGGCTTTTGCTGCGGCTGTCACCTCCACATCAGCGACCA
Source organism: Ruegeria sp. CF4 (assembly GCF_056537345.1). Classification (NCBI taxonomy): domain Bacteria; kingdom Pseudomonadati; phylum Pseudomonadota; class Alphaproteobacteria; order Rhodobacterales; family Roseobacteraceae; genus Ruegeria; species Ruegeria sp. CF4. The sequence goes on along the minus strand of NZ_JBQFRJ010000006.1, from coordinate 224,029 downwards.
TGGCGATCATAGTGCCACCATAACTGAACCTCATTCTATATGCTTATGTGGCCAATACATCGATTGCGGAACTGTTCGCTGCGGGCATTGTGCCAGGTTTGCTCGTCTGTGCGCTGCTGATGGGCACAACCTATATGTTGGCAGTCCGGCGCAACTATCCAACGGAAGGTGCGTTTTCCTTCTCACGCGTTGCAGAGACCGGTAAGGACGCGCTCATTCCGCTGACGCTGCCCGTGCTGGTCCTCGTTGGTATTCTGGGCGGGATCTTTACCGCCACCGAGGCCGGCGCCATTGCCGCGTTCTGGTCAATCGTTCTGGCCGCAGTGTTTTACCGGACAGTTCGGATCGGCACGTTGATCGACACGCTGCGAGTCGCGGGCAAACGGTCAGCAATGCTCATGTTTATCGTGGCAACCTCGACACTTCTGGGATGGTATCTAACCAACCAGCGTATTCCGCAGGATATCGCTCATGCTATTTTGGGTATTTCCGAGAATTACTGGGTGGTTCTGGCCGCTATTAACATCTTCTTCCTGCTGGCAGGCACCATCATCCACGGAACACCAGCGATCCTGATGCTGGTCCCGATTTTTCTGCCGCTTGCCGATCAGCTTGGAATCGACAGGGTGCATTTCGGTTTGATCCTCACGATTAACCTAGGGATTGGCCAGCAGACTCCCCCCGTCGCATCGGTCGTGCTGATCACCTGCGCCATTGCGAAGATTTCCATCGCGAAGATCATCCCCTCGATGCTCTGGTTCATTGGCGCGATGATCATTGCCTTGATCCTGATTAACCTATTTCCCTTCATTTCTCTCTGGCTACCGTCGGTGATCCTCTGATGCGGCTGCTGATTGTAAATCCGAATACGTCAGAAGGCGTCACCGCCAAGATCAAAGAGGCCGCAGATGCCGTGGCGTCGCCAGGTGATGTCTTCACAACTATGCCAGCTGCGTTCGGTCCGGAACTCATCGTGACGGATGCCGATACCCGCCTGGCGGTTGATGGCGTGAAAGCCGCCGTTGACGCTCATGATCAGCCATGCGACGGGATCATTCTGGCCTCTTTCGGCGATACAGGCGCCCAAGACATCCGACGCCTTCGACCCAATACGCCAGTCATTGGTATCGCCAGCGCTGCCTTCACCGCTGCCCACGCTTTAGGCGGCAATTTTGGGATCGTAACCTTCGGTGACAGAGTCGCCCCACCGCTTATTCAAAAAGTCAAAGAACTGGGCCTTACCGACGCGCTGATAGGCATCGCGTCCGTCACTGGTGGTGATCAAGGTGATCCCGGAACGGTGCAATCCCGCTTGCATGACGCCTTGAGCGCAAAATGCCGACACCTTGCCGCCCAAGGTGCGTCTTCTATCGTTCTCGGAGGAGGTCCATTGGCCGGTTTCGCCCGCAAAATCGGCCCTTCTGTTCCTGTACCTCTGATAGATGGCACACAAGCTGCAGTAGGATTAATGCGCGCCGTCACTAGCCAAACAGAAAATACGACCGTTCGCGCTTGACGTTAAAGTGCGGCAATTCTTGCACGACTATGCCGAGAACCCGTTCTATTACGCGGTCCACTCAAAATGATGCCCGCAAATGGCGAGCCCGGCGACATAGGTTGCAACGCATTATTCGAAGCTAGCGTCGTCGGCCATATGCCGTGGCTCCGGAATCTGAATCTATATCCAGCCAAGCGCTAATGGTTGAGTTTTTCACTTGCGCTTTTAAGCCGTGATGCGGTCGGTTCGAGCATGAAAATAGAACCGTTGACGTATAGTTTATATTTCGATATTTCGCGAAATATGGTAGAAGTAGTATCGAATCAACTCTCAGCTCTTGGCCACCCGCAGCGCCTGTCAGTGTTTCGCATGCTAATGCGACGTTTTCCTGACAAGGTACCTGCAGGCGAGTTGGCGTCTGAACTCGGCATCAAGGCCAGTACTCTGTCGAGCTATCTCAATGCGCTCCTAAGGGCCGGATTGGTGGCCCAGGAACGTGTCGGCACTTCTCTGCTCTATTCAGTTGATATGAAGAACGTGCAGCACATGCTCGGCTTTTTGCTGAACGATTGCTGCCGCGGTCGCCCTGATATCTGCATGCCCCTGAAGCAAGGAAAAGGCACAATGACGGATCGGAAGTTCAACGTACTTTTCATCTGCGTCGGCAACTCGGCGCGGTCTATTTTTGCCGAGTCGCTGCTGCGAGATATCGCCGGAGACAGGTTCAACGTCTATTCTGCAGGAACACGTCCCTTTTCGGAACTAAACCCGTTTGCGGTGCAGGTCCTGAAAGACAAAGGGCACAACACTGACGTGCTGCGATCCAAGAACGTGGCTGAGTTTTCCGGCCCAGACGCACCCCAGTTGGATTTTGTCTTCACTGTTTGCAACAAGGCTGCAAACGAGGAATGCCCTGCCTGGGACGGTCAGCCAATTAGCGGTCATTGGGGTATGGAAGATCCGGTGAAAGCCGAAGGCACTGATGCTGAAAAAAGCCTCGCATTCCAGAACGCTTACGGTGCGCTCAAGCGGCGTATTCAGGCTTTTACCTCTTTGCCGGTCGAAAGCCTTGACCGGATCGCATTGCAATCCGCCGTGGATGACATCGGCAGGACGCAACTTGAGGACGCGGAATGACGACTTACGCGGTAAACGGTCTGGGCCGGATGGGGAAACTGGCCCTGAAGCCATTGCTTGAAAAAGGTGCAAACATCGCCTGGATCAATGATGCGGTCGGTGATCCCGAAATGCATGCGCATCTGCTGGAGTTCGACACGGTGCATGGTCGCTGGGATGCAGAGTTCGCGCATGACGACAGTAGTGTGTCGATCAATGGCACACGCCTGCCCTTCGTTGGCACCAAGGATCTGACCAATCTTCCATTCGACGGCGTCGATGTCGTTATTGACTGTACCGGCGTCTTTAAGACCGAGGCGAAGCTGACTCCTTATTTCGAAGCGGGTGTAAAAAAGGTTGTTGTCTCAGCCCCGGTCAAGGATGACACCGCCGCCAATATTGTCATGGGCGTCAATGAGGACACTTATGACCCCGACACGCATCATATCGTGACGGCAGCGTCCTGCACTACCAACTGCTTGGCGCCGGTGGTTAAGGTGATCCACGAGAACCTTGGTATTCGTCACGGTTCGATGACTACGATCCATGACGTGACCAACACGCAAACTATCGTTGATCGCCCCGCAAAAGATTTGCGCCGCGCGCGATCGGCGCTGAATTCATTGATCCCCACCACCACAGGTTCAGCAACGGCAATCACGCTTATCTATCCCGAACTGAAAGGCAGGCTGAACGGCCATGCAGTCCGGATTCCCTTGCTGAATGCCTCGCTGACCGATTGCGTGTTTGAGGTTGAGCGTGAAACCACTGTTGAAGAGGTCAACGCTTTCTTCAAAGCCGCCGCCGAAGGCGAGCTGAAGGGTATTCTGGGCTATGAAACCCGGCCTTTGGTATCCACCGATTACACCAATGACGCGCGGTCTTCGATCATTGATGCGCCCTCGACCATGGTGGTGAACGGAACTCAGGTGAAGATCTATGCGTGGTACGATAACGAGATGGGTTATGCTTATCGTCTGGTCGATGTTGCGCTGATGGTTGGGTCCTCGCTGTGACCGAACGGCCAGAGGGACTGTCAGCCTATATCGCAGTCACCGCGGCCTATTGGGCCTTTATGCTGACGGATGGCGCACTGCGGATGCTGGTGCTGTTGCACTTTCATACGCTGGGCTTCTCGCCGATACAGCTGGCTTATCTGTTTGTCCTTTATGAAATCGCAGGGATGGTGACGAACCTTGCGGCGGGCTGGATCGCGGCGCGCTTCGGGCTGACATCGACGCTTTATGCGGGGCTTGGGTTGCAAGTGTTGGCGCTTCTGGCTCTGACACAACTAAACCCCGACTGGGCGGTTGGTGCGTCTGTCGCCTTTGTCATGATCGTGCAAGGGGCGAGCGGAGTGGCCAAAGACCTGGCCAAGATGTCTTCGAAATCCGCTGTAAAACTGCTTGCGCCCGCAGAAGGCGGCGGGTTGTTCCGCTGGGTGGCCGTGCTGACGGGATCCAAGAACGCAGTCAAGGGTCTGGGTTTCTTGCTGGGCGCTGTCATGTTGGCCACGCTTGGATTTCAGGCGGCCATCCTGGTCATGGCGGCCGTGCTTGCGGTAATCCTGTTCGCCGTCGTTCGATTTATGCCGCCGGGCCTGCCCAAAGGGCGTAAGGGCGCGAAGTTTTCCGAGGTGTTCTCAAAATCTGCCAATGTGAACTGGTTGTCGACCGCGCGTGTCTTTCTGTTCGGTGCGCGGGATGTGTGGTTCGTCGTCGGAATCCCGATTTATTTCTACGCGGTCTTGTCCGACGGCACCGAAGTGGGCAACCGCAGCGCGTTTTTCATGATCAGCACATTCATGGCATTCTGGATCATCCTTTACGGAACAGTTCAGGCCAGCGCACCCAAAATCCTGCGCGCCACGAACCGTTCCGAAGAAGACCTGATCCGCGCTGCGCGTAACTGGGCCGTAGCACTGTTCTGCGTTCTTGCGGCTTTGACGCTGGCTGCCTGGCTGTCATCTGGTCCTGAGACCTGGCTGACGATCACGCTGGTCGTTGGTCTGCTGGTGTTCGGGGCGATCTTCGCCGTCAACTCTTCACTGCATTCCTACCTGATCCTCGCCTTCACCAAGTCCGAGCGGGTCACAATGGATGTAGGCTTTTACTATATGGCCAACGCGACAGGCCGCCTTGTCGGAACCGTCCTGTCTGGCTTCACCTATCAGATCGGTGGGCTGCCCCTTGTGCTGGGCACGGCGGCTGTAATGGTTGCCTTAGCTGCGCTCACGTCCGGCAAGTTGCAAGACCAGACTAACGAGGCATATTCATGAGCATCTTCGAACGTTACTTAACCGTCTGGGTCGCCCTCGCCATGGTCGCAGGTGTGCTGATCGGTCTGGCTGCACCCGGTTTGGTCGGGCTTGTGGCTTCAGCCGAGATTGCCAGTGTAAATCTTGTCGTGGCCGTTTTGATTTGGGCCATGGTTTATCCCATGATGGTCGGGGTCGATTTCGGCGCGGTCGCAGGTGTTGCACGCCAGCCGAAAGGCCTAATCGTCACACTAACGGTCAACTGGCTGATCAAACCGTTCACCATGGCCCTTCTGGCAGTATTATTCTTCGACTATGTCTTTGCGCCATGGATTGAGCCCGAAGACGCCGCGCAATATACCGCTGGCTTGATCCTGTTAGGTGCCGCGCCTTGCACCGCAATGGTCTTCGTCTGGTCGCAGCTGACCAAAGGCGACGCCACCTATACGCTGGTTCAGGTTTCGGTCAACGACCTGATCATGGTTGTCGCATTCGCGCCTATCGTCGCCTTTTTGCTGGGGGTCACCGATATCTCGGTCCCGTGGCAGACACTGGTTCTGGCCACCGTGTTATACGTCATCCTTCCCTTGATCGCCGGTCTGGTCACCCGTAAGCGGCTAGGATCGTCAGAGGCCATCGACAGCTTCTCGGCCCGAGTCAAACCTTGGTCCGTAATGGGGCTGATTGCGACGGTGGTGATCCTGTTCGGTCTTCAGGGCCAGACGATTCTGTCCAAACCGATGGTCATCGTCCTGATCGCCGTCCCGATTCTGATACAAAGCTATGGGATCTTTGCCCTGGCATACGGGGCGGCCTATGCGCTGAAGGTCCCGCACCGTATCGCGGCTCCTTGCGCGATGATTGGTACCTCCAACTTTTTTGAACTGGCCGTTGCCGTCGCCATAAGCCTGTTTGGGCTGAATTCAGGCGCAGCTCTGGCGACGGTTGTAGGCGTTCTGGTTGAAGTCCCCGTAATGCTCTCGCTGGTCGCCTTCGCCAACCGAACGCGTGATCGTTTCCAACCTGCCTAAAGTCGCGATCCCTTTGGTATTCACACCTTGAAGTAAATCCGCCGCTTCTGGTCGGACTTAGGTCTTATTGACAAAAGGGGTTCACCGCCAAGAGGTATGATTCAAGCTGCCCCGGTGCCGCAACAAATCAACTGTCACGAAGTTCTTCGTCCAAATGATGGTGAAGGTGACACCTATGCGTTGTTACTCCGCACAACATGCAATACAAATTTCGCACGCAGGGGAGTCCCACCAAGGGGACTGAGAGGCTGACGGGGCATTGCCCGGCGACGCGACCCTTTGAACCTGACCCAGTTGACACTGGCGTAGGAAGCTAGGGTGCGCAGGCCGGAAACCGGGCAGGCGCTCTCCGAACAAGGGGGCTCCACGCCCTCTCGTTTCCCCAAGCCACGACTCATCTGGTGTCTTTTTGAGTTGAATTGCTTGAGGAGCACCATAATGAACGTCCCCAATCCCAAGATCACCACGGGTGAATTACCAGCGTCGCGCAAGATTTACGTGAGTGGCACGCGGCACCCTGATGTGCGCGTCACGATGCGCGAAATCTCGGTCCATCCAACGGCCGGTGAACCGCCGCTGCCGGTCTATGACAGCTCGGGTCCCTACACTGATCCGAATGTGATTACTGATATTCGACAAGGTCTGGCCCCGTTGCGCCGAAAGTGGATCGAGGCGCGCAGCGATGTCGAGGAGTATGACGGGCGCGAGATCAAACCCGAGGATAATGGCTTTGTCGACGGGGATCGGCTGACCCCGGAATTCCCGGTCCGTCCGCGCCCGCTGCGCGCCACGGATGGCAAGGCAGTGACGCAACTGGCCTATGCCCGCGCCGGGATTATCACCCCGGAGATGGAATTTATCGCCATCCGCGAAAACCAACTGCGCGAGGCTGTGGCCGAGCAACGCGAAGGCAATGACTGGGGTGCCAACATACCAGATTATGTGACCCCGGAATTCGTGCGGGACGAGGTTGCCGCAGGCCGCGCGATCATCCCGGCCAACATCAATCATCCCGAAAGCGAACCGATGATCATCGGGCGCAATTTTCTGGTCAAGATCAACGCCAATATGGGTACTTCGGCTGTGACCTCCTCGATGGAAGAGGAGGTGGACAAGATGGTCTGGTCAATCCGTTGGGGCGCGGACACGGTGATGGACCTGTCCACCGGGCGCAACATTCACAATACCCGCGAATGGATCATCCGCAATTCACCCGTCCCGATCGGTACTGTTCCGCTCTATCAGGCGCTGGAAAAGGTGAATGGCATCGCCGAGGACCTGACCTGGGAGGTATTCCGCGACACGCTGATCGAACAGGCGGAACAGGGGGTGGACTATTTCACCATCCATGCGGGCGTTCGGCTCCATATGGTGCCGATGACTGTAAACCGCGTCACCGGTATCGTGTCCCGCGGCGGCTCGATCATGGCCAAGTGGTGCCTGCATCATCACAAGGAAAGCTTCCTCTATGAACATTTCGAAGAGATCTGCGACATCTGCCGTGCCTACGACGTATCATTCAGCCTCGGTGACGGCCTGCGGCCCGGTTCTATTGCAGACGCAAATGACGAGGCACAGTTTGCCGAACTTGAGACGCTGGGCGAACTAACCAGGATCGCTTGGGCCAAGGATTGTCAGGTGATGATCGAAGGCCCCGGCCACGTGGCCATGCACAAGATCAAGGAAAACATGGACAAGCAGTTGGAGTGCTGCCGCGAAGCGCCCTTTTATACGCTTGGCCCCCTGACTACAGACATCGCGCCGGGCTATGATCACATCACCAGCGGCATTGGCGCGGCGATGATCGGCTGGTTCGGCTGCGCGATGCTCTGCTATGTCACGCCCAAGGAGCATCTGGGCCTGCCCGACCGGGATGACGTGAAAACCGGCGTGATCACCTATAAGATTGCCGCCCATGCGGCCGATCTGGCCAAAGGCCTGCCGGGTGCGCAACGTCGCGACGATGCCCTGTCCCGCGCCCGGTTCGAGTTCCGCTGGGAGGATCAGTTCAACCTGTCGCTGGACCCGGACACCGCACGTGAATTCCACGATCAAACCCTGCCCAAACAGGCGCACAAGGTGGCGCATTTCTGTTCCATGTGCGGGCCGAAATTTTGCTCAATGCGGATCAGCCACGACATTCGGTCTGAGGCGCAGAAGGAAGGAATGGAGGCAATGGCCGCGCGGTTCCGTGAAGGTGGTGACCTCTACATACCTGTGGAACCCAAACAGAGCTGACAAATGTCACCGGAGCTGAATTCCGGCTCCGGTGATACCTGCACGATTGCAGCGTATTTTGCTCATGTCGTGCAAACAGACGTTTTCTCACTTATCTCAGCACGGGGTACTTCGCTTGATTGTCGGGCCTATAAGACCTGTTCGCCCTAACCACGGTTGACGCATGTGCGTGATGATATGGCTCCACCAGGTATCTACGGCTGCGATCTTGTGCCCTGTCAGATCAGAAACGTGGACAAACTTGGAAAATAGCTCAGCAGAACTAGAACTGCGGCCACTGCGATCAAAAACGGCCAGAGCGATTTCAGAATCGCACCTGGCGTGGTTCCGCTCATGGAAGATGCAATATAAAGACCTATGCCGACAGGCGGCGTCAAAAGCCCGAGCACGAGGTTCAGGCAGGCTACGACCCCGAACTGATAGGGGCTGATGTCATAAGAGCCGGTCGCGATGGGCAGCAGGATGGGCGTGATCAGGATGATCGCGGCGATACCGTCGATGACCATGCCGATCAACAGAAGCGCCACGTTGACGATCAAAAGGAACATGAAGGGATCCGAAGTGATCGATGTGATCAGATCAGCCAGTTTCTGCGGCAATTCTTCATAGATGATGACCCAACCAAAGACGCTGGCCGCTGCGATCATGAACAGGATCATCGACGCATTTGAGGCTGTCCGCCTGAACATCTCGCCCAATTTTTGCGGGTCAAGATCACGGTAGACCAGCCAGCCGATAAGAAAGGCTATAAGCGAAGCAACGGCGGCGGATTCCGTTGGTGTTGCGATGCCCAGCAGGATGCCCCCGATGATGGACACCGGTACCAGCATCGCTGGCAGAGCCTGAAGCAATGCGCGTACGGCTTCGCTGCGCGACATCCACTCGCCTTTTGGAAACTGCTGCGACCAGCCGATTAGCGTTATCACCAGCGCAAAGCACAGTGCCAGCAGAAGCCCGGGAATGATTCCGGCAATAAACATTTGCCCGATGGGGATCTGGGCCAGAACGCCAAAGATGACAAACATCATCGAAGGCGGAATGACGGGGGCCAGAAGCCCCCCTGCCGCCGTTGTTGCTGCGGCAAACCCCTCATCATAGCCTTCGTCTTTCATGGCGGGCACCATTGCGCGCGACATCACCGCGATCTGAGCAGTGGCCGAGCCGATGATCGCAGCCATGAACATATTGGCCAGCAGGTTGATATAGGCCAACCCTCCGCGAAACCCGCCAACAAAGACACGTGCCAGCGCGACAAGGCGGCGGGTCATGCCACCTTCGTTCATCAATTCACCGGTCAGCATAAACAGCGGAATGGCCAGCAGGCCATAATTTTCCAGCCCTCCGAACATCTTCTGGGCAAAGCTGTCGAAAAGAACCGTGTTGCCGCTTTCCCAGACATACCAGACCGCGGTGATTGCAAGCACAATGGCAACGGGCACGGACAGCAGCAACGCTACCAGAAAAAGTACAGCGCTCATGCTGCGTCCTCTGTCTGTGCCGCTGACAAAAGATGCGTCGTTGAATGCAGCGTCGCGCCAAGGGCAAAGAGCCACATTACCAGCCAAAACAGATATTTCGGCAAGCCTAGCGTCAGCGTTGGTTCAGCATAGATGAAGTTGAAAGTGCTGCCCTGAAACTTCACCGTGTCGAATCCGGCACTGGCAAGATCGGCGGGCAGAAACCATCGCCAGCAGAACCACAGCATCGCCAGCGAAAAGGCGAAGACGATGACATCGACACATTTGCGGATCACACGACGCCATCGATGGGACGCGACATCGGACAGGATCGTAATCGAAACCGAGCTGCGATAGTGCAACGCGGCCGAGGCGCCAAGAAAAGTCATCCAGACCATGGCATAGATCGCCAGTTCGTCGACCCAGAACAACGCTTGCCCAACATTGCGGGTAGCAACATTCAGAAGGATCAATAGCGTCACGCAGACCGCCAGCAAAGCTGCGGCCTGCAACTCGATCCGCGCCCAAGCGGCTGACACACGATACAACATGGCCCCTTCCCCACGAAAAAAGGGCGCGAGCGTACTCGCGCCCAGTTCACTGCCTGTATTGAACCTTACTCGGTTTCTGCTGCCGTTGCGCGCAAAGCTTCAAGCGACGAGGTTTTTTCGGACCAGGTGGCATTCCATTCGTCAATCGCATCGCCAAAGAACGAGGCATCCACTTTGGTGTAGGTCTTGCCCGTGCCTGCGATCTGCTCCAGCCAGCCTGCTTCGTTGGCGACATAGCTGTCGATGGTGCTGTCCACATGTTTGGCCATCAGATCGCCGATCATGGCGCGATCCTCATCTGATAGCCCGGCCCAGACCTTGGCGGACACAAGGCCGACCATCGGGAACATCATATGATCCGACTGCACGATGGTATCAGCGTGATCATAGTATTTCAGGACCCAGATCAGTTCCGCATCCATGTCAATGGCATCGACCTGACCATTGGCCAGTGCATCATAGACTGCGGGAAGGGGCATCGGGGTCGGCGCGGCACCAACAGCGTTGTAGAAATCCAGAATCGGCGTGAAAGGCGTGATTCGCAATTTCAGCCCGGCAAGATCCTCCGCAGAGCCGATTTCCCCACGACTGACGATCTGGCGCAGACCTGCCATGCCATAGCCGACACCGACGACCCCCACCTGCCCGGGCAGCGGTTCAAGCATGGATTTGGCCGTGTCTGAGCGAAGAATGCGGCCCGCATGGCCGATATCATTGGCTAGGTAGGGTGCATAAAACGCTCCAAGCTCGGGCGCCCGGTTCGAAACCTCGGCGACCGTCATGAAGGCCATATCAAGCGCACCGGTTTGCAACTGCTGCAGCATCTCGGCCTCATTGCCCAACTGGCGGGCCGGAAAGACGGAAACACTGTGTGCACCACCCGAGGTGTCGGCCAGCTCAGCGCCGAAGGCTTCGGCGGCCTTGGTCCAGATATGTGGGGGCGGAGTGATCAGCCCCAGTCGAAATTCTTCGGCCTTCACGGCAACGGATGACGCGGCCACGAGGGCTGCCGAGGTAATAATCTTGGCGAAGTGTTTCATCGTTTTCCCTGTCTTTTTTCTGACCTATTATAGCTTTACCCAGCCTTCAGGAGGTTCCTTGCCCGGATGCACGGTACCACAATTCGGGCAGGTTCGGTCCTCTTCCGACGCATAGAATTTCTCGTAAACCGGTGGCAGGTCCTTGACGATGGACTGCAGCTGAAACTCGGCTCGGAATACTTTGTGCTGACATTCAAAGCAGTACCATTCGATTGCATCGAACTGCCCTTGCTGACGCTTAGGTTCGATCACCAGCCCCACCGAGCCCTCCTGCGGACGCTGCGGCGAATGGCGCACATGCGGCGGCAGCAGGAAAATCTCACCCTCGCGGATCGGCACATCATAGAATTCTTCGCCATCATAGAGCTTGAGTAGCATATCACCCTCAAGCTGATAAAAGAACTCCTCGACCGGATCGTCGTGATAGTCGGTGCGCTTGTTGGGGCCACCTACAACCGTGACCATCATGTCAGAGTCTTCGAAAACCATCTTGTTGCCCACCGGGGGCTTAAGCAGATGACGGTGTTCATCAATCCAGGTCTTGAAGTTGAACGCGGACAGTTTTGACATGACCTTCTCCCATCGCGAAAAATTCTGTGTGACAATCTCCATAGCTGCAAAGAAATTGTCCGTAAGTAGGTATCTGATTTACTTATATCAAAGCTTCAGTCCGCATTCGTTGAACCCGTTGCGGATAAGCTCTTTCTCTGCCTCGGTCAGCTCTAACATAGGTGCCCGGACACGCCCGCCATGCTGCCCCAGAAGTTCTTGCCAGTATTTGCCAAAAGCGGTGGGTTTGCTGGCCGGTTTGGTGCGCTTCATCGCATCCCGCACTGGGTTGAGGCTGTCAAAGACGCGCCGCGCCTCTTCTGCTTTGCCTTCAAATGCCAGCCGCGTGTATTCATTCATGCGCTGATCATTGGCCGTCTGCAACTGATAGGGCGGGGATGAACACAGATAGAGCTTCCAATCGAGCTCCAGAATGTTGTCCAGCCATTCGTGTTCAGCTGATGTCGAGACATGGATCTTATCACCAACCATATGGCTCAGGCGCACATACATCTCGCGCGGAACCGAGTATTTGATCGCGACAATGTTGGGTAAATCCGCGATCCGCGCGCATTCCTCGGGCTGCATTAGATAGCCGCTGTCAGGATGGCTCCACATGGCGATGCCGATGTCCAGTTCATCGCAGAAGCGTTTATAATACTGATAGAGCAGCTCCCCACGTTCCTGACAAAAGCTGAGCATCGGCGCATGAACCACAACATAATCCGCGCCACAATCCTGCGCGTGGCGGCCAAGCTCCAGCGCCGTATTTAGGTTCTGATCCGAGATCGACATGATCGTCCCGGCCTGTCCGGCGCACTCCTCAACCGCGATGGTCATATTGCGCTTGCGCTCCTCCAGGCTCATCGCCCAGAATTCCCCCTGCTTGCCCGCGATAAACAGGCCCTGAATGCCAAGGTCGTCGATCCAATGCCGGATATTGGCGCGCAGGCCTTCCTCATCCAGCGAGAGGTCTTCTCTGAACGGGTTCAGAGCGGCCGCCCAGATGCCCGTCATGTTCTCGCGGGCATAAGCCTTCGCTTCGTGTTTTGTATATTGCATGAGCCGCTACCTGTAGAATGTGCTGCCGCTAACAAACTGCATTGCGCGGGCGGCGTCCAAGGTGAAGCCGGTAAGTGGGTATCGAAAAAATGAATATCTGACGCTTTTCAATTCCAGTGCAATTTGGATTAACCTATGACAATGGAATGAAGGTTGGATTGATCGGAAAAGGCGCCATTGCGCGATATGTCCGCGCGGCCCTTGCGGATCGCGGACATGAACTTACCGCCATTTTGCTGCGGCCTGAGCGAGTGGCGCCCGACGCAACACTGGAGGTTGCAACGGTCGAAGCGTTGCCAGATGATCTGGATCTGATGATTGATTGCGCAGGGCACGCGGCGCTGGCGGAGCATGGTCCCCGCATTCTGGCGCGCGGTATCAACATGCTCACAGTATCGCTCGGGGCGCTTGCAGACGCGGCTATCCAATCCGCGCTTACGCAGGCAGCCAAGGAAGGAAATTCAAGACTGTATCTGGCGAGCGGAGCTATCGGTGCTCTGGATTGCCTGAGCGCGGCGAATGTCGGCGGGCTGAGCACTGTAACCTATACCAGTCGCAAGCCACCGCAGGGGTGGCGTGGCTCTCCGGCGGAAGACAAGCTGGATCTTGATGGTTTATCAGAAGGGGCACAGGTGCATTTCGAAGGAAGTGCCCGCGCCGCGGCGCTGGATTACCCCAAGAATGCAAATGTAGCGGCTGCCGTCGCATTGTCCGGGCTTGGCTTTGATGAGACGCATGTTCGCCTGATCGCGGATGCGTCAATTACGCAGAACACTCATGAAGTTACCGCAAAGGGCACGTTTGGAGAGTTTCATTTTCAAATCCATGGCAATTCCCTGCCCGACAACCCCCGGTCTTCGGCCTTGGCCGCGATGAGCGTAGTGGCAAAGCTTGACCAGATCGACCTAAGGATCACCTTGTGATGGAACGCCATGCCCGCATCGTTGAGCGCGCGCTGACTCGGCTTAAGCTACGGCAGTTGCGTTTACTGGTGGCGGTTGGAACGCACGGAAACATCCAGAATGCCGCCCGGTCGCTGGGGATATCTCAGCCCGCCGCCACCAAGATGATCCAGGATCTGGAACTGGATTTCGAGGTCAAACTGTTCGACCGCACTAATCGCGGTGTCGGGCCGACTGTTTTTGGCGAAACTTTGATCCGGCATGGCAAGCTGATTTTCGCGCAGATATCGCAAGCGGCTCAGGAACTTGATGATCTGAGCGAAGGAAATGCCGGCCGCGTAGTCGTTGGTACTCTGCTGGCAGCCTCTGCCAGTCTGTTGCCATCAGCTATTGAAGTTCTTTTGACCGAACGTCCAAAGGTTGCGATCAAAGTGGTGGAAGGCACCAATGAGGTGCTGATGCCGGGATTGCTGTCAGGAGAAATCGATATGGTGGTCGGGCGCCTTCCATCGCACCGTCATCGCGACAAGATCAGGCAGGAAAAACTTTTTGATGATCGCATTCTGGCCGTAGTCGGGCCAACGCATCCTCTGGCGGGCAATGCTGAGGTCAGCTTTGCCCAGACCAAGCCTTTTGGCTGGGTCCTGCCGCCGCTGGAAACCACATTGCGGCGGCAGGTCGATCACTTCTTTACCGGGCAGCAGCAATATGTGCCTACAGTCTCGATCGAAAGCGTGTCTTACCTGACCAACCGCACCCTGTTACAGTCGCGCGATCTGATCGGGCTGATGCCAGCCGAAGTTGTCGCCCACGACATCGAAAATGGTCATTTGGTAGAGCTGGACTGGACAGTCCCCTTCGGTCATGGACCAATCGGCGTTTCGTTGCGTGCCGATGATGACCTGTCCCCGGCGGGGCGGGCGTTCAAGGCGGCGCTCCATCTGGCGGCGCAAATGAGGCAGGGCTGATATTCCTCATTCTGATATCAGTATTCATCCAATTCACTTGAGGCGAATGCCCATGGCGGGTGATCTAATGTTCAGTCAATCAAAAGGCGGCTGTCCATGTATCCAGAAATGAAGCTGTTCATCGCAGGCGAGTGGCGCAAGACACGCTCTGACATACCGGTGGTCAATCCGGCTACCGAAGAGGAAATCGGCCGCCTTCCCTGCGCCGGGCAGAGCGATCTCGACGATGCCCTGGATGCCGCAGCTAAAGGTTTCGCGCTCTGGAGCCGCACGTCGCCACGGGACCGCGCTGATACGATCCTGCGTGCTGCCGCCCTGATGCGAGAACGGCAGGAAGAGATCGCCACCTCGATCACACTGGAGCATGGCAAACCGTTGCAACAGGCTCGACTAGAGGTGATCCGCGGCGCGGAATTCTTCGAATGGGATGCGGGAGAGGCAATGCGGACCTATGGCCGCGTGATCCCCGCCGCCCGTGGTCACAAGTTTTCCGTGCATCACCAACCCGTTGGCGTCGTTGCCGCGTTTTCTCCGTGGAACTTTCCTATGAGCCAGCCTGCACGCAAGATCGCGGGCGCGTTGGCTTCGGGGTGCTCCGTAATTCTGAAGGCTGCCGAGGAAACGCCCGCAGGCGCCATTCACATTGCCAGGGCCTTTGAAGATGCAGGATTGCCGCCCGGTGTATTGAACCTTGTCTTCGGGAATCCGGCCGACATCTCGGGTTACCTGATCCCGCAGGAGCCTGTTCGGCTCGTCGCTTTCACCGGTTCAACCTCTGTGGGCCGCCATCTGACCACGCTGGCCGCGCAGAATGACACTCGGGTGCTGATGGAGCTGGGCGGCCACGCGCCGGTCATCGTCTGCGAGGACACCGATGTGCAAACGGCAGCGACCTCCAGCGCTGTGCGCAAGATGCGCAATGCCGGTCAGGTCTGTACATCTCCCACTCGATTCTTTGCTCATGAGAGCATTTTCGACGACTACGCCGCTGCTTTTGTGAAGCGCGCCCAGGCTACCGTCGTCGGTAATGGCATGGACGATGGAGTGGAAATGGGGCCGACCGCCAACGACCGCCGTATCCCTGCACTGACCGAACTTGTCGAAGACGCCCGCGCAAAAGGGGCCACAATCGCCACAGGTGGCGCGCGTCATGGCGACAAAGGATACTTCTTTCAACCCACCGTGCTGCTGAACGTGCCGGACAATGCCCGCATCATGCAAGAAGAACCCTTTGGCCCCGTCGCAGTTGTCAACCCCGTCAGCTCGTTGGATCACGCCATCGAACAAGCAAACGCGGTTCCCTATGGTCTTGCCGGCTACGCCTTCACCAATCGCGCCGATTATGTCGACCGGCTGGTGGATGAGGTCGAGGTCGGCAACCTTTCAATCAACACGCTGGAGGCCTCCATGCCGGAAACACCCTTCGGTGGCGTCAAGTCCAGTGGGTATGGCCGAGAAGGCGGAACCGAAGGCCTGGACAATTACATGTCGGTCAAAAATATCTGGCACGCAACTTCGATTTGCTAGCCTAGGTTCGGGGCACATATCCAATAGACAACGGCTGGGGCCAGAAAGACCTTCGGACATCTGTCATATCTGGATGCCATACGCTGCCAATCTTTGAGCCTGCCAAACATAATCTCGACGCTTGTCAAGGCGGACAGTTGCCTTACCCTGCTTCCGCCTTCTCTCAACCAATCGGCGTCATGACCGCGGTCTTCAAGCAGACGTTTACCTTGGGCAGACTGATATGAAATGTCTGCACAGGCTAAGCCTCCCCTTCTGAACTGGTCCATCGCTAGGTTTTGGAAACGGAAGACCAAGAATAGCGAACAAGCGACCAAAGTCCGAAGAGATAGTCTCGAAGTTACTGCAGCTTGCCGTCAGGTGCGAGGTGGTACGGCGGGCAATGTGCATCGCGTTGATCGTCGGTACTTTGCTGGCTTCGATTAACCATGGCGATCGGTTGTTTTCAGCGGATGTCGATCCAACCATGGCCCTGAAAATTATGATGACTTACTGCGTGCCCTATTCGGTGTCTACCTATTCTTCGGTACTGGCCATCCGCGAAAACAGTCTCACTAAACAGGTTTGACGCTCAATCCAAGCGCCGAGAATTGTGCTCCAGGCTCAACACGTCGCGGCGGCTATAGTGGCCAGCGGGGTCCAGTTTCAGGCGCGCGCCTAAAATGGCCTCGGCAGAAATATCGGCATAGAGGATCTGCTCTTCGCCGACCACCGGCCCTGCAATCAACGCACCATCCGGCCTGGCAATCATTGAGCCGCCATCGTTGATCACATCCCGCCCTTTTATGACTTGATCGCGTAGAGGAAAACTGTCGGGAATGTCCTGAACCCGCAGCAGGCCCGAGACCGAGACGCAATACACCCGCCCCTCGAGCGCAATGAACTGCGTGATATTCTCAGTCACGTCCAGATCTCCTGGCCAAGTGGCGATATGCACTTGTTCGCCCTGATCGTACAGCGCCTGACGCGCCAGCGGCTGCCAGTTCTCATAGCAGTTCAAACCTCCGAATTTCAGCCCTTGCCAATCATGCACTTGCAGCCCATGCCCATCTCCATCGGCCCAGATCAGCCGTTCATGGAAGGTTGGTTTGAGCTTGCGATGCACACTGACGACGCCCTGTTCGGGATGGATTGCCACCAGTGCAGCATAGACCGAGCCGCCCGAGCCGGTCCGTTCAACGATACCCACATAAACGAACACACCCAATCGCCGGGCTGCGTCCACGAGGGACGTGACTTCGGGGCCGTCGGTCGAAATGGCGGATTTCAGATAGGCAACATGACCGATTTTCAGAAGCGCGTCGTTATGGGCCACCTCAGGCGCGCGCAGCCACACCGGGTAGCCCGACAGGAAAACCTCGGGGAAGACGACGGTCTTCGCCCCGTTCGAAGCGGCCTCTTGCAGCAGGGCAAGCGCCTTTTGGGTGGTGGCGGCCGGGTCCAGAAAGACCGGTGCGGCCTGAACTGCTGCAAGTTTCAAGGTGTTTTTCCTTTTATTTGCCTTAAGCATCGAAGATGGCCATCGTTATAACCGCCTTCGATCACTATAGGGTCAGCCGGGATTTTTCGCGACCTGCGGCAGCGCATCATCCAGCACCGACCATGTCTGAGACGAGTCGCACCAGATCTGAACTGTAGGCTGCACCCACGAACTGTCGTTCAACGTTCCCGCCTTGATCGCAGACAGGTGGTCGAACGCGTCCAGTTCGGTGGACAGAGGCGATCCGTAATTGGTGCAGAAATTACGCCGCACTGGCGAACCCGAGGCCCCATCCACCACATATTGCCCAAGCGACGACCCGCTGAGCGCCACTGAACTGGTCGGCACCAGAACATTCACAGAGAAACCTGTACCAGTCTGTTTTTGGCAATCGGGGCAATGACAAATTGCTGTCATTTTCGGCTCGGACTCAGTGGACCTATAGCTGACTTGCCCGCAGAGGCAGCTTCCTGAAATTTCTGGCATATCTTCGTCTCCATGTTGGGTGTCCCTCGGTCGGTCAAGGCGCATTTGGTGGCCCTGTTTTGTGTCAGGTCGGAGTCTGGTCTTGCGACCGTCGCAGATGGTCTGCCGACTGGTTGAACAGAACCGAATTGTTGGTCGCGTTGGCTGCTTCGGAAAATTGTGCGTCTTTGTGCAGGTCGATCACAGCGCGCACAGCGGGGCGCTGCTTGATGCGGTGACGCCAGGCCGCCACATTGGGGAACTGGTCCAAGGACACCCCTAACGGTTTGGCGATGAAGGCCCAGGGAAACGTCATCATGTCCGCGATGGAATAATCCGACAGGATGAAGTCGCGCCCTTCCAGGCGGTTTTCGAGCACCGCGAGCGAGCGTTCGTATTCACCTTTGTAGCGGTTGTGGGAATAGTCCTGCCCATCTGGCGCGTAGTTTACAAAATGGCTTAGCTGACCTGCCATCGGCCCTTGATTGGCGGCCTGCCAGAACATCCACTCGGTCAGTTCCTTCTGCTCAACCCGGTTACGGGCCCCGAACAGGCCGGTCTTGTCCGACAGGTACAACAAGATAGCCCCGCTTTCGAACACTGGTAGAGAGCGTTCTGCAGTATGATCGACAATCGCCGGAATTCTGCCATTGGGACTGATAGCCAGAAAGTCGGTCCGCAACTTATCGCCTTGCGGCAGCCGCATCAGGATGGTGTTATGCGCCAGCCCAACTTCTGCCAGCATAATGGCGACCTTCCAGCCGTTCGGTGTTGGGGCGTAATAGAAATCAATCATGACGAGCGCGCCATCCGATCCGGCATCAGCGGCACCAGCACCTCATCCGTATGTGCACCCAGTTCTGGTGCCGGGCGGATATTGCTGGCCGGAGTACCGTGGAACACTGCAGGGTTACGCGCTTGGCGCAAACGCCCCGCAGTGGGGTGGTCGTATTCAAACAGCGTGCCGTTCGCCTGTAGTTGAGGATGGGTCCGCATTTCCTTCCGAGTCAGTACCGGGGCGCAAGGCACTCCGGCGGCTTCTAGAGCGGTCAGCAGCATGTCGCGCTCTGCCTGGCTGACGATGGATTGTGTCAGCTCCAGCCGCGCGGAGCGATGAACCTCGCGACTTTCGGCCGTTTTGAAGCGCTCGTCCGTTAGGATTTCCGGATGGCCGGTGGCCTGAGCCAGCGCTTCCCAATGCTTGTCCTGCATGATGGAGATGCTCAGATAGCCGTCCTTCACCTGATAGATCAGATCGTGAAAAGACTGGCTTTCCTCTTTCTCCATCTCGTCTCCCACGAACGTATGCCCGTTCATGTCCGAGGCCCACAGGAACGCAGTCACCGTATCCAGCATTGACAGCGTCACCTTCTGCCCCTTGCCGATCCGCTCTCGCGCCAACAGCGCGGCAGTTATGGCCTGACTGGCCTGCACAGCGGTCAGCTTGTCGGGCAAAATGGTGCGCACCAGACGCGGACGTTCCTCGTCCGAACCCGCCTGCACTGTGGTCAGGGCCGAGACCGCTTGTATCAGTGGATCATACACTGGCTTCCCGGCCAATGGCCCATCAAAGCCAAATCCCGCGATGGACATATGCACCAGCCTGGGGTTTTTTGCGCTCAGCGCCTCGTATCCTAGCCCAAGCCGGTCAGCAACGCCGGGCCGAAAGTTCTGAATGAACACATCTGCCGTTGCCACCAACTGTTTCACCGCCTCCAAATCCGAGGGGTTCTTGAGATCGACAACGATTGAGCGTTTGTTACGATTGTTATTCAGGAATGAGGCTGCGTGCCCGCCGCGTCGCGTCGCCAGTTGCCGGGTATAATCGCCGTCGGCGCGTTCCACCTTGATGACATCCGCGCCCTGATCTGCCAGCATCATCGTAGCCATCGGTCCGGAAATGACGGTGGTCAGATCAATGATGCGTATCCCGGCCAAAGGGCCGCTGAACTGTTGTGTCTCGGCCTGCGCCATGGCGGACTCCGTGATTGTTGCCAGCGTCAGACTAGGCAGCACGGCGCATTCGAGGTACTGCAAACAATTCAGAAGGATATGAATAAAATTCACATGACCTGCGACAACAGCCAGTCCTGCAGGCGCTTGACGTCAGAACTCAACGCCGTGTCGCGATGCACGATGTAATATGCGCTGTCGCTGATCTCGGGCGTTTGGAAAGGTTGTACAAGCGCACCCGTTTCCAGCAACGGATCAACCAAAGGCCTGCGTCCCAAGGCTATTCCCAGCCCGTCTTGTGCCGCCTGAATAGTCAGTTCATAGGTTTCCAGATCATAGAACCGCTCCGGGTCTGGTGGCGTCAGATCCCGCGTGGCGCACCATGTATCCCACTCGCCCTCGACCGTGGTATTGACCAGTATCCGTGCCTTCTGAAAAGCTTCTGAAAGCGTTTCACATTGTAGTGAGTCCCAAAGCACGGGGGACATAACCGGAACGATGGCCTCGGCCAGCAACGGTTTGACGATGTATCCGTCCCACACGCCTGATCCGCGCCGGATTGCCAGATCGATATTTTCCCGCAGCAGATCGACAACGCGCGTGGTGGTGATCAGGTTGATCTCAAGATCCGGGTGTTTTCTATCCAGATCCAGCAGCCGAGGCATCAGCCATCCGGCGGCAAACGAAGGTGTCAGGGTCAGCGACACCCGCTTGCGCCCGGGGGCGGAACGAACCGCTTCGGTCGCGCGCAGAATCTCAAGCATCGGCTGCTTGATCCGGTCGAAATAACGGACCCCTTCAGCCAGCAGATACAGCTTACCCTTGCGGTTTTCGATCAGCCGTACGCCCAGCTCTGCCTCCAACGCCTTGAGCTGATGGCTGATCGACGAAGGCGATATACCTAGGCGTTCGGCTGCGCGCACGGTGTTGCCCACCAATGCCACCTCAAAAAACGCCTTGAGTCCACCAAATGGTGGAAAGCGATCACGGTCGACGGATTTTCGGTCATCAGACATGGTGGTTGCACCCCCTCCTACTGCCCAGCCGTAGCGCAGGACCGGCCCGAAAGATGAGCGCAGGCGCTCAGAACGTCCAGGTTTCGGAATAAGGACGCAACTCGATCTCATTGCTCCAGGCGGAGCGTGGCTGCAGATATGTGTGCCAATAGCTGAGCGCCACGTCATCCGGCTGTGCCAGCTTCTCGGGGTCATAGCGGTCGCCATAGCGTTCATGCATCACCGGTACATCCAGATCACAGTCCAGACGCACATGTACGATATGAATACCGTCCTTGGCATAGGCGCGTGCCAGACTTTGCGACAGCGCCCGTAAACCGAATTTTCCGATTGCATAAAGCGGCATCTTGCCTGATCCCCGGAACGCGGCGGTCGAGCTTGAGAAAAACACGCTGCCCTGGCCCCGCTCCCGCATCGCGGGCATGACCGTTTTTGCCGCTGCAAAAGCACCGACAACTTCAAGCCGCAAGGTTGCCTCTAGCGCCTCATAGGTCATGTCCAGCGGGTCAATGGCGGTAAAGGCATCCCGCACGTTGTAGATCAGCAGATCAATCCGACCCAATTCGCTGGCAGCGACGAACAAGGCATATTCCAATGTCGTGGGGTCAGTGGCGTCAGCGCAGTAATACTTCACCTGCGCCTCGGGCCGCGCTGCCAGAGCGGCGGCTTTGGCAGCGGCGCTTCCCTCTTCGGTGCGCGATATCAGCGCGATATCCATTCCTTCACTACAGAATTTGCGCGCCAAAGCTGTACCCAGACCCTCTCCGGCACCAACGATTGCACAGACAGTCGACATAGCATCTCTCAATTCGCGGTTTTTCGGGGGTTATACATCGTAGAGAACAGCACAGCGGACCTCGATGCTCCAACGGTCCGGGGCGTCGTCTCCGACCGACGGATCGGCAAAGGCACTGTGGAAGCTGAACGTTGAGCCGCCATCCTGTCGAGAGCTATCGGCCCGGGCCCCTTTAGAACGCGACAGTTCCCCCGCTGAATCCCATTGTTTGATCAACAGCGCCTCATCCCGCGTCATTTCGGGATAGAACAGCCATTGGTGCTGATCCGAATATTTGGCATAGTAGTTTTCGCCGATCCGGTCCGCATAGTTGATTTCAAACACCACCAGATCCTCGGGGCAGACCAATGCCGCGTCGCACAACGCCAGTGGGTTGGTCATCACTGGCTCACTGGCGATGCTACGCCACAGATTGATGATGGCGTACCGTCCTGCGCCAATCGCCTGATCCACTGCATCCTTGTCGAGCAACGCCGCCCCGTCCGCCAGCGTGAAGCGGTAGGTATCATTGCTGGTCGGTGGTCGGGTCAGATCACACAACCGTTGCGGGGCGCTGGTCATGGTGTAATCGCCATGAACCATATGTAGCGGCGGCTGCACCTGCTGGCCGCCTGTGATACGTTGCTTGCTGCGATTACCTGAAACCGAACGGACATTGTGATCAAAGGCGGCCACGATCCGTGCGCCAGTGGACTGACGGATGACCTCCTGACACTGCGGATAATAGCGCTCTACCACTTGCTGATTATCCAGAAAATCAAACTCGGGGCCGTCCAGCGGCTGCTGCAACAGCTCAAAACCATTGGGGCCCAGCCGGTGCTGCCCTGCCCCATCAAATGCGCGGGCGTCATGTACGGGTATCTTGCGTTTATCGAAGGTGACACCAACCCAATGATCATCTGATCCGCTGTTGTCGCGCCGCGTGTACACCTTGCCATTTCGCAGCAAGGACGTCTCGGTCGCAGCATCGAGATAAGTGAATTCTCCGATCCGCTCAGTTTGTACAATCACATTCATCCGTCTGTCCCCGCATTTCCCATCCGGCCGCGCCGGAATTTTGTGCGGTAATCGGTGATCTCAGCGGGCAAGGTTTGTCCTAACTATGATCGTCCGCACTTGTGCAGGATAAGAAATCTAGGGTCCGAGAGTCAATCAATGCATAACAAAATTACGCATTGTATATCTGTGAAAGCCCCATATTGCGAAAACAGGGTTCCAAAATCATGCGTGCAAAAGCACAGCTTTCTGGCCGCGCCCGACCAAAGCCCGTGCGCAAAGAAGCTGGCAATGTCATCTGTTCCTGCCGCAACACCTGCGCCTAACCTTTCGATATCCGGCGCAGGAATTAACCATCGAAACTTCTGTTAACAGCTATGCAAGATGATCGACAAACGATCTGACAAAGCCCTAACCGTAAACTAGATTTGGCAACCAGGTCACCACCCATGGGAATAGCATGCAGATCACC
Source organism: Ruegeria sp. CF4 (assembly GCF_056537345.1). Lineage (NCBI taxonomy): Bacteria > Pseudomonadati > Pseudomonadota > Alphaproteobacteria > Rhodobacterales > Roseobacteraceae > Ruegeria > Ruegeria sp. CF4. Next base: position 200,655 of record NZ_JBQFRJ010000006.1, on the reverse strand, counting down.
AGACCGACGATCTGCAAGAACAGGAAGGGCAGCGCAGCTTTGAAGATATCTGTCATCGGAATCGATGGCGGCGCAACTCCACGCAAGTAGAACAGTGCATAACCGAAGGGCGGAGACAGAAAGCTCATCTGCATGTTCACGAGGTAGAGAACCCCGAACCACAAAACCAGATCATTCGGGTCATCAAAACCAAAGGCTGCGGCACCCAGCGCCTTGATGATCGGCACGAAGATCGGCACGCACAGCAGCAGAATACCAACCCAGTCCAAGAACATGCCCAGCACGACCAGCAATATCTGCATGACGATCAGAATGCCCCACGGACCCAGACCAGCGTTCTGCATCGTCTCCTGCACAAATTGCTGACCACCTTCCAGCACGTAAAGCCCCACAAAGATGGTCGCGCCAAACATGATCCAGATCACCATGGCCGAAGCTTTGAGCGTAGTTACACAGGCCTCACGCACCGTGGGCCAGTCCAGTTTGTTGTGGATCGCAGCTACGATAAAAGCACCGAATGTGCCGATGCCCGCGGCCTCAACCGGCGTGGCAACGCCCGAGAAAATCACCCCCAATACGATGACGATCAATGCGATTGGAGCTGACATCTTGCTTAGCAGGCGCAGTTTTTCGCGATTTGAGATCCGCTCATCTTCGGGGATCGGCGGTCCCAGCACCGGATTGATATAGGACCGGACCACAACATAGAGGATATACATCCCCGAGAGCATCAGCCCGGGCACCACCGCGCCGATGAACAGCTCGCCTACAGATTGCTCAGCAACAACTGCATAGATGATGGCAAGGATCGATGGCGGGATCAAAATGCCCAGAGTGCCCCCAGCCATGATCGAACCCATAGCGATCTTTGGGTCATAGTTGCGCTTCAACATTGCTGGCAGCGCGATGATTCCCATCGTTACAACCGCCGCACCGATCACGCCGACCATCGCCGCCAGCACGGTCGAGGCCAGAATGGTCGCCGCCGCCAGTCCGCCCTTGAGCCCGCCGAGAACCTTGTAGATCACATCGAACATGTCGTTGATGATCCCTGCCCTTTCCAGCATCGCAGCCATGAAGATGAATAGCGGGATCGCCGACAGCTGATAATTCGTCATCAGCGGGAAGATCCGGCTGGGCACGATATTCAGGGCTCGTGCGTCTCCCAAAAGGAACAAGAAGACGCAAGCCAGCCCCCCGGTCACAAAGGCCAGCGGCAAACCGGCCATCAGCAGGGCCAGCAACGACCCGAACATTACGAGCGTCAGCAGCTCGATGGACATTTCCAGACCCATCGGTCAGAACCCCCGTGCAATAGTTCGGATGTCTTTGGACAGTTTCGACACCCCTTGCAAAATCAACAGGATCGCGCCCACAACCATCATCCACTTCATCGGCCAGAGAGGGATTTCCCATTCGTTGAAGCTGATCTCACCCCAGCGGACATTCGGATCCGTCCAGTCGCCAAAAGTCAGCGCCCCGAACATCTCGAAGAAGCCGAGATTGCCGCGCGCCCATTCCGAGACAACTGAATTGCCGGTAGGCACTGCGATTGCGTCCATCGCAAAGATGTACGACGTCACCAGCAACGTGCCGGCAAAGATGAAGAAGAAGATCGATGTGAACAGATCGGCCCAGGCTTTTCTGGGCTTGGACAGCGGCGCATAGAAGATGTCGACACGCACGTGGCTTTCGGTCAGCATCGCATATGAGCCCGCGATCAGGTACTGCATGCCGAACATCAGATACATGGATTCATGCGCCCAGTTGGTCGGTGCATTGAACACATAGCGGACGATCACTTCGTAGTAGTAGACAAAGACCGCAATCACCGCCCAATAGCTGACAAATTCACCTGCATATAAGGACAGTCGATCAATCCAGTTTTCGGCATATTCATGATCGGCCTTCCGCGCACCGGGGTCCATCTCGGCTGCCCGGGCGGCGGTTTCCTCGTCGATTTCCAGCTCTGGTTCGTCGGGGTCCACTGCAGCTTTCTCCCGCGCGCGATTGACAAGCCGGGGAAGCAACAGGGCGTCCACAACGAGGAAAGCCAGAATTGTGTAAAAGGCGTAGCGCGCAACCGAACTCCACATCGCGCGGGTCGCGCCGGCGGTTTCGGCAAGCGGTTGCGCCTCTTGCAAATCGGCGTTTGCTTCGTCCAAACGCTCGCGGCCGGTACTGATAGCTTTTTCCGCCCGGTCCAGCGCCCGCTCGGCACGTCGTTTCTGCAAAGCGGTGCCGTCTTGCGCGGCTTCAGCGGCAGCCCTTAGCTCATCCAGCTCAGCCTCGGCAGTCTCAACCCGGCCAGCTTCACGTTCGATCACACGTTCGGCCTGGCGCACCACGTTTATTGCATTGGAGAATTCGTTCCGCGCCTCACGCTCCTGTCCGTTGGCGTAGAGGATCATGAGGAAGACCGGCAGATAGACGAGCCCCAGCAGATTGCGCAAATAAAAGCGATGCAGACCCAGCATCCCACCAGTCACCAGGATCAAATACCCTAGTGGCAGCCCATAGGTGCGGGTCTGAGGTTGCGTGCGGCGCGCCAGCACCATGGCCAAAGCGGGAAAGGCGACCAAACCCACCCAATACAGCCAGTGCGGCAGCGTAAAATCGACGCTTGGCATGTTACGTTCCGAAGTCCAAAGGAAAGTTAGGTCCGCGCAGAACCTGCGCGGACCGAAGGGTACGTGGCCCGAGAATTACAGGTCCAGAGTCTGACCTTCGATCATCTCCGGTGTCACATAGCCCAGCGAACCGGACATCATGTAATCGAGCTGGATCTTGAACACCCGCGCCGCGTCTTTGTCGCGGTTGGCGTATTTGAACCAGATCGGCACGGCGATCTCGGTCATTAGCTCGACATCGTCCTGCGACAGGCGGGTGATCTCGGTGCCTTCGGCCTCGAATTTTTTCCAGGCTTCCTGATCGGCGGCCTGAATCGCGGCGTGGTGCAGATCGGAATAGACATGGGTTTCCATCTCGACAAATTCCTGCATCTGCGGGCTTAGCTTGTCCCATGCGGCCTTGCCGACGGTGATATCCATGAGGTCGACCGGCTGGTACACCGACATAAAGCCCGGCGGTCCCATTACGATGTAATCGGTCACTTGGCTGAAACCCAATGCATGGTTCACTGCAGGACCAACAAAGTCGGCCACGTCGATGGTGCCCTTTTCCAGTGCCGGGAAAATCTCCGACCCCGGTAGAACCGTGGTTTCAGCACCAAGTTCCGAGAATACTTCGGCAACCATGCCGCCGGGCAGTCGCATCTTGCGGCCTTCGAAATCATCGATCGAACGGATCGGAACTTTCGAGTGGATGATGTTCGGTCCATGATGCACCGGACCGACAAAATGCAGCCCCTGTGCGCCCAGCAATTCGCGAGCAATGTCGATGCCACCGAGGCCATAGTAGAATGTGTCATACTCATGCGGCTGACGCAGCCCCAGCGGGTAAGAGCTGAGGAACACTGCCGCGGGGATGATGCCTTGATAATAGATGGTGAACGGATTGATGGCGTCCAAAACGCCATTTTTCACCGCATCGGCCAGCTGGAAATCACCCACAACATCATTGGCACCAAAGGCTTGAAAAGCAAGTTCCCCGCCGGTTTTTTCTTCGATTGTGGCGCACCAGTCTTTGAAGGTCTGTAGCCCGATCCCCCCGGGCCAAGATGTCTGGATCTTCCAAGTGGTTCCTTCTCCTGCAGCCGTCGCAATGTGAGGGGCCGCCAGAGACGCCGCGCCTGCACCAGCAATCGTCTTGAATGCGCTGCGGCGTGTAATGAGCTTCTTGGTCATGTGTTCCTCCCTTTGATCATCGTCATGCCCGTGCGAGGCCATGCCGATGCAGGCGCAAGATAGTCTGAGTTTTTTAAATTGGTAATATTTTTTTTCCAATTGTTGATTTCCTCACCTTTCCGTGAATTTCCACGTCGCTGCACATTTACCCATGGGACCACAGCCAGCTGTGTCGGAGGCCCCGAAAGAACCCCTAACAACTTCATGCAGAGCGTACCGTTCCAAAGCACGGGGCTGATTTGCGAAAATGGAAAATCTTCAGTTGCGTCGCAATCTCTTGGTTCAGATTAACGCGGTTGCCCGTTGTAGCATTTGCTTAGAATAAATAGTTTCGGACGGGTCATAGTTTCGTTTTTTTAAAGGCTGCCACTTTCAATAGGATTTAGTTTTGTATGCCATGTTCTTCTATCTTCGGCACGCGGTGTCCTATCACGACTCGGAAGAGATCATGTCCGAACGCGGCGTGCGGGTCGACCACGCCACCTTTAATACGAGGATGACGAAGTATTCGCGGCTGATCGCAGTGCGAGCGCAATAGAAGAAGCTATCAACGCTGAAATCTTGGAGTATGAATGAAACCTTGCTACGGCGAATAGATGTATCTCTACTGCGCCATCGTCACGGCGGAACACTATGGCCTGATATTAGGAGACCGGGTCACGAGATCTGTTGCGTATCCTCGTCACACGCACATTGGGTGTCCGGTGCCACACTGACTGTGCTCGACTTTTTGGTGTACTTTAAGCTCTCAAGCTGAACCAAGCCTCGTATTGAGACAGGAAGATTTGACCATTTAGAACCTCAGGGAAATGCGTGCGGTTCAATCTGTCCATGACGGGTCCCTTGACTTCGGACAAGTGTAGACCGACCCCCATGTCGGTCAGCCGATGGTTTATCGCCTCAAGGCTTTCGAGGGCAGAAAAATCGACCTCATTCACTGCAGAAAACATCAGCACCACGTTCCGAACGGCACCACCATCGGTCACGCGGTTCTGAACGAAGGTCTCCAGAAAACGTGCATTTACAAAATACAGGCTTTCATCAACGCGCAGCGTTACAAGCGAAGGCACGGTTTCCACATCATGACGCTGGATGTTCCTGAAATGTTGGGTTCCGGGGACAAGACCGACTTCGGCCACATGCGGGCGGGAGGTTTTGTAAAGGTGCAGCAAAACCGAGATCGCCACTCCGGACGCCACTCCGACTTCAACGCCCAAGCCCAACGTCAGAAGAATAGTTGCGGAAACTGCCGTGAAATCGGCGCAGGAGTAATCCCAAGTCTTTTTCAGGATCGATAGATCCACAAGACTGAGCACGGCAACGATAATCGTCGCCGCCAGTGTGGCTTTGGGCAGGTAGTAGACCAAAGGGGTTAGCGCAACCGCAGCGATGGCAAGGCCGATGGCGGTAAAGGCCCCCGCAGCCGGGGTTTCAGCCCCTGCATCGAAGTTGACCACCGAACGCGCAAAGCCACCCGTAACCGGATACCCTCCGGTGAACGCGGCCCCGAGGTTGGCTGCACCCAAACCGATCAGTTCCTGATCCGGGTCAATACGTTGACGCTTTTTCGCCGCCAGCGTCTGTGCGACTGAGACACTTTCGACAAAGCCGATGATAGAGATGAGGATCGCTGGAATCACAAGCGCTTCGATCAGATCTGATGAAAAGCTGGGCAATGTCAGCGGAGGTAAGCTTTGCGGCACAGCCCCCACAATCTGCACACCCTGCGCGTTCAGATCAAAGCCCCAAACGGCAACCGTTGTAGCAACTACGGCAGCCACGGGCCCGGCTTTAGTCAGAACGTCGGCCAGAACTGGCCCGGCTCCAAGGCGCTGCAGAGATGACTTAAGATGCCTGCGTACCCAGAACAGAAAACCGGTCGTAATCACGCCAATTGCCAATGTAATCCAATTGATCTGGGGCAGATGCGCAAATATTGACCCGACCATTTCAGGCAGCGTGTGCCCATGTGCGTTGACACCCAGTATGTGTTTCACCTGACTGGTCGCGATCAATACCCCCGAGGCCGTGATGAATCCGGCAATCACCGGATGGCTGAGGAAGTTGGCTAGAAAACCCAGACGCAGAACACCCATCAACACAAGAAAAGCGCCGGACAAGAAGGCCAGTGTCAGGGCTGCGACTGCATAGCCTGCCGTGCCCTGTTCAGCGACCTGCCCAATGGCCGTGGCCGTCAACAGCGACACCACCGCCACCGGCCCGACGGCCAGCGCGCGGCTAGTGCCAAAGATGGAGTAAAGCACAATTGGCAGAATGGACGCATAGATGCCGGCTTCGGGAGGCAGCCCCGCCAACAGAGCATAGGCCAGCGATTGCGGAATCAACATGATCGTCACGATCAGCGCCGCGATCAGATCGTTTGAAAACGCGCCGCGCGTATAGCTGCGCGCCCAGCCCAGAACAGGGACATATCGGCGAAGTCGATCTTTCATCTTGCTCTTTCAATCTGGATGGCGGGCGACGCCCACGGCGCCGCCCGCGCGTCGCTACGCATTGAAACGGGGGAAATTACGCAGACAGACCCATCGATTATTCCGTTGCAACATTCAGCTTTTCCGGCCGCGCCATCCATTCCTTGCCGCGCAGCATTGCCTTCCAATAGATCGGCGGCAGCAGGCTTTCTTTCAGAAACCACGCCATGCGAGTGGGCTTTGTCCCGTCGATCAAGAAACGCGGAAAGCTGGGTTTCAAAGCACCACCATAGCCGAACTCGGCCAACACGATCTTTCCACGTTCCACCGTCAGCGGGCATGACCCATAGCCATCGTATTGCGCCACTGCCGAGCGACCCGCGATGTCAGCGACGATATTGCCTGCAACCGTCGGCGCCTGTTTTCGCGCCGCTGCAGCGGTCTTGGCATTCGGAGCGTTCATCACATCACCCAGCGACCAGATGTTGTCATAGCTCTTGTGGCGCAGTGTAGCCTGATCGACATCGACCCAGCCCGCCGCATCCGCCAGTAGTGAGACCCGCACAAAATCAGGTGCGGTCTGTGGCGGGCAGACATGGATCATGTCGAATTCGACCTCGATCGTGCTTGCGTCGCTGTCCGGTCTGGCCACCTCGAACACCGCCTTTTTGGCCGGTCCGTCGATCGCCATCAGATTGTGGAAGAAGTTGAGCGTGGCGTCGTATTTCTCCACGTATTGCTCTAGCGCCGGAACATAGTCCTTGACCCCGAACAGCACCCCGCCCGCGTTCATGAACTGGATGTCAATATCCCCAAGTACACCGCGACGAAACCAGGCGTCGCCTGATAGATACATCGCTTTCTGCGGCGCTCCCGCGCATTTGATCGGCATCGGCGGTTGGGTGAAAATGGCACGGCCCTGTTTCATGTCCTGCACCAGCTGCCAGGTATAGGGCGCAAGATCATAACGATAGTTCGAGGTCACGCCATTGCGCCCCAGTGTGTCCTCAAGACCTTCCACCTTGCCCCAATCCAGCTTCAGACCCGGACAAACTACGAGCCGGTCGTATTTCACCACCCGGCAACCATCGAGCACAACCGCGTTGTTCTGCGGTTCAAACGCGGCGACCGCAGCTTTGATCCAGTGGACGCCTTTTGGAATCAGACTGCCCATGGTTTTCGCCGTTGTCTGCGCATCAAAGATACCACCGCCAACCATGGTCCAGCCGGGTTGATAGTAGTGGATGTCCGCCGGATCGATGACCGCAATGTCCAGATCAGGCTGCCGCGCTTTCAGGCTGGCCGCGACCGAGATGCCACCGGCACCTGCACCCACAATCACAACCTGAAAATGGGCATCACCGGTATTGGTCGGCGTTTTGCCCCCATTGGCAATTCGACGGGCAACACCGTTCATGTCATACCCCGCCGCCTTGGCAGCCATCAGGATTTCCGAGATCGGACGCTTTTTGGCCTCATGAAACGACCACAAGGTGGCCGAGCGTGTCCCGGTCCGGCAATAGGCCAGAACCGGTCGCTGCAGGTCTTCGAGCGCATCGCCAAATGACTGAACGTCCTGATCCTTGACCATGCCCGATTGCACAGGAACATAACGCATCTCGATACCCGCGGCTTCGGCGGCGGCGGCAACCTCTTTGAAGGACGGCTGATCAACTCCTTCACCATCGGGACGGTTACAGATGATCGCGCGAAAGCCCTTCGCCGCGATTGTCTTGACGTCGTCAACGGTGATCTGCGGGCTGACCGCAAACTTGGGCGATATGGTTCGGAATTCCATGTCTTTCCTCCCTCTGGCCGCTTAGAGCGTGTTGACCGGAACCTTGAGCATCGGATTGCCGTCCGAGTCCCTTGGAACTTCCCCGGCCCGCATGTTGACCTGCAGAGAAGGGATAATCAGGTTCGGCATCGCCAGCGTGGCGTCACGTTCGGTACGGAACCTGACGAACTCTTCTTTCGTCTTGCCGCCCCCGACATGGATATTGTGGGCTTTTTCTTCAGCCACGCTGGTTTCCCATGCAAGGTCGCGCCCGTTCGGACCATAGTCGTGGCACATGAACAAACGGGTTTCATCAGGCAGGGCCAGCACCTTTTGGATTGAGTCGTAAAGGACCCCTGCATCGCCCCCCGGAAAATCGGCGCGTGCTGAGCCGCCATCGGGCATGAACAGCGTGTCACCGACAAAAGCGGCGTTGCCCATCACATGCACCATGCATGCCGGGGTATGACCGGGAGTATACATGGCAAAAGCCTGCATCGTCCCGATTGTGTACGTATCGCCATCCTCGAACAGGGCGTCGAATTGCGAGCCGTCGCGTTGAAACTCCGTGCCTTCGTTGAAGACCTTGCCGAACGTGTCCTGCACAACCGTGATATTGGATCCCACACCGATCTTGCCGCCCAGCTTCTGCTGGATATAGGGCGCGGCGGACAGGTGGTCGGCATGCACATGGGTCTCGATGATCCATTCCAGTTGCAGGCCTTTTTCAGTGACCACGCGGATCAGCTCATCCGCGTGGTCAAAAGTGATGCGCCCTGCGGCATAGTCGATGTCCATGACGCTGTCGACGATGGCACAGGCGTTGGAATTCGGATCTTTCACGATATAGCTGATCGTATTCGTCGCCGGATCAAAGAACGCAAAGACGTCAGGTTTTACGGTCATGTTGACGGGATAGGTGGTCATAACTTCTCTCCTCCGAAGGGTCGTCAATTGTTGATTTGCAGATCGGGCGTCAGCGCAGATTGCAGGAACTTGGCAACCGCGATGCCAACAATGAGAGCACCGACAAAGGTAAAGACCTCCCACCGGCCAGTCCCGAGCGCGGGCAGCGCGCCACCGGGGCAGAACCCTGCAATGCCCCAGCCGATGCCGAACAAAGCGGAGCCGCCGAGGAGCTTCGCATCGATCCCAGTGGCCGATGGCAGGTGGAACGCGGGATCAAGCATCGGTGCAGCCCGACCAAACACCAGCTTGTAGCCAATGAACGTCGTCACCAAGGCGCCCCCCATCACGAAGATCAGAGAGGGATCCCAGGCACCAAAAACATCAAAGAAATTTAGAACCTTAGCCGGGTTTGCCATGCCCGAAAGCGAGATGCCGACGCCGAAGATCAGACCCGTCACATAGATTGCGATCAGCTTCATGGCTTATCCTCCAATCACGTGGCGGATGATGAAAACCGTGACAAAGGTGAACAGCATGAACGTCCCCGTCGCGGCAATCGAGCGGAGGCTCAGCCGCGCCATGCCGCACACTCCGTGACCCGAGGTACAACCTGCACCGAAGGTCACGCCCAGCCCGACAATGATCCCTCCCAGAACCAGTGCTGTGGAGGATTCTGGAACCTGGACTGTCGGCATCTGGCCCGACGTCAGCCAGACCACCATCGGGCCGGTCACCATCCCTGCCAGCAATACAGCCCGCCATGCGAAGTCATCGCCTGAAGCGGGCCTCAGCAGCCCGGCGAGAATGCCTGTCGCACCCATCACGCGACCTATCAACAACATCAGCAGAACCGATGCCACGCCAATCAGAACGCCACCTGTCAGCGACATCCACGGGGTAAACATGGTTTCGATCATCAGCAGTCCCGACAGGTCTTGAGGCCAATTATGCTGTAGACCAGGCAGTTGCCCACAAATGCAGTAAGGGTGAAAATCGCGGCGACAATCAGTGCCAGCCAGAACAAAATACCTGCGCCCAACAGGTTTGTAGCCAAAGCTAAGTATGCCAGAGCTGCTGCGATCAGGATCCGCGCCGCCCGGTCGAATTTTCCCATATTGGTGGTCATGTCTCACTCCATCGAGAATCGATGGATGAACATTTGCACAGACCCTCTCAGAGCTTTGGTGACTTGGTCACCAACGGGAAACATGCTGTCCTTTGCAGGCGGGTCAATCTCCGGCATGCTTATCAGCGCGTTCCCAGAGTCCCGGTCAAAGGCTCATTCCGATGCCAGGCTTGCGAAGACCCACAGGAGCTCACGCATCAGATGCTGGGGCTGCGATAATGCGGCCCGGAGTAATCGCCGCAACGGAGGGCAGCGGCTGGCATCGCCGTTTGCGTGCTCAAGATCAACTTTGAAAAAGCATACCAATTTCTTTGGTAAAACGTCATTCAGCGCTATGCGCCTGAGGATTTCACCAGATGTTCCAGCCCTTCTCTTTCGATAAGCCTGACCTCACCTCTTGATTGCTCGACCCAACCACGCCGCTGAAACTCTGAAAGGGTGCGCGAAATAACCTCTCGGGCGGTTCCAAGTTCGGTTCCCAGCACTGCGTGTGTGGCGTGAACAGCATTCCTGTGGTCCGCAAGCTCAAGCAGGCGGGATGCCAGCCGTACATCCATCCGTTTAAATACGATATCGTCGATCAGCGTGAAAAGATCCGTGATCCGACGCGAATAAGCCGTGAACACAAACTCTCGGAACACCGGTGATTTTGCGACAAGATCGTCGAATGTCCTACGCGGGATTGCGACAGCTTTGACATCGGTCTCTGACATGCCCTCGGCAGCATAGTCTTCAAACGCCAGCATACACGCCGTCGTCAGCACGCAGCTTTCACCTGCATGAACTCGGTAAAGAAATACCTCTCTACCAGACTCGGATTTCTGTTGCACTTTGACAGTGCCATCAAGCAGCAACCAGAGGTTATCCGCAGTTTGCCCCGGAGCAAATATCTGAGTGCCCGCAGGTACCGAGATGATTTCACTACCCTCTTCAAGTTCGGCCCGGATATCAGCAGGCAGGCGACTGAGGCCCTTGAACTTGGTAATCCACGTGTCTTCCATATCCCTTTTCCTGTGTCTTTGTTTACGGAAGGCAAAACGCTCCGGTCGGAAAATCATTTCCTTTATGCCAAAATCTTCAGACATCCTTGCGTTTGCAGCATCGGCAGTTGCAGACGGAGGAACAACAACCGCCTCACCAGGCTGCCAATTCTCCGGGATCTCAATCTTTGTGGGCCTCGGACGTTTGAAGCGCCTTCACCAGACGAAGAAGCACATCGACCGAACGACCGTTGGTCATCGGATAGTGGAGCATTGCCCTCAGGACCCCATCGGGGTCAAGGACGAAAGTCGCCCCTACCGCTATATATCAGAGGCGCCGGGCTAGATCAGCCTAAAGCCTGTGCAACTTTCATGTCTAGGCTCAGGACCCATAGCTAGAAAATGACAAGGGCACGAGAGCTGATGGCGGATAGGGCCCCTGTCGTATCGAGTTCCAACACGCCTCCGATCTTTTAGCTTGCCGAACATGATCTCAATCCGGTTGTGCCCTTTGCACCTACGCTTGTCGCGCTTCTCCGGCGTTTTACGCTGTCTGCGACGAGGGATCACGCGCATATCCTATTGTCGTCCAACGCTTCTCTAAGCCAATCCGCATCATAGCCGCGATCTCCGAATAACCGTTCGACTTACGGCAGGCTGTTCAACAACGCCTATGCACCGATGTGATCGCTGATCTGTTCCGCAATCACGAACAGGTTGAGGGGACTTCTCGGGCTATCGCAGATGGCATGCAGCTTGGTATTCATGCCCCTTTTTGGCTCTGTTAATCAGGGGTCCACGCGGTCCCCGTTCGTCGGGAAATTGATCCCCCTGATCGGTTCATGATCCTCCATAATTGACGCTCAAACTGGGCTCAGCGCGGTGGGTTTTCAGATAGGTGGCGTCGATCATCGCGGCCTTCATCTCGTTGGAATCGGCAGATAGCCCCGCCATCATCTGAGCGGAGAAATCTTTATCACTCCAACGGCTCCAGCAGTTTTGTAGAAGCTTATGCAGATCGTATTCTTTGGGCGCACCCCACCAACACAAGCCATTGCGGTTGAAGAAGAAAATCCCGCTCAGAAATCTATGACCATCAACACTTGGTTTGCCGTGGCAACTTGGGGAAATAGGGCTCACGGCACGACATCTGCGCGTCGCCAAGCCAAAACAAGTTGCTCAACTCGCCTCCTGAAGTTCAGTAGCTTGAATTAGCCCGGAACAGAGACTGTAGCCATTTCAATGGGCACTAATCCTACGGGCCGATCATAAACGAGAGTGACTAACTTCACAGCACTGCAAAATGGTCTTTGTTAAACAAGCATGGACAGATTGAGCTTACTCCACGTAAAGTTATTATTGTATTATTATGGTTGAATTTAAAGGGGGAAACCCGTGATGGTCCGAGTATCACTATCGTTCATGATGTGCGGCACGTTAATTTTGGCAGGCTGCGATGGCCTTCCGATCGATAGCAGCCAGACAGAGCCGACTGTTGAGCCGCAACCGGCTGCAGCTGCTGCTCCGGCGGTTGCAACACCCGCAGCGCAATCACCTGCGTCCGCCCCTGTACAGACACCTTCACCCAGTTCTTCGCCCACTGGTGAGGATCGCGATGGCGGCGACGGAGGCGGTGGTGGCGGCGGCGGCGATGGTGGTGGCGCTGGAGGCGGCGGCGGAGGAAGCTGGGGCTGATACGGAGGAGCCACGCATGTTCTGGCGCGAAGTTGCAGGCCGAATACTAGGTGTAATGCTTCCTCTATGCCTGCTCGGCAACGCGACGCTGGCACAAACGCCGGGCGCACCGCGCATTGCGATCGTGATCGGCAATCAGGATTACACCCATGTCGGTGACCTCAGCAATGCACGCAAGGATGCTCAGGACATCGCGGCATTACTGCGCGAGTTCAACTTTAAGGTCTATGACGGGTATGATCTTGAAAAGCGTGAATTCGAAGAACTACTCCGTACCGCCGTCCTCAACATCCCGGATTCTGCCAATGTTCTGTTTTATTATGCCGGGCACGGAATCCAGATCGGGCGCAGGAATTACCTGCTGCCCGTGGATGCCAGGTTCGAAAGCATCTATGACGTTCCTCTTGCGACGATGACACTGGACCGGGTTATCGATACGCTATCCGCCCGTAGTTCCGCACATGTGGCCATCCTTGATTCCTGCCGGGACAATCCTTTCAGCGACATCCGACTGGCGGCCGATCTGGACGCCAACCTGTTCGAAACACGCACCGGCTTTGATGTATTCCGAACGCCGCTGAACTCACTCGTGGCCTATTCGACCTCACCCGGGGCGGTGGCAAGCGATGGAGCCTCGGGCCAGAACAGCCCCTATACAGCAGCCGTTCTGGAGACCGCGCGCGCCGCGCCGTTTGAAAACATTCAGGCTCTGTTTCCGGTCATTCGAGAACGTGTGCACAGTTCGACCAACGGGCAACAGATTCCATGGGAAAGCTCAACGCTGGTTAAACCTTTCTACCTGACGCAATCGCAATCCGAGGCGGTGTCGGAAACACCTCAGGCAGCAATATCTCGGTCGTTGGATCTGACCCAGCAATTCAACAAGAACGTGCCGCTGTCCCAGCTTCTGGAGCAGGCACTGGGCACCGATATTGACGAAGTTCAGTTGGTCGAGCGACCCGAACAGGGTGTTATTGCCATTGGCTCAGGACAGGATAATGGCGCAATCTCCTACGCTCCGGAAATTTCCGACATCCGCGCGGTGGATTTCGTCACACCCGACATCTCGGATACATTCTCGGTCGAGATAGTGACCTCGGGCCAGCAGCGCCAGCGGGTTGATGTATCGCTGAAACTGAACATGAACGCCTGTGATCTTGAGGCGGGCGATGCATTGGATCTGAACGGCGTGGGCGTGTTTCGTCTGCCCAATGAAATCAGAATTTCCGATGGGCTGAAGGCCTGTCAGACAGCTGTTGCGACCGACCCCGACAATGCGCGGTTTCGTTATCAACTTGGTCGCGTTCAGCAAGCCGCCGGTCAACTAAGCGAGGCTTATGCCAACATCTTGGCCGCTGCACAGGCCGGTCATATCCGCGCGAAATATGCCCTTGCAGTTTTGCTGGACTCTGAACGGATAGACCGTGCGGTTACCCGCATCCCCCGTGATCCGCAGATGGCGCTGGAGTTGTTGGAACAGGGTACTGCCGAACAAGATCCTTATGCGATGCATACGCTGGGCAAGAAGTTGCTGCGCGAAGGTACAACGCAAGCGGCCAAACAACGCGGCTTTGAATTGCTCGAACGTTCAGTCGAGCTGGGTCATACCTATTCGATGAACGAACTGGGGCTGTATTTCCTGCGTGAAAACTCCGACCATTATATCCCTGAACGCGGTATGCGTTATTTACGGGCGTCCGAATTGCGTAAGGACATTTACGGGTACGACAACCTCGCTTACGTGGCCCTGAACGGGCTGGGCGGCAATCCGGTGGATCACGACAAGGCGCTGGAGTATTTTCTGGCCGCCACCGAGGGAGGTCACCCAACAGCACCTGCCAGCGTGGCCCGCATGATCTTACGAGGTCAGCTTCCCGGTCGGACTAAAACAGAAGCACTGGGCTGGTATGACATGTCGCTGGCACGTGGCGATGCATGGGGCGGGGCAAACGGCGCTTATATCATTCTAGACGGGCAGGTCCCGGGTAAGGGGCCAGCGGACGCGGCCTTGCGTGCGGCCAAGGCTTCACTTCTGGCAGATACCGACGCCGCAGGACAGGCCAGCGATCAATTGGGGACTCTATCACGTACTGCGCTGGATCGGGGTTTGCAGTTGGCCTTGAATGAACTGGGGCAAAACGTGGCGGTCGATGGCCAGGTCGGACCGGCCACCAAAAAGGCCCTGGAAAACGTCGCAGTAGCACAGGGTGTTCCACTGTCCGCAGCAACATTGAATGATCCCAAAGAACGTCTGCTTTTGGCAGCGCGGGTGTATTGGGCCATCAACCCAGTGCGGTTCGATCTGTTCTAACCAGCCTCAGGGTCGGGCATCAATGATCCGGCTGGCAACGCCGATGATTTCCCCCTCTCGGCCTTCTAAGGCTCCGGCCAAAGCCTCAGCCACCGATGTCACGCTTTCATCGCGGGGGCGGCGGAGATCGAACAAGTCCGAGCGGCTCAGAATTGCGATCACTTCTGTTTTTCCATAGTCGCCTTCATTGATCCGGATCGCCAGGCGCGTATTGTCTTGCTTGAACTCTTCAATCGAATGGAGAACCCGCACCTGTCGTACCCCGTTCTGGATCTCTCCCAGAGAAGCCAGGTTATGTGCGGTCCGGTTCACATTCGGCAACACATGGAACACGGTTCCAGTATTGTCGACCACCATGACCCACAGCGACCCGTCCGAAATCGTTTCAGGCACATGCACTTCGACCATCGGGTTTTCGCCTGTCCGAAATACACCGCTGAGCGAGGGCGCGCCAGTGGCCCCATCTCCCAGCCAAATTGACAGGTTCGCGGAAGGCACATCCGGAAGCACTGCGCGAATAGCACAAAGCTGATCATTCAGGATCGTGGTGTCAAAACGCAGGTTTCTGTCACCCACTACTGGGCCCAGCGCACGCTGGATCGTATCCTGATCAGATCCGTTGGCCAGATCACCGGTGATGGTGATCGTGTCAAACAACGCATATGTGCCGTCAGCAGTGGCTGAGGCGCTAAGCGGCCCGCAATTTCCCAGTCGCGACAGTGACGATTGCAGTGCAGCGCGTGACAGAACGCGGGGACCTGCGACAATATCCCGTTCGACCTCAATGCCCGAGGCGCTGACGAACTGAGCCAGTTGAGCCTCAAGAGCACCCCGCGCCGAACCACTGGACGCGATACCACTCAGATTGGCGTGCGCGTCCGTCACCGACAGCTCCCAGCTTTCCAGATTGGCGGCAAGGCCCATCAATTGGTTCATCAACGTGGGCCACTCAGGGCTGGGCACTCCATCAGCCAGAGTGACGGCCTCTTGCGATGCTGACTGTCCGGTTGCGCGCTCGAATCCGGTTCGGATGACATCGGCCCCCGGCTGATCCGGCGCATGACTGGCCAAAACCATACTGCCGTCAACCAGAGTGGTTACAGTCAGCTCATAGGGGCTGGCGACTGGCAGTGGTGGTTTGAACAGGTCGTCAAAAACTCCACCTGCCCACAGCCCTCCGAGCACGGCAACCAAAGCAACAGGCAAACCAATAAACATGTTTCCACCGGTTCTTCCGCGACCCTTTGTGCCACGTTCAGAAGAAGCACTGGCCGGCTTCAATTTCCCACCAACCCATTCCAACGCTTCAGCCGCATCGCTGGGACGATCGTCAGGCGCGGGAGCAGACAACCAGTCAATCAGGTGCCGCAGGTTTTCACCAAGCCCGGATGTGTCCAATGGTTGTTGTTTGCGCCGGATGACCTCGCCCGGCGTGGCACCAAGAAACGGGATTTCCCCCCGCGCTGTAGCCAGAAGCGATGCCCCCAACGCATACAGATCCGTCCGACGCTCGGCCTGGCCTTCCAGTTGTTCGGGTGCGGCATATTCATATTTTCCTGCAAAATCGTTCCCAACGATTGTACGAGCACCTGTCGTTGTATCCTTGGCGATACCAAAGTCGATAATCGTCGCCCGCTCGGGGTCACCATCGCGCAGGATGATATTGTCCGGGCTCAGATCGCGATGCACGATCCCGTTGCGGTGCACCTGAACCAACCCTTCAAGCACGCGGTGCGCGACAATCAAAAGCTCCCGATCTTCGATCCGGCGCTTCACCATCAGGTCGTTCAGCGAGGTTCCGTCAACAAACTCCATCACCAGAAACACGTGGTTCTGATCTGACATCGAGCACTCGGAATAGCGCACCACTGCATCGTGCACGATAGTACGTATCTCTTCTTCGCGCTTCATTAGTTCGACATAGTCAGCATTGCCGGAGAACTGCGAATTAAGCGCCTTGATCGCCACCTTCCGGTCCACGACCCGGTTGCGGGCCAGGTAAACCTCGCCCGTACCACCCCGGCCGAGCACACCCAGAATTTCATAAGTGTTGTTCAGAACCTGGCCGGTCTGAAAAATATCACCTGGCATCGGATCAATCATCAACGCGCCCCGCTGGAATTAGCCCATTGTCAAAACTATCGATTCAATTCCGGAATTAGCTTATACTTTATGTACTATACCGGTTTGCTTTTTCAGAGAATTTAAATTTTTTCGCAATTGAGGGACAGTGTATGGCACCACGGGGGTCGCAGGAAACAGTGAAACGCAAAGAGCTTGTGGGCAAACTTAATCCGATTTGTTTCGCAGCTTTTTCAGGTGCCGCACAAGCCGCGAAAAGACGCGGTAATCCTTATGTCGAGCTTGTGCATTTCATAACCGAACTGGCAGATTCCGAGCGTTCAGATATGGACATCCTGCTGGATGCTGCGGGTGTTGATCGCCACAAACTGACCGGTGACATGCTGCGTGCAACCGATGCCCTGCCCCATGGTGCCGGATCAGTCGAAGAATTCTCGGATCATATTTTCCGGGCCATTCAAGAAGCATGGAACTTTGGATCGCTTGACTTTGGCGATGACACCGTTCGTTCAGCCTATATTTTGCTGGGCGCCCTGCAGGTTCCCGTGCTGGAGGGGTTGTTGTTCAAGATCAGTCTTGAGTTCGACAAGCTCGACCCGGCGGCGATGGCAGCGCAACTTGACGACCTTCTGGCGGCTTCGCTGGAACGCATTGAACCCGACGGTGCCGCAGAAGCCCCCCGTAAACCGGCGCGCGGTGGCGAGTCGTCGCTTGAAAAATATGCCACCAACCTGACACAGCGCGCCCGGGACGGGGCGATGGATCCGGTTGTCGGGCGTGACGCCGAGATCCGTCAGATCATCGATATTCTGATGCGTCGCAAGCAGAACAACCCGATCCTGACGGGTGAAGCAGGTGTGGGTAAAACCGCCGTGGTCGAAGGATTTGCCCAACGTCTGGCACGGGGCGATGTTCCGCCTCAGTTGCGCAACGTGGACCTGCATATGCTGGACATCGGGTTGATGCAGGCCGGGGCATCGGTCAAAGGCGAATTCGAAAAGCGCCTGAAAGCCGTGATCGACGAAGTTCAAAGCTCAGACACACCCATCATCCTTTTCATAGACGAAGCTCATACGTTGATCGGCGCAGGGGGTGCGGCTGGAACAGGCGATGCTGCCAATTTGCTGAAACCTGCACTGGCAAGGGGAGAACTGCGGACCGTCGCGGCGACAACATGGGCTGAATACAAACAGCATATCGAACCCGACCCCGCCCTGACCCGGCGCTTTCAGGTCGTCAAAATCGATGAACCGTCCGAAGACAAGGCCATATTGATGTGCCGTGGCGTCACCGGAGTGCTGGAGAAGCACCATCAGGTCGAGGTTCTGGACGAAGCGATAGAAGCTTCGGTCAAACTCTCGCACCGTTATATTCCAAGCCGTCAGTTGCCGGACAAGGCGATCTCATTGCTGGATACCGCCTGCGCCCGGGTCGCCGTGTCGCAACATGCCACACCTGCCGAAGTTGACGATGTCGAACGACGTCTGGCCGCGCTGGAGATCGAAGCTGGAATCATCGACCGGGAGGGCGAGATCGGCATCGACATCGACGAGCGCAAGACCGATGTCGATGCCGCAATCGCAGCGGCCAAAAGCCAGCTGGAGGCCGCCAATGCCCGTTGGGAAGCGGAGCAGGCCTTGGTCAAAGACATCCTCGAGCTGCGCGGCCAGTTGCGCGCCTCTGGCGCAGTTCTGGATGAAACCGGCGCCGAAATTGAGGCTGGTGCGGATGAACAAGATAGTGATCCAACCAATCCTGAAACCGAACCCTTTGATCGCGATGCCGCGCTATCTGAACTGCGCCAGAAAATGACCCAGCTAACCGAGGCGCAGGGTGAGACTCCGCTGATCCTGCCATCAGTTGATAAGCAAGCCGTCGCCGCCATTGTTCAGGACTGGACCGGCATTCCCATGGGGCGGATGCTGTCCAGCCAGAGCGAACGAGCGCTGGCGCTGGCAACGACCATGGCGGAACGGGTTGTTGGACAAAACCATGCGATGGAGATGATCGCTAATCGTATTCAGACCGCCACTGCGGGTCTTGGCGCACCGGAAAAGCCGGTCGGCGTTTTCATGCTGTGCGGCCCTTCGGGCGTCGGCAAGACAGAAACCGCGCTGGCACTGGCTGATCTGATGTATGGCGGCGAAGGAAACCTGATCTCGATCAACATGAGCGAATTTCAGGAGGCGCACACTGTCTCGACGCTGAAAGGGGCACCTCCGGGCTATGTTGGCTATGGCAAAGGCGGCATTCTGACCGAAGCCGTGCGCCGCCGCCCATACTCGGTCATTCTACTGGATGAGGTCGAGAAAGCTCATTCGGACGTGCACGAGATTTTCTTTCAGGTCTTTGACAAAGGCATGATGGATGACAGCGAAGGGCGCCGGATCGATTTCAAGAACACGCTAATCCTGCTGACCTCGAATGTTGGCTCGGAAGAGATCATGGCGATGACGGAAGACGGCAGCAAAACGGCCGATATGGAGGAGTTGACCGCGGCGCTGCGCGCTCCGCTGCTGAATGTCTTTCCCGCCGCTTTGCTGGGGCGAGTGGTGACGATCCCCTATTATCCATTGTCAGATTCAATGATCGAGGCCATCGCCGGGCACAAGCTGCGCGGTATCGCCAGACGGCTGGAAGAAGGATACGGCGCTGAGCTGACTGTTGACGCAAGTGCGATGCAGCTCATCAAAGATCGGTGCACTGAAATTGAAAGCGGCGGCCGGATGATCGATGCGATCCTGACGAATACGCTTTTGCCCGAGCTCAGCCGCCAGATCCTGAACTATTCGCTGGAAGGGGCTGAGCTGACTTCGGTAGTTGTTTCCGGTGGCCCGGACGGGTTCGCCTACAAATTTGCATAGGCCCAGCAGATGCAGGTTTTCAATAAAACTAATTTCGCCTATGGCATCACGATGGGAATGGATGTGGCCGGGCGCGAATACTTGTCGCTGGTGGTCAAGGGCACCTTCGGATTTCCCGACCACCCGGATCAGCCACCGCTGCCAATGCCACAGCAGGCTCCGTTGGTGATGGCCGATGAATACAGTGGCGAACCGGGGTATTCGGCAACCACATGGGAAACCGATTTTGCGTTTCGCAAAGGCAAATGTGACGTCGTCCTGAACGGAGCCGCCTATGCGCCGGGCGGTAAACCCGCCCAAAAGGTTCAAGTCGGTTTGAAAGTTGGCGCCATGGCCAAGACGTTCAACGTCATCGGTCATCGGGAATGGCGTGTGATCGGCCCAGCGATCACGACGACTGACCCTATTCCCTTTTCCCGGGCGGCGTTCAGCTATGATACTGCTTTTGGCGGAGCCTGCATGCTGGACCCGGAAGACAAGCTTCCACCCGTCTACCTGCCCAACCCGATAGGACAGGGATTTGCCAGCCTCAAAAACCAGTCACGCCTGAGCGGGCTTCCCCTTCCAAACACCGAAGAAATCGGAGTGCCTGTTACTTCGCCCTATGAAGATTACAAACCAATGGCGCTGGGGCCAATATCGCGCGTTTCACCCGAACGGCAGCGATTTGCCGGAACTTACGACGATAACTGGAAGGACAATGTCTTTCCGTTTTTGCCCGCAGATTTCGATGAACGCTATTATCAGCAGACCGCGACCGATCAGCAGATCGACTATCCTGCCGGCGGCACTCAGGTGGTACTTGTCAACTTGACGCCGCGCGGGAAAGAAGCATTTTACCTGCCCGATACCAGATTGCCGCTGACCATCTGGCGCGATTGGGAAGAAGCACTGGAACAAACTGCCCTACCTGACACGCTGCTGATTGACGCCGAGAAAAGGGTTTTCTCGCTCACCTGGCGTGTCGAGGTGGCTATTCGCCGGGTGATCACCGAATTTACCGAGTTCTGGATTGGACCGCCTACGCGCGCGCAGGTGCGCGCCAAGCAGAAAGGCAAAGTCTACAGGCCAGCCCTTTCCTTGCGCATACCTGAACAGGTTGCGTTATGACCGGCGGCGTCAACATCCTGTCCGCAGGAATGGTCACGGCCGTCGGCTTGAATCGCGCGGCATCTGCGGCGGCCATGCGTGGCGGGCTGGACGGGTTTCAGGAAACCGATTTTCTGGCTGCCGATGGTGAATGGCAATTGGGGGCTCCGGTCCCCCTGCCCCGAAATTGGGTCGGTGAAAAACGTGTCGCACATCTGGCAGCTGGTGCTGTGGTCGACGCGCTTGACGGCTTCCGCGCACAGATCGAAAACCTGACCGTCATTCTCTGTCTGGCCGAAGAAACCAGACGCGGCGCGCCCGTGCGCGACCCCGACAGTTTCGCCCGCAAGCTGATCGAATTTTCGGGCCTGTCGCAACAGACCAGTTTCGAAACCGTGGAATATGGCCGGCCCTCGGGCTTTGCCGCACTGGAACGCGCCAGTCGCATACTCCGTCAGAACCCGGATGATCACGTACTGATTGTCGGCGCAGACAGCCTTTTGACGGGTCCCGCCGTCGCCAGTTTCATCCAAGCCGGTCGTCTTCTCGACGGGAACAATGCCAATGGTTTCATTCCTGGCGAGGCAGCCGCCGCGCTGCTATGTACCGGCGGGGCGCCGACACAGCTTGCGATGACAGGTCTCGGCTTGAACCGCGAATTGGCCTATTTGTACAACGATGAAGAACTGCCGCTCCGCGCCGATGGCATGACCAGCGCCTATCGTCAGGCGCTTGAGAACTCGGGCATTACATTCGACCGGATTGATTATCGCATTTCTGATCTGACCGGTGAGGCTTATTTCTTCAAACAAACCGCGTTGTCGATGCAACGGCTTTTGCGTGAACACCGGGAGTTACAGGAACTTTGGACTCCGACCGAATGCATCGGGAACGTGGGCGCCGCAGCGGTTCCGATAATGATCGCATGGGCGCTGGAAGCTTCGATCAAGCGCTACGCGCCAGGTAATCCGGTGCTCATAGAAGCCTCGGGGGATGATGGAACCTGCGGCGCGGCAGTGTTCTTCGCACCCGAGATTTCAGACAAGGCTAGCGCCGCATGACCGTCTTCGCCAATAATCTGGAAGTGTCCTGCAAGAAGCAATCCAACCAAGTGATTGCCGCGTTTCCCGATGTTTGTTTCACGCCGCCGCAAGCCCCGCCAACACCGCCGGGCGTTCCGATCCCCTATCCTTCCTTCGGGATGGACAGTAATACGGACAAAGGCACCGGAACCGTCAAAATCGGTGACGAAACGATCAACTTGAAAAACAACTCACATTTCACAAAAACCACCGGCACTGAGGCCGGAAGTGCGAGTAAAAAGGGCATCGTCAGTTCAAAGAACACCGGCAAGGCCAAATCGCAGGCCTATTCGATGAATGTGAAAGCCGAGGGCAAGAATATATGCCGGTTCTCGGATATCGAGACCAACAATCATGGCTCACCGCCCAACGCGCCACCCTGGCCGAAGATTGGGCAACCTTGGGTGGTTGACCCGACAAATCCCTGCGCCAAAGATATCCAAAAGATGCAGGAAGGCTGCAAAGACTACAAGAATCTTGATGAAGCTTGCAAAGCAGCGGGACTAAGCCTTTCCCCCGGTGTGGACAACACTACCCGGAGTTCGGACGATACAATTTCACATAAAGCCGGCGGCGCGGTCTTCGTTGGTCTAAAGGCGTCAAAAGATCTGGCGTCAGACGAAAACCGCGTAAACAAAGAACGTATGCGTGACTCTGGTGCGGCGCGCAAAAACCCTTGTCTTGCAGCAATGAAATGCAAACTTGTGGCAAAAAAGGACGCCGACAAGGGAGAATGCTGTGGCAAGCAAACAGGCCACCACCTAGTACCCGAATCCAGTTTTTCGGTGGACGGAACCGCACTGCCTGGAGTCAGCTACAATGAGAAGGCAGCACCATGTGTTTGTGCCGAAGGGGCAACACATAACAAGGGAAGCCATGGATTGATGCATAACGACATGTATTGCGAGATCCTTGACAATGCATTGTCACCAAGTGATCCAAAGAACCCATTGAATTGCCATTCGCTTACTTATGGCCAGATGCGTGATAAATCGATTTCATCAATGAAAAAGGTTTTTCCGGAATCTGATTGTAGCCCCGCCTGCATCAAAGCGCAGCTTGACGCATTTCACGAAGAAGCAGGGGTCACAGAGAATACACCGTTGCGCGCAGACAAAAATCCGGGCCGACCGGCAGTCGAAGCAAGGCGCATGATCGACAATATCCAGTCTTATCTCGACAAGGCAATGAAAATGGCCGGCGGTTGAGGAAGCCACATATGCAACCTATTCTTAACGATTTCTCACTGACTTGTGGAGCTGCCAAGGATGATATCACGCTGGCTTTTTCATGCGTCATTGACGAATTGGCTGGCGATAAGAACGAACCGCACGCAGCCTTGCTGGAAATGCATAACGGTACGGTCAAACCCATCGGAAATCGCGATCACAGCATTGTTTCTGCTTGTTACAGTGAAGGTCACCAATCAGGCCCAGCCTTTTTAGGAGACTGGGGTAAGTTCATTCATTTTGTTAATGGTGAAACAATCGAAGAAGACATCGCTGTCAAACGTGGGCCGTTGCGTAAACTTGCCTGGATCGATGGCAGGTTTTATGCCGCTGGAACATCTATGCAAGTTTTCCGGCGCGACGGCGCCAACAAATGGACCGATATCAGCCCATCCGAAACACTACGCAAAGAATTTGATCAGCAGAACTTCGAATCCATTGATGGTTTTGGTGCTCACGAGCTCTACGCAGCGGGGGAATTTGGTGTGGTCTGGCGTTTTGACGGAACAGATTGGCATCCGGTTCAAAGTCAGACAAACGCTTGTTTCTACGCTGTCTTATGTACGAAGGGTGGGCAGGTTTATACGGCCGGTCAGTACGGGACTGTATTGCGTGGTAGACAGGATGACTTCGAACTTCTTTGCAGCGAACCCGGGATAATCGATATATGGAGCGTAGCGGAGTATCACGGAGACATTTATTTGGCCGGGTTCACTGCGTTGTTCATTCTCGATGTTGAAGATGAACTCACGCTTATTCCGGAACCCCTAAAAATTGCTAACAGTTTTTCAGAGCTTGTTGTTGGCGGAGACACATTGTGGTCGCTAGGTATGAAAGACGTTCTGATATTCGACGAGGAATATTGGTTAAAATTTGATCAGGTGACTATGGCCTAACCCGCTAACTTCTCTGCCAAATACGCCCGCACCCCATCCAGATCCAAATCGGCGACCCAGACATCGGCGGCGTTGGGTTGCAGCATCCTCAAAACGAACAGCTCACCTGGTTCAGGATATTCATCGAACCGTTCCTGCGCCACGCGTAACCCTTCCTCACCTGCAACGCGGAGCCCGTCGATATGAGCGTTCAGACGTTCCACGACCCGGTCGATGCGCTCTTCATCCATATCAGGGTTTTCATCGGGATTGAGCAACGCGTAGTCGTAGATATTCCACAGATGCGCCGCCTCTTCTGCGTGTTGTCGCACTATGTTTTCAAGGATCAGGCTTGTCACCAGTCACCTGTTCAGTTGATGTTGACCGAACCGCCGCGGATACGGTTGGACGCCGTTGCATGGTTGACCAGATAGCTGCCCCTTATGGTGATATGACCATCCGCTTCCATGATGATTGATGCCTTGCCGCAGCGCAGTTCAATCCGCTCCTGACCGGTGACGCACACGCGGTCTCCATCCCGGACAATCTCGGCACCATCGCCCGGCGCAATGATCCGTCCAAGGATCAACGGGCAATCAACCTGCCCTTGTTCGAATTGGAGCGCCACCTCGCATCCGGTGTGATTGTCGTCCAACATCACCAGACTGCGCGCAGCGACCGGGTGATCCAGCGGATTGGCCGGATATGCGACCAAAGGCACGCCGTCCTCGAACCCCTGAAGGACACCGATCATAATTCCATCGATCCGTTCTGTAACACGCATGCAACCCTCCGGCGTAGTTGCTGTTCAGTATCACATGAAGCTGCACCCTTCACCAAAAGCAAATTCGATTTCATGACCCGTCATCCACGATGGCCAAGGCTGCAGACATCTTCTGGTATCTAGTTCACACAAATAATGCCAAATATCGAGATATAGTGATTTTATTGCAAGAATCAGATTGTTTTGCGAGACTTTGAACATTGTTGAACGCAAATTTTAGGCTGCTGTATGGATTTTGGGATCCTTCTTGAGCCGTTGGAAGGTGACAACCCTTCCGGGGTGGAACTGAGGAACGAACCGCGTTTCCACGCGATAGAACGTTTGCTTGAAACAGCGACGAAGACTAATCGTGTGCTGCCCGACGGGACACTCAACCCCTCTGCTGCACCGATCGACTGGTCGTCTATTGAACGCGACGGATTAGACCTGGCCCAGACGGGTCGCGATCTGCGGATGTTGAATATTCTCATCCGTGCCGGTGTCGCCACTGACAGTTTCGAGGGGCTGGCAGCTGGCCTTAAGATGCTGGACGCAACGCTGGAAACCTATTGGGACACTCTGAACCCGGCGCTGCGGGACCGCGATACGCCACAAGCCTGTGTTCAGCCCAGGCAGAATGCAATCAAACAGTTGGAGAATGACGACAATGGGCTTCTGGGTGACTTGAAGTTTTCAGTCGCACTCAGCCCCCGTGGCATCGGCCCCCTGACCGGAGAGGATTTGGCGGCCGCCACGTTGAGCGCGTTTGACGCGCAAGCCAAATATGCCGGTGCAACCGAAGAAGAACTGGCAGGGATCGCGGCCAAGCACGAAGCCCGCGTCGGGCGCGTCAAGGCGGGAACACGTGCGCTGGCGGCAGAAGAACCGGATCGCGCCGAAGCACTGGTTGCAGCCTTGAATCAGGCACAGGAGGCACTTGGCTCCATTTGCGTACGTTTCAACACTCAGGCCGGTTACGAAAAGGATCCGGGGCTGAACCTGAACGAACTAGGGGAATTTCTGGGACAGGTACGAACTACGCTGGAGGTGGCAATGTCAGACATCCGTCAGTCTGACGGCGAACAGGAAATCGTATCCGAGCAACCGCAGGCTGCTCCGGCAACCGCCACGCCCGCCAGCTCTGCGGCACCCGGCGTCGTGAATTCCCGTGCGGATGTCGAACGGTGCCTGGACAGCATTATCGCCTTTTACGAGCGCACTGAACCGTCAAGCCCGATTCCTCATCTGGCCCGACGGCTAAGGCGCATGGTCCCGATGGATTTCATGGACCTGATGGAGGAAGTCGCCCCATCCGGCCTGAAAGAGTTTCGCAACGTTGCAGGCGTGGAGGACGCCAAGGGGAGAAAGTCTTAAAATTTCGAAGGAGTTTTAAATGTCCGAAAGTAAGCAGAAGGTCATTGAGCGTAATCGCGCCCCGAGGGTGCAAATTGCTTATGACGTTGAACATTATGGCAGTCCCACGACGATTGAATTGCCATTTGTGATGGGCGTAATGGCCGATCTGGCGGGGAAATCCGAGACACCTGAAGCCAAAAAACCCGTAGGTGAACGCAACTTTGTCGAAACCGATGCGGGTCGTTTCAACAAATTCATGGAAGCCCTTGGTCCGCGTGTGAAGACCCGTGTTCCAAATACATTGCCATCTGCAGATGGCGGGGAAGCCGACGAAGAACTTTTCGTGGATCTGACCTTTTCCAGCATGGGTGACTTTGCCCCTGACAAGATGGCGGCGCAGGTTCCGGCCCTCAACGAGTTGCTGAAGATGCGCAACCAGCTTGAGGAATTGCTGGGATACATGGACGGCAAGGTCGATGCGGAAAAGCGCATCGCCCAACTTCTGAACAACGAACCGCTTCTGGCGCAGGCCGCCGAAGAAGCCCTGAAAAACGCTGAAAGCGAGGAGGGTTAAGCATGGCTGAGAAAGAAGCACAGGCCGCCGGAGGCGCCGCCGAGGCCGAAGAACTGGATCTGGGTGAATTTTCCGACCTGCTGGAAAAAGATTTCCGCATAAAAGACAGTGAGAGTGACAAGCTCAAGGGGCTGGTTGCCAATCTGGCGATTGCTGCCAAGGATCGCTCAGGTTCGGCCACAATCTCGGGCAATGCGATCAAATCCATCAAGTCACTGATTGCCGGCATCGATGGTCTTCTGACCACACAGATGAATGAAATCCTGCACAATGACGAAGTACGCCAGATGGAAGGTACCTGGCGTGGTCTGCACTATCTGGTGAACAACACCGAGACAGATCAGAAGCTCAAGATCCGGGTGATGAACATCAAGAAAGAGGATCTGGGCGAAACGCTGCAGGACTTCGAAGGCCAGATGTGGGACCAGTCCCCGATCTACAAAAGCATCTATCAGGCCGAGTATTCGCAATTCGGCGGCGAGCCCTTCGGGGCGATCATCGGTGCTTATGAGTTCTCACACAATCCGCAGGACGTCAGTCTGTTGCGCGAGATGTCGGGGATATGTGCCTCGGCCCACGCACCGTTCATTGCCGCCGCTGCGCCGCAGCTGTTCAAGATGGAAAGCTGGCAGGAATTGCCCAACCCGCAGGATCTCGAAGGCATCGTGTCGTCTCCGGATTATGCCAGCTGGCAATCGCTGCGCGAAAGCGAGGATGCACGATACATCGGGTTGACCATGCCACGCGTGCTGGGCCGCCTGCCCTATGGCGCGGACACCATTCCGGTCAAGGGTTTCGATTTCGAAGAAGCCATTGACGGCAAGCATGATCACTATGTCTGGATGAATGCCGCCTTTGCGATGGGCGTGAATATCAACCGCAGCCACAAGCTGTATGGGTGGGGAACCCAGATCCGGGGCGTGGAATCCGGTGGAACCGTGACCAATCTACCGGTTCACAGCTTCCCGACCGACGATGGCTCGATTGCAATGAAATGCCCGACCGAGATCGCCATCGATGACCGGCGCGAGGCTGAACTGGCCAAGCTGGGCATGATGCCGGTACTGCATCGCAAGAACACCGATCTGGCTGCCTTTATCGGGGCTCATTCGCTGCAGGATGACGAAACCCGGGCCGGACGTTTGGTCGATCCGGATGCGCAGGCCAATGAACGGCTGTCTGCCAACCTGCCCTATCTGTTCCCGGTCAGTCGGTTCGCGCATTACCTCAAGGCCATTGCACGCGACAAGGTGGGCACGTTCAAAGAGCGGTCCGATATGCAGGTTTGGCTAAGCGAATGGATCAACCGCTATGTGTTGGCCAATCCGTCCATGGCTGATGACAAAGCCAAGGCCAAACGTCCACTTGCTGCGGCAGAGGTTGAGGTGGACAGTGTCGAAGGACGCCCTGGCTACTACAATGCGCGGTTTTTCCTCAGACCTCATTACCAACTGGAAGGCATCAACGCGAGCTTGAGGCTCGTGTCCGAGCTGCCCTCCGTCAAATCGTAGTTCATTAAGTTAAAGGAGTAATTCCATGTTAACCGGATATATGCTGATCGACGACGTCCCTGGCGAAAGCGTGCGCGCTGATCACGAAGACGAGATCGATGTCCACTCCATCGACTGGATCATCCAGCAGGGCGCAACTGCACAGGTCGGCAGCGGTCGGTCGCTTGCCCGCGCCCAGGTTGGGGCCGTCAAAGTCAACAAGTTCTATGACGCCTCCTCACCCTATCTTGCGCTGGCCTGCATGCAGGGCAAGGACTTCCCAGAGGTGACAATCGCAGTTCGCAAGGATTCCGGCGAAGCGCATCTGGATTATCTGGTGATCAAAATGGAGAATGTCGTAGTTTCAGGTTATGAAATTCTTCCAACACCTCAGGACAGTCTGGTGATTGAAGAACATGTGAGCCTGACATGTGAGAAGATCTCGATCCTCTACACCGTTCAGGCCGACGACCACAGCGCCGGAGATGAGCACGAGATTGAATACGATATCTCAGCCGGTGCGTGACCCAAAAAGGGCCGACTGAACTTATGTCAAACCAAAGGTCTGGGCTGTCTGCCCGTCAAGAACGCGTCCAGCCGTCCCTGTGGGACCGGCTGGTCGATGAATTGCCGGGTGTTCTGGCTGAAACCGACAGTATGCGCCTGGAACTTAGCAAAGAGCTGGGACGCAATGTCGACTTGGAGCAGGTCGTTTTGGGCGGTGCGCGCGCGGTTGAGCAGCTAGTAGACCTTGGCGACGAACAGCGACAGAAACTGCACGTCTACGTTGCCAAGATGCACCAGCGTCAAAGGTTGGAAGACAGCGGCATTGTGGTTGATGCCGACACTCTGCGCGAAGCGGTGCGTCGTGATATCGAGATGCTGTTCAACATCGAACGGATGGAGGCCGATTTTCTGCTGACCGAACTGGAACAGATGACCACACAGACCACCGCCGAAGAACTGACGGATTTTCCGCAGGTCCGAAGCTCGGTGCTGAACTATGGTGTGCCATCATTCTCGGGGCGTCGCGGATCCGATTTTGACAAAGACGCTTTAGAGCGTGAGATCAGGCAGGTCCTGCACATCTATGAGCCACGGCTGAAGAAAAACACCGTTCGAGTAAAGGTCGATTTCAATGACAAGACTGGTATGCGGATCACCATCGACGGCGTTCTTTTGCTGTCTCCGGTGCCAGAACGGCTGCGCTTGTCCACAGCGATCGACCTCGACAACGGAGAAGCCGCAACAACGTTGGTAGAGCTCTGATGGATCGCGCGTTCCTGGCATATTACGAAGAGGAACTGACCCATATCCGCGAATTGGCCGGAGAGTTTGCTGCAATTCATCCGAATGTGGCACG
The DNA here is from genome assembly GCF_056537345.1 of Ruegeria sp. CF4. NCBI lineage: Bacteria > Pseudomonadati > Pseudomonadota > Alphaproteobacteria > Rhodobacterales > Roseobacteraceae > Ruegeria > Ruegeria sp. CF4. Next base: position 170,852 of record NZ_JBQFRJ010000006.1, on the reverse strand, counting down.
CAACCTTTCGATTGAAAGCACACCTTGCCCCGATCCCTATGTTGAACGCCTGCTCGAAGGCGTCGCATTTCTGGGCGCTCGTACCCGATTAAAGGTAGATGGTGAGGCCAGCCGCTATGTACGCAACCTGCTGGACACTCTGTATCCCGATCTGGCCGGCCCCAGTCCGGCCATGTCCATGGCGCGTCTGGCCCCCGGCCCGCAGATCGACAGCATGGTGGGCGGGCACGAGGTTGTCCGGGGCACAAGATTGGTATCTGGCTTACGCGACGGGCTGACCACACGTTCAACATTCACAACCGCACAAGCGGTGCACCTGTGGCCCGTCAAAATCTCCAAGGTGGAATACCTGCAGGACCCGGGCTCCCTGCGAGAGGCAGGGATCGGGGATCAGGCCGGATCGCAGCCCCAGGCGGGCTTGCGGATCGAACTGACACGCACCGGCCCTGGGCTAATGTCCGATCTGAGCTTGGACAGTCTGGATATCTACTTCGGAACCAGCAGCAGAGCAGGTGCAATTTTTGATGCGGTGTTTGGATTCGGGCATCGTATGGTGGTACGCCCAGCCGAACGCAACGCACGATTTCAGCCCGCGGCGGCACCGACCATGGTCGGTATCTCGGACGATGAGGCACTGACCCCCAAAGTTCGCCACGCCTTCGAAGGCTATCGATTGCTGCGGGAATACTTCCTGATGCCGGAGCGGTTCCATTATGCACGGCTGTCGGGCCTGTTTAACGCAGTGGCAACTTGCACGGGCACCAGCATCGAATTGGTGATCTTGCTGGACAAGGAACAACCCGCGCTCAACGATGTGAAGTTGAAGGATTTTCAACTTTTTGCCACTCCGCTGGTCAATCTGTTCGAACGGGAATGCAATCTGGTTCAGCTAGATCCGCAGAAATCGGCACACATCATTCATGCTGACCGCACGCGCCCCCGGGATTACGAGGTCTATCGCCTGCTTCGTGTTGAAGATGCCGAAACCAACGGGCCGCAGGCGCGTGTCACCCCGATATTTTCCGTCGAACAGCGCTCGGATTCCGGCTATGTATATTCGGTCGAACGTCGACCGCGCCGACCGGGCGAAGATGAAATCAGACGTGGGCAAACCCGGACCAGCTATACCGGTGATGATCTGTTCATCTCGGTGACCCACCCCGCTGGCATGAACAGCAGCGGGGCCCTCAAACGGCTGGATATCCGTGCCCTCTGCACAAACCGCGATCTGCCGATCCTTGATGACACCCCTGTGCTTACATTGGAAACCGGAGATCCGGTGGGCAAGGTCGACCTGTTAAGCGCCTTCAAACGGCCGCGCCCATCGCTGCGCTCGGCCCTTCCATCAGGGTCCGGGTCCGAACGCAAGATGGACGATCTGACCTGGCGCTGGATCGCACAACTCAGCCTGAACCACATCTCGTTGGCAGCCGAAGGGCGCGACAGTGAACCTTTGCGCGCATTGCTGATGCTATATGCCGACCGGGGCGATCCGACGCTGGAACGCCACGGTCGCTCGCTGACGCGCGTACAATCCCGGCCCGTGATCGAGCGGATCCAGCGCCCCGGACCTATCTGCTTTGGCCACGGAGTCGAGATCACGCTGGAAATAGACGAGACCGTTCTGTCGGGTCACAGTTCGCTGCTTCTGTCAGCTTTGCTGTCGCACCTGTTCGCCCGCCATGTCGGCATAAACTCATTCATCCGGACCCGCACGCATCTGACGCAGCAACAACAGGAGGTAGCATGGCCGATGACGCCCGGCGCGCGCAGCCCGATCTAGCAGAACAAAGCATCACCGAGATGGATTTCTTCCAGATGCTGGCACTGCTGGAAACTAATGGGCAAAGGTTTGGCCGCTCTGGCGGGCCCATGAACGAACCTGCCCGGCTGGGTCAATCACCAAGGCAAGGATTTGCCACCCAAGATGTCGCCAGCCTGACCCTTCGCGAAGGCGGCGTTCCGCAGGTTTCCGTCAATGTCCTGGGCCTGTTGGGTCCTGAAGGTCCGATGCCGCTACACCTGACCCGCTGGGTACGCGAGCGCTTGTCGAACCGCTGGTTCGCTGGCGACAACGCCGGCGCACTGGCGGACACGTCCTTTCTGGACCTCGTCAACATGCTTCAGCACCGAATGCTGGCGTTCTACTGGCGCGCCTGGGCCGACGCCCGCCCGGAAATTCACATGGTCCATGACGATGGCGGGCGGGTAACTGCCATGCTGCGAGCCCTAGCGGGGCTTGGCCTGCCCGGCACCCTGTCCGACGACAAAAAATTGAACGATGCCAAATTGCGGCACGCAACGTCGCTGGTACAGGACCGTCACAGTCCCGAACGTTTGACCGCCTTTATCGAGTCTGTCGTGGATGCGCCGGTCGCGCTTGAAGAATTTGTCGGTGTCTGGATCGATCTGCCCGAAGCGCTGCAAACCCGTCTGGGCCAGGCTCATTCAGGTCTGGGGACTGAGGCGGTCGTGGGCGCGCGCAGCTTTGACCGCCTGTCACGAGCCGAGCTACGTGTCGGCCCGTTGAGCTTTGACCAATTCGCTGCATTTCTGGAAAATCCGGATCTGTGGGAGCGGCTGTGCCATGCCGTGGTGTTTGCGGCCGGGCGCGAGATCGAATTCAACCTGCGCCTTGTCCTGCGCGCCGACGAAGTACCGGATGCCCGGCTGGGCGCATGCCAATTGGGGCGTACGATCTGGCTCAACCCGTTGCCGGATCAGGATGCTGACGACCTTTGCGTGCCCAGTATCACAAAAAACTGGAGTGCCACCCCTGACAACAAGGTGGCCGCATGAACGTAACCCTGACTCTCGAAAGCGCCCCACATGCGCAAAGCGAAACGCAGAAAACCTATCTGGGTGGCCAGATGCTGATCGGGAGAGGTGAGGATTGCGACTGGCGGCTGGATGACCCGGATATGTTCATTTCGCGCAAACACCTAATTCTGACCGACGAGAGCGGTGAGCTTGCGGTTCTGGATGCCAGCTCGGGCGGGCTGTTCATTGACGGATCATCGGAACCATTGGGCACGGGCAACAGCCTCCGACTGGAACATCAGATGCGCCTGCGTCTTGGCGATTTTGTCATTCGCGTCGATCTGCACGACGCTAAGACGGACGAAGCCACTTCGCCACAACCAGCCGGCGACAGCTTTTTCGATTTCGGCACATCTGAGATGCCGGATGCTGGACCAAAGGAAAGACCCAAGGAGTTGCCCGACCCATTTGGTACCAGAAGCACATCCGACGAGTGGGACAAATGGGCCGAGCCGAATGAACCGGCCCCTCCGCCCCGCCCGCTGGATCAGCGCGATCCGTTTGAGCTTGACCTCAGCAGGCGATCTGCCGCCCCGCAGGAGACATCGTTTTCGGCGAGCCGGTATTTCGACGACACGCCCACCGAGACACACGAAGATCCTCTGCCGGATGGGGCAGCAGACGCGACAGATCCTGCGCCATCCGTAAGGATTGCCCCCGAACCTGCACATAAACCGACAGAGCCGGTTCAGCCCCAGACACCTTTGGCAACCGAAGACGCCGATCTGCGCACGGCCCTGTTTCGGGGTTTGGGGCTTTCGGAAGAAGATGCTGAACGTGCCACAGCAGAAGAGATTGAGGCGATCGGCGCGCGCCTGCGCGAAAGCGTTGAAGGGTTGATGTTCTTGCTGCGCACCCGGGCACAGGAAAAGCAGAAGATCCGCGTAGCCCAGACCATCATTGCGAATTCAGACGTTAACCCGCTGAAGTTTCTGGCCAGCACGGACGAAGCACTGCTTTCTATCATACGCAATCGAGACGCCACCTACCTGCCCGGCGATCGGGCTGTAACTGATGCCTATCGTGACCTTGCCGATCACCAGATCCGCACTTGGAAAGCTCTGCAGGCAGCGCTACGCCGGATGATCGACCGGTTCGACCCGGAGGAGGTTGAGAGGGAACTGGAGGATACCGGTTTTCTGGAACAGATCGTGGCAGGCGGGCGTTCCGCCAAGATGTGGCAGCTTTATCAGGAACGATACCGAGACATCGCCAAATCTGCAGAAGAGCGGTTTCTTGGCGAGGTCGGCGCGGATTTTCGCGATGCATACGAAACAAAAGGGAGTTAGCAGAGATGAGCCTGAACCGACGTTTATTCATCGGCGGCATCGCCGCCACCCTGACCATTTCCGCCTGTAAAAAACCAGGTACTCTGACAGTGTCGGCACAGGGGCAACCCGGTGCGAACCCCGGTGTGGACGGGCAGGACCGACCGTTGACCATCTTCCTGCTTCAGATGTCTGGCAGCGGTGCTTTTGACAGCGCGGATTTCTTCGCCCTTCAGGACCCATCCGCGGCCCTGGGCAGTGAGCTGCTCAAAGCCGAACAGATCGTGCTGACCCCGGGCAATGTGGCAACCAAAACCCTGACCATGCAGCCGGAAACAACCGTCGTTGGGTTCGTAGCTGCCTTCCGCGACCCGACGGGCAAGCAATTCCGCGCCAAAACGCCCGCACCCGGCAAGAATGCCGGTGTGATCCTGTCCGCCGGACCCTCGGGTCTGCAACTTCAAGACGCCTGAACCGCAAAAGGAGCCGACTGCGCATGACCGATAGCAACAAGGTGGTCTGGTCCGAAGGGCTGTTCCTGCGTACACAACACTTGCAACAGCAGGATCGCCATCATGAATGGCTGACCCAGCGCGCAATCCGTGCCGTGCCTCTGCAAAACTGGGGCTTCGGAAGTCTGACGCTGGACCGCAATGCGCTTGAGGCAGGGCTTATCGGTATCGAAACGGCAGATGGTATCCTGCCTGATGGTACGATATTTTCAGTACCCGGCAGCACAGCGGCGGTGCCGCCAGCTCAGGTAAGCGCGGACACCGAAGCCGGGTTGGTACAATTGGCAGTGCCGCTGGAACGGGCCGACGCCGCACAGATTGACCCCAGCCATGCGGACCCATCCGGCACCCGCTATCGCGGTGAGATCATAACCGTGCGCGACGCCATACGCGGCGGGGCCGATCCCACCGAAATAGAAGTGGCACGTCTTGCACCGCGGCTATTGTTGCCCGGTGATGACACCGCAGGCTACACCTCCTTGCCAATCGCGCGCATCAACGGGTTGGATTCCAACGGTGCAGTGACTCTGGCTTCTGGATTTCTTGCGCCTGCTCTCACACTCGGAGCGCAATCCGGATATGCCAGTTTTCTGAAAGAACTGGTCACCGGTCTTGATCGGATTGCAGATGCCCATGGCAAAATGGTTCTGGGCGGCACGGGCGCATCAATGGAAAACCTGCTGATACTGCAACTGGCCAATGCAGCACGACCGCGGATGGCACACATTCTGGCGCAGAACAATCTACACCCCTCGGATCTGTTCATGGAGCTTTCCGGGCTGGCAGGACAGATGGCAACTTTCGGCTCATCTTCACGCAGGCTGGCCGAGTTCCCGTTGTATGATCACACGGATCCGCAACCCGCCTTCGATGCACTGACCGACACGCTACGTTCACTGGTACTCTCGCTTCAGCATGTCGAGCCGAAATCCCGTGCATTGGCCGTCAAACGGCATGCAGACAACATCTGGACCGTGCGCATCGACAATCCCGGTATCATCGAAAGCAACCGTATCGTAATCCGGGTCGGCAGCGAGATGTCCGAAGAGATGATGCGTAAGATCTTTATCAATCAGGCCACTGTCGGTGCCGCAGATGATTTCGACGATCTGTGGAAATCGAAACTGCCGGGTATTCCGCTAAAACCTCTTCATTCGCAGCCTCGTGAAATCCCCTATGACGGAGACAGGCTGTGTCTGGAACTTGATCGCAACTCGGAACATTGGGCGGCCCTCGCGGACGCGCCGGGTTTTGTTCTTGGGGTGGCGGGAAAGCTGGACCGCGACCCTGACATTGACTGCTACGCCGTGAGCCGCAAACCATGACGAAAGATGATCCATTCGGACTGGGCCAAGATGCTGGCCGCACGCGCATTCGACCTGTGTCGAAAAAGCGCGAAGCAACGGCGTCACAACATGGTCACTCACATTCGACGGTTCCAGTTTCCGATGCGCGATTGCGGGACGCCAGAGCTTCGGACAATCCACTAGTCAATGCGTTTTCGCCGCTGCTTGGGCTCGCGCCAGAGCTTGAAACCGCCTCGGCCCCTGAAAACCCCGAGGTTCTGCGCGCCCGTTTACTGGACAATCTGACATATGCCCGCGACAGCGCTGTCTCTTCGGGGCTGACATTGGGGCAAGCCGACAAGGGCGCCTGGTTTGTCGCCGCCCTGCTGGATGACATTGCGCTCAACACGCCATGGGGCGGTGGGTCTGGTTGGCCAAGGATGCCGTTGGTGGCTGAACTCTATGGCAATGTCGATGCAGGGGAGCGGTTCTTTGACTTGACCGACGACTTGCTGCGGTTCCCCGAGCGTGATCCGCATTTGGCCGAGCTGGCGTTCTTGTGCCTGTCCCTTGGGTTTCGTGGCAAACACCGGCTGACGGGTTCAAGCGGCGAAGCCACGCTGACACAACTGCGGGCTCAGCTGGCGCGCGCACTGACGGACCGTGACGCCGAAGACAAAGCCATTTCACCCCATTGGCAAGGGGTTGTCGCCGAACATGATAATCCGGGATTCATTGTGCCGCTCTGGGCGATTGGCCTGATCGCCATCGCGTTCATGGCACTGGTCTATGTGGGACTTGGCGTTCGTCTGTCAAACAAGGGCGAACAGCTCTATGCGCTGGCCGAAGTGCTCCCCCCGCCTGAAAGGGCCGCCATTTTCCGACCCATCATTGAAACCGTCAAGGAACCCAGCCCGATACCCGAACCGCTGATTATTGAATTGTTGCCATTATTTGCGCAGGCCGCCCCACCTGACACCGTATCCGCCCTGTCCGGGCGCGAGGACGTCTCGCTGGCGATTGTGGTCCTGCAGGCAACCAACCCCGAGGTCTTCCGCTCTGCCAAGGCAGATCTGAACCCGCAATACACGACTTTGGTTCAATCGATCGCCAGCGTAATCGTGGATAATCAGGACATCATCGGCAAACTGCGTATCGTCGGCCACACGGACAGCATTCCGGTGCAACGCACCAACCCATTCCAATCCAATCAGGGCCTGTCCGAAGCCCGAGCCAAAAGAATCGCAGAACTCCTGATCGCAGCCGGCGTTCCGACCGATCTGATCTCGGTCGAGGGGCGCGCTGCGGCGGAACCGATTGCTGACAACGGTACCAAAGAAGGCCGTGCCCGGAATCGCCGGGTCGAAATCATCGTTCAGAAGAGGGTTTAGGGATGGGTGTTGTCAAAGCAATCTTCGGCTTTCTCTTCTCCCGCCTTTTGTGGACTATCATCGGTCTCAGCCTGTTATCGGTACTGATCTGGCTGTTTGGAGGATTGCTGAAATTCGGCGAAACAGCGCCCCTGGAAAGTGATCTGTCGCGCACGATCACCATTGGCGTGTTCTGGATTCTCTGGCTACTGCGGCTGCTTTACAAGCAGATCAGGGCAGCGCGCGCCAATCGCATGTTTGTCGCCGAACTGGCCGCCGCCCCGCCCGAAGAGCCCAGCGCGCCCGGCGAGGAAAATGTTGCTGAGGTCAACGCCAAATTCGCCGAAATCATGGATCAGATGAAACGATCGAAACTGGGGGGGCGTAAATTCCTGCGCGACATGCCCTGGTATCTGTTCATCGGCCCGCCCGGCACTGGCAAAACCGCAGCCCTGCGTAATTCCGGTCTGCATTTCCCAATTGACCTGTCAGACGACCTCAAAGGCGTTGGTGGCACTCGAAACTGCGATTGGTTTTTCACCGAAGAGGCCGTGCTGGTCGACACCGCAGGCCGCTATGTACAACAGCAAAGCGACGCCGAGGTCGATGCCGCCGAATGGAAAGGTTTTCTCAAACTGCTGAGCAAACACCGCGGTCGGCGCGCGCTGAACGGTGTGATCCTGACCTTGTCGGTTCAGGAACTTGCCGGGTCCGACGCCTCGATCCGTGAACACGGGCGAGAGCTGCGCAAGCGTCTGATCGAACTGCAGGATGAGCTGGGCCTGCAACTTCCTGTTTATCTGATGATCACCAAGGCGGATCTGATACCCGGGTTCGAGCCCTTCTTTGCCGATCTGTCGACCCGTGAGCGCGAGCAGGTTTGGGGTGCTACCCTACCCACAGATGTCCGGGTAGATGGGGTTACGATAGATCGCGAAACCCGTGCCCTGCAATCCGAACTCGAACACCGCCTAGTCGGGCGCATGGCATCGGATTTACCGCTGGACCAGCGTGGCGCAGCCTTCCGCTTTCCCAGTCAACTGGACCAGTTGAGCGGTCCGATCAAGCAACTGATCGATGCCGTCTTCGGGGAAAGCCGCTATGAAGACAGCCCCTGGCTGCGGGGATTCTATCTAACTTCAGCCACTCAGGAAGGTTCGCCCATAGATCAGATGATCTCTGGTATGAGCCAGTCTTTGGGCTTGCCGGTTGCACCGCCCAAACCTCGGGCGATGGGGGAAAAACGATCGTTCTTCCTGCGCAATCTGTTAACCGAGGTTGTGTTCAAGGAGGCCGGGCTGGGCACCTTTGATCCACGTGCCGAAGATCGCCGGCGTTGGATATTCCGCGGGACATTGGCTGCGGCAACACTTGCCACGGTGGTGGCCGTGCTGATGTTTACATTCTCGTATCTCCGTTACTCCGGTGGATTGACGGATCAGGAGCGGCAATTGTCTAAGCTGAATGCGCGGCTGGCCAATGTTGCTGCCCGCCAAGCTCCGACCGATCCGCTGGATCTCGATCTGGCGCTGGATGCGGCCACCGAAACCATCAATTCCGACAGCGCTGTGCAAGCTGGTTTAATGACCATATTCGGCCCCACCGCCAAAGCTGAGCTGGATCAGGCGCAAACCCTGGCCTACGATCACACGCTGCGCAATATTCTCGAACCACGCATGGTTGCAACACTTGAGGCCACCATGTGGCGCCATTCACGTGATCCGGACTTCCTGCTTAGCGCCTTGAAAACCTACCAGATGATGACCGGATTGGCGGCCTATGACGCCGATTTCATCGCGGAATGGTGGCAGATTGATCTGCCCGAATACGCCCCGATTGATGTATTTCCGACGCAAGATGCCGTTGATCACCAATTGGCTGCCATTGCCCGGATGGCCAATGAGGAGGACCGTATCGCGCCCGATCCGGCCCTGGTGAATACCGCCCTGGAAAGCATCTGCACCATACCGCTTGCGATCCGTGCCTATCGGTCCTTGATGCGGCAGCCGCAGGTTTCGGGACTGGAGGACTGGATACCCGCTGAACATACCGGACCCAACGGGACACGTGTTTTGACACGGCTGTCCGAGAAAACTCTGCGGGTGGGCCTCCCCGGTGCCTTTACCTATGAGGGGTTCCACAAGACGGTGCTGCCCGCCGTGCCCGAAGTGGCTGCGCAGGCCATTCTGGATCGCGCCGTGTTCGAAGGGGGGTGCGCCGAAAGCTCGGATACCACAACGACATTGCTCGAGACGGATATTCTCAAGCTATATTACGATGACTACGTGGCCCAGTGGGACAGCTTCCTACGCGACATCCGGCTGGCCCCGATCACCGATCTGAACACGGCACGGGTCAATCTCAAGGATTTGTCGTCGGATGACAGCGCGCTCAAGCGGCTACTGCTGGAAGTGGTGGCCCAGACCCATCTCACACGCGTTGAAAATACCGATAGCGGCGGACCACCCAAAGGGTTGCTCAAGGCCGCCACCAAAAAACTCGGTAAAGTCGGAAAGCTTGCGAAAAAGGGTTCTAAAATCGTCGGGTCCGGCGGGGGCGCGACAGCGACCCTCCCCGGTGCACCGGTCGCCGATCACTTCAAACCGGTTCGCAGCGTTGTGGAAGAGGTCGAAGGACAACCACCGCTTATCGGCGACACAACCGTAGCGCTGACCGCGCTGTATAATGAGCTTCAGACAGTATCTGCCGGGGCGAACCCCCAGGCGGAGTTGCTGGCGCGCGGCGGATTGCCGGTGCTGACTGGTGCGATTGCCGACGAGGCGCAGTTCCTGCCCCCGCCGATCAATGATTGGGTACGCGGAATTGCGGGCGACACCATCGAATTCACGCGCGACGCAATCGTCGCTGGTCTCAACGCACAATGGCGGGCGGATGTGATGCCGTTTTGTGTTTCGGCAACGCGGGGGCGATACCCGTTTGATCCATCCAGTTCGATTGATGTGAATACGGCCGATTTCGCGCGACTATTCGGGCCTGGTGGCTTGGTCGACAGTTTCACCGAAAACCACCTTGCCCCTTATATCGATACCACCACCCGGCCCTGGAGCTGGCGCAATGATCTGGGGCTGGACCCGGCGTCGCTGTTCCCTTTCCAGAACGCGCGCGCCATGCGTCAGGCCCTGTTTCCCGGTGGCGCGGGTCCGGTGATGTCCTTTGCGCTGGAGCCCAGGGACCTTTCAGCCAACGCAAGCAGGATCACGTTGAATCTGGATGGTCAAACGCTCAGCTACTTCAACGCAGCCGCGCGGCCAGTGCCGATGACATGGCCGGGACCGGATGGGACAAATATGATCACGATGAGTTTCGCGCCTGTGGATGGCTCGACCGAGGTCATCACCTCGCAGACCGGGTCCTGGGCGTTTTTGCGACTGATCCGGGCCGGGCGCCTTTCGCCCACAACACTGCCCGAAGTGTTCCGCCTTAGCCTTTCGGCGGCCAATTACAAAGCCGATTTCGATCTCCGCGCCAATTCCGTGGACAACCCCTTTAATCTGGAAATGTTTTCCGGCTTTGATTGCCCCAGCGGGTTCTGATCGATGGGTACTGGCTTCTTTGGCAAAATGCCAGCATCCGGCGATTTCGTCGCACGCGGGTTGAGACCACATATCCGGCCTTTGCTGGATAGATGGCTGACCCTGCATCTGGCCGAACCGGCCCGTCGGCCCGAAATCTGGCCTGAGACGGCCCTGCACGCTTTGATACAGGGGCCGGAGCATATGCTGGCTCTGGCGATATTGCCCAGCCAAGATGCCGTCGGGCGGCACTTTCCTCTGGCGGCGTGTTGTCCTGTGGAGTCTGCCGATCAGGCAGGGGTTGAAAACTGGGCCGCCGCTGTTTTCCCAGCGCTTTGCATGTCACAAAGCCCAGCATTTAACCCGGATGCGTTGTACGCAGCCCTGCAGCCCGTTTCCGATCCTCCAGCCGTGGCTTCCTCGCTGACACCACCGCTGGCCTGGGCCTCAGACCCGCCGGTCAAACCAGAAGACTGCTTTGGCAATCTTTTTTGAGTGAGCCCCCAATAGCCGAACTCAGTTCTGGCTGATCTTGCTGGCTTTCAATGTCATGTTGCCACTGGCCTTGGCCACGATCTTACCGCTGGCCTTCAACGACAGATCTTTGCTATCCAGCACAATCGTTCCGTCCTTTTTCATCTGCAGCTTGGCATCTCCACAAACCAAAGTGATGCTGTCGACGGCCTTGATCGACAGATCTTTGCCAACCTCGACCTCCATCATCTCAGCAATTACGTGTTTCGAGTCTTTGGAGACATTAACAGACCTTGAACCGGCAATCTTATAGGCCCCGTCGGCACCAATCTCGACATCTTGCGTTGCTGCGATTTCGACCTTTTGGTTACCGCCGATTTTCCAACTGTCATCAGCACCGATCTCGTGATCCTGTTGCGCCCCCACGGTCATTGAACGGCTCGCACCGATTGTATTTGTCTGTACCGCCCCGACAGATCGGGTTTCTGCTGCGCCTACTGTATCAGTGCGCGCCGCACCAACTGTTACGGTCTGCAGCGCCGCTACGGTCTGGGTGTGGTTCAAACCGATAGTTTCCGTGGAACTGGAGCCGATGGTGATCGATTCCGTATCCCCGACAGTAAGCGTACGCGTTGCGCCGACTGTTTCAGTGTCATGGCTGCCGATGATCACATCGCGGTTTACACCCACCGATGTAGACTTGTTGTTGCCGACACTTTCAGTGCGGTCATTGCCGATGGATTGGGTGCCGTCATGGCCCACATCCTCGACCCAATCGTTGCCGATGGTGCGGGTCTCATTATTCTTGACCAACTCATTGTGATCTTTTTCGGCTTGGAAATAGACCTCTTCCGAGCCCTTTTTGTCTTCGAAACGCAATTCATTCCAGCCGCCCCCGCCCAATGACGAGTTAGACTTCCAACCTGATTGCGTCGCATTGTCAGGTAACCCGTAAGGCGGCATCTGTTCTGCGTTATAGACGCGGCCGGTGATAATCGGCTGATCCGGATCACCTTCCAGAAAATCAACGATGACCTCCTGCCCGATGCGCGGGATCTGGATAAAGCCCCAGCCCGCCCCAGCCCAGACAGACGACACCCGCACCCAGCACGAGGAATTTTCGTCATTCGCCCCCTCGCGATCCCAATGGAACTGCACCTTGACGCGCGAGTATTCATCTGTGTGAATCTCTTCTCCGGATGGGCCCACAACCACAGCTGTCTGCGGGCCACGCATAACAGATTTTGGAGTTACCTGGGGTGGCCGGTATTGGATGTCGCCGGGCATCAGAAGATATCTGGCCTCGAAGCCGGGGTGTTCGTTGTCGCCCAGAAGCGACGAATAGGCCTTGCCTTGCATGTCATAATCGACCCGCAGAATACAGTATTCCGCGTTCTCGGCATCACGCGGATACAGCGCCAACTTGAAGCGCGCACCGGACCACGGCATTCGTGCGGTGGATACAGCAGTGATCCTTTGTGCCGGGGACAGGCCCTCTTGCAGTCTGACAGTGGCCAGATCTTTGCCGCGTCCATGGTCCTTATAGGTACCGGGATAGCTGTAACGTTCCTTGTCGTCCTGTTCATGTCCGACCGGCAGCTCGTCCAGCGCCATCAGATCGGCGGACGGTTTGATGAAATCATAGTCGGTATGCACATAGGCACCCGGCACGACAGCATCAGTTCTGTCCCAATCCGTGATGACTTGCGGGTCCTGCGCAAAATCAATCTTGTCGCCTTCAAATTCGATCTCGGTCATCCCATCGGTGGCAATCAAGGTGGCAATGTCATCGACCAGAACCAGCTTGTGTTCTCCATCGTCAAATTCATGAAAATAGTAAATGCCTTCATGCTCCATCAGCCGCTGAATAAAATCCAGATCGCTTTCACCATATTGAACGCAATAGTCGCGCGGCTCATAACTTTCGTTCAGACGCAGTTCGAACAGCAGATTGTCCTGCTCACCCAGAATTTCTTCGATGATTTCGACAACGCTTTTGGCCTGAAAAATGCGATTATCTGTGGTTTTCGATAGAAACCACAAGGCAGGCCTGAGCGTGAGCTCATAAAGGCCCCACCCTTCTTTGAGACCGGCAAAGCGAAACTGATCGACCAAACCGTGAAAATAGCGCTCGTGTTCTTCAAACCCAGCCCGGACCGTAACGGGAGTTCCCAGCAACTTGTCCGAACTAACGTTGAAATCGGACGACTGCAGTGTGAGTTCGAATTTGAAACACGTGCTGATGGCATCGAAGCCGGTCATCCGGGCAAAGCGCAACCCATCCGGGTCGTCGGGGGTATCGACTAGCTCGGTCTTGGCCTGGAAATGCCGCTCGTCAAACATCACTGCACTCGCTTCCTGAAAATCTCTTTCAAATCTGCGTGCTAATGTAGCACAGGCATGGCGCGCCGCAGAGTCCCGGCGCGCAATTTACAGAACCGGTGGGCATGAGAATCCACGCATCAAGCTACGCGCCGAAACTGGGTTCGCCGCATCCGGGAACACAATTTCCACAAATGCGCGTCCATCATCGCTGCGAATGTCGACCAGAACCCGGGCACCTTCGTCGCGAAACCGCAGCCGGAACCGATCCAGAAGCCTCAACAATCCCCAATATCCGGCGGCATTAAGTTCTGCATTGTCTGTGCCCTCACGGAAGCTGATACTGGCCCCCATTAGCGGCGCCGGGCCCGGCCATGCCAATATCGCCGGTTCACCTGTTGCACGCACCGGCGCGCCCTGTCCCCCCACTGCGACAACCATTCGTCCGCGTTCGGCCAATGCCGCCATCTCGAGCTGCAGCTGCAACTGACCCTGCGCATCAAAAAGCGCATCGGACAACAGGACGGCACGTTCGAAAAAGGCGGCTGAATCTGGGTCCAGCCCGGCAAAACGTGCTTCTGGTTTCCAGCGCCATGGCCGTGAGGACTGATCGAGGAATTGGGCCAGATAAGCACTGTAGAACTGCATCAGACTGCCGTTTGGGGCCATCAATGCAGTAACCTCGGACGGAACTGCGTCCGCACCGTCTGCGAATGGGTACTGATTGTGCAACACTCTGCGGCAGGCGGGATAGATGGTTTGTTGCCAGCGTAGAACCAGTGGATCTGCGCCAGACTGAGAGGTTGCCGCGTTGGCCTGTGCCAGCACATCTTCAGCAATCTGCACAATGATCCGGGGGGCGGTTTGCAGCACGTTGATCGTCCGCGCACGTTCCTGCACGCTAACCAGTTTCGCTGTACCTTTCTCTCCGTCGCGCTGCCGCGTGCTGAGTGCCACGTTCAATGTTGAAAACAGCTGGCTGAGCTCTGCCATGCCGCCTTCATCCATCCATTGGACCACCGGACCAAAAACACGGCCCAATTCGACCTTTTGGTCAAAGCTTCGGCTTTGGTCCCGCCCTCCCATCTGCGTCCAGCTTGCGCGCAGCACCTGCGATAGCGGATTCGCGCGTTGCGCCAATACGCCTGAAACCAGAATGGCCCGATCCGGGTCATCGAACGGTTCCACCCGCAGATCGGACAACCACTCCGTCCACACGGCAATCGTTTCCCGATGCAATCGGGCCTGAACCTCGTCCGGGGTTTGATTGACCGGGTCAGACATCTGACCCAACACCACCGGAACCATGCGGCGGGCATCCTGTACGGCGACGCCAATGCCGTAATCCCGCGCATAGGCCCAGCCGTCCTGCGTGAACAACCCCGGCAAAGCCGAATCCAACGCAACGCCGGAACGGCGTACAAGGATGTCGGACAGACCCGGTATATTTGCCTCGGGATTCCAGGACGGCAGAGCCCGGGTCTGCGAAGCGCGCAACAGTTCCAGCCACACCCGATCCGCCTCGGACGTCTCGCTGGCAAAGCCACGCGCCAGATCCTGTATCTGCGCATCGGTGGCCTGTATCGTACCGTCGGGGGTTGGAAACGCCATCACATGACGAGAAAACCCGGGTAAACCATGGGCGTCTTGGTTATCCTCCAACCAGCCTTCAAGATAGGCGGGTGACCATTGCAGATCACCGCTGAGCACAGCAAAAGCCCGAAGCGCGTCGTAAAGTTTCAGGCTGTCGCCTTCGGTCGCCAGCACCTCCTCCAGTACAGTGGCCAGCGTGGCGGGACCAACTTTGGCTACGTCAGACCGGTATCTGTTTTCCGCGACTGTTTCGCTGTCCACGCGTGGCAATCGAACAACCCGGCGCAACGGTGCATATTGTGCTGCACGAACCACCCGATCCCGCGCTTGGGAAACCTGTGTCAGTGAGTTGGTCAACTCGGCCCTTGCCATATCAGGTGCCAGCGTAATCGCACCAATATCCTGTTCAAACCGATCCAGAATTCTGGCGTGGAACCGATACTCCAGCCAACACGCATATCCGGCCAGCGACAGCAAAAACACCAGAAAACTCAGCACCGCAAACACGCCCCAATTCGAGCGGCTTCTTGTCAGGCTGCGACCACCCGTTTGTACTTGCAGCGCCACATCGTCCAGAAACGCTGCAAGACCAGCATAGTCAGCCCCGGCATCGCGGGCGGTTTGGGAAAACTCGCGTATACGCGACAGCGACATTTGGTGGTCATCAAACAAAGCCTTTTGCGCCAGAACACTCCACGTAGTCAGTTTCAAAGCGCTCTGCGCGCGGGCCCGCGTATCGATCAGCATGGCGAGCCCCAATCGCGCCGGAGCAATCGCAGGCTGCGGAACATCGCTTTGCTCCAACGCACCTGCGAACACGGTCAGGGCCTCTTTTGCACGCGCCAACAACGCAGATTCGCCAGCGCGCACTTCTTCATCCATACGGTCAATCAAATCGAATATGGGAACCGCAGCTTTCTCGAAGACCTGCTTGCCCGACGCTGGCTGAGCATCTCTGCGCACCATCAGCTACAGCTGACCTTCTGCGCGCCAGCGCAGCAACGTTTCCTCGCCAACTTCGAAATGCATCGAATCTTCACGGCGATAGGTCGCGCCCCAATACCAGCCTTCGGCATTGAACAACTCGGCCAGTAACAACAGACCAAACTGCGTACCACCATCGCCAAAGCCATCCAGCTGTCCTTGAAGCTTGATGTCGATCGCCGTGCCGAATGAGTGATTGGAGATCGAACTGCTGGAGCCCCGGATCAGCCGTACGCACAGGCCACCTGCCGTCCCGAGCGCTGCATAGATATCAGGTTCGGTGGCTTGCAGGGTGTTAAAAATCCGCTCCAGCGAGTCCAGCGCCGGACGCAGCAGGGTTACACGAATTGGACCCACCTGCCTTGTTTCCACGAGCGCGCTCAGCGCCGCGTTGGTGATACCCTGACAGTTGGTGCCATAGTCGCGCCGTGGCTGACCCAACAGCTTGAGCATCGTGGAATTGCGCGGTTGCGTTATCCCCTTGTTGAAACGCGCCTTGGCCAACTGCATGACCTCGGTCATCTCTTCAGTGGGAATGTGGTCCGCGATCTCGGGCATGGTTTGCGTCACATCAAGGCTTAACCCCTGTGCTGCATCGCCGACGGGATTTGTCGTCGCGGCAGAGGGCACCTGGGCCGCAAGAAGCGCATTCGCTTCCGCCTGTCGTTCAATGGCTGTTTCAGCTTCATTCAACGCCTGACTCAGCGCTTTGATTTCGGTGGTCAGGGTCTCAATCCTGTCTTCGGCACGATCCAGCCGTAACTCAGTCCCGCCATCGGCGGTCTGCAAGACCGCTCCGACCACCGCAAAGGCAATCGCCGCGGCAATCAAACCTATCGCAATGATGATCGGGCCGATCAGCGTACCTTGTCGCATCAGCGTGCTTCCTGCACGAAGGTCGATACCACCGAAACATTGTCCGGCGCACCGCGTTCAAGGCAATGGATTATAAGATCGGCGCACAGGGCCTCGGGGTCTGTCGCCCTCAATGCGCAATCGGCGATGTCATGATCACCCAGACACGCCGTCAGCCCGTCGCTGCACAGCATCAGAATATCACCTGGCACCACCGGAACGGACAGCGCATCAAGTTCAATCTCAGGTTCATATCCGACGGCGCGGGTGACAACATGAGCGTCAGGATGGCTGGCGCTGTCTTCATCACGCAGCAACCCCTCATCGACCATAGTTTGAACGACCGTGTGATCACGTGTCAGCAACCTAAGGCAGCGTTGTCGCATCAGATATGCACGACAATCACCCGCCCAAACGATATTGGCGTGACCGTTCTGAAACATCAACGCCACCACCGTTGCACCAAAGCGTTGTGTTCCCTTGGACCGCGCCACTGACTGAATTTCAGTATTCGCCGCCTGAAGGCTACTACGCAGCGCAGGTATTGCTGACATCGTATCAACCACTTCAGACAAATGACGCGTGATTATGTCTGAGGCTACATCTCCGTTCCCGTATCCACCCATCCCATCGGCCACGGCCCAAAGAACCCCGGTTGGATCAGTTAAGATAGCATCTTCATTGTCAGACCGCACCCGGCCGGTATGGGTCAGCCCCGCCCCGGCGACATATAAAGCCGCACGGCGCGGCGGGTGTGGAATTTTGGTCGTCGGAACTGTCATACCGAGCGTTCACCCAAGTCCGGCAGCCCACAACACAGGGCCGAAGAAGCAGCCAATACAAAAGACAGAATTGAATATTTGTAGATATTAACCTAGTATCGGGACCGTACAAATCCTTTTTTCTCAGGTGATTCAAATGCGGTTTTATTCAGGATGTATCGGCGGAATCTGCCTTGCCGTTCTGGCCCTGCCCGCGCTTGGCCAAGAGATGACTCCGGAGGAAATCAATGAGATTTTCAACCGGCAGATTGAGGTTCAGAACCGGCCGCTGACCCGCTCGCTTGACGGCAGTTCGAATGCCCGTGGTGTTTCGTTGGTCACGGTAGAGGATATTCAGGCCGAGGCGGTAAGCCCCGAAAGCATTGAGATCTCACCTTCGGCGCAAACTGCAACCCTGCCAACGACGGAAACAGCAATCACGACACAGGAAACCGGCACGACGTCAACGCCGGATACCACTCAGGTCACCAGTGCAACCGATCCGAATAAGCCACTGGTCTACGCCAAGCTCGACACCGAATTGCAGATCAATATGCATATCAAATTCGGGTACGATTCTGCTGCGCTGGATGAAAGTCAGAAATCCAAGCTGTCAGCTATGTGTACCGCAATGAAGACCAGCCCGATTGACCTGTTTCGCATCATTGGGCACACGGATACATCCGGCTCGGATGAATATAACCAGCGCCTTTCGGTACTGCGCGCGAAAGAAGTCGCGCGTCATCTGGTACAGGAATGTGGTATCGCACCTCAGCGTCTGGAAACAGTCGGGATGGGGGAACGTTTTCCGGTCAACTCCAGCAATCCGCGCGCCGAGGAAAACCGCCGCGTAGAATTCCAGGCCATGAGTTGACGGCTTGCAGTTCAACCGGAGTTGCCCCGAAAATACGCGATGGTACGCCGTAGCCCTTCATCAAGATCAGTCTGCGGGGTCCAGTCAAGCACGGCCTTGGCGCGGGTAAGATCCGGTCGGCGACGTCTTGGGTCATCTGGTGTAGTGTCCTGAAACTCAATCCCCGAGGGCGATTCCGTGAGTGACAACACCCGCTGAGCCAACTGTAATATCGTGATCTCCTGCCTGTTTCCCAGGTTGAGCGGACCGGTCACTCCAGCATCGGTCCCCATTAGCGCCATAATGCCGTCGACAAGATCATCCACATAGCAAAATGAACGGCTATGGCTGCCATCACCATAGATGATCAGCGGTTTACCGGTTAATGCACGCGTGATGAAATTCGAAACCACCCGTCCGTCAGCAGGATGCATGTTCGGGCCATAAGTATTAAAAATCCGGGCGACCTTTATGTCTAACCCATGCTGCCGATGATAGTCGAAGAATAGAGTTTCGGCACAACGCTTCCCTTCGTCATAACAAGAGCGCGGCCCGATCGGATTAACATGCCCCCAATAATCTTCGGATTGCTCCGGCGTCGCGGGATCACCATAGACCTCCGACGTTGACGCCTGAAAAATTCGCGCATCCAACCGTTTGGCCAAACCCAGCATATTGATCGCGCCATGTACCGATGTCTTAACGGTTTGAACCGGATCATGTTTGTAATGTACCGGCGAGGCAGGACAGGCGAGATTATAGATCTCATCCACTTCGACATATAATGGCAAGGTCACGTCATGGCGCATGAACTCGAAATTCGGGTTTGAATGCAGATGCGCGATATTGCGCTTGGACCCGGTGAACAGATTGTCGACACACAGAACATCGTGGCCTTGTGCCAGCAGCCGATCCACAAGACGCGAGCCAATGAAACCGGCACCGCCTGTGACCAGAATTTTCTTGGTGCTGTCTCTGAGATGCGGCATCCGGCTATTGCGCGTCCCGTAAGACGCGGAAACCTACCGCCGAATTGCGCAGAATAATCCTGTCGGCCCATTGCCCGTCGTTGCGGAAGTGGTTTTTAGCGGGCACTACCCACGAGGCACCACGAAAAACCGCATTTGAACAGTCGCCTTTGAAGCAGGTGTTGGTCCATTGCCAGACATTGCCTACCGCATCATAGAGACCCAGTTGATTGGGCGGAAAGGCCCTGACCGGAGAGGTATAGGTATACCCGTCGTCGCAGGTCAGAAACTTCCGGCCATCTTCAGGAAAAGCAGCTTTGAAATTGGCATCTGCGGCGTTCGCGCGGTCACAGATTTCGGCGAAATCATCACCCCACCAAAAGGCCGTTTCCGCCCCCGCCGCCGTGGCGGCTACGGATTCTTCGTAGGTTGGCAAACGGTAATACTGACCAGTCTTCTCGCTAAGCCAGTCCGTATATGCTGTGGCCTCAAGCCAGTTCATGCAAACCGCAGGATGATCCGGCCCCTGTTCAAACCCCGGGTCAGACCAGCCTTTGCCGGGTGTGTTCTTCCATCGTTTGGCGATACGGATAAAACAGCTTTCATCGCCGGGTAATTCGGTTTCTGCAGCAAACTCGGCAAATTGTGCGCGGGTGATCAAAGTTGCGGCGATAGCAGAGCCATTTTCCAACAAGATCATCTCGGGACAGCTATCACAATCGCGAAAGACATTACCCGAGCTTGTCTCGTTCTGCGCCCATGCAATGCCCCCGGCAAAACAGAAAATCAGGACGTGGAAAAACCAACTTATATGTGTCATTCGAACTCCCTCACCACACGAATGCCATAGGTATTGAAAGGTACCGTTACGCTGTTGAAAATGCTTTTGGTCATCCTCAGATCCGATGGCGGGCTTGACCAGCCCCCGCTCAGCAGAAGCCGTTCCTCGCACGCAGCGGACACACAATCACTTGTCCAGATCCAGACATTACCCACGGCATCCAGCAGGTTAAAGGGATTGGCCTCATAACTGTCCACGGGGGTTGTCCCCACGGCGTCCAGCGCCCGACCGCACCCCAGACACGTTGCGCGATCCCGCCCAATCTGCTGACCCCACCAATAGTTTGTCGTTGCCGACGCCATCACCGCGTAAGTCAGCTCTTCGGCGGTGGGCAGTCGATAAGGCTTGCCAGTCTTGTCGCTGAGCCAATCGGCATAGGTTTCGGCCCCCTCATAGGTGATGCAAGTCGCCGGGTGTCGCGGACCCTGTTCAAAACCCGGAAAGTTCCATTTGCACCCCCAACCAGCGTTTTTGTAGCCGGTTTCCTGAACATAAGCGCGGAATTCTTCAACCATCACCGGGGCGCGGGACATATACAACCCGTCCGGCAGGATCACCATCTCAGGGCAGATATCGCAGTCTTTTTCAACACGAAGTTCAGGGGTCGGCAACAGAAGCTGTGCGTCAGCCAAAACGGGCATGATCCCGATCAATAGGATCGCGTACACTCTCAATTTCCAAGGCTCCGCAAAACCGGTTCGGCCCCTTCAACACCCAATGTCACGGCAACGGTCAGCAAGGATCGGGCTTTGGACAGATCGCGCTCACCCCCTAATCCATCGCGATAGAGGATGCCCAGATTGGCCATCGCCAGCCCATTGCCCTGATCTGCCGCCCGGTCCAGCCACAGGCGTGCCATCTTCTCGTTCTTGCGCAATCCCTGCCCCGCGGTCAGCATGATCCCCGTTGCCGTCAACGCATGACTGTCGCCCAGCGCCGCAGCCGATAGCAGGAGATCCACGATCTGTTGCGGTGTAAGACGGCCCGTTTGCGAGGCACCGATGGTGGCCTGATAATTGCGTACCGCCCGGCGCGTCGGGGCATCAAGAACGCCGGAGATATCAGAGACCTGATGCCCCAGCGCATTCAAACCGTATTGAATGAACTGCACTGGTATCTGCGTCACCTTGCGCTTGATTTCCCGCTCAAGTCGAACATCACTGACATCTTCGGGCAAGGCTCCGTCAGCCAGTGAGGCAACGATCTCTTCGGCGCGCAGGGTCGCTTCGAGGCGCTGTTGCGCCAGGTCGGAGAACGCGCCTTGAGGATAGAGCGACAGGAACATGCGGAAATCCGAAGCCGCATGAGAGTTTTCGATAGAGCGCCAGTGGATTTCCTCAAGCGTCATGCGGTTGCGCTCGATCTCGTCCTGCAATTCCTGCAGTTCTTCGCGGGCAATATCGGCCAATATCCCCTCGGGGAACGTTTGTAGGAAATTGTTCCATTCTTCTTCGGTATTGGTCGCCCGCGCCCGGACAAATCCCGACTGCGCCGCGCTTGCGCGTTCCTCGGATTGTTCCAGCGCGGTGATTTTCAGACGCGCCACCGAAGCGAAATTCCCGTCAGGAAAGGCTTGCAGAAAAGCTGCGTAATCCTCGCGCCGGTTCGTGCTGGCAATCGCCTGCCACGCCTCAGCCTCGGTGCGGGCGCTGCTGTCCAGACGTTGCAGCGTACTGTTTTCATCAAAGAAAAAACGACCGATTAACGAGTTATTCTCCCACGGCAATTGCCGTTGCTGCGTAGCTGCAAAGACATCGCGCCGCACGTCAGCCATCATCAGACGAATATCAGTGTTAGGCGTCGAGATGTGCTTCAACAAAGCCGTGGTAAACGGGCTGTTACGCCCCTCGCCGTCATACGCGACATTCCCCGGTGCTGTCGCAAAGGCAATGTACGACCCCCCATCCGCCCTCACCCGTGCCAGGCCCCGCCCGAACCCGTCCACTTGCCCGCCTATCGGTATATCACTGGTCAGCGGATTGTCCCTGCAGGCGTCAAGCAGAACAATCGATGTTTCGGTGAATTGGTTCATCAAACCAACCACGCGGTTTACTGTAATCGTCTCGTCAGACAGGTTGCGGTCGCGGTTTATTTGGGCATCCACCGGAATCAGGTGGTTCTCATTGTTCACCTGCACACCGTGTCCTGCATAGAAAAACAACGATGTATCTGCGCCTTCAATCTCGGTTGCGAAATTCAGCAGTGAGGCCCGGAAAGCGTGCAGGCTCAGATCGGTGGCGAGTATGACCTCGAACCCAAGCTCTTCAAGCTTGGTGGCAACATCTGTGGCGTCGTTGACTGGATTTCGCAGCTTGCCAAGAGTGCCCTGATAGGCCGAGTTGCCAACGACAAACGCAACCCGCTTGCCCGCCCCCGGTCCGGCAGACTGAGCAAATACGTCATCTGTCAACGCTTGAAAAAAAAGCGTTGAGATTATTAAAATTCTAAGCCACACCATCCAGAACCGAATAGTCGAACATCTGTAAAGCCTTAAAGTAGCTTGTTCCTTATACGCGAAAACGGTAGGTTTAGCGACAAAGATATTAGAATTTAAACACATTCAGAGACAGCCGGAGACCCAGCCCGTGACCACCAACAGCCTGGCCCTTGTGACCGGATCACTGGGACTTGTCGGGGTTGCTGCTGTGCGCAGATTTACGGCGTTGGGGTTTGACGTTGTCGGCATAGACAATGATATGCGGCGGGTGCTGTTTGGGGACGCCGCCAGCAATGCAGGTAAACAGGCAGCGCTTGCCGCCAGCTGCCCAGGTTACCAGCACTACAATCTGGATATTCGCGACGACGAGGCAATCAGAGCCTTGTTTCGCAAGATCGGTCGGGGTCTGGCTGTGGTCGTCCACGCAGCCGCGCAGCCTTCGCATGATTGGGCGGCGCGTGATCCTTTCACCGATTTCGCCATCAATGCCACTGCAACTTTGAACTTGCTTGACGCGTGCCGCACTTTCGCTCCGGACGCGGCATTTCTTTTTACATCCACGAATAAGGTCTACGGCACCCGTCCTAATCTGCTGCCATTGCAGGAACATGACAGCCGGTTGGAACCTTCGCCGGACCACCCGTTTTACGCACATGGTATCGATGAATCCATGTCCATCGATCAGACACAGCACAGCCTGTTCGGAGTATCAAAAACTGCGGCAGATCTGATGGTTCAGGAATATGCCACCCGCTTTGACCTGAGAGCTGCGGTGTTCCGGGCTGGATGTCTGACGGGCGAGGATCACAGCGGTTCCAAAGCGCACGGGTTTCTGTCCTTCCTCTGTCGGACCGCCTTACGTGGCGAATGTTATGAAGTGATCGGCAATGGCGGCAAGCAGGTGCGCGATAATTTACATGCAGATGATCTGGCCGAGGCGTTCGTGCGCGTCATGCAGGGCAACAAACTTTTGGGCGTCTATAACATGGGCGGCGGGCGTGGCAGCTCGGTTTCTGTAATCGAGGCGCTGGATATCGCACAGGACCTGCTAGGCCGCGAAGTGCCGCGCCGGATTAACCCCGAACCCCGCTATGGTGATCATCAGTGGTGGATTTCGGATACACGCTCGTTTCAAACCGATTACCCCGGCTGGGCACCACGTTATTCAGCACGGGACCTGATCGCGCGTATGTTAGGGCAATAACGTGTCCAGACGCGCAGACACGGCGTCATATATCTCGAATTCGATGGCGTTGTTCGCGCGAAATACGGCGATGTCTTCCTCTGTCGCGTCCTCGGTTCGCAAGCTTGCGTTTTCATGCGGCAGCACATCCGGTGCAGGTTTGCCGAGCTTGGCTGCCAAATAGTCCATACACGCAGGTATCCGTTCGAGCGTGCCGACAAACCAATAACTGTCCAGCACCTGTCGCCAGTTGCTTTCATCACACTCGAAATGCGTCAGAAAGATCCCTTCGTTGCTCCGCAGGTACTCTCCCAGCGGGACGGGTTGATAGGTTTGATCATAGTCGAGCCGCAGTTTCTTTTCATAGGCGTGAATTGAAATCGCACGCTCCAGCGGGTCACGCAGAAAAGTGATTTTGCGCCAGCGATCTGAGTTGGCAGTTTGCGGATATCTTTCCGTCAACCGGGCCCGATCGGCTGCAAAATGACCACATAGCATCGTCTTCGCTCCCAAACTATCCAGATCCAAGGCTGGTGGCATGATATAGGCCCAGGGCGCGCGATAATCTTCGGCCAGTTCGAACCAACTGCTGAAGATCCGCTTCAGACTGGTGCCGCCTGTTTTTGGCATGTGGTGAAACAGATAACGCGGCTCCGGGCCGCCTTGGGACTTGGGCAGCAGCAGGTCCTCAAACCAGCGCGCGAATTCGTGCTGCTTCATCGCCGTTTCCCGACTTTCCGCAATCCGGGCTCGCACCTCAGATAAGCGGGCGGGATCACCAGCCAGATCAGCCACAATATCCACATAGGCCTGATGCGAATTGGCAATCAGATCACCCAGCCCGAATTCTGCCAGCCAACCTGCAGCTTGTTGTCCGCGCTGCGTTTTACCTTGCAAGGCAACAACGGGCAGACCGCATTGCAACGCTTCAACCGTGGTCGTTGCCCCGGAATACGGGAAGCTGTCCAGATACAAATCCGCTGCAACCAACACCTGTTTGACTTCTGCATTCGGGATCGGAGGGAGGATGCGGATCCGGCGCGGATCGACATCGGCGGTTTTACAGGCCTCTGCCACTCGGGCATTGAAAATCGATCCGTCATAGGTCTGCTGCCAGCTGGCGGCAAAAGGATAAAGCACCAGCACAGCCTCGGGAACGGCTGCCAACGCGCGGGTCCAGACTTGTAGAACTTCCGCGCCTATCTTGTCCGTCATTGCACCACTGACAAGCATTACCGCCCCAGCATCGATGCCGACTCGCTTACGAGTCACCTGTATCGCATCCACATTCACCCTGGGTGCCGGAGGTATGTCGAACGCCTGCCCAGCGCCGGGGGCCCAATGTATCGTCTCAGTATAGTCATCGGAAGCGCATGAAGGGGCCACGGATTTACCAAGAACAAAACTGTCAACACTGGCAAATCCGGTAGTCGCCGGGAAAACCGCCGACAATGCAATCTGCCTTGGCGCCAATCGATGCGCGCAAAGCTCGGCCATGAAGCAATGGCCATAAAAATTGGCACCAAGCAGCATCACATCCACCTGAGCTCTGCGAATGGAGACCACCGTCTCGGATAGGGAATACCCGGCAAGGCCGACCACCCGACAGCCTTCAAAGCCCGAGTCGGGGGCCGCATTCTGTTCTGTCAAAAACAGCGTCACTTCGACCCGGTCAGCAGAGAGCTTGCGTAACAATGCGCGCCATATCCAAGTCTCAGGCGAAGGTTTCGTGTTGTGCAGGACCACCCCAATTCTGAACGGGCCACGACGCGGCCCGCGCGCACGGGTTTGCGGCGCGAACAAATCGAACCCGGCCCTCAGCAGCTTGGCCTCAAGCGCCTGTGCAAAAGCTTGAACATGCGGTCGCAGCGGCAGATCACTGAACAGCAACTGCCGGGCGCGGAAGGATGTAACCACCTGCCCCGCCAAAAGACCAAGGGGGCTGTTTTCCGGGCTATTGGCGATAACTTCGCGCGCCTGAGACAGTATCGAAACCAAGTGATCCTGATAGGCCTGTAATTCAGATTTCTTGGTGCCAGCAACTGGATCGGCAACGAGGTAAGCCCCAAGTATCCGGGCGAAATCCGGCGTCAGCTCGGGCAAGGCGGTCAGCTCTGTTCCCTGCAGAGTTATATATCCGGGACCCTGCAGCATTCGAAGCGCCAGATCACGCAACCAATCAGCCCGATCCAGCGGTTCAAACTTTTGTTTGCAGCTTGGAAGTTTTGCCGACAATTGCGTCAGCATATCCAAGTCATTCGCTGCCAGCCCACCAAATGCGGCTGAGGGGCTAAGCGCAGAAATAGCGGCGGTCAGCTCGTCTCTGAATGCTTCGAGTTTTGAATAATCGGCCCCTTGCCGCAACGCTTGCCGCAGCTGTTTCAGAATGCGCGCGACCTGCATATCCGGCAAAGCCGGGACGGGCTGAGCCAGCGCTTGTTCTTGCCCGTTGTCGGCAGCAACTCCAATCCGGTTCAGCCGCAGACCACCGTGGTTTCCGACAAGCCCGTCATCTTGGTTATCCTGTGGGCGAGTAGCGGCGTAGATATCGATTTCTATCCGATGCCGGGGGCCCGCCAGAACGCCGTCAAGATCGACTTCGACAATTCCCGCCCCGGTTAGCTGTACCGTTGCTCGGGCAGTGCCGCCCACATTGATCACCAGCACCAGCCGATCCCGCAGCGCGATTGGGTCCAAAGGCTCCAGATCAAGGCGCAGAACGGAACCGGTGCGAACAGCCGCCTGCGACACCACAATCTGTGCGGTGCTTCCAAACATCATCGCGGTGCCGTCCGGATCATGCATCCAGCCATCGGACAGGAACGACGACAAGGCCCTCCCTGTGCCCGGACCAGCCCAGCCACCCGGAACCAGTGCAGGCAACTCATACCGCCCAACCGGACCCTCGGGTAGCCAAGACATGCTTTGAATTTCGATGACCGGGTCATCCAGGAATTCCTGTGGTTGCAGGTCAAATCTCAGCACGGCCGGGCTGTCAAAAACGTCCATCATATGTGGAATTTCGATCAAGCACTGTCCCGAAGGACCGATTTCAGCGTGGTATACCGCGTCACGTATTCCAATTGTCAAAGACCCTGGCACTTGATCCGGTGAAAAACTCAACTGCAGGCAAAAGGGCGGCTTTAGGGGCGGCACAGCCAGTGACAGTGCCTCGCCAGAACCAATCAACCGCTCGCCCGACAACACGTGACCATTTTTCGTCTGCACCACATCCCCAAAACCCGACATCAGAGCACTGCCAGCCACCGGCACGACAGCTGAAGCTGGTTCAGCTGGCTCCGGCTCCAACCCGATGCGCTGGATTTGCAGGCGATGGGCTTTGCGCCAAATCCTGGAAAACACGCCAAATCGCCCGGGAAACTGATCCGTAATCCGTAGCTCAATATCATCCGGGGGGGGAGGCAACCTTGCTGCTTCGGGCAGCACGACTGTTATAGTTTTCTTCGATATGACTTCTTCAGATCCCACTGGCAATCCATTGTGAAAGACTGCGATCTCAACGGGTAGATCTGAACGCGGAACAACATCCAAGCTAAGCTTGGCGGGTCCGGACCAGACCCGCGCAAAGCTGAACCGCCCTCTCCCGGCACTCAGGTCAGCACCACCCGTGCTGTGATCACGGGACCACTCCGGACCTGTCAGCCACTCCATGGGATCCTGGGGCGGTTCAGATTCCGGCGACAGACGGGCCTCAAAAGGTGTGCGAGTGGCTCCAGGCGCGGCAAGATCGCGGGTCAATCTGCGGCCTCGTAGAATATCGAGTGCAGTGCGCAAGAAACGTCGTTGATACCGGGGATCAACACTCCATTTCCTGATGGTTCGGCTGAAACGGGCGCAGGTGAGATAAAGCCACAGGCTAGAGGTTACTCGCCCGCCTTGAGCAAGCGACAATGCTCGTTTCCTAAATGCAGCCAGAGATCCCGTGTCAAACACGAGGTTTTCGGCCTTCATCTGACATCGCGACGCCGCAAACAGCAATTTCGTGCGATCGGAACGCGACAAATCACGCCCTGCGCGATCAGACAACGCGATAAGGTCCAAGCCAGCCTGCGCAATGTCACGCAAACCGCGGTTGGCCCGCCACGGGCCTGTGACGCCACTGCGGAAATAGTTGTTCTGCCCATGAACACGATATGCCCCCAGCGTCTGCCGGATTTGCCGGATCGGGGCCGCCAGGACCGCCACCCGAATAAGCAGCGCATCTGCACTTATGCGCCAGCGTTCCGTGGGCAGAGGAAAGGCCCAAGCAACAACGTCACGGCGAAAGGCATTTCCGCTGGTGGGCATGAACGGAATCGTCAGTTGGCTGAGCATCCGGCCCAGAAGATCGTCGTCAGGCAAGTCCATTGCATATTGCCCGATCCCTCGCCCCTGACCGTCGATCATGCAAAGCCCAAAGGACAAAGCCGATATTTCGTCGCTCCACAACCGGCGCACAACCTCGATCGCCTGCGGTTCAAGCTTGTCATCTGCGTCAACGAACATCACGATCTTACCGTGGCTGGCGGCAAAACCAGCATTGAACGCCGCTGCCTGCCCGCCATTGGGTTGATCAATCACGGTGATCCCCTGCTGGAGCGCCAATATTTCGGAGCTGCCATCGGTTGAGCCATCATTTACCACAATGATCTCGTCCGGCACGCAGGTCTGAGCATACAAACTGTCCAGGCACGCCTGAAGATAGTGTCCGTAATTGTAGTTGGTTACGATTACGGAAACCGAGAGCAAATTGCTGCTTTCAATGGAAGAGGTATCAGGTTTCACGCGCTGATATTCGGGAGCTATCCGCTATAGCCGTCAGACGCACCTTCACGCCCATCGCCGCCATCACCGCGATCCACCTGTATCCCAAGAGCTTGTTTTACGCCGGGTGAAAGCGAGCTTACAACCGCAGGGCTTAAACCCTGAACAACAGCGTCGCTAATCCGGCTAAGGGTAGCTGGCGATTGATCTTGCAGCAGTTTTCGCACCAGCATGCTGTCAGGATAACCGCGCAGAAACTGTTCGACCGATGCCACGGTACCCTGAGATTTCGCTGCTTCAAATGCTGCAATCTCGTCCGGAGATGCGGTTATGCTAGGGGTTGGACCACCCGATGAAGACTCAATTGCATCGATAAGATCGCACCCAGCCAACGGAATGGCCGATACAGCCACGCCCATCAAAATCTTCTTCCTCAAATTCCGTGGTCTGGATGGTTTTGCCATCGGTCCACCTCGTACATATGAAATAATATGAGTATGACCTTTGCGCGAGTTCCCAGTCAACCTTTTGCAATTGGACCGCTCATCGCTTTGCGATCAATGCCAGGTAGGGATCTGATCCGGCAGAGGGAAGGATAGCACGGTTCTGTTCTACGCCGCGCGCTGGCACAGGCGGTCAACGACGCCACAGTTCTGGAGCTCGCCTATAACAACCTCGGCAGCGTCGCAGAAAACCATCACGTCTCGCCCAAACATCCTGAATATGCCGACATCAGTGCTCCGAAGCGCGATGCCGGAGCTGCCCTGGCCCTGTTGGAAGAGGCCGGGATGAGCGATTACGAATTCGACCTCGTTACGCTCGACAGCGCATTCTGGAAGGCCACGGGTGATGCGATCGCCGGCCAGCTGCGCGATGCGGGCATAAACGTGAAACGCACGGTCTACCCGTCTTCGACCTTCTGGAACGAATGGGCGAGTTACCCCTTCTCGGTCACCAACTGGAACCACCGTCCGCTTGGCATCCAGACTTTCGCGCTTGCCTACAAAAGCGGAGCAAGCTGGAGCGAGACCGGTTTCGAGAATACCGAGTTCGACGCGATGGTCGATCAAGCTTTGGCGACGCCAAACCCGGACGCCCGGTGCGAGATCATGGCGAAGCTGGAACAGATCACGGTCGACGAGGGCGTCATCATTCAGCCCTACTGGTGGTCGCTACATAATCACCGCAACAGCAATCTAAAAGGAGCTGCAGTGCATATCTCCAATGAAATTTACCCACAATACATGTACTGGGAATCCTGAACTTAGCTGCTTGTCCGGGCCGGTCCCGGGCGGGCGAAATCCACGGATAAGAGATGCTGGATACTGTTTTACTTGTTACCGGGTGCGTCAACTTGGCATTCATGGCGGCCTGGCTAACGATAGGTGAGTTTGAGAATGTGTTTCACCCGTTCTTAAACGAAACCTATACAGCGCAGGTTATGGATATGGAACGTAAGCGTGAGGAATATCCAGAAGCCTACGTACATGTTGCTTACTGGCACCTCACCAACTGAAAGATCCGACGCCGGTTGTTCTCGTTCATTGTCGGCTGGGAGTTGCTGACCGTCGCCGGGCTTTGGCTTGGTGTTGGAGCACTGGCGGGCGCAGCCTTAGGCATTGTCATCATTTCAGTGGGGTTGTCGCTGGGCCTGATTGGCGCATTGCTGTTTTGTACCACCTGGGCCGGATTTCTTATCGCAGGGAATTACTTCTGCCACTGGTTCGGGCATGAAGGAGGTCAGAATACTCATCTCCAAATGTTGCTTTGGGGCCTTGCCAATAGCGTTGGACTGATCGCACTGGCCATCTATTTTGCCTGACGTTAGGACATGGAACACTATGATGTGGATTCGCACCGCACTAGTTATTCAGCAACATCGTTTTGACCGATCCTACAAGTCGCTCATTACACGAAAGTGTGAATCGTCGATGTTCATTGTGTTTCTTACCATCATCTCTATTGATCGATCAATTTCCGGATCGTCAGGTTCAAAAACAGCACACGCCTTAAGAGCGTCCTTAATTTTGGTTTCTTTTCCGAGGAAGCAATAGAGAACGCGCGCGCAAAGCGGTTCTCTGGAACTGCTGGTCGAGACTCCGAGCTTCAGTCCGGGAAGCCGATTGTGGCGGTTCTTGAAATTAGGATAAAGAATTGTCTGACTGATTTCTTCGCCAGTGATCGCATCGAAATCGACCTGAAAGATGCGGTCGTTCAAGTAGAAAGCCAGCCCGTTGTAGCGACCATGCATGCGGGCCTTGTCCCGGCCCTTGATCGCCATGTTTTCGATGCGCGAGTAACGCGTGACTCCTCCTTCTGTCGACAGTCGCACCAGAGTCCGCAAGATCAATCCCGGATATGTCATGGCATAGGAATATTCGTGGTAGAAACCATCATACCGGGACAGATCATTGCGAGAGCGCCTGGCCAATTGTTCCAGATAGGCAGAATAGGCCAATGGGCCAACGTTGGCGTCACGCCGAAGTCGAACCAGTTCCGCAAAATTATCATGCGGAAGTAATATCTCGCCTTCTTCGACACCAAAAAAATCGCAGATCTTCGCAAGGGCATGTTGCGATGGCCGAGAGGCACCATTGAGGTATTTGTTGAACTGCGATCGGTTGATCTCCAGCTGACGACAAACCTCGGCCACAGACTTGAAATGGTTCGTCAGCAACCTCAGGTTCCGTTGGAAATCATCCGCCATATTTGGCTTACTCCCTTCTTTTCGGATCATCGAATCCAAAAACATCAGATATTTCGATCAACACCCGACAATAATGTGGCGCTATCTGGCGCTCATGCAAGACCTTTTTGCAACTGGTTGCATCACCTCACCAAATTGAGTCGAACGCGGGCCCGGTGCTACCAGACTTGATGCGGTGCGGCGATCAGACCATTGCCCACGGCGCATGGTCATCACTAACAGGGAAACATAGGAAACATGGGAATTTTCGACGGCCTGTTCGGCGCCATTAATGACCTGACATGGGGTTGGTCGCTTGTACCAATACTTGTCATCTTTGGCGTCTTCATCACTCTACTGACCGGTTTCGTTCAGTTTCAGTTTTTCAAGCGCATGTTCCGTGTGCTGTCTTCAAACAACCAAAGCGCTGATCCAAATGCCATCTCGGCTCGGCAGGCGCTGTTGGTGTCGGTCGGCGGTCGCGTTGGTGGCGGGAACATCGCCGGGGTTGCGGTTGCCATTACGCTTGGTGGCCCGGGCGCGGTGTTCTGGATGTGGGCGATCGCGATTGTCGGTATGGCTACCAGCTTGGTCGAATGCTCGCTGGCGCAGCTTTATAAGCGTCGTCAGGAAAATGGAGATTTCCGCGGCGGACCCGCACGTTCCATCATACACGGGCTTGGTCAGCAGTACCGTTGGCTGGCCATTGTTTATGCGATCTGCCTGATCGCGTCCTTTGCCATCGGTTTCAACGCATTCCAAGGCAACACGGTTGCAGGCGCTGCAGAAGAAAGCCTTGGCCTTAGCCGTTTTGTCACCGGTGCAGTGCTCACAGTGATTGCCGGCTTCGTGGTTTTTGGCGGCATTCATCGGATTGCCAAAGTAGCGGATGTGGTTATTCCTATCATGGCAATGGCTTATTTGCTGATGGCCTTTGTGATCATCCTAATCAACATCGCTGACGTACCGGGTGTGTTCGTCTCGATTATTGCGAACGCCTTCGGTTGGGAAGAAGCAGTCGGTGGCGGCATGGGCGCGGCCATTGCGAACGGTCTGCGACGCGGTCTGTTTTCGAACGAAGCCGGTCTGGGTTCCGCTCCGAACGTGGCCGCAACAGCGGATGTACGTCACCCGATCAGCCAAGGCATCACCCAGTCGTTCTCAGTCTTCATCGACACGATTGTCATCTGCACATGCACCGCTTTGGTCGTGTTGCTGAGCGACGTATATCAGCCCGGTGCAGATATCGATGGGGTGGTCCTGACGCAGCAGTCGTTGGTAAGCCATCTGGGCGAATGGACCCAGTATTTCCTGACGTTCATCATCCTGCTGTTCGCGTTCAGTTCGATCATCTACAACTACTATCTGGGTGAAAACGCGCTGACTGTGATTACCAAACACCCCATGGCGATCAACGTTCTGCGCGTTGCTATTATGGGTATCGTGTTTCTTGGGGCGACAGCGCCGGGTGCGACATCGGTGTTCGCATTCTCTGACCCCGCAATGGGTCTGCTAGCCCTGGTCAACCTTGTCGTGATCATGATGCTGCTGCCGACATGCCTCCGCATCTTGCAAGACTTCCGTAAGCAGCTTGCAGCAGGTGTGGAACGCCCGGTTCTGAACCCAGACGATTTTCCTGATCTGGACATCGATCGCACGGCATGGACCGGGAAAGTGAAAGACTGATTTCCACAAAGGAGCGTGACGGATTAATGTTCGTCTTCAATGCTCGAGCTCTAACTAACTTGAACCTCGCCAGTTTTGGCGAGGTTCTTTGTTGTATTAGAGGAAACAGAAATTTCCGGTCCGAATTGCACATGAAATCTGGCCCGACATGCGGCCAACGCGTGGGGGGATCCTAATGAACGATGTGATGCAGAACATTGCGGCTGAAATATTCAAACAGGATGACTGGGGGCGAACGGCTCAGTACATTCCCGAACTTGCTGAAATTGACCCAAAGCAGTTCGCGATAAGCGTATGCCTGAACGATGGACATGTGTTTAGCGCGGGCTCGGCTGACACACCGTTTTCCATTCAGAGTGTATCAAAGGTCTTTACGCTTGTGGCGGCGCTTGGGCGAGTGGGGGACCAACTATGGAAAAGGGTTGGCAGAGAACCATCGGGGGCCACTTTCGATTCTGTCGTTCTATTGGAAATCGAGAAAGGTCGACCCCGCAATCCATTCATCAACGCTGGCGCGATTGTTACCACGGATGCTTTGCTATCCAAGCGAGAGCCTAAAATTGCACTTTCAGAAATACTTGGACTTGTTCGGCAAATGGCTGGATCAGACGAAATTCATATCAATCGCAGGGTAGCCGCGTCCGAACAGGCGACCGGATCCAGAAACATTGCGCTTGCGCATTACCTCAAATCCCATGGGAACCTCTTTAATTCACCGGAACTTACGCTTGGGGTTTATTTTCATCAATGTGCGATCGAAATGACGACCAAACAGTTGGCAATGGCTGGCCGCATTCTTGCTGGGTTGGATGGCGCTCCTCGCGTTATTTCGCGACATCATGCCCGCCGGGTAAACGCTCTGATGATGACTTGCGGACACTACAACGGTTCGGGTGATTTCGCTTACCGGGTGGGTCTGCCCGGAAAGAGCGGTGTTGGTGGTGGTTTGCTTGTTATCGCACCAAAAATCGCTTCTATCGCATTGTGGTCTCCTGGGCTGAATACTTATGGCAATTCGCATGCCGGAACACGCGCTGCTTCAATGCTCTCTCAAGCGACAAATTGGTCGGTCTTTTAGGTAGGTCCAAGATGGTTTTAGCCGTCTAAAAGTAATGAGAAGACTGAATTCGACTTGTCGAGATAATACCCAGATACAGATTGTCCGTAGCACATGACGCCGCGCGGCACCCTGGTTCTGCCCGTCCAACAAATGGTGGCAATCGCGGTTGCGACCGCAGAATGACAGCACCGTATCTAATGATCGCTTTGGGTCGTTTTCACCTGCGTGAAGCGGGGCAGTCGACGATATGTCGCGACTAGCTCGCCATCAGTATAGTGCTGGTTAGCTTACGGCTCCGAATGCTTCTCGAATTGCATCAGCCATCGCTCCGCAAATCTCAGGATCATTTTTCTGACCATACTCAATCACAAGCTTGGATGCGGGCAGCGGCAGAAACCCGTTCTCGGCGGTTAGTTTAACCATGTCGTATGTCAACATGTCCGCGTTCAGAACACCGATGGCCACACCCGCCCGAACGGCTGCAGCAATGCCCGAAGCGCTTTCACTGGAATAGACAACCCGATAGTCGCGGCCGCCTTCATTCAGTGCATTCACCGCTACGTCCCGCCACCAGCAATCACGGTCAAACAACGCAACAGGCAATGGGTCTGCTTCGTGAATGGCATAGGCCCGCGATCTTGCCCAGACAATGTGTTCATCTTTCAGGGGCTCCATATTGGGGCCTAATTCCGCGACTTCGTGAACAGCGATATCCAACTGCCCGGAAGCCAATGCAGCTGAATAGCCAGTGCTCAATGAACGCTGTACATTGAGTTCCACTTTAGGATTGTCGCGGGCAAAGTCCGCGATGATTTTAGACAACAACTCAGAACTATGGTCGTCGGGGATTCCAATTCGAAGCACCCCGGTCAGCTCTATTCCGGTTAGCTCCGCAAAGATGTCATTGAGCTCTCCTACGACTTTTCTGGCGACTGGCTCAAGCCGTTCTCCAACGGTGGTCAGACGCACGCCTCGACCGTGACGCACAAAGACGTCGTTACCCAGAAGCTCCTCCAGTTTTCGGATTTGCATACTGGCGGCAGACTGGGTGCGATGGATTTTCTCCGCGCCCGCGAGAATGCTGCCGGTATCCCTGACAGCAAGGAAGGTTCTCAGCAGATCGCTATCCAGATGCGGCATGACAAGGTTTCGTATTCTCTTATACCTGCCTTCAATACTATTCGATTTTCCGAGTTCACTCAAGTTGCTACTTGTAGCGCAGCCTTTGAAAGGACGTGCCATGGCAAACGACAGCACTCTCGCTCCCAGAATCTCAAAAACGAAAATCCTGATAACTGTGCTGCTTGTCTCCATGGTGGGAATTTCTGTTACCTTTCCCGCCAAGGCCATGGAGACGCTTTCGTTTGTGGCAATCAGCCTGCTTCAGGTTTCGCCGCTTGTCATTCCCGGAATTCTGATCGCGGCATGGGTCAGCGCCAGCGGGGCCAGCGGCCAAATCGCCGAGGTGTTTAACGGCAACCTGCTCAAAACAATCGTTGCAGCCTCTTTGATCGGAGCGGTGACACCTGTCTGCGGTGTTACGGTTCTGCCCTTAATGTCTGGATTGTTGGCCGCCGGTGTTCCGCTGGCACCTGTCATGGCATTCTGGCTGTCATCGCCTGTCACCGATCCAGCCATGCTGGCCACAACCATCGCTACCTTGGGGATGAGTTTCGCAATCGGCAAAACGCTTGCCGCTATGGCACTGGGTTTGTTAGGAGGAGGGGTAACCGCGCTGCTTCGCAGCCAATCTTGGGCCCAGTCGGCGCTGCGTGATAACGCGCTTATCGGAAACCTCGGGCCGGTCTGCCAGGCGAATGAAATCGAATGGGCTGTCTGGCGTTCACGGGAGTATCGCCGTCACTTTAAGACCGAGTTCGTCGCGATAGCGCGTCTCGTCCTGATTTGCTTAATCCCGGCCTTTGCGGCCGAGTTTGTTCTGCAAAGCCTGTTGGAGCCTGAAGCTTTGTCGTCTTACATGGGTGGCGACGTATGGTGGGCCATACCGCTGGCGGTCATTGTTGGTGCTCCTGCTTATCTGGATGGATACGCCGCTTTGCCGCTGACCCGCTCCCTTATGGATCATGGCATGTCGCCCGGCGCAGCGATGGCGTTTCTGGTATCGGGTGGCGTCGTCAGCATTTGGGGCGCAATGGCGATCTTTCCAGTACTGAAGTTGAAACCGTTTTTGCTCTACCTCTCCCTAGCGGTAGGTGGCTCAATGGCAGCAGGTTGGGTTTTTGGAATGTTCGGTTAGCATTGCGATATCCGTTGTCGCCAAAAAAGTTGCTAAGCATTCTGGACCAGATCTGGATGTCGGCACCACGAAAGGTAGATCATGGCACACCGCCGACTTCGGGCAACGCGTCGACATCGAGGGAGCAACGAATGGCCGGTTCGGTTAAGCTGCATCGAGGCTTGGCTTGACGCAGTGAATAACCGGAGTGGAGCGCCGGGCGTAAGGCGCCTGCGCCTCTCCACTGCAGCACTGCACCCTAAGACCATCTTGGTCGATGCGGCATGTTGTATGGATGGGAGTGCTCAGACAGAGCTACGCGCATTAGGATTCCGTCGGTGCATAGCTTCCGTCTTCGCGGTGAACTTCGCGACCGCTAAGCGGTGGATTAAATACGCAGACAAGTCGCAGATCAGCGTCTGTCGCTTGCACTAAGTGCCGGTCATTTTGATCCAAAGCATAGAGGGTGAATGGTTCAAGGGAATGCCAGGTTTCATCGCAAGACGCTCTGATCTGCCCTAGGCCCTCGATACAGTAACACGCCTCTAGATGATGGGTGTATTCAAGCTCAAGCACGATACCTTTTTTGATGATCGTATCCGTCAGCGAGAACCCCATCCCATCCGAGACAAGCAGTAACCTTCTGCTATTCCAACCCGGACCGGAAACGTCTCGATCTGTACCAAGGATATCTGAGAGTGCCGTAACAATCATTTATCATCACCTATTCTCTAACGAACTGCGCGGTTCATCCCGCCGTCGGACAGTATACTCTGACCGTTGATATACCGGGCTCCATCGCTGGCAAGAAACACGCAGGCTTGTCCAATTTCTTCGAACGTCGCAGGCCGCTGCGCCGGGATGGACCTGCGAGCTTCCTCAGACAGGTTCACGTTCTCGCAAAAACCAGGCAACAGGTTGTTCATGCGAATGTTGTGCCGCGCATACCGATCCCCGTAAAGCTTCGAGAAACTGTGCAAAGCGCCGCGCAACATACTCATGGGATAGGGCGCGCGTGGCTCAACCGCATTCATGGACGAGATGTTTACGAAAGCACCCCCGCCTTGTTCAATCAGAATGGGCGTGACGATACGGGCAATCTTCACGACATTCAGCACATACATGTCTAGGCTTTCGTGCCACAACGCGTCACTGAGTTCCAATAGTGGCCCATCGAAATCAGGATCGAAGCTGACGGTTTTGATGGCTTCCGGCACTGTTCCGCCGTGGCCCATGTTGCTGACAATTGCATCAATCCGGCCATACCTGCTCATGGTGCTATCGATCATCGCTTGCAAATCATCGACATCCAAAACAGAGCCGCGGCGACCTATACCTCCAAGTTCTTCCGCCAGTTCGACAGAACGGTTGGAGGGGGACATCAGCGAGACTTTGTAGCCAGCCTTTGCCATTTCAATGGCGCAGCCCCGGCCAATGCCTTGTCCTGTACCTGTCATCAGCGCAACTTTGACTTCGGGCATAGTGTTTACTCCCTCTGGGCGCATTGGGTGTGAGATTTACTAGGTTGAGATCAGTATAACTTCTCAAACTTCAGGGTGCCTATCGAATTTCTAGAACATTGCTGTTAGATTTTCTCACATGATGGAAAACCTCAGACATCTTAGGGCGCTTCAGGCCTTTGACGAAACCGCAACCCATTCCAGCCTGACTAAGGCAGCGGATGTTCTGAACGTTACCCACGGGGCGATCAGCCGGCAAATCAAGTTGCTGGAACTGCATCTTGGCGTGACGCTCTTTCACCGCCGCCCCAATGGCGTTGAACTGACCACCGCCGGGGAGCGCCTGCATCAATCGACACGCAGCGCGTTTTCTGCATTGCAATTGGGCGTGACGGAGGTGAAGCGATTACATCACCGCCAGTCGATTACAGTGTCCCTGTCAACATCGCTGGCGCTCAAATGGCTTGTTCCGTTACTAAGCTCGTTTCAGCAAGAGCATCCGGGTATCGCACTGTTGCTGGACACAAATGATGCCTATGCAGATTTTGAAACATCCGAGGTCGATGTAGCTCTGCGGTTTGGAGAACCCGGCTGGGATGGGTTGTATCATGAGCAAATAAGACATGAGGAACTGATTGTCGTAGCAGCGCCGTCCCTTGTTGAACAAGCAAAGCTACCAATGCGTGCCGAAGACGTGGCTGCTCTCCCACTATTGCACGATGCTTTCAACGTTGGATGGGAAACCTGGGCTGTGCAAGTCGGGCTGAACGCAGATCAGATCAACTCGCAAAGTATCAAATACGTCGACAGTGCCGTTCTGTTGGAGGCGGCGATTGACGGACAAGGCGTGGCCTTGGCAAGACATCTCTTGGCAGAGAGAGACTTGAAACTTGGTCGACTGATCCGTCTTGATGATAGCCGTGTTCCGCTGGATCGTGGGCTCTACTTCGTCTGCCGCCCGGGCGATCAGGAGCGGGAATGTGTGAGAATTTTCAAGAAGTGGCTTATGTCGATTTGAGATTCGGGTTCGCGCTGTGCAACTTAGCTCTGCGTCTTGGTTTGACCTTGTGGCGAGCGCCCGGCACCACGGGCCGTATCGCAGCATCAAACCGTCGTGACGAATGGCAGGTTCAGGCTGGTGACGTTCGTTTCTCAAATTTTTTCTTAATCTTGAGTTGGATGGGGTCGGTATCTCCAACGTTGAACGACCTGGGACTGACAGCATTCGTTTCTGAGAATGGCGATTGCTATTCGGGGCACTGTTGAAAAGTTCTGAACGCACTAAGTCATCTTGGTAGTTGTAATAAACTAAAGCAGCCGGTTCCGTCATTCTAAGTTGCGGTTTTCGTATGAAACCTGGATCCCTCACAACGCAAGAAGATCCCACAGCCAGCAACCGGACCAAGCCGCCAAGGCACCAAGCCTGGCCGTCAACCTCGGCAGTTTGTCGAACCTTGCTCCGATATCGATCTGGAAGCAGAGCAACGGCTGGCAGAGCTGGTACATCGGCTCTCACCGGAAGAGTTGGGCAGGAAGTTAATGTGACAACACCCTCGCTGCGAACAAATGCCGGAACATGCATGATCGTCAACCCAGCCCCCAAAAGGTTCGTGACACGTCCAGTTTACAACAGAACCTAACAGAGCCCGAGAATACTCGGTGGAATCGGGCAGCAACATCATTAATGCTCATTATAATAGGTTTTTGCGCACTGCCTTCACATTGCTGTAACCAAGTCAATGTAGCCAATCTTGGCAACTCGAATGCTGACTTATACGATTCCCTATCTACACTGATTTCTAAACCCTTCTACATACAGAACCGACACAACCACGTAGTTCCTCTATTGCCGATGGTAGCATCCAAACGGCCCGCAATCACCTTTGAACCCGCTCGAACTTCACCTGTTAGGCGATAGGACGCGTTCCTGTGACTAAACTCCGAAACTTAATCCAAGGTCGGGTGCCACACTTCTTTCAGCGCCGAACACCCCACCATAAAAACAACCACATTACGGATCATTGGAACCAAAAGACATAGTTAGACACAATCGCAATGAGCACCCTACTCTGCGCCTTACCCATGGGTAAGATCATCCTCTTCACGCAGATCATCAATCAATACGCTCACGGCTCGTTCCAGTTTCGCGCGATCAACGCGCGTGAAATCCAGATTGTAGCGTAGTTCCAACCGACCACTTGAAGCGGAGCATTTGGCGATCCCTGCCCTGCCCGTAACCTGAAACGTGGTTTTCGCTCGGCGCGGCTTGCTCACCGATTCAGCCGGAGGTTTCGCTGCGACTTCATTCTCCTGAGCCAAGAAACCACGCAATATGGCGACCTCTCGAGTGCCATCTCTTTCTGGCTCGTTCATCAGCGCTG
Source organism: Ruegeria sp. CF4 (assembly GCF_056537345.1). NCBI lineage: Bacteria > Pseudomonadati > Pseudomonadota > Alphaproteobacteria > Rhodobacterales > Roseobacteraceae > Ruegeria > Ruegeria sp. CF4. The sequence continues at coordinate 130,519 of NZ_JBQFRJ010000006.1, read as the reverse complement.
TATTGACCTGATGGATCAACCCGGGATCAGTATCCAGCTTCCGCTTTAACTCCACCCCGACATTCCGCGGAATGTCATTCGGATGCATCAGCGTCTCCTCGAGCATCGCAAGCAAACTGGCGAACGCACGGATATAGCTGCGTTTGGTGTAGCTTGCTGACTTGAACAACGCAGACACGGCCTTGTCTACGTCCGGGCAATCGTTCGTTGGATCATCTGCATACGCACGCGCCAAAGATCCCATCTCAGCAAATGAGATGTCTTTTCGGATCAGGTTTTCATCCACCATCCGACGATAGCTGTCATTCAAATCCGCCGGCTCTGAAATTCCGGCGGGGATTGTCGCATATCCTGTATCGCCGGTTTCCTCTAGCAAGGCGCGATAGGCCGACAACCGTCGCATACCCTGTACCAGCTCATAGCGCCCATCAGAACGGCGCTCGACACGGATCGGGTTCGACAGGCCGATATCCTGAATTGATGCTTTTAACTCATCCAGTTCCGGATCAGGCCCAGGCTTGCGATCTCGTGTCAGACGTTCGGTAAGCACATCCGCCAGAGCGACCTGCTCTGTCACCAATCCTTCACTGCGGAGTCGAACCAGTTCATGCGCGAGCCTGTCATTCTCAACACGGATCGCGTCTTCGGTAGACTGTTGATCACGCAACGCATCTGCGTTCTCGGAGATAGCCGCCGCCATTGGACCACGGCGCTTTTCAAGCGCTCCGTCAGGTGTTTTTCTGGCCGGGATATCTTCCATCGCTGGCATGTCGATATCGAACATTCTGCGTTTGCGGCTCATGCGTCATCCTCCAACTTATCCCAGGCCGACAACATAACGCCCCGGAATTCATCGTAAACGTTGTCAAAAGTCGACCGTGCACGACGCCAGGTTTCCCGCGTCATCTCACGATAATCCATCTCGTAAACCGAGCTCAGGAAGCGCCCCGATTGTTCAACGGCTCGCGTCATTTCAACCGGGTGTTCGGCAAGATGATCCCCAAAGACTTTGCGGAAAGCGTCGTACATTGCTGTGTGAAGTGCATTGCCCGGCTCATACCGAGTCAGCAGGAAGCGCAGTTCGCAGAAGGTCTTGGGTAAACCGATCTTACCCGTGGGTAAGGTCTTGTCGAAGCCATAGGCCAGATCTTCGAGCGCTTCAGCCAACTGACCGATGAACGATGTCGTTGAATCGTATTCCCAATAGCCGGGCCCGGACGGGATATAGAGCATATCAGCGGCGAACACTGCGTTCATCGACTGATAGCCAATCGCGGGTGGACAATCGAACAGGATCAGATCGTAAGCGTCGTCCGGGATCTGATCCAGATAGCGTGACACCGCGGCAAAGAACGACCACTCTGGATTCAGATGGCGATACTGAGCAGACGCGAATTCAACAAAGGCTGCGTTTGCGCATGAGGGAATCGCGTCAATGGTCGACCACGAGGTCTGCTTGATGAAGTCCGATATCCGCAGATCACCAAGGCCCATATCGGTAATTGATGGTGGCAATTCGCGGCGGGGCAGGGCGGTTCCGGACTCCGCAGCCGCAGGGCGGTTGTTCATCCGTGTCGTCTCACGGATCAGATCGCGGGCCATGATGCCCCAAACCGTATAGTCTTCGGCAACGTCGGTCAGCCCCATCGAATGGCTGAGCGTAGCCTGTGGGTCAAAATCCACCACCAACACACGATAACCGTCTAGTGCCGCAGCATGCGCGAGGTGCAGAGCAACAGTCGATTTACCAGCGCCGCCCTTGAAGTTCGCGACGGCTGCGCGGATCGCGCGCTTACCCGCTGGGCGCGGCGGCGTTAGCGCCTTGCGATTGATCTTGAGCCTCCGCCGCAACTCATTGACTTCTTCCAGGCTGAACCAGCGCTGACGCCCATCAGGCTCTACCTCACCGCCAGGCAAGGAGGGATCAGCGGCCAGCTTTCCCCGGAAGGTCGACTGATTCACTTTGAAGATCAGCTCGGACACCTCCCAGCTTGAGAAGCGGCGTAAGGTCTTCTCCATCTCGGGACTGAAGGTTTGCTGCCGAATCCAGCCCTGCAGCTTCAGGGACTGCGTACGCAATGCGTTTAGGTCTTCGTGCGTGTACATGCCTCAATTCTCATTTGTTGGACGCTATTTTTCTCACTTTCGTTATTTACGCTTGATTTGCGGTTTTAGCAAAAGAAATTATTGTGGAGTTGTGAACTTACCCATGGGTAAGAAAATAAGACTGATGAGCGCTGAAACCGATTCGGTTAGTAGCCATCAGTAAGATGGGACTCCGTCGCCGGATTCAGGCGACATTTAGGGGGACGTATTTGGCCGAACCTCTGCATTTGGGGGGACATCATAGGCTGTTAAGGGGTCAACTAAGGTGTCCCCCATCACCAGAACTTCACCTATTTCTTTTCTTTTTTGAAAGCAGATTGGGGCATCCATCGAACGCAAGTGTAACCAAGTCTTGACAGAATCGGATTATTGGACGCTAATCGGGCCACAATCACGAAAAGCGTTGGGAAACAGCGCATTCATGGCGGATAAACCCGTTTGAGGCATGTAAAGGCGGTGAGGACACCTATGCAGGTTGCGAAACCAGTCGGGCGTAATGCGCCTGCACTGAAGTATGATATCCTGTCAGCATTGGCAGTTTATGCGTTGTCCGGTGACAAGCATAGGCACCGTAGCGTCCTACGACTGATGACGTTGGTCACCACGCGGTACAATTGGCGTTCCAACGAGCTGTCGATCGGTCGTGAGGAGATCGCACGCCTCTGGTCCGTGAACGAACGGACGGTAAAGCGAGAAATGGCGAAATTTCGGAGCTCGGGTTGGATAGCGGTAAAGCGTGCAGCCGTACGTGGGCGTGTCGCTGTATACGAGCTGGACCTCAAACAGCTCATGCTGGACACGGCTGAAATCTGGCCTGTGATCGGATCCGATTTTCAGGATCGGATGCAGCAGGAACCGACAGAGACGACAAATGTCGTACCCTTTCAGGGCAAGCCGACTGTCCCGCCGCCTGAAAGCGAAGATGTCTGGGGCCAGGTCCAGTCCATTTTATATGGTCGCGATCCTGAGCTTTGGGCCAGCTGGTTTCAGCATCTGAACGAAGCCGAGCGGGCAGGGGGGCAAGTAACGTTGATTGCGCCGTCACGCTTTATGGCGGACTATATTGCCCAAAAGTGGATGTCCCGTGTTCTGGCAGCCTATGGGCGCGTCGATCCATCGGTCCGGACTGTGCGCATCGAGGCCGCAGAATAGGGCAGGGGGCGGGTGGGCTTGCTCAACGAGGGTGGGCAGACTATCTAGCGACGATGGTTTAAGGGCGGTACGATCCATTCCGCCTCGCCGTTGATCACTGTGGAAGCTGACATTGCTAAAGATCAAATCGAAATTCGCAGCACTCACCGAAGATTCAATCCTGTGGCGGTTGCTGGCTGAGAACATCCGGGCCCAGATGGTGCCTTATATCATTGCTACCATTGCAATGGTCTTTGTTGCGCTCACCACTGCAGCGGTGGCATTCATCATGCGCGATGTGGTGGATTCGCTGTTTGACAGTGAAAATTCCAGCAAGATTCTGGGTGTTTCGATCGCGGTCTTCATGATCTTCCTTATCAAGGGTATCGCGACGTACGTGCAGGTGGTGGCGCTGACACGAGCGGGAAACAGAATAATCGCTCAACAACAGATCAGGCTCTATGACAAGCTTTTGCGGCAAGGGGTTTCTTTTTTTAACCTTACCGAAAGCTCGGACCTCTTGATGAGGGTGACTCAATCAGCGCAGGCTGCACGGATGGTGATCGAGGTCATGGTGACCACCGCTGTTCGTGATGCGCTGACATTGCTTGGTTTGCTGTTCGTTATGTTCTATCAGCAGCCGGTTCTGTCATTGTTCACTCTGATCATTGGTCCCCTGGCGATTTGGGGTGTTCGATCCCTACTGCGCAAGGTGCGCGCGATTGCGGATATGGAATTGCAGTCGATGGCGGCGATCATGAAAGTGATTCAGGAGACTTCGGCGGGCATTCGAGTGGTCAAAGCCTTCGGGCTCGAAGAGCGGATGGCCGGACAGATGTACACGGCCGTGAAAAGCGTGGAAAAGCGCAGCAACAAACTCGCGCGTTTGCAAGCAGCAACCAGCCCGTTGATGGATATTTTGGCGGGTTTTGCCATCGCTTCGGTGATCGGACTAAGTGCCGCCAAGCTTTTCGGTTCAGCTGGCTCCACCCCGGGTGAGTTGATGTCATTTGTGACGGCGCTGATGATGGCCTATGAGCCTGCCAAACGTCTGTCAAAGGTGCGGGTGAAGATGGAGGTTGGCCTACGGCGGGTGAAGATGCTGTTCAACCTGCTGGATCAGCCCGAAACCCTTCCTGAAGAAGCAGACCCCAAGGCGTTGCCGGATGGTCCGCGTCAACTCGTGTTCGATAACGTTTCATTTGGGTATCGCAAGCGCGACCTGATCCTGAAAGACCTGTCGCTGACCTTTGAAGCGGGTCAAACGACGGCGCTTGTTGGCCTGTCGGGTGGCGGTAAATCGACCATTCTGAACCTCGCGCTGCGGCTCTATGACCCGATTAGTGGATCGGTGTCGATTGACGGGTTGGACATCAAATACGCGTCCTTTGAAACGCTGCGCAAGAACATGTCTTTCGTGGGTCAGGAGACGTTTCTGTTCTCGGCTTCAATAGCCGACAACATCCGGTTTGGTCGCGAAGGGGCGTCACAGCAAGACGTAATTGATGCCGCGAAGGCTGCAAACGCTTACGATTTCATCATGGCGCTTGAAGATGGGTTTGACACCATGGTCGGCGAAAACGGCGCCTTCCTGTCAGGGGGGCAGAAACAGCGTCTTGCGATTGCGCGCGCGTTGTTGCGTGACAGCCCGATCTTGCTGCTAGACGAACCGACCAGTGCGCTGGATTCACGGTCAGAACATCAGGTGCAGGAAGCATTGCATCGTTTGACCAAAGGGCGGACGACGATCATCGTTGCGCATCGCCTGTCCACTATCATGCATGCGGACAAGATCGTGGTCATTGAAGCCGGAGAAGTTCTGGAACAAGGCAGCGCGGCGCAGCTGCTGGAACATGATGGACCGTTCAAAACTCTGTACGACCATCAGTATTCCAGCTCGGTCAAAGCAGAATGAGCTTAGGGTCTAAAAAAACGCCTCTGGACGCTTCGGTTATCATCCCGACCTATCAGAGCTGGGATCAGCTGCAGCTTTGTTTGGATGGTCTTGTGGCGCAGACCATTGCGGCTGATCGCTTTGAAATACTTGCGGTAAACAACGATCCCACTGATCCAGTGCCTGAGGGTTTTCGGTTACCTTCAAACGCGCGCATTCTGAGTGAGGCAAAGCCCGGTTCATATGCTGCGCGAAACCGCGGTATCGAAGATGCGGCGGCTGAGTTGCTGTTTTTCACCGATTCCGATTGCCAGCCTGATCCCCAATATGTAGCGGCGGGTCTGAAGATCGCCTCAGACCATCCTGAGGTCGGGCGGTTTGGCGGCAATGTCGTGCTGATCCCGAACGGTCGGGATTGGACAACAACCGAACTTTACGATGTGCATCTTGGGCTTGAGCAGCAGAAATGGGTCGAACGGGGCAGGGCGGTGACCGCTAACCTGATCGTACGTCGCTCTGTCTTGGATCGGGTCGGTCGTTTTAACGACACGGTGCTATCGGGCGGGGACATGGAGTGGAATGATCGGGCCAAATCTGCAGGTGAGCCCATCCTGTTTGCTGCAAATGCCATTGTCCGCCATCCCGCGCGCGGCAGCCTGCGAGAGCACATTACAAAAGCCCGCCGCATCGAGGGCGCGCGTTTGCGCCGCAATGCTAAGCGTGGCTTCGTGAATTATATCCCGCCTATTCACAAAATGATCCCGTCCTTCAAGACACTGAGAAATCTCCTTAGGACTCCTGAGCTGTCGACGGGGCAAGCTTTTGGGGTTTGGGGCGTTCATTATGCACTGCGGATCGTGAAGATCACTGAAACTGTTCGGTTATTGTGGTTCCGGCAGCCTGACCAGCGGAAATGAGGGCGTTTCGGCAGCTCGGTGGTGCTGCGCATTTATTACCGATTATGAGCGCAATGAGCCCTGCGCCTTACATCTAAGCGGATGTTCCGCAAACTTTTGGAATGGCCAGCGACTTACTGGACACACGGATTTGTTGCGAAGTTTCTGACTGAACGAAGAGATGACACCGAACCAGCGGCTTATGTCGCCAGTTCCGCAAATTGACGAAATGGGCAGATTCCGAGTGTGAGTAGGCCTTTGCGGATCATGTGCGTCACTTCGATTCCGTCCAGTTTAGCAGCCGCTGAAGCAAAGGCCATGAACCCTAGCAGGCGCACTGCGCTCGCCACCCGCGACGGGCTATTCTCCGGTAGTGACGCAATGGGGTTTTGTAAGATGGCCCTGATTCACCCGGATTGGTGCGTTCCCCTGATTTAATTTACTTGCCGCAACAGCAATAAGCATATCTGGGAGTTCCGCGTTCTTTATGCTGCGTTCGCGCGAGTCCGCAAAGTCTGCATTCTGTGAGATTGAGCGGCTCCCAACTTTGCCCATGCAGCGATTGACCGCAAAGCGGGCTGCGATCACAGCGCCCCAATTCCGCGCGCAAGGCCCGGTTTGGGCCGTCCTCAACTGAACCAGTCGGACCTATCGATCGAATGTTGCGCCGCATCTGATGTCGGCTTCGAGACCGAATTAACCACCGCCGCGATAAGCCTTATCTGACGCGATCCGCTCCTGCAGTCACTAGGTTAGCGAGGCAATTCCAGCGGAACTCTGCTAGACAGGCTTCGCACGCAAAGCTTGCCACCCAAATTTCTTCAGGTTGTACTATTCTGTAGTCACTTTTCCAAGCTACGTTTTCAGAAAGGGGATTGATCCATGTCCAACAAATCCAAATCCCGGTCCGACGAGAAAGGCGATGCACTCGCACGGCAAAAACGTCTGCTGCGCCGACAGCACGAAGCTCGCAAGAACGAATGTCGCGGTCTCCAACCAGACGATATCGGAGTGGTCCGGGTGGAATTCAGCGTCCCCGCCTCGCGCTTGTTCGGCGCGGGAAACTTCTCGGCTGGGGGCAATACCGGCGGACGCACCGTCGACGCCGATGGAGACCCCAACGACGATATCCTGATCTTCGACAGCGACACAGGCCCCGGTGGCGACGAAGTGCTTCAGATACCGTGGCCCCCGGGATCTGATCCCGACTGACGGGTTTCCGGGCGATGTTCGATCTATCTGCGCTGGTGGCGCCGCTATCTCCTACGGTGTTCAAAGACGAGTACTGGGAGCGGAAACCCTACGTCACCCATCGCGGCGATCCGGGTCGCTATGTCGGTCTGCTCGACCTCGAGGACGTCGATGCTATCCTGTCGGAAAGCCATGTCTCCGCCCCTTTCATAAGATTGGCTCGCGATGGCAAGGTCATCCCGTTCGAGGCGCTGCGCGGGGCTGGACCGTTCGGTCACGTCGGCACGCTCGATCGCCTGTACGAAGAATACCGTGACGGGGCCACGATCATTCTTCAGGCGCTTCAGGACCGCTGGACACCGTTGCGGCGCTTTTGCCAGGGGCTTGCCACCGAGTTCTCGGCGGCGTTCCAGGTCAACGCCTACCTCACCCCGCCGGGTGAACAGGGATTTGCTACGCACTACGACACTCACGACGTCTTCGTGCTGCAACTCGAGGGTCGCAAGCACTGGCGGTTGTTTGACAACCCCCGGCACCTGCCGACCGTTGGTCAGCCACCATCCGAGGCCGAGGGCGGCCCCGGTGACCTGATCGACGCCTTCGATCTCGAAGCCGGCGATATTTTCTACCTGCCGCGCGGCTGGTGGCATGATGCCGTCGCCCACGACAGAACTTCGCTGCACCTAACCGTGGGCGTGTTCCCCGTGACCTGGGGGGCTGTTGCCCTGCACGCGCTGGAACGCGCCGTTTTGGCGAATCCACGGTTTCGCGAATCCTTGCCGGTAGGGTTCTCCGGAACGCCTGCCGCGCGCGACGTGGCCCAGGTGCGTTGGAACTCGCTGGTCGAACTGCTCTGCCGCGAACTGCATCGCCCCGAAATCCTCGAAACCGCCTCCGATGCCGCCCGTGCCGCGCGTCAACCGACGCTCCGCGGCCATCTCGTCGATATTGCTGGGATCGAAGCGCTTGGGCTGGACACCGATGTGATCCCGCGCGCAGGCACCGGAGCGATCCTCGACTCTGGCCCTGACGGGCTTTGGCTGCACTTCAACGGTAAAGCGATGACCTTTCCGCCGCATGTCGAACCCGACCTCGTGGCTCTAATGGACGGGCGATGTGCCACCGCCCGCGCCCTGCCTGGGAATCTCGACGACGACGCACGGCTGCTTCTCGTACGCCGCCTTGTGGAAGAGGGTTTTCTCACCCTCGTCCCTCCGAAGGAACAAGGTTGATCACGCCGTCCTTCGTCTCGCGCTTCTGACCTACGCCTTAGCCACCCTTGCCAATACCCAGCGCCAATCCGTCCCCAGTTCCTAGCGACGGGTCGTGACAAGTTCCAAAGGAAATGTTGCGATTGCTTGAAAGAATGGGGTCAAAGAGGAGATATTGTCCAAGAGTGACGAGCACCTGGTCAGGATTTCCATCCTACAGAAAATCTGTATCTGTCAGAGACGGAGGCATGGGTTGAATGTCGGCCCGCGCAGCCGGGTAGGCTATCACCGTTGTCAGGCATAGTATCGAGATCGTCAGATTTGCTGAGCGCTTGGAGCAATATTTAAGAGTCATGTCTTTGTCCTTCGCAAGCTGACGCCTCTTGCTGCGTTTGATAGCGACTCAGCAACTCTGGTTTTCATTTTCAAAAAGAGTGGTTTGCCAGATGGCCGACGCGCAGATCGGCCGCTGCGTGATGATCCGACAATCGGCCCATCATCACTGCATCGACAAAGCCGCCTGGGCGACGGGCGTATTTGCGAATTACGCCTTCGCGCTCAAATCCAAATGCTTCGTAAAGCTCGATGGCGTGAGTGTTGTCCGACCACACCAAGAGGCCGGTCCGTTCCAGCTGCAACCAGTTGTCACAGAGATCTAGCATCGCGCCCAGCAACGCTTTGGCAATTCCCTTGCCCTGAAAATCGCTGCGCACCGCGATCAGGTCAATTTCGCCCGCGTGATTGTGGCGTGGCACGTCCGGCGTCGACGACAAAAAGCAGATGCCAACGACACTACCGTCTACTTCAGCCACCAGTTTGTAGTCGCCCGGTCCCGAGTTGATACGCGATTCTACATTGGCGTTTGCGATATGTGGCAGGCGCATTGTGCCCAACATCACGGAATCATCTGTTAAAATGCATTTGATGTCCGATACGTCTTGTGCTTCGACATGGCGGATTTCAATTCTCATTTTATTGTCCTCTCAATCAGGTCTTCTGGCGCGAGCAAACCGCGCTCGCGCCAGTTTCTTTGGAACGATGGTTGTTAGGCCACGGTCGCAGAGCCCAGGGGGTCCGCGTTCGCACGGCCCAAAAAGCGTTTATTGATGGGGCTGTGGGGTTTGACGGCAATCCGTTCGTTTGCCAGGGCTTCTGCCGCATTTCGATTGCCAGAACGAAGCGCGGCTTCGGTCAACGTCCAATCGATAATGTCCCGTTGCGCGTGACTGCCGCCGAATGAATTTGCGATAAACCGCGCGCCATGAAGCGCCTCCGTCGCATCTTCGTAGCGGCCCATCCAAAATGCCCTGAATCCTTCGATCAAGGGCAGCCCTGTTGCCTTGGCCCAGCGAGATGTTTCGCCGCTATTTACAGGCGCGTTCCGATACCGATCAACGATACGATCAACCTCGTCATCGCGACCTGCCCCCAGATATGCCATTGCCGCGTGCCAATCGTTGAACGGGTACAGCTTACCATCGGCGTGGTTGTCCCAGCACGCTGCGACATCGGCCCAGCGGTCGGAGATGTCGTGATCTTCCAGATGCAAGCGCCACAGAAGGGCTGAGGCATCGACCAAATCCAGCGCCACATCGCTGTTTTCTTCGCGGATCCGCGCATCGTACAGCTTGATCGCCTCATTGGCCTGACCAAGGTCGAGGTGATAAAGCGCCTTGTGCCACCAGTTGTGGACTTTGAAGAAGTTATCATCACCCGACCAATTTGGTTCGCGCGACGCCATCCATTCGATGCCGTCCTCAGCACGCCCCTGCATTTCCAGCACATGCGCGACAGCGTGCTGCGCCCAGCAGTCTAAGGGATCGCGTTCGACCGCTTCCCGACCGACGGCTTCAGCACGGCCATAATCACCAGACTCTTCCAGCCCAAAGGAGTACATGCCCAGGAGGATGGAATAGCCCGGCTGGTCTTCCGACCACTTAGGTAGGACCCGTGCAATTCGGTCACGCAGGTCGCGCGCATTGGCGCGGTAAAAGTCCATCAGGTGACCAGCTTGCAGGCCCAGAATGTCGTGTGGAAACGACATGTTGTGACGATCCAGCTTTACGGCAGCTTCTGTCCAATTGTTGGCAAGAAGCGCACTAAGGGCATCGACATGCGATTGTTCCAGGTCGGAATTGGCAAGTGGGCGGACTTTCGCCAAAATGTTCCGTGCCTCGACAGCGGCCTCGGGTTCTGTTGCCAATCCGAACAGATAGGCTTTCAGGATATATGGCATTGCATAGTCCGGTGAGGCCTCGATCGCCTGGTCGGCCAGCGCTACGGGATCGCCCCTGTAAATGTTGAACGCGCGCATGGCGGCGTTGAAATAGTCCGCAGCGACTTCTTTTGAGCCTGCAGCTGGCCAGTTTCCGGACAATTTCGTTTCTTGGTGGGACATGTCACTCTCCAAACTCTGTTTTGACTGGGCGGATTGCCCGAATGCGATGGCTTTACTGCGCCGTCGCCTGCGCTGCTTGAAGTCAACTGGGAGATTTTTGGGAGATCATTGGAAATCTGTATTTGAGACATCGCTTGGGATAAAATGGCGAGAGCGAAGGAGCGGTACGAGAATGCGATACGAGTTCGATGCCTTCACGTTAGACACTGACACCCGCGAGCTTAGCCGCGGTACGACCGCTGTCGCGCTCGAGCCGCAAGTTTTTGATCTGTTGGTTCTTCTGCTCGAAAACCGATACCGGGTGGTTTCCAAAGATGAGATTGTCCAACGAGTATGGTTTGGACGCGTAGTTTCGGATTGGACAATCCTCAGCCGCATAAAATCGCTACGTCAGGCATTGGGTGATGATGGGAGCGCCCAGAAATACATCCGTACGTTGCGCGGGCAAGGGTTTCGCTTTGTGGCACCCGCCAAATTAGTGTCGGTAGAAAGCGTCACAGCACTGGAAGCGTCCGAGCAGAAAACAGTCGGGGCGCCACCATGCATCGCGGTGTTGCCGTTTTCAGCGATCGGCGACCTAGAGGTCGGAAGATCCTTGGCGGATGCAATCCCGCGCGAATTGATCAGATCGCTTTCCAGTGTGCGTTGGTTGCGTGTCATTGCACACGGATCGTCATTCAGGTTCCGAGGACAGACGATTGAGTTTAAAGACGTAAAGTCACTGCTGGGTGCTAAGTACTGTATCTCCGGAATGGTGGAGACTTTGGCTGGTCGTCTCTATGTAGATGTTGAAATGGCCGATACCCGCACGGGTGAGGTCGTCTGGGCAATTCGCAAAGAGGCTCCGATTGACGAGGTGCAGCGTTTGCGAACCGAAATTGCAGGGGCTGTGCTCAATATTTCTGAGTTTGAGCTTCCCGAACACGAGGCGAGACTCCTAGAAGTGGATGATGCAGAAAACCTGGATGCATGGTCATCCTTGCATCTGGGAATTCGTCATATGTATCGGTTCAACAAGTCAGATACAGAAACAGCCCGAAAGATGTTCGAACGTGCTGTAGCGTTAGAGCCAACATTGGCACGCGCGCATGCTGGGATTTCATTCACCACTTTCCAACGCGTGTTTCTGGGATATTCGTCCGACCTTGCTGCAGACCGACTGGCCGCCAGACGCAGCGCCGAGGAAAGCGTTATGCTTCAACCTCGTGACCCGTTTTCGAATGTTGTGATGGGCAGAAGCCTGTGGCTGACGGGAGATACAGAGGCGAGTAAGCCGTGGTTTGATCGGGCGGTTCTTGAAAGCCCGAATTACGCATTTGGCCGTTACGCTTCCAGTTGGGCAAAGGTTTTCACATCGGACTACGCAGGTGGAAACGAAATGACTGACCTTGCCATTGCTCTTAGCCCGCTCGATCCGCTCCGGGGCGGCATGCTCTGCAACAAGATGTGGATCGCACTTGCCGCAAAGGACTATGATGCTGCCGTTCAGTGGGCACAAAAAACCGCGCTGACTCCTGGTGCGCATGCGGGCCACGCGATGTTTGCGGCGATGACAAACCGTTTGATTGGCAATGATGAAGGTGTGTCGCGGTGGCTGAAGGAAACGAAACGCCGTAATCCGGGGTTCAGCAAAGCAAAAGCAAAGGCTCTGGTTCCGAGTAGTCACACTGAATTTCGCGCCCTAACAGAAGAGGCTTCGATCGCGCTTGGTCTTCCCGATTAATGGTTGCGACGCAAAGCTGGAATTACCGCGCAAGCTACCAAGTGTAGTTTCGGCAATAGCTGCATGAGAAGTCGCCGGTTTGGTCCTTTTATCGAGCTTTGCAAAGCCCAGTTACGAAAGTCTGGATTGGGCTGCCCTCCGACGCTCAAACATAAAGGTGGACCAAATCAAATGGAGCATTCCAGAGGTCCACTTTAGGAAAGCTGCAATCCAGCACCGCGGAGCAGGATGAATGTCGCCTTTGCGCCGAAAAATTGTGCCAAATCAACATTCTTTGGACAACCCGCATATCTTTTCCTACCGATTTGTCGATAGGTGCCGGAGTGTTCAATTTCTTCTAGAAGGCTTGCGGAAAGGTCTTGCTTCTCCGCCCTTGCCGTTTTTGCTTTTTGAACGCGGCGCGTTTGAGACTTTGTTGCCGGTCTTGGGAGGCGCCTTTCGTGCTCTCAGAGATTTGGATGTGTCGGAGGCGTTCTTGTCTTGTTTTTGCCGCTTCTTATCCTTCGCGGCGGGCTGTGGTTTTACCTTTGCCCGCTCGCTTTTCGGTTGCGCCTGCAGACCCTTGTCCTGCTTTGACTTGTCTTCGTTTGCTCGTTCATTCGATTTGCTTGCAGCGGATTTTCCTCTACCCTTTAGGCGCTTGAACGCATTCTGGGCATCTTGGTCGGAAAGCTCGGAGCCGCGCGCAGCTTTCGTCGGATTGCCTGAACGAGGTCCTCGTTTTTTGGCTGTGTCGTTTGATGAATAAGGTGCCGCGGGCGGCCCCTTAGGTGAGGCATCGAAATCTGGTGTGCCCGCCAGCTCAGTCAGCGTCGCACCTTGTTCTATGGAGAGCTCGGCCCCCAACTCTTGTTTCAATGCGGGCACTGCATCATTGGCAATCTCGACAAAGGTCTCTTGGTATTGAACGCGGATTGCGCCGATCGCATCTTTGGACAAACCCGTATTGCGGCACAGCATTGGCAACAACCAACGCGGCTCTGCACGCTGCTTGCGCCCCAAAGAAAGTGAGAACCAAGTGCTTGGCCCAAACGCCGCGCGCTTGTCAGTGTTGCGTTTTTCGGATTCCGGCGTCGCGCTGAGTATCTCAGGTGCGGAGTGGCGCTCTCGGTAGAGTCGCAAATAGGCTGCCGCGACCTGCTCTGGAGCCCTTCCGCTGAGCAGCCGCTCTGCAAAAGCTGTTTCCTCGGCACTTGGCGGCTCATCCAAGGCGGGATTGGAGATTATGCGTTCCTCTTCCCGTGCGAGCACCTCATCCGCAGAGGGCGGGGCGCCCCATTCGGCTTCCAACTTGGCTGTCTTCAGCAAGCGCTGCGCCTTCGCGCGTTGCCGACCCGGCACGATCAGGATGGACGATCCCTTGCGCCCGGCGCGGCCTGTGCGTCCAGAGCGGTGCAGCAAGGTTTCCGCATTAGAAGGGAGATCTGCATGGATCACCAACTCCAGCCCCGGAAGATCAATACCGCGGGCGGCCACGTCCGTCGCAACGCAAACTTGCGCGCGCCTGTCACGCAGGGCTTGCAGTGCATTGGTGCGCTCTGTCTGGCTGAGCTCCCCTGACAATGAGACGACAGCAAATCCCCGGTTGGAGAATTTCGCGGTCAGCCGGGCAACCATGGATCGGGTGTTGGCGAACACAATCGCAGTCTGTACGTCGTGATAGCACAGCAAATTGATGATCGCTTTTTCGATGTCCGATGGCGCCACGTTCAAGGCGCTATAGGTGATGTCCGAATGCTGTGCTTCTGAATTTCCAACCTTGATCCGCTGTGCATCTTCCTTCTGGTAGGTCTGGGCGAGCTTGGCAATGCCGCGCGGAACGGTGGCCGAGAACATCAAGGTGCGCCGGTTCTGAGGTGTTTGATCAAGGATGTATTCAAGGTCTTCAGCGAAGCCCATGTCCAGCATTTCGTCGGCTTCGTCGAGGACGACGGTCCGTAGATCGCTCAGATCGATCACCCCGCGTGTGATATGATCGCGTAGCCGTCCAGGGGTGGCGACCACGACATGTGCACCGCGCTCGAGCGCCCTGCGTTCAGTGCGCGCATCCATACCACCTACTGCCGACGCAGTGACTATCCCGGCCTCAGCAAACAGCCAGTCGAACTCTCGCCGAACCTGCAAGGCCAATTCGCGCGTGGGTGCGATGACCACGGCCAATGGCGCCGCTGCTCGGTCAAATCGACCGTGCTTATCGAGAAGCTCTTCCGCCATAGCCAGCCCGAAGCCCACGGTTTTACCCGAACCGGTTTGCGCAGAGACAAGCAGATCTTTTCCTACCAACGCTTCGTCTGACACGGCCTCTTGTACAGGCGTCAAGTGTCTATAGCCTTTTTGAGACAGCGCTTCGGATAGGGTTTTAGGGAGGGCAGAGAAATCTTGCATGGGTCACCAAATGCGGGGAAAGACTTGGCGATAGTGGTATTTGGTTCAGATGTATAGCCCGTAATGTGCGCCCGAAAGAGAATGTATCAACCACAGGAAACTGGCTTTCGCGACCGCCCAACCAATGGTTGCTGCGTTTTAACCTTGTGAATTAGGTCGGCGGTTGTGTCGCAAACATTGGACATTGGTTGACCTAATCACGTGTCTTGGTTCTTTTGCTTTGAAATCAATTGCGAGCAGGTTTCAGTGTGGTCTCTTTGAAAGGCTGCCACTTCCCCAAGGAAGTGGTTTCGTATGCTGTGTTCTTCTATTTGCGCTACACAGTTTCCTATCGCGATCTTGAAGAAATCATGGCTGAACGCGGCGTGCGCCTAGGTCATGCCACATTGAACAGGTGGGTTGCCAAATATTCGCTGCTGATCGCAGCGCGGGCGTAATCGAAAAAGCGACCAACGCTGAGTTCTTGGCGCATGGACGAGACCCACCTGCGTGTTCGCCACATTTGTGGGTTAGATCTTTCACATTCGCGTCCGCAACTCTGGACGGCATTGAGGTTGCCAACATGATCCGAAAGCAGCAATTCCCCAATATTACGACGTCTGGAATTCGGCTTTTTGCCGAAATCGGAGGATAGGAGTGTGTAGCAAATTGCTAGTGCTGGTCGTTCCAAAAGCTTGCGACACATCTGGCAGGTTTGGGCAGGGCGTGCGAAATTGATCACACCCGCCTCGATGGTCGAGCGGCGCGCTCCGTCCCGATCGCGTAGAAGGGCGCGCTTTTCATGGTGCAGAACACGCTAGTATCGCCACCCATCGTGAACTCGGTCGTCGCCCCACGCCCCTGCACGCGGATTTCCGACAGGCCTTTGCCACCAGATCCATCAACAGGGTGCAGTCGATCTGCACCTGGTCACCTGAAACATCCGCTCCGGCCCGCTGCCAGCGGTCCAGCGCGACGGGATCGTGACAATCAATCCCGACCGCCCTTTTACACGCGGCACGACACCCCTCCGTCGACGGTGATTTCGGTACCAGTGATATAGGATGCGTCATCGCTGGCCAGAAAGACGGCGGCATTGGCCACGTCCCAAGGGGTGCCCACGCGACCCAGCGGGATGCGCGCGGCGCGTTGTTTGTCCAGCGCGTCCCAGTCGATTGTCGACGGGTCATCCGTGTTCTGTTCGGTGATGTTACGCGCCATCGGCGTGTCGATGAAGCCGGGCAGGATTGCGTTGGCGCGCACCCCATGCGGGGCCATTTCCGCCGCCAGATTGCGGGTGAAGGAAATGATTGAGCCCTTGGTGGCGTTGTACCCGATGTAAGGCGTGCCCAGATACCGCAGCCCGGCGATCGAGGAGATATTGGTCACCACCCCGGCCCCGCGCTCAACGAAATGCAGCAGTACATGTTTGGTGGGCAGGAAGACCGCTTTCATGTTCACATGAACCAGCAGGTCCCAATCCTCGACCGTGCTATCCATCGCGCCGCCGGTTTTTAGGATACCCACGTTGTTTTGCAGAATGTCGATCTGACCGAATTCGGACAGGCATTGAGCAATGGCGGCCTTTACCTGATCTTCCCGCGTCACGTCTGCCGTCAGGGCAATGGCCCGTCCGCCGTCCTGCCGGATCAGGTCACAGGTTTCCTCGGCGGCGTTCTCATCCAGATCCAGCGCAGCGATGGCGGCCCCCTCCTGTGCCAGCCGGATGGCCGTAGCCTTGCCATTGCCCATGCCGCGCTTCATCGAGCCCGCACCCGTCACCAAGGCGACTTTCCCTGTCAGTCGCGCCATGTGTTACCCCTCGTTCGATTGCAAAAAGGCACTCATGCCGCCGTCGATGGCCAGCAATTGCCCGTTGATGTAGGATGCCGCCTCGGACATCAGGAACGCGACCGGGGCCGCGATTTCTGCAGGCTCGGCCCATCGTGCCGCCGGGGTCCGGTTTTCAATCCGGCGCACGAAATCCTGATCGCTCAGGATTTTGTGGTTCATCTCGGTCAGGACATAGCCCGGTGCAATGGCGTTGACGCAGATGCCATCCGCCCCGAAATCCGCCGCCAGAGACCGCGTCAGCCCAGCGATGGCCGCCTTGGACGAGGCATAGTTGCCGATTCCGGGCCGCGGGTGCGTGGCCGCGATCGAGGACACCGAGACGATCCGACCCCGCTGCGGCCCCGGATTGGCCTTCATCACCTGAGCTGCCTCACGCGCCAGTACGAAAGGCGCAAAGACATGCAAGTCATAGATGGACCGGTAGTCGTCGATAGTCTGGTCCAGCACATGCCCGTGATTGGTGATGCCAGCATTGTTGATCAGGCCCCAGATCGAACCGATGCCCTGCACCCAATCGGTGCAGGTGTCGAAATCAGTCAGGTCGAAGGCGGCTGTTTGCACAGTTGCTCCATCCGCGCGCAAGCTGTCCGCCGTGGCCTCGACTGCCTCAGCGTTGATGTCTTGCAGGCACAGCTGTGCGCCCTGCGCAGCGCAGGCCTGCGCCATGGCCGCGCCTAATCCGCGCGCAGCCCCGGTGATCAGAATGGATTTGCCTGCCAGCGAAAAATCTAGACCGGTCATGAAGCGAGCGCTGCATTATCGGCCTCAAGCGCGGCATTGACCGCAGGCATCACCTGATCGCAGAACAGCTCCAGCGAGCGCAGGGTGTTGGCAAACGGCATCGAGGCGATCTGCATGAAGACGCTCAGATGGGTGATGCCGAATTCTCGCGCCTCGGCCACGATGCGTTGCGTGACCTCTTCGACATCGCCGATGATGGCGCGTTGCAGAACTGTGTCGATGTCGGGCTCATTGTCGAAGGGCACGATCTTGAGGTCCGCGCCGTCCATCAGCGGTTCGGGGCGGCGCATGTTGTTGGCCATGCGCGCATGGATCAGAACCTGCACGGCCGCGGCGCGGGCATCGTCCTTGTCATTGGCGACGTAGACATAGCGCTGTACCGCAAACGGGAAATCATCGCCCATCAAGCCGTTCTCGGTCCGCGTTTCCTTGTACAGCCGCCGAGCGGTGCCCACGATTGCGTTTGGCCCGATGGCCGGGGTGGTCAGCGTTTCAGCCCCGTAGTCGATCATCTTCTGGCGCATTTCGGGCGCGTTGCCGACTGCGAGGGTGCGGATGCGATCTTGAACCGGCGCGATGGACAGCGCCGCGTTGCTGATCTGAATGTGGTCGCCCTGATAGTCGATCACGCCGCTATAGACGCCCTGTTCGATGCAGTCCCAAATCTCCAGCCCGCGCATCAGACGGTCATTGATCTCAAACCCGAACTTCTTGAATTCGCGCGGCTGATATCCGGTGCCCAGACCCAGTACGAGACGGCCTTCTGTCAACTGATCGGTCAGGCAGATATCCTCGACCAGACGCAGGGGCTCATAGAAAGGCATCACCACAACCGCAGGACCTACCTTGATCCGCTTGGTTTGCGCGGCCATGTGCGAAGCCATCATCAGCGGCGAGGGCGAGATGCAATAGTTCGATAAGTGATGTTCGGCGAACCACGCCACGCCAAAGCCTGCGTCATCAACCATTTTCGTCATGCTGCGCATCTGGTTAAACACATCTGAATGTGAAGACCCGTCAACAGGCTTGGTCATCAAGTTGAACAACGAAAATTCCATGTCCTTCGGGCTCCGGTCTGGCTGCTACATGTATTCCGCGCAGTTTGACGAAACGTTGACAAAGCACCAAATGGTGAATCCTTTATCAGCGACAAAGAATTTCTTATGGGCTTTGTGCCTCTTGCCTCAACCAGGTCAGAAAGGTCTGAACGCGGGGCTGTTCGACGCGGCGTTCGGGACAGATAAAATAGTAGGAAAACGGCCCCTCGACGGGCTCGAACGGCAATTGGACCAAAGCACCTGAGGCCAGCAGATGTCGGGCAATTACATCGCGCACTACACCGATGCCCTGACTGTAGAGAATGGCGTTCACTGTGGCGCTGCTGTCGCCGAAATAGACCCCGTGTTCGAACGCCGCCGGATCTCCGCCATTTATTTCAATCACAGCACGCCATTCATTGTAATTGGTGTCGTGCAGAAAGGGCCGGTCTGCCAGCGCGCCGATATCTGAAATGTCGCCCAACATCGCGGCAGTTTGCGCTGAGGCGACGAGCATGTGCTGTTCACCGAAAAGATACTCTTCATAACCATCCGTGTATCCGCCCGAACCCCAGCGAATGGCGACATCCGCATCCTCTTGCCCAAAGCCTGTCTTTGCCACGGTCGACAACGTCAGCAAGTCGACCGAAGGATTGGCCGCCACAAACCGATGCGCCCGCGAAGCAAACCATGTCGAGGCAAAGGACGGTAGCAAGCTGACCGTCAGCGTCGTCCGCCCGGCATCAGGGGCCAGATTCTGCACACATTCGCCCAGTGTGTTGAGGATCTCAGCCACGTCTTCGGCGAATTGTTCACCTTTTTCAGTCAACAGGATCATGTTGTTGCGACGACGGAAGAGTTTGACGCCCAAACGATGCTCTAACAGTTTGACCTGCTGGCTGACCGCCGGTTGTGTCAGGTTCAGTTCCGCAGCGGCCAGCGTGAAACTATGCAACCGCGCGGCCGCTTCAAAGGCGATCAGGGTCTGTAATGGTGGCAGCGAACGCCGCATACGATTGCTGTCAAAGCCAACCGGTTCAAGTTTCGACAATGCATCGGGCCGAAGATGATCCAGTTTGTTTCGAAGGGCACGTCGCATCGCAGACCTGCATAAGTTTTTGTTGGGCAGAGCTTAAGCAATTCGTTCTTGTGATCAAGGCGGTCGCCCTCGCACAAAGGTATGAGCCAGACGGAGGCGACGTGCTAGACACCACCGAAATCACATCCGCGATGCGCAAAGCGGTGATGCCCGTTACGATTGTCACCACCAGTGGCGAACACGGCACCGCCATCAGCGCGGTCTGTTCTTTGATGGCGGCTCCGCCCGCGTTGCAGATCTGCATTAACAAGAAAAGCCGTATTCTGAGCAGGCTGCAGAACACGGAGCTTACGCTGAATCTCTCGTTGATTGTCCGTCATGAAAACCTCCTCCTTCCCAAAACTGGGATTTTATCGGAAGCCTCCCGAGGGTCTGTATATGTCTTCAGATCTTAAACCGCCGATCTGTGTTTGTGCAATCCTTGTAGTCAATGCCATAGCGATGACCCAACCGGATACAACAGCCGCTGCTGTTCCCAACCAGACCCCGATTTCATTGAATCCCAAAGGGCCAATAAACACCCAGACAAAGAATGCCACTCCGAACCCCTGGCGATACAGGCTGATCCAGACTGTCCAGATCGGTTTCTTAAAGGCCTGCAGCAGCGAGTTGATCGAAAACAACATCATGTAGAAGGGCAAAATCAGGCTATCGACGCGTAAGTAGCTGACGCCGACACGGATCACTTCGGGGTCCGTTGTGAAAAGTCGCATAAGCAAGGGTCCGCCAAACCAGAGGATCGGGATCGCGATCAGTGACATGATGAAGCCGATGCGCCAGCAGTAGAATAGCGCGGCGCGTACTCTCTGATTATCACGTGCCCCAAAATTCTGAGACGCGATTGGCAGTAGAGCGCCTGTCACGCCCAGAATGGGCAGCAGCAAAACTTGTTCCAGACGAATTGCGATCGCGTACCCCGCGATGGCATGTTCGCCAAACAGTTTTAGCGCGAACTGCATGACGAAGGCCGACAGCAGCATGACCATGAAGGAAAGAGCAGTGGGTAGAACCTGTAAAGAGATTTCGGCAAACAGTTTCATGCGGGGAATGAAATAGGCGACACGCAATCGTTTCATCCGTCGCCTCCGGAGCACTTGCCGGATCAGAAAGATCATCACACCGGTCTGACTGATTACGGTGGATAAAGCCAAACCATCAAAGCCGATACCTGGGATCACACCCGGGATCCCGTAGATCAGAAGCGGGTTCAGAATAATGTTTGCCAGAAAAGCCACAATGAGTGCCCGCTGCATGGAAACAGCATCACCATGGGCCTGAAGGATACCGTTACAGCCATGGGCCAGCAGGAACCCCGGCATTGCTAGAAGCAGCCAATAGAAATAGCGTAGCCCCGCGTCACGGTATACGCCGGGTTCAGAAACCAGCTTGATCAGCAAGGGCCCAAACCACAATCCGGCCAGGGCAAGCAGGCAGGATGCAACAAATCCGTATGACATCCCTTGCGCTGCCAGTCGTCGCGCCGTTCTGTTGTCGCCTGCGCCCAAGGCATTGCCGACCAGAGCACTCATGGCGGCACCCAGTCCAACGCCCACCGAGATTGAGATGAAAAAGGCCTGAAACCCTAGCGCGAGCCCTGCTTGCGCGCTGGTGGACAGGAGCCCTGCAAAAAAGATGTCGACAATATTGTATAGCGTACTGAACAACATTCCGACCGCGCCTGGAACGGCCAGGGTCCGAAAGTGACTTGGAATGGACCCTTTGGTCAGTTCAAGATCGATTGCCTCCGCCATGTCATCAGGGCTTCACGGGCGCTCGGCTTGAACGGTCAGAAAGACAAACTTGCGGGTCAGAACATCTTCGAACCCATGGTTGAGCTCAGCGTCAACGCTGATCGAGTCACCGGCCGAGAGCGTAAAGCGGGCCTCGCCATATCGGTAGACGGCTTCGCCCTCGATGGCTTGCACAAAGACCACGCCATGACCCACATAAGTGGGGGGTGGGCCACCTTCGCGCAGCAGCGTGACGCGGCGCGCCTGAAAGCGCAGGTCTTTTCGTGAATGCAGTGCCAGATTGACATATTCGTGGCTGTGCCCCGCCGAGATGCGGGTCGATTTCAGTCCTTCACCGTGGCGTACAAGGGTGTAGTCAGTGTGGTCGGTCCGCGCCTCACGGAACAACGACACAATCGGGACTTCAAGCGCTTCTGCTAATGCAGCTAATGTGTCAATCGACGGGGAAACCAATCCGTTTTCGATGCGGCTGACCATGGCGGCGGAAATACCAGATTGTTCAGCAAGTCGACGCGCGGATTGTTTGCGGCTTTGACGCAGTTCCTTCAGCGAAGCACCAATGGCGCGGTCGATCTGTCTGCCCGGAGGGTCTCCTTGCATGATCCGTCCTTTCACTCGCTGCTGTAATACCCCACAACATCGCCTTTAGTCGTGACGCCAAGGCCATTTAACAATCGGTTGGCGTAGTTGAAATAACCAACGATCTGGTTGATTTCGAGAATTTCTCCATCCGACCATCCGGATTCCCTAAGGGCAGTGACATCTGATTCGATCATCGTTCCCGGTGAGATTGTCAGCTTCTCGGCATATCTAAGTGCTTCAAGATGGGCGCCTTCGAACGCCTCTTGCGGGCGTTGGGCTTTCAGTGCGGCTTCGATCTTGTCAGCGCGCGCGTCGTCGCCGATCAGGTGGCGCGCATTGGCCCAATGATTGGCGTAGGAATACGGGCAAGTGTTGAGTGTGGAGACGTAAGAGCTGATGACTTCCTGAAACCACATCGGAACGGTGTTGACCTGATCGTGAAGGCAGGCCCGATACAAAATCACGTGTCCTTTCATGGTGTTAGGTCGCAGAGAATGGACGCGCATGACATTGTCCACCGTTCCATGTGGCGTACGCGCCAGGTCCAGAGTGGTCCGCAGCTGCGCGTCGGCATCTTCGTCAGATATCATCCTGATCCATGCGGACATCCACAGTTCCTCCTTTGGTCACGAGCACAAATTTCAGGCAGTGTAATCCTTCGCTCTGACTTTTTTATTGACGAGTATTGCATATTAAGCAACCATATTAATTACAGTGCAACAACTTTGAGGAGTCTCTGGCTTTGGCCGACCGCTCCACGCAATCGCAGCGGCCGTCCTATACCGGCTGAATTGTGATGGTCGACCAGGCTGCGCAGCCGGGCGTGGTGCGCCCGTGATAACTTCAAACGACCGACCTTGGCGTCCCGAACCCAGACAGGCACGACATGAACCAAGCCACTCCGATGATCGAAGTGACCAATCTGGACAAGTTTTATGGCACTTTCCACGCGCTGAAAGATATTGATCTGACGGTGCATCAGGGCGAGAAGGTTGTGATTTGCGGTCCGTCCGGTTCCGGCAAGTCGACGTTGATCCGCTGCTTCAATGGTTTGGAATGGCACAATTCCGGTCGCCTCGTGATTGACGGGATCGAGGTCTATGACGGCGCCAAGGAAATTCGCGAACTGCGTCAGGAAGTCGGAATGGTGTTCCAGCAGTTCAACCTGTTTCCGCACCTGACCGTTCTTGAAAACCTTACGATTGGTCCGATGAAAGTGCGCAAAATCTCGAAGGCTCAGGCCGAAGAGACCGCGCGCAATTACTTAGAGCGTGTGCACATCCCGGAACAAGCGGACAAATACCCTGCGCAGCTTTCGGGCGGGCAACAGCAACGCGTGGCCATTGCACGATCCTTGTGTATGGAAACCCGGATCATGCTGTTTGATGAGCCGACCTCGGCGCTTGATCCCGAGATGATCAACGAGGTTCTGGATGTAATGGTCGAACTGGCCGACACCGGCATGACCATGGTCGTCGTCACACATGAGATGGGTTTCGCCCGTAAAGTCGCGGACACGATGGTTTTTATGGAGGCAGGGCGGATCGTCGAGGTCTCGCCACCTGAGCAGTTCTTTACCAATCCTTCCAGTGAGCGGTGCCGCCTGTTCCTGGATCAGATTCTGGCCCACTGAGCATGAGCGACCTGGGCATATCCGGACCAAAGGGTCAGCCGCTGCCAAGGCCGCCTATCCTGAAGCGTTTTTTCGACTCGGTTCTGATTTCGATTGCGATCTACGCCATCATTGTCGGGTTGATCTCATACGGTGCGTATGTTGGTGCGCAAAGCATGGGGTATAACTGGCAATGGTACCGCGTGCCGCAATTCCTGTATCGCAATACCGAGGTCGGGTTTGAATGGGGCGAAATTCCAATCGGGTTGGTTGCTACAATCAAACTGTCGGTGATATCGTTCCTGCTGGCGACAGCGATTGGTCTTCTCATAGCATTGCTGCGATTGTCAGGTCTTGTAATCGGATCAGCTGTCGCGGTGGGGTTTCTGGAACTGATCCGCAACATCCCATTGTTGGTTCTGCTATACCTTTTCTACTATGTGCTTGGCCCGATCTTTGGATTTGACCGCTACACCGCCAGTATTCTGACATTGGCGGTGTTCCACTCGGCTTTGATTTCCGAAATCTTTCGGGCAGGGATCAATGCGATCCCAACCGGTCAATGGGAAGCTGCGAAATCCATCGGGATGAGCCCCTATCAGACCTATCGTTATATCATCCTGCCGCAATCAGTGCGCTTTATGCTACCGCCCATGACCGGCGAGGTCGTTCATCTGATCAAATCCTCGGCGATTGTCAGCGTGATTGCGGTGGCCGAACTGACCACGTTTGGCCGCAACATCATTTCCGATACCTACATGAGTTTCGAAATCTGGTTCACCATCGCTCTGGTTTATCTGGTGGTGACCCTGATCCTGTCGATCGGCGTGAGCCATCTGGAGAAGAAATATGCCGTCGACCAATAAAACTGAGAACTATGTCGGACAACAAGGAGAACCAAGATGAAGCTTTCTCGCAGAATGTTGGGGGCCGCTCTCGGCGCGGTCGTGGCAACAAGTGTCGCCACATCGGGTTGGGCGCAAAGCGCGACCCAGGGCCTGTCCAGCGAAAGTGTAATTGAAACCATCAAACAAGACGGCGTGATCCGCATCGGATTGTCGTTGTTCGTGCCGTGGTCCATGCGAGACAAGAACGGTGACCTGATAGGGTTTGAACTGGATGTCGGGCGCAAACTGGCCGAAGACATGGGGGTTGAGGTCGAATTCGTGCCTACGGCTTGGGATGGCATCATCCCCGCGCTGGTGTCGGGCAACTTCGATGTGATCATCTCGGGCATGTCGGTGACGGCGCAGCGGAACCTGACGGTGAATTTCACCGACCCTTATGCGTTTTCCGGTCTGGCCATTCTGGCCAACAAGGAAATGACGGCTGGCATGACCCGAGAGGACCTGAACTCTCCGGACGTGACATTTGCCGCACGTCGCGGGGCCACGCCAGCTGTTGTTATCGCCGAGAATTTCCCCGAGGCTAATCTGCTGCTGTTTGATGAGGACGGCGCATCGACCCAAGAGGTTCTCAATGGCAATGCCCATGCAACCATGGCATCGCAGCCCACGCCAAACCGCGAGGCGGGCCGTAATCCTGACACTCTGGTCGTTTTGGAGGGCGATTTGTTCGACCCGCGCGGCGAAGCCTTTGCTATGCGAAAGGGCGACCCGGATGCGATAAACTTTTTCAACAACTGGATCGCGCAGAACTGGCGCTCTGGCTGGTTGGAAGAACGTCACAATTACTGGTTCGCCACCGAAGAGTGGGCCGATCAGGTTGCGCAATAACTGAACGAACCGGGGGCGGCACCGTCGTCCCCGACCCAGACGCGGAGCGGCCCAGGTGCAAGACTTCCTGAAAAAACTCAGATGGCCCGATTATCTGATTGTCGCGATTCTGATCGCGTTTTTCGGGTATATCTGGCTGTCGATCGAAGGCACGCTGAATTACAAATGGCGGTGGGAACTGATCCCCGGCTATATCGTCGGCTGGCATTCGGGGCGCGAGGAATACTTTGCCAACCTGCTGTTGCAGGGCCTTGTGGCAACGATCCGCATCAGCATCTATTCCGGCATTCTGGCCCTGATCCTGGGCACCATTCTGGGCGTTGCGCGCTGTTCGGGCAATCTGACGATCCGCATGCTGGCCCGCACCTATCTTGAATTTCTGCGCAACGTACCGCCGGTCGTTGTGGTCTTTATCTTCTTCTTCTTCCTGTCCCAACAGCTGATCGACGCGCTGAACCTGGATCGCTGGGCCCGCAGCATTGCGCGGCAAGAGGACAATCAGGTTTGGGAATTCTTCTTTGGCGACATGCGCCGCTTTCCCTCTCTGGTCTCGGGCGTCATCGTTCTGGCCCTGTTCGAAAGTGCCTTTGTCGGCGAAATCGTCCGTGCTGGTATCCAGTCGATTCCCAAAGGCCAGCGCGAGGCGGCCCGGTCCATCGGCATGAGCCGGTTTCAGGAACTGCGCTATGTGGTCCTGCCGCAGGCGATGAAAAAAGTGGTGCCGCCGCTCGCAAACCAGTTTATTTCACTGATCAAAGACAGCTCGATCCTGTCTCTGATTTCGGTACAGGAACTGACCTATAAAACGGTTGAGCTTGTGGCTTCGTCCCGCATGATATTCGAGGCGTGGATCACGACAGCGGCCTTCTACTTTGTGGTCTGCTTTGGCCTCAGTCGATTGTTCGCACGCCTCGAAAAACGCTCAGACAGGCTTTAGCCGATCAAGGGCGAGACCGGTTCAGACTCTGATCTGCACCATGCCGTTCTCAACCCGAGTTTCGAATACCTTCATAACTCTTGTCGCTGGTGCTGAAACCGGGCGCCCATCCCGCACGTCGAACGCACCCTGATGCAAGGGGCATTCGATGATATGCCCATCAAAATAGCCATCGCACAGATCCGCGCCGCCATGATTGCAAAGTGCCAGTGAGGCAAAAATCCCGCTAGATGTTTCATAGACGGCGATCAGACGCCTGCCGACTTCCACCCGTGTGACCCAGTTCTTTTCCAGCCGATCCACCTCGATCACATCCTTCCACGGTTTTTCATCAGCCATGGATCACGCCTCCGCCTTGTGCTGGATCTGGCGCAGAATCTCGCGGTGAGCGGCCAGATATCCTCCGGGCTCGACGTATATGTGGTCTTTCAGCTTCTCATGCAGGCGCGGCAACGCGTGAAACGGAACCGAGGCCACATAGTGATGCTCGGCATGGTAATTCATGTTCCAACACAGAAAGGCCCAGGGCGCCGAGACCAGGTTGGTGCGCGTGTTTTCCGACATCTGCGCCACGGTTGGGCGTCCTACATGTTCCGTCATGCGGATAAAGCGCATCACCGGCTCACCCAGAAACAGCGGTATGATCCAGTACCAGATCAGACCCCACCAACCAGTGATAGCCATACCCAAAAAGATCGCGGCATAGATGGCAAGCATTCGGCGGGCATCGCGATAAACCGCCTGATGTTCGACCTTTGGAATAAACCGCAATTCCGTCTCGCTGAGATTCCCCAAGGCATGGCTAAACAGTTCGGTGAACTTACCGCGCCAATAGGGCAGGGCGGACAGGTACAGCAGGTATTGGCCAAGGGTTTTGGGTAGCGGGATAAGTTCGGGGTCTTCCCCGGTCAGCTGCGTATAGGTGTGGTGGTCGCAATGCTCGTAGCGGAAGAACCGATGCGGTAGAATGATGATCAGACCGCAGATTTGACCGACCAGATCGTTCAGCCAGCGCGTGCGAAAGACGGTATAATGCACACATTCATGCTGCAATGAGAAATGGTGAACCAGAACAATGCCCTGCAGGAACATCGCAGGCCAGATCAGCCAGCTGTTCCAGGCCAATGTGACGAGGGTGGTTGTGAAGGTCAGCACAGCGATCCAAAGCGCCAGGTGGCGCAGGCCGGGCCCGTTTGATCTTTGCATGAATCCCTTCAACTCTTCGCGCGTCAATTTACCTTCGGCCAAAGCCTGAGTCAGAGGCGTTACGATTGCTTGTGACATGTGAATTCCACAATATTTGCCGGAGCGGGGGCTGCGCCCTCATCGCGTAATCCGGCACCGGAGACGGGAGTGCTCCGCACCATAGCGCCCATTCTGACGGGTGCTATTGTTAGCAGGCTAACGTGCCAGGGGGCGTTCAATCAAGACAGAAAGCTTAGCTCGCATTTCGCAGTCCGATATCTATGTCCGGGCTGACAAACAGCCCGGCGGCGCAGGGATAACGCTCCAGTATCTCGGGTCCGCCGGGCAAACGGTCGGCATGGAAAATCCCGTTTTCCCAGTAGGTCACGCCGTCTATCACAATGGTCGGGTCGAATACGTTCCAACTAATCTCGCCCGGAGCGTAGGCTCCGCAGGTGTGGAAATGCAGGATGCGCGGATTGCCAAAGGCGGCACCACCCCAGCGCTCGTAATTGTCGCGCATGTCCCAGGGATAGCCGCAGCCCGGGTGAATACCCGCGTGCCACGAATGCACGAAGTTGCGGTCAATGCCGAACTGCTCGGCAACCCGGTCATAATGCGCTTCGGCTTGGGCGGCGTCTGCAGGATGGCCTTCGAAGCCGATCAGGCGACCGTTGTTGAAGTTGGCAAAAATCGGGTGGTCAAACTCGACGGTATAGTCGTCATAGTATTTCGACCCCGTCCCGGTCAGGAACGTCAATGCCACGCGGCCGGAGAAGCTGTGCGCCGGAACCGGCGTGAAGACCGACATTGGAAACCGCAGGATCGAGGTGTCGCCGGATGGGTCCAGGTTCATCTCTGGCCGACCTCGTACATCCGTGCCCAAGGGGCAGGTAAAGCGCACGTCCTCTGCGGTGTTCAGCACTGCATTTATTCCGGCTTTGAGTTCCATGAACGCATCGTGATGCCCGTTCGAGAACCCTGACCCGAACAGCTCTCGGCTGAGGGCGAAGCTGACGATGACCTTCTTGCCTTGCGGCATGTCTGAGAACCTCAGCTGATCCCCCAGCCGCGCCAGAAACAGAATGATGTCGGCATCTTCGAACCGGGACAGTAACTCGGGCGACAGATGTGGATTGCCGGGATTGAATCCCACATCCACGGCGTCGACGGAAAGACCCATGGATCGGGCAACGCCTGAGACGATAGCTACGCTATCGGCATCGAAATATCCGAACTCGGGCGGTTCATAGGCGATCAACAGCCGTTCCCCGGCCACTGCAAGGGCACAGTTTGACAAGAGATTGCGCGCTCCGCGCTCGGGTGTGATGTCCGACATTGGCGTTTCCTGCGGGTTCGGGTGGGCATAAAGTAAGCTGCGGAAGGACGCCCAATCCATTTGAATGTGATAATGGTTGGCATTAGGGTGGCTAATATGATCCTGAACCTGCCTTACTCCGCGCTGCGCGCCTTCGAGGCGGTGGTCCGGCACTCGGGGTTTTCTACCGCCGCAGCGGAACTGGGCGTTAGCCAGAGTGCCGTCAGCCAGCATGTCCGTTCACTAGAAGAGTGGCTGGGCCGGGACTTGTTGGTGCGCGGTGCGCGTCAGTCGCGCCCAACACGCGAGGGCGAGCAACTTGCGCTTGCAATCTCAGAAGGGTTGGGGCGCATTTCAGACGTGTGCACGCAGCTTCGGGACAAGACGCGGACCGATCGGACGATCGTTATTTCTTGCTTGCCTGGCTTTGCGTTCAACTGGCTATTCCCGCGGCTCTTGCGCTTTGACATGGCGCACCCTGACCTGTCGATTTCGATCGCGACGGATACAGGACAATATCCGTTTTCCGGGGCAGATGCGGATGTCGGTATTCGTTATGGGTTGGGCGAGTATCCCGGCTTTGAGGTGGATTTGTTGATGGGCGAACGGTTGTTTCCGGTTTGCGCGCCCGGCTTGCGCCCCGATTTGCACAGGATCGAGGATTTGGCGCGGCACACCATGCTGATAGATGAGAATCTGCATCACGGGGCAGCCAGCCCGACTTGGGAGTTCTGGGCGCGGCAGTGCGGCCTGACATTGCCGAACGCGATGCGAACCCGTCGGCTGGGGCAATCGAACATGGTTGTTCAGGCCGCAATCGAAGGCTTGGGTGTGGCTTTGGGGCGAGAGCCGCTGGTCATTGATATGTTGGCGGATGGTCGCTTGATCCGCCCCTTCGCCGAGATGACGCAATCCCCGCTGTCCTATTGGTTGGTGCGATCACAGGAAGCCAAAGATAGTGAGAAGGTAGCCGAATTCCTGAACTGGATTCATGCCGAGGTCGAGGCGCAACCGGAGATCCCCGATCCAGCCACCGCTTTAAATTAGCCAGGCTTATACAAGATATTACCTTTCCGGCATGGCACAGGGGGCCTCTACCGCCCATACTGTTATAAGCCATCTGACCAAATGGAGAGCCTATCGATGTTTCTGAGAAACTGCTGGTACGTCGCCGCCTGGAGCAAGGATATCGGACGCGAATTGAAGGCCGAGACGTTTCTTGGTGAAAACATTGTGTTCTACCGCCAGCAGGACGGCACCCCGGTCGCGCTGGAGGATGCCTGCCCGCACCGCAAACTGCCGCTGTCCAAAGGCAATCTGATCGGCGATGTGGTGGAATGCGGTTACCATGGTCTGAAATTCGATTGCTCGGGAAAATGCACTGACAGTCCGACCCAGCGCGGCATGACCCCGCGCCGGGCAGTCGTTAAATCTTATCCTGTGTTGGATCGTTACCGCTTCTTGTGGATCTGGATGGGAGATCCGGAATTGGCCGATCCCGACAAAATATTTCCGATTGAAAATTTTGATGATCCAAGCTGGGGTAAGACCGACGGTGGCGTGATGGATATCGACTGCCATTACCTTTGGGTCTGTGACAATCTGCTTGACCCCAGCCATGTGGCCTGGGTTCATGTGTCGTCCTTTGCAGGGGCTGGTACAGACGAAGAGCCACTGAATGTCGAAAGAACGGATCGTGGTGTGATCGTCTCACGCTGGATCGAGAACAAGCCGCCCTCGCCGTACTATGCCAAGCTGGTGGCATTCGAAGGGGATTGCGACAGGTTACAGCATTACGAAATGTGTATGCCTGCGATTGGTTTGAACAAATCCATCTATACGCCCGTCGGGACCGGAGGGTATGACAAGCAAGCGGTTGCCGAGACGTTCATCAACATCTCTTACAATTTCATGACTCCGATTGATGAGGACCGAACACGGTATTTCTGGTTCCAGCATCGCAATTCAGATCCTGAGAATGCTGAGGTTTCCAAATTCATGAATGACGGTGCTCGAATGGCGTTTCTTGAGGACAAGGAGGTTCTGGAGAAGGTGCATTTGGGCATGAAACACGCCAAAACGCCCCATATAGACTTGGGGTTGGACGCGGGCGCAAAACTGTTCCGCAAAACACTGGATCGAGCGATCGAAGCCGAGGTTGACCCGGTAGAACTCACAGTTCAGGCATGAAGCGCGAGACAAGCGGTCCAAAGCCCCAATGCGGTCAGGCATCAAGGGAAATGCGAAACCTTGGATGTGTTCCGTGTCGTTGCTCGAATCCACAGGACAGATAGACAGCTTGAGCGGTTGAATTATCGGGATGTGTACCGACCATCATGTAACGACAGGACAGAGCCCGCGCCTTACGTTTGGACCCTTCGATCAGTTGCCGTCCGATCCCCACGCCCCGAAACGACCGCTCGACAAAGAGATGATGTATATCAATGCCGCGCAGCCCCACCTGCAACTGGGCCAAAGGGCAAAGCGCGGCATAGCCGACGATCTGATCGCCCAATTCGGCGACCAGGGCATAAATCCAAGGCGGATTGGCGAACAAATCACGTTTCAAATCTGACGCGTTGACATCTGGAACATCGCCGTGATGTTCGGCCAATGCGCGGATCATTGTTAGTATCTGAGACAGATCACTTAGCTCTGCGTCGCGAATTTGCACAATCGGGTCTGAGTTTGTGTTCTCCATCGTCACCTCCTGTTCGGGCCACAGAAGCGAAACGAAAAATACCGCACTGTGGCGGCACTTTCAGACTAAACATCATTGACCGCTCCACTTTAGGGGGCGTTGTAATAGCGTCCGAAGGATTGGGTCATGATGATCATGACCCAACCATCCGTTTTCGGCAGGCAAACGTCAAGTTACCGAAGACATGACTAGGGGTTATGCCGCACCGTAGATCACCGGAAACCGCCCCCCGGCGAAGGGCGCACCGGGGCTTAGGCTGTCGTCATGCAGCCATTCGGTCACAGAGTCGCGCGGTTGGTAAGTTGCCCCGTCTACAGCAAAGCGGATCGCATAGCCGCGCCTGCGTCGCGTCGAGGTTCGGTTTCCCATCGCCGAGTGCACGGTCATGCCGTCAAAAGCCAGCGCATCTCCGGGTTCCATTTTCGGGTAGTGAAAGATGTCATACGCGGTGCGATTGGCCTCGAAATCCGGCATGTCGATATAGTCGGGATTGTCTTCCTCAAGATAATGCAGGAATGCACCAAGCTGGTCGGTTCTAAAGGGTCGGTACTTGGCACCCCACGCGTGTGAGCCGCGGACAAATTCCAATGCTCCGTTGTCTGGGTCCACTGGGTCCAATGCAATCCACATTGTCATGATAGGCCCCGCGACCGGCCAATAGGGTTGATCAGTATGCCAACCCGTTTGGGTTCTGGTTCCTGGCTCTTTCGCAAAAATCTGATCGTAGATCAGCGAGGTCCATGGGCTGTCAGCCACCTCGGCCACGCGTCGTCCGATATCCGAGCTCAGGCAATATTCCTGAAACACACCCGGATGCTCGCGCATATTCTTGTAGGCAAAATAGCGGTCGCCTTTGGCGGTTTCGTCGTCGACGGCCTGGCGTAGCTTGTTCAACCAGTCCTTCGACAATACGTGTTTCAACAGCACGACGCCGTCGCGCGCATACGTTTCCTGAATGGATTTCAGGTCAGAATTGTGTGTCATGTAACGTCCATTTCCATCGCCTCACCCTCTGAGGCTGTTACAGATAGAGGGCGCATCGCGCCCGGTTGATCTGGCGTTACAAGGCAGGTGAGCTGCGGCAGTTGATGATGAAGCAGGGCCATAGTGACCGCGCCGACCACTTGCCGGCGAGGCGTTGATGGAACTGCGCTACGCGTAAACTCATGGCTATACATTACCTGAATTTTTCAAAACCGCATAGGGCTGAGCTTATCGAGCTATCGAAGGCAAACGGGCAAAAACTCATTGACGAAAAGTGCATATTAATAAATATTATTACTATCATGCAAAGATACTCCATCTTCTCTCTTGCCCGGAATGCGCTGTCCGGCCACCGTAACTGGCAACTGGCCTGGCGCAGCCCACCGCTGAAAGATCAGTATGATGTGGTTGTGATCGGGGCGGGGGGCCACGGGCTGGCAACCGCCTACTATCTGGCCAAGGAATTCGGCATCACAAACGTTGCGGTGCTTGAGCGCGGCTGGCTTGGGGGCGGAAACATCGCCCGCAACACCGTCACGATCCGCTCGAATTACATGCGGGACGAGTCGATTCCGTTCTACGTCAAATCCGTTGCCATGTACGAAGGGCTCACGGATGAGCTGAACTTCAACATGATGCACTCAAAGCGCACCATGGTGGATGTAGTGCAGACCTGGCCCAAACTGCGTGAGTTGCGCAGGCGGCAGTTGACGATGGATATTTACGGCTCGACCTATGAGCAAATCACGACCGAGGAATTGCGCCGACGCATTCCGGCGCTGACTGGGGGTGGGCCTGATGCACGCCTGCCGGTGATCTGCGGGATGGTGCATACGGATGCGGGTGTGAACCGGCATGACGCCGTGGCATGGGGCTATGCGCGCGCGGCGGACGCGCGCGGGGTTGAAATTCACCAGCAAACCGCAGTGCAATCCCTGATACGCGGGGCAGATGGCAGGATCGAAGGGGTTGAGACAAATCGCGGCGTCGTTAAGGCAAACAAGGTGGTGGTGGCCGTTTCGGGACATACGACAACGCTGACCGAGACGGTTGGGCTGAAGCTGCCTTTGCGGACGATAAACCTGACGGCATTTGTGTCCGAGCCGGTGAAGCCTCTGGTCGATGTGATCGTGAACTGCCCCGATAGTGGGTTCTATTTCAGCCAGTCCGACAAGGGCGAATTGGTAATTGGCGGGGCACCCGATATGGGGCAGAGCTTTCGCCGCGACATCAAACAGCACGTCTTCGAGGATACAGTGACCGCGATGCTGTCTCTGTTCCCAAGTTTCAAAAAGCTCAAGCTGATGCGGCAATGGGGCGGGCATCTGGATATTGCGCATGATGCCTCACCCATCATGGACCAGACCGAAGTTCCGGGCCTGTTCGTCACCGCCGGATGGTGGGGCGGGTACAAGGCGATCCCGGCGGGCGGACTGACACTGGCGCATCTGGTTGCCAAGGAACAACCGCACCCGCTGATGGCGCCCTTCACGCTCGGTCGGTTCCGGTATCTGGATTTCGTAATGGAAGCTGGCACCACCACTGCGCGATAGGAAAGGACGGATCATGTTGCTTATAACCTGCCCGTTCTGTGGCAAGCGTAATGAAAGCGAATTCATCTATGGGGGACCGGTTGGGGCGGATCGTCCCGACCCCAATGCGGTCAGCGATGCAGAATGGGTCGAATATCTGACTGTAACGCCAAATCCGCTGGGGCCGGTCCAAGAAAAATGGTGGCACGCGCGCGGGTGCGGTGAATGGTTCACGATCTGGCGCGACACCCGGACCCATGACATTGTGGAGGCACCCGATGGCACAGAGTAACCGCCGCGCTTCGGGTGGGCGTATCGACCGAAACCGCCCTGTGCGGTTTACGTTCAACGGCAAGCCTTATGAGGGTTACGAAGGGGATACGCTCGCATCGGCTCTGCTGGCCAACGGTGTTCGTGTCACCGCGCGCAGTTTCAAATATCACCGCCCGCGCGGGATCATGGGTCACGGCCCCGAGGAACCCGCGACTCTAGTGGAACTGGATGGCAATGATGCCTCGGGCAACCGCCCTGCGACCACCGTACCGCTGCGCGACGGCCTGAGTGCAAGGTCGGTCAATTGCTGGCCTTCACCCGAGTTCGATCTGGGTGGTATCAACCAGCTGTTCACACGCTTCATCCCGGCCGGGTTTTACTACAAGACATTCAAATGGCCCAACTGGCACCTGTTTGAACCGTCGATCCGCAAGGCCGCCGGTCTGGCTGCTGCTCCGTCCAAACCTCCGTCCAAGGGTCATTTCGAGGCACGGCATGCCCATGCCGACGTGCTGATCGCCGGGGCGGGTCCCGCCGGATTGCAAGCAGCGCTTGAGGCAGGGCGTGCGGGCAAGCGGGTGTTTCTGGCGGATGAGGGGACCGAGGCTGGCGGTAGCCTGCTCAATCGGAACCTGACCATCGGGAGCCGCCCGGCAATGGATTGGGTGGCCGATGCGGTGTCCGAGTTAGACGGGATGCAGAACGTGACCCATCTGCAAAATGCAACTGTCTGGGCTTATCGCGAGCATAATCTGATGATTGTCAATGAGCGTGACCCCGAACAGGATGGGATCCTCGAACGTAGTTGGCGGGTTCGTGCAGCCGAGGTTGTGATCGCAACCGGGGCCACCGAACGTGCGATGGTATTCGGCGACAATGATCGCCCCGGCGTGATGCTTGCCTCTTCCGTGCAGGCATATGTGAATCGTTGGGGCGTGATGCCCGGACAACGCGTGGTGCTGTTTACCAACAACAACAGCGCTTATGCAGTGGCCGCTGATTTGGCTGCCGCAGGCGTCACGGTCGAGGTGATCCTTGACAGTCGTAACAAGGTGCCACAGGCGGCGTTGGATCTGGTGTCCGGGGTCACAGTGCATGTCGCGACCGTCGTCAGCGAGGTTCGTGGGCACAAGAGTGTCCGCGCCGTAAGGGCTGTGCCCAAAACCGGTGGGGCAGGAGTTTGGATCGACTGCGACCTGCTGGCGTGTTCCGGCGGGTGGAGCCCAACGGTGCATCTGTGGTCTCAGTCCCGTAGCACGCTCCGGTTTGACGAGGATCTGGCGGCCTTCTGTCCCGATCAGGCAGCGCAGGCCTGTCGAGCCGTGGGCGCGGCGGCGGGCAATCTGACGCTTGATCGGATTGTCGATGGGGGTGAAGACCTTACCTATGCGATTGAACCGCTTTGGCGGGTGGGTGTTCCCGGTCAGCGGGGCAAGGCGTTTCTGGACGTTCAGAATGATGTGTCGGTCAGTGATGTGCATCTGGCCCTGCGCGAAGGCTATGACAATGTCGAACATGTCAAACGCTATACAACCGGTGGCATGGGCATTGATCAAGGCAAGACCGGCAATATCAACATCATCGGCACTGTCGCGATGGAAAAAGGTCTGCCGCTGCAAGAGGTTGGCACGACCACCTTCCGCTCGCCCTACACGCCGGTTTCTTTCGGTGCGATTGGCGGATTGCGCGAAGGTTGGGGGCTGTTCCCATATCGTCATACCCCTGTGACCCAGTGGAACAAGGATAATGGTGCGGTGATGTACGAAGCCGGTGCCCGCTGGCGGCGTCCGGGGTATTTTCCGAAACCCAACGAAGGTCTGCAAGAGGCGGTGAATCGCGAATGTCGTGCCGTGCGTGAGGGCGTGGGTGTCTATGACGGCTCGCCGCTGGGGACGTTCGAATTGAAAGGGCGAGACGTTCCGAAATTCCTGGATTTCGTCTACTCCAACATCATGTCCAGCCTGAAACCGGGTGATGGGCGGTATGGCTTGATGCTGACTGAGGATGGCTTGATCCTGGATGATGGCGTTGCCTTTCGGCTGGATGAGCATCGCTGGCTAATCTCGACTTCGACCGGCCATGCGGATGCGGTGAACCAGCATATGGAGAAACTGCTGCAGACCGAGTTTCCCGATTGGCAGGTGATGATCACTACGGTCACCAGCCAGTGGAACAATGCCACCATATGCGGCCCCAAAGCGCGTGAAGTGATGCAGGCGCTTGGCACCGATATTGACCTCTCACCCGAGGCGTTTCCGTTCATGTCCTTCCGCGAAGGCACTGTCGCCGGAGTGCCGGCTCGGGTCGTGCGCGTAAGTTTTACCGGAGAGCTGTCCTTTGAGGTGAATGTCGCCCCCCGCCACATGGCCGAGCTGTGGGAAAAGGTGATGGAAGCCGGCACGCCCTTTGGCATTCTGCCTGTAGGGTCGGAATCCAGCCATGTGCTGCGGGTCGAAAAAGGGTTTTTGTCACTGGGACACGAGGTTGACGGGACCGTCGATGCCTATGATCTGGGTATGGGTTGGGCGATGTCCAAGAAAAAGTCGGATTATCTGGGCAAACGGTCGATTGCGCTGCGCCGATCGCGCGGTGCGCCACGGCGCGAGTTGGTGGGCATCCTGCCAGAAGATCCCGACCGACAAATCCCAGAAGGCGCGCCCCTGACGCCGGGAGGCCGGAAAGAGGCGACAGACGGGCTGGTCACGGCCTGTGTTTGGAGCGTTGTGAACAACCGCTGGGTCGGGCTGGCGCTGTTGGAAAACGGCCATGCGCGTCAGGGCGAAACCGCCCATGTCCGGCTGAAGGATGATGTGATCCCGGTCAAGGTGACGAAACCGGTGTTCCACGATCCCGAAGGCAAACTGCTGAGGTCCTGAGATGAGCTACGATGTTACGGTTCAACGCTGCGGGCTGACCGCGTTGTTCGACCTCAAGGGAGCGGCTGAGGCGGTCGGGGCCTGGGTTTGCGATACATTGCCGGGTTTTCCGGACCGTGCCAATCACCGGACGGAAGAAGAGGGGACGGAGCTTTTCTATGTCGGTCGTGATCATTGGATCGCCCGAGCGCCGCTGGCGCGGGAAGAGGCTCTGGAGGCCCAGTTGAAACCCACGGACTGCCCGGCTGATATCAGTATCGTTCGGGTTTCGGACACGATGACCTTTTTCCGCGTTACTGGTCCCGATGCGGCCGAGATCATGGCGATTGCCTGCCCGCTGGACCTGCATGACAGCGTGTTCGGACCGGATGCAGTGACCTATTCCGAGGTTTTTGGCCTCAAGGCACTGGTGATGCGGTATCAGGACGGGTTCGAGTTCGCGGTCGAACAGAGCTTTGGTGACATGATCGACGACTATCTGGCGCGGGCCATGGCTTGACCCAACAGGCGCGGGGCGGCACAGCGGATCGGTAATCACCGGGGTGAAAGAGATGCCGCAATGCTGATGACGCTGACCTCAATCCTGCCGATCTTCCTGATCATTGCGCTGGGGCTTGCCCTGCGCAAAGGCGGTATTCCCAGTACCGATTTCTGGAACCTGAATGACAAGCTTGTCTATTGGGTTCTGATGCCCTGCCTTTTGTTCAGCAAAATCTCACTGTCACCTTTGGACAAGTCGGCTTTGGGGCTTTATTCGATGGCTATTCTGGGCGGGTTTGTGGCGGCACTTGTGTTTGCAGTTGTCTCCGCCCGTCTGCTGGGGTTCGCACCGCCTCAGGCGACTTCGATTTTGCAAGGCAGCGCGCGGCACAATTCATTCATTGGTCTTGCACTGGCGGCCAATCTGTACGGGCCGGCGGCACTGGACATCGCTATTCTTGCAACGGCGATATTGGTGCCGACGACCAATATCGTGATGGTCATCTTGATGGTCGGTGCGCTGAAAAGCGACCGCGCCAATAGCCTGCCCATCGCCATTTTGCGAGAACTGGCGCGCAATCCATACGTGATCTCGATCTTTCTGGCGGTTTGCGCCAACCAGTTGATCGGGGACAGGATCGCGGTCGTGCATGATGTAACGGATGTTTTGGGGGCGGGGGCTTTGCCGATTACCTTGCTTGCGGTGGGGGCCAATCTGAGGGTTCGTGCTATGGCTGCCAGCACGCTGCCTTTGATCCTTGCCTTTGCGGGCAAGATGGTTGTGTTTCCTGTGGCGGTCCTGGTGATCGGCTTGCTGACCGGGCTGCCACGCGATGTGCTGCAGATTGCGGTCGTCTATTCGGTCGTGCCGACAGGTGCCTCGTCCTACACGCTGGCCAAGCAACTGGGTGGTGATGCACCGCTGATGGCGGCTATTGTTACGCTACAGACGCTGATTGCCGCCGTCAGCATTCCGGTCTCGCTCGCCGTGCTGTTGCCGCTGATCCCGTGATGGCTAATCGCGATAGATGTTGGTGAACCCAGGCCGCGGTATCTAATAGGCGGGCATCACCACCTTTTCGTCCGATCAGTTGAATGCCTAGTGGCAGCCCGTTTTGATCGGTCCCAAAGGGCAGCGCCACCGACGGCACTTGCAACAGGTTCCACATGCGAGAATAAAGCGGATCTCCGGTCGCCTCCAATCCCATAGGGGCCGGTCCGGGCGCAGAGGGAACCAAAAGCGCATCTATGTCGCGGAACATTTGATCCAGCATCGCATCTGCACGGTCCCGCAGGTCCAGAGCTGCACGGTATTCCCTGTCGCTGACTGCCAAACCTGCGGTGACAAGCTCATGAAACTGCGGGCTGATACCGGGAACGCCGACCGCGTACTCCGTCGCGCGTTGTCGCGCGACCTCGTACCCCATAACAGCGATCTGAGCCTGAGTGAGTTCGGAAAAAACAGGCGGGTGGGCGATCTCTCCGACCTCAGCGCCTGTGGCGGCAAGGGCGTCCAGGGCGCGGATGCAGGTGTCCCGCATTTCGACTGAGCCGTCCTGCCAATATGGGCCGCGCATTAGGCTGATCCGGGGCAGAGCATCATCGAACTCAGGTGGCGGACGCAGGTCTGTACCGCGTAGCACAGCGTCGGACAGAGCCAGGTCCCGAGGGTCACGGGTCAGAATACCCAGCGTATCAAGGCTTTCAGACAGACCCATGACACCCGTCAGATCATACCGCCCGGTCGTTGGCTTGAACCCGCATACCCCGCAATAGGCGGCAGGTCGGATCAGCGACGCGGCCGTTTGAGACCCGAATGCGAGCGGTGTCATGAAATCGGCCACAGCCGCGGCCGAGCCGGATGACGATCCACCAGGAGTGTGTGCTGGGTTGGCCGGGTTGGCGGTCTTGCCCGGTCTGAAATAGGCAAATTCGGTAGTGACGGATTTACCGATCGGTATTGCACCGGCGTCTAGAAAGGCCTGTACACAGGCCGCATTGCGCTCTGGGCTCCGCCTGGCATACAGGTCGCTGCCCCACCCTGTTGGCATTTCGTCTGTGTCGATGATGTCCTTGATCACAAAAGGCACGCCATGGAGCGCGCCGCCAGAGGGGAGTGCATCGGCGGCATAGGCCCGCTCCATGGCGCGCGCCGCATCGAGGGTCTGGAAGGCCCCGATGACAGGTTCACGATCTTTGATCCGGTCCAGATGTGCGGCCATCACCTCGGACGGTTTCACCTCACCCCGCTGGATCATCGCGGCAAGCACATGGGCAGAGTGTTGATTCAGCGCGATCATGCCTCCAACGCTTTCAACGCTGCTGCAAACGGTGTGACGGGCATGTCGTAGATGCCACCACCCAACCGTCCGGCTTGACCCAGCCGGTCAAGGATACCTAAGCCGATCACTGGCCCCGACCCCTGCGTAACGGCACCGCGCGCCGTGCTGCCCAACCTTACATCCAACGCTCGGAAGTAAGGGTGCGCCCCAACCGATAGGCCCGACATGCGCGCTTGTGCGTCATCGGGCAGATAGGCACCAAGCCCTTTTTGCTGTTCGGGGCTCAATTCGATGGCCATCGCGCCCAGCCCAAAGGCTTCGACCACGGCGCTGTCACCAATCGCGCCCAAGGCTCGGTCTTTTGGCAAGTCCACGTCGAATGTGCCTTTCGGCGTGCCGGCTGGAATCGTGAACCATTGGTTCGGAAGGCCGGAAACCTGAATGCCGACCTCTCGCCCATTGCCGCCTGCCGCCGTCACGAAGCTGGAACCGTCAATCCCTTCGGCCAGTTTCATCATGCACTTGGTGGCGGCCATCCATAGGTTCAGAAACAGCGAAGGCGAGCTGTTAATGAATGCCAGCACATCGTGATCGTTGATCCCGCCGGGCGTTCGATCCTTGAGTTCTGCAATCAGTGCCTGCGCGGCCACAGGCGTACGCCCGTGACAGTCATCCCCGCCCAACAAGCCGATTACGGCCAGTGGTACCAGTGCGATCCCCTCGGCAAGCCCTTTCTCCAAAACATCCAGAAACCGGGTGTTGAGCCATCGGATATGATCCAGAACCGCCTCGGACCGCAGCCCCAGCCGCATAGCGGGGCGACTGCCTGCGTTGATCGGTGCATAGACCCGTTGCTGCCCGCGCCATGCATCATAGATCGTATGTAGCGGCATATCGGCCGAGACCACGGCAGCCAGAGGTGTCACGACGTCGTGGTCCTGCGCAGGCTTCAAAACGATCTCACCCCCGCTGATCATCGCCTCGGCCTGATCAAAATCCTTCGCCAGACCTTGCCAGACGGCAGCAACACAGGCCGAATTCAGGATCGGTACAGTGATCTGATCCGGGTTGGCAAAGGCAGGACCGGCGTGCAGAAGCACATTTTCATCCAGACCCAGCGCCTCAGATGCCGTATTGAACCGGTTCCAGACCGGTTGCGTCACCATTGCCCGGTCAAAGGCTAATTGATCGGCCGGATGCAGCATCACGCGCCCTCTGGTGGAATGATCCAAGTTTCTGAGAAATACAGAAATGCAGTCGTCGTCTCGTATCCGGCCTGCACGCGTATGCCCAGCTTGCCCGGCAGCGGGTGGCCATTGACGATGATCTGCGCTGAATGTGCGGGCACCAAAAGCGAGAACATGTTCTGCTCGCCCGAGGCGACCTCATGCGGAGACAATTCCAGCGCGCGGGGTGGTTCGAACCCCTCCCAGATCAGCTCAATTGTCAGGTTCTCGCCGACGATGGTCTCGGTATAGCGATGGCTCATGGGATCACCGGTTGAGCGTACGACCTGCGCGCCGATCTCGGGTAGGGTTGCAAAGGCTGGGGCGTTGGCGAAAGCGGCCAGTTTGCTGATGAAATTGGTCTTCAGAAACGCCGTAAGGTCTGGATTGTCACTCAGGATCACGTTTGGTGCGTCAGGCGATCCCTCAATCCGATCCGGTGCTCCGTAGAGCAGCAAAACCTGCCCCTGACCTACCGGAGACCATGCCACGCGAAAAAACAGTGCCATAGCCGAGAATTTGTCGTTGTCGTCTTTCAGCAGGATGCCGGGGTTTTCGCCGGTCCAATCAACGGTGCCGGGGGTGATCGGTTCATTCAAAGGCATCACAGATCCTCCTGCGGGGTCACCCAGGTCTCAGAGAAGGCGAGAAACGCGGTCGACATGGTGCGACCAAAGAACTGGCGGCTGGCAACCTGACCGGGCAGGGGGGTGCCGTTGACCACAATCTGTGCCGCTTTGGCCTCAAGGAACACAGAATACATCTCATGCGCTTTGGTGGCCGAGTTTTCCTTGGCCACCTCAACTGGCAAAGGCGGGCCCATATCCTGCCAGATCATCTCGACCGTCACGCCCGATCCGCGCAGGGTTTCGGAGTACCGGGATTTCAAGTCGCCGGGACGCTTTTCCACGCTGTCGCAATCCAGCCATGTCATTGCGCCTAGCCCGGCCTTGCCGATAAAGGTTGGCATTTTGGTCACCCAGCCATCTACGATCCAGCGCATCATTCGCTGGTTGTCGGTCATGATAAGGTTAGGCACTTGCGGCCAGCCCTGCGCCTGATCCGGAGCACCCAGGATCAACGCTGCATTCCCGCGCCCATAGGGCGACAGAACCACCCGAAAGAACAGCGCCAGCGTGTCGTAATGATCCTGTTCGGGATCCCGTTTCAGATAGATGCCGGGGTTTTCGCCGGACCAGTCAACGCGGCCGGGGTTGTGGGGAATGCGTGTAGTCATGACCAGCTTGCCTCGTAGTCTTTGAGGGCGTCGATGATGAACGCCCTACGGGCGTCGCCCTGAAGATGGTCGCCGGATTTGTAGATCTCGGCCACTTGATGCGAAATCTCTTTCAGCACCGCCCCATCGTCGCGACCCTCCTGCAACGGAATGCGCAGCATCGTATCCCCGGCATAGGTCGG
Source organism: Ruegeria sp. CF4 (assembly GCF_056537345.1). NCBI lineage: Bacteria > Pseudomonadati > Pseudomonadota > Alphaproteobacteria > Rhodobacterales > Roseobacteraceae > Ruegeria > Ruegeria sp. CF4. Next base: position 87,980 of record NZ_JBQFRJ010000006.1, on the reverse strand, counting down.
GATCACCTTGTCTGCGAAATTGTCGGAGGGTTGTGGCGGGCGTTCACCGTTTTGCAGGGCGCGAATGGCGTTGCGTAGCAGGCGGCGCGCCTTGGCGACACCCCGGTCGGTAAAGCTGAGGTTTTCGCGCGCATGGATGTTCTTTGGTCCTTGGCTTACCCAGGCATCGTAGTCGCCCGGATCACGCTGGCGCATCTCATAGGGACGTTCCGGGTCTTGGCCATAGAAATCTGTCATGCCGTAGCCAACCTTGCTTTTGTCCGTCAGCCCCTTGGGGTCGTCATTCGCCGCAGCATCCCGAAAATGTCGCCAGGCGATGACCATCGTGTTGGTGTCGTCAATTGGAGTGATCCAGCGCGACAACCCGCAGCGCCCGAAATAGCGCGGCCCGTCCGGAACCGGGAAATGACCCCCATTCTGCGTGAACGACGGCAGCATGTGGTCATGTATCCGGACCCAGACGATATCCTCGACGCGTCGGACATTGGTGTAGAAATCGCCGGTTTGACTTTCATGAAACTCGATCATCGGCATTTCGGCAAAAGCGTCGATGAACTGGCTGCGCACGGCCAGCGTGTGCAGGTAGACCACGTGGAAGGGGTCCCAGGCGTTTTCCATCACTTGCAGCCAGTTGCAGGGGGATTTGATGAGGTAGGGCACCAGTTCATCGCCCTCTTCGTCAAACGTGTCCATCACCGGGAAGGGCGGCTGTTCACTGGCCGGGCCCATATAGGCAAAGGCCAAGCCCTTGTATTCGATCACCGGATAGGCCCCAAGACAGGCCTTTTTCTTGACCTGAGAAGCGGGCGGTTCGCACGGGGTTTCCAGAACGGTGCCGTCCAGCCCGTATTTCCAGCCGTGATAGGAGCAGCGAATGCCGCCTTCCTCGACAATACCAAACTCAAGGCTCATGTTGCGGTGGCAGCAATGCAGATGGGTCAGCCCCAGTTTGCCCTCTTTCTTTTCGCGAAACAGAACCAGATCTTCGCCCAGAATGCGGATGCGATAGGGCAGGTCACCGATCTGGTCCGTCATCGCAACTGGCATCCAGAATCGGCGCAGATACTCACCGCAAGGTGTGCCGGGGCCAACTTCGGTCAGCTCAGGGTCAGGGGTTTCGTGCCAGACATTCTGCTGGTCATGGCCGCGGAAATTGCCTTTGGGGGCCGAGAAATGATCGTTCATTGCGTCCTCCGTGCACGCCAGTGGTCAGGGGAAGGGATCAGGCACCGGTTTGGCACCGGTCCAGATCGATTTGGTTTGGCAAAAATCCTTGATGGCGTCGGGACCAAGCTCACGGCCATAGCCCGACAGCTTGATCCCGCCGATGGGGCTGGCGGGATCGACGCTGCGATAATGGTTGATGTAAACCGTGCCTGCTGCAATGGCTTCAGCAACCCGTTCGCCTTTCTTGGAGTCTGTCGTCCAGACCCCTGCGGCCAGACCGTAGTCACTGTCATTGGCTAGCGCGATGGCTTCGTCTTCGGTTTCAAAGCTAGTGACTGCCAGTACAGGGCCGAAGACCTCTTGCCGCCAAAGCTGCATCTCAGGCGAAACACCGTCGAATATGGTCGGCCCGACATAGAACCCGTCGCGCCCTGCAGTGGATTCCAACCCGTCCAGTATACAAACGGCCCCTTCGGCTTTGGCTTGTTCGATCATCGCGATGACTTTGTGCAGATGGGGTTCGTTGGCGAGCGGTGCGATCTGTGTTTCAGGGTCCATCGGATCGCCCATCTTCAATACGCGCGCGCGGTTGATCAGGCGCGAGACCAGCGTGTCTTTCAAACTGACCTCGACGATCAGGCGCGAACCGGCGACGCAGGTCTGGCCATTGGACAGGAAGATCCCGGACAAAATCCCATTGACCACGTTGTCAAGATTGCAATCGGCGAACACCAACTGGGGTGACTTGCCGCCCAGTTCCAGTACGGCGGGGATCACACCTGCCGCCGCAGCCTCGGCCACTTTGCGACCGCCTAGATCTGATCCGGTAAAGGTGACTTTACGTGTCAAAGGGTGCCGTACCAACGCTTCGCCGACCTCATGCCCCAGCCCGGTGACGACGTTCAACACGCCGGGTGGCAAGCCCGCGTCATGTGCCAGGCGCGCGAATTCCAAAGTCGAGGCCGACGCCATTTCCGATGGTTTGACGACCACTGTATTGCCCGCCGCCAAGGCCGGGGCCAGTTTCCATGCCAGGATCATCAGGGGTGAATTCCACGGCGTAATGGCAACAACTACGCCATAGGGAATGTGATGGCCGACGCTGTGGACACCGTGGATGGAGTTCGCTTGTGCTTCGGGTCCCAGCTTGCGCACTTGGGTGGCGAAGTAGCGAAACCAAGTGTGCAGCCCGGAAAACTGGCCCCGCACTTCGGTGATCCGTTTGCCATTGTCGCGGATTTCCGGTGTTACAAGCTCTTCCCATCGATGTTCCAGAACATCCGCCAGCCGGTCGAGCATATCGGCGCGTTCATTTGGGCCCGTTTTGGCCCATGGCCCGTTGCGAAAGGCGTAATCAGCGTCTCGGATTGCCTGATCGGCGGTTTGGGCATTGCCGCGGGCGATGGTGCTCCACCCTTGACCTGTTGCGGGGTCGATGCTGGTCAACATTTCGCCGCTCCAGTCCACAAACACGCCCGAGATGAATGGAGTGTACGCCCTCATTCAATGTCTCCGACCGCAGGTTGTGCCACCAGTGCCAGCAGATCGCCGCGGCAGACCACGCCCCGGTTGCCATGGGCCAGAACATACCCCGAGGCAGAGAAGTTCAGATCTATTGATGCACGCTCAGGCTCCGCCGGGAAATGCAACCTTCCAGCGAGTGTACCACGTTCGACGTATTGGCCAGCCCTACTGCGCCGATCAAACAAACCATCCGCGGGGGCGTATATCGATTGCGACGGGTCAGCGATCTCCACGCATTCTGCTGCTACTTGCTTGGGCTGATCGCCCTGCAAGATTCCCAGATGCCTGAGGCATCGAAGCAAACCCGTTTCAGCCAAATCGGTGATTTCGGGATCAACTCCTCCTCCTCCGCCCAATTCGGTCGCGATCATGGGCGTGTTGGTCCGCGCGGCTGCCGAGTTTACAGATCGATTGTCATTATGTGTGCCCAGCACCCAGATCAAAGGCAATCCAAAGGCACGGGCAAGATCCATGTTGGCGGAGGTGAGCGCCTTGTCTTGCGTACGGGCGGCTAATGCGCAGGGTTCGAAGACCGAGGCTTTGCCCCCGGAATGCAAGTCGATTGCGGCGTCCACGCGTGGCAAAAGAACCGTCTCGACAAAATGCGCCAGCATTGCGGTTGGACCGCCATCGGCTTCTCCGGGAAAGGCACGGTTCAGGTTCTGACCATCCAGCGGAGAGACACGGGACGCAGCCGCCAGCGCCGGTGCGCTTAGCCCGGGGATCAGGATCACCTGTCCAGCCAACTCGTCGGAGTTCAGGCGCGCCGCGAGCCGCATTATCGCGGCCGGTCCTTCGAATTCATCCCCATGCGTACCGCCAAGGACCAGAACACTCGGTCCCGGCCGCCCTTTCAGGCTGATCACCGGTACTGGGTGATAGCCCAGCGGCACCGAATTGTCCGACCACTTCAGCATCAGATCGCCCACCTGCCTGCCCGGCGCATCAAGATCGATGGTCAGGTGCAGCCTACTAGATTGGTGAGATTCTGTGCGGGTCATCCGATTTCTTTTTGCTGGCGCATCCACTTCATATCATAATTTTTTTGAAAGTGAATTGTAAAAAATCTATTGTTATGTGATATGAAGTGCGATGGCGCAAAGCCATCCTTGGCTCTGCCGGAGGAACTCTATGACTCTGACGCGCGCGAAAGCGGGAATCGAAAAAATCAAACCTCATATGGTGGGCGGGGCGTCCGACGACGTGCCACCGCCAGCGGCTCTGCTGAATTCAAATGAGAACGTTTTTGGCCCGAGCCCGAACGCGCGTGCCGCCGCTTGTGCGGCCATTAGTTCGGTCGAGCGGTACATGGAAAATCCAGACCAAATTCTGGCCCCTGCCATTGCCGCGCATTTTGGGCTGGACGCGGCGCGGATCACAACCGGGCAGGGATCGGACGATCTGTTGGCACGGCTGGCCCGCGCGTATCTGGGGCCAGGAACCGAGCTGATCCGCAGCGCCAATGGCTATCTGAAAGTGCCCAACTACGCCTATGCCAATGATGCCGAGGTCGTGTCTGTTGATGATGACAGCTTCAAGCCGTCGGTGGACCGAATGATCGACGCGCTAAGTGAACGTACGCGCGTGGTCTACCTTGCCAATCCCGAAAACCCGGCTGGAACCTACCTGAACCGGGCCGAGTTGCGACGGCTACATGCGGCATTGCCCGACCATGTTTTACTGATCATTGATGCCGCATACGAAGAATATGTCGATGCCCATGATTACGAGCCTGCACACAGGCTGGTCGAGGATTCAGAAAATGTGGTTATGTGCCGGACATTTTCCAAAATATACGGGCTGGCCGGGGCACGCGTGGGGTGGATGTACGGGCCCAGCGACGTTGTGGACAGCGTACGGCGGATCGGGTTGACGTTCCCGGTTGCGTCTCCTTCGGTTGCCGCGGCCATCGCCGCGTTGGAAGATAAGGCGCATACGCAGGCGGTTTTCCAAGCCAACGCGCAGGGACGGCGCTGGATCGAAACAGAATTGCGTGCTCTGGGGTTGGAGGTTGTACCAAGTCAGGCCAATTTCGTATTGGTTCGCTTCCCGGACCAAGGAAAATCTGCCGAAGCGGCCGATCGATTTCTGCGACAACGTGGCGTTGCCGTGCGCAGATTCGCCTCGGCTGCTTACCACGACTACATCCGCATCACCGTTGGTCACCCTCATGAAATGCATGCGGCGCGTTGCGGGATCGCCGCGTTTCTGGACGGAGCTTCGTGATGGTCGCTGCACCGCAATCCCGCAACGACGCGCCGTCGGTGGCGCATGTGTCCGGGGCCGCTATCATTGCAGCTATCAAAGCGTGCCACATCGGTGAAGTTGTGGCCCTGCCGGACATAGTGACCAGCGATGGTCTGTTATGGCCGATCTCGCGCGATCCCGATTTTCGCCTGACCCGGATCTGCAAGGAAGATGAAGGCGTCAGTATTTGTGGCGCGATGTCTTACAACGGCACGCGGGCAATACTGATGATGCAGCAGACCGGTTTGATGGATTCATTGAATGCGATCCGGGCGATTGGTGTCGACTACGAATTGCCCATCGTCATGATGGTTGGCCTGCAAGGGAAAGAACCGCATCTGCTACCGGATCAATCGGCCGCGTACGGTGTTCGGATCATCCAGCCGGTTCTGGACGCGATGAACCTGTCGCATTCTTTGATCGAGGCACCGGGGGACGAGGCTCAGATTCCGTCCATGGTTGAGGCTGCCTATGCGGCGTCCAGACCTCATATCTTCTTGATTGGCCGATCGCCGGAGGCCCCATGATCATGTATCGAGACGCGGCTCTTAAGGCATTGATCCCGCATGTACGCGAAGAAGATATCGTGGTCGCGGTCTACCAAAGTTGTTTCGACTGGTTGGCGCTGAACCCGCGCGATCTGAACTACGTGGCTGTCGGAGCGATGGGCCAGGCATCCTCACACGGTCTGGGGCTGGCGCTGGCAAATCCTGACCGGCGGGTGATCGTTCTGGACGGGGACGGCAGTTTGCTAATGAACCTCGGCTCGCTTGTGACGATTGCCAATGCCGGGGTCAGCAACTTGTATCATTTCCTGTCCGCCAACAGGGTGTATGAAGTAAACGGATCACATCCCTTGCCTGGTGCTGAACGCGTCGACTTTGCGGCCATGGCATGGGCCGCGGGCTATGCCGGAGTGCAGCGCTTTACAGCGCTTGACCAATTCTCAGAGTCACTGCCACATGTCTTGTCGGCCAGCGGCCCGCAATTCGTTTCAATGGAGATACAAGCCGGAGAATCGCACCCGCGAGACTACGCCTATATCCACAGTGCGCAGGCCCGCGAAACATTTCGCGAGGCGCTCAATCGCGGGTGACTTTCGTCTGGACGATGTTCAGAAAAGATTGCCCAACGGCCGTGAGTGGTTTGTTCTTGGACCAGAACAATACTGCCCGAAACGTCAGCGGCGCGGCAAAGGGCAGGGCGACGCAGTCGGGTAGTGTCTTGAGGTATTCAAGGCTGGCCCCGACGACAGAAACGCCAAGGCCTCGAGCGACCAGACGACAAACGGCATCGGTGGTCCGGGTTTCGTACTGCATGTGCCGTGCGATGTCTTTTGCTTCAAAAAACTGATCGATCTCGAACCGGAAGCGTGAAGACGGCATGTAAGATATGAAGTTCTCACCCTCCAAGTCCCGCGCCTGCACGATTGTATTATCTGCCAGACGGTGGCCAGTGGGCAGCACGCAGCACACATCGCTGTCACGGATAACAAGGCTTTCGAAAGAGGGATTGGCCGGTTCAGTCGTCGTGATCCCAAAATCATAGTTCTGGGATACCATCCATTCGACCGCATCGTCGCTGGGGGCGATTTCCATGCGCGCCATGGCGTGCGGCCAAGCGGTTGCGAATTCACCGAGTAGATCGGGTGCCAGTTGAGAAGAGACCCCCGGCGTGATCACGAGATTCAGCCGGGCATGACCGAATTTACCGATTGCAGCGGCCGAGTCTTTGATGTGCTCCATACCGCTGACAGCCTGGCGCACCTCTTCTACCAGCAACCGGGCTTCATCGGTGGGCACCAATACCCGTCCTGACCGTTGGAACAGTTGAAAACCAACCTCGGCCTCGAAATCCGAAATCAACCGACTGACCGCCGGTTGCGATATCCCAAGCATCGCTGCAGCCTCGGTCACCGTTCCGGTCGATACAACGGTACGAAACGCGTCAACCTGTTTGAATGTGATCTTCATATGGGGCAACGCTGTCGTTCTTTGGGTTGGCTACTCATAGTAAAATATTATGTAACGACCGACAATGGTCGAGGAAAGTTATGTTGTAAAAGTCCGCGGACAACGTGAGGCCATCATTATTGTGGGCGTGTCGAGACAGTAATGAATTCGATGCTGTCTGACACGATCTCGGAAAACCCATGAGGCAATTTGGCATCGAAACTCAGGGTATCGCCGGTTGTCATGGCAAAGTTTTCTGTACCGCACCGATACACTGCATCACCCTTGATCAGGTACAGAAAGACGTATCCTTCGTGCTGATAACTTGGCAACGTTTCTGACTGGTCTTTCGAGATGCTGATCCTCGCAGATTGAAACATGCCGCCTGGCCCGCCATGCTTGCCAAGCAACAGGTAGTCATGCGCGTGTCCTTGTGTGATCCGCCGCGAGGCCAATCCTTCGCAGGCTTTGACATGATGCACGTCTGCTGAAACCTCGGTATGTGCGAACAATGCCATCAGAGGGACATCCATTGCCTCCGCCAAAGCCTGAAGCGTCCCAAGAGAGGGCGAGACGCTACCATTCTCGATACGGCTGATCATCGACGTTGAAATCTGCGCTGCAGTGGCCAACTCAGAAAGGGTCAGATTACGTTCCTGCCTCAATCTCAGCAGCGTTTGTCCGACATCGTGCTCAATATCTCTTTGTTTGATCACAGTCTTCCGTGCCGATCTCGAAGATGGTTCGCCTAAAGCTAATTTCTATAGTTGCGCCAATTTTGTTGGCCCAGTCAATCATTTGTACCGCCGTTGGCGAAAGCAACTATACGGGAAAAACTCGAACCTTGGTTTACTACTCGACTGGCGTCCAATCTGGTTCGAGATCGAATACCGAAAACCCCTCTGCCACTTCTAGCGACTCACGACCGAAACTTGCCTCATAGACAATGCCAGTTTCGCCAACCATGAAATAAAGGATGCCAATCTCGCCATAATAAGAGGGAACCTAGGCTGGATGTGTCGCAAACTTTTGTGACATCCAGCGCCAGCGACTTACTGGACACACCTATCCTGCGATCTCAGCAAACATCCGAAAGCCCGCAGTCGTAGTGCTGGAGAATTGCCCTTCTGGATCATGTTCGCGACTTCGATGCCGTCCAAAGTAGCCGAGACAAATCTGAACGATTTGAACCCACACATGTGCCCGATGAGACGCTTGATGAATCGATGATCCTGTTCGATCATGTTGCTCAGATACTGGGGCTTGATTGTCTGTGCTTTGGCGGGGCACCCAAATCGCCTCAGAATTCTGTTCACTTCTCGCATGCCGGTCGCATCAGCACCGCTTTTGTCGATGACGATCTTACTCGGGAATTGACTTGACGACAGCGCTTTGCCAAAGAGCCTGGTCGCTACTGGACGGTTCTTTTGCCCAACCCAAGCACCTCAATTTACCGTAGCTTCGTGATAATCTCTTCGGGCTTGTGTCGTTTCGTTTCCATTTTGATTCTCCGTTCGCTAATGATGGCAGAAGACTATTTCAGCAGGGGGGATCAGGGTTGAGTGACCCCATCTGCCGGGTCCAATTTGATTGTTAGTGCATGATCGGCCTTTGGCCTATCGGCACGATGGGTTCTGGCGTTGATGGGCGATAAGCCAATGCAATGTGTGGTCTTCTGGTGTTGTAGTGCTTTTTTCAATTTTCGATGACGATCTGCGCTTCGCGCAGGTTATGGAATATCTCGCCATTGAGCAGTTTATCCCTCATTCGACCGTTGAAGCTATCGCAACATCCATTCTCCCAAGGCGAGCCTAAATCAATGTATGCCGTTCTGGCGCCGACAGCGGCAATTCCCAAGTGTAATGACATCCGGTTTTCTGCTGTTTACCGAAGTCGCAGGACAAGTGCGCCCACAACTTCGTTGACGTAGTCCCCTCTAATAGTTTGGGCACGACCAACTACATGCGCCCGGTGAGTATCTTAGCAAGATCGGGTTCAACCTTTTGGGTTTGCTCCAGATCCAGGCTGTTTTTTATATGGAGAAGGTGGTGTCGGATGTTGTCTTCTGCGGATTGCGGGTCGCCACTCACGATTGCATCAATGATTGATGCATGCTCATCATCTGGACAAGATGAATCCTTGTGGGTGCCGAACAGTGCTACGATCAGAGACGATCGGGTCGCCAGTTCCTTAACGACGCGTGTGAGTACCGCGTTATTGTGGCATTTAGCCAATTCGACATGAAACTCGCCGGAAAGTCTGATAACCTCAGTTCTGTCGTTTCTTGCGCGAGCTTCGTCTTCTTTTTCGATATGTGTTCGCAACGCATTGACACCTGCGCTGCTGATCTCACGTGTCAATTCTCGCACGATGCCCGTTTCGATCATCAAGCGAGCTTCGAAAACCTCCTGGGCTTCCTTAGGACTCGGGCAGGCAATAAAGGCGCCGCGATTTGAGCGCAGTTCGACAATGCCTTGGCTACTCAGCAGCAGCAAAGCTCTTCGGACCCGCATCCGACCGACGCCGAAAGTTTCACATAAAGTTTGTTCGCTCAACTTGGTTCTGGGTGCCAGCTTTTGTTCCATGACTGCCGAATAGATACGGTCGACGATCAATTGCTCATTCGGATCGGTTTGAACGGTGTCGAGTTTTTGCTGGGCGTCTGTCATCTTGTTCCAATTTGGCTGGAATACACGTCGATCGTATTTAGCCGTACTACTCTTAACTGACAATATATTGGACTTCTGTTCACAAATTCAACAGATACGTTTACTAAAAACGTTGACATAGATTGTTAACAATGCAGTATCCAAGGTGCATTCCGGGATTCGACCCGACGCATTGTTTACTTCGCCAAGCGCACAGAAGAGGCGCCGAGACCTCATAGGGAGGAAAGAATGAAACGTAGAACCCTGATGAAAACTTCAGTCGCCCTGGCATTTTCCGTAACGGCGCTGGCTTCTGCGGCCTGGGCGGAAAACCCTGTCCTCAAGATCGGATTTGTGGGCGTGACATCCGGCCCGGCGGCAGCCTGGGGGATTTCCAACCAGCGCTCAATGGAGGCTCGCGCCGAGTGGCTCAATGAAAAGGGCGGGTATAAGATCGGCGATACGACCTATGATATCGAGATCGTATCCTTCGATGACCAGAAAGACCCCAAGCGCGCAATCGCGGGCATGGAAAAGATGGCGCAGGAAGGCATCCACTATGTGGTCGGCCCGAATGTCGATGACGGTGCTGCCGCCGTGCGCCCCGTGGCCGAGGCCAACGGGATCATGTATTTCCCTTACGCCTTCCCGAAAGAACTTTATACCGCACCCGCATCCAACGCGGTTCTGGGGATGGTGGCGAATTACCAATCTGGTCCTGCGATCTATAAGTACCTGAAAGACGAGAAGGGCGTGAAGACCGTGGCGTTTGTTGCCGCGAACGAATCCGACCCGCTAAGCCAGCGGGACGGTGGTGTGGAAGCGGCCAAGGCGCTGGGGCTTGAGGTTGTTTCGGACAACGTCACCTATCAGGTGGATACCACCGATTTTACTCCGGTCCTGACCCCGGTCATGCGTACCCAGCCCGATTTGCTGGTTCTTTCGGGCGTCTCTCCGGCCAATGCGCCGCAACTGATCCGCTCGGCACGTGAACTTGGATTCCAGGGCCTGATCTCGACCGAAACTGCGCAGGACGCGACAGTTCTGCGCGAAGGGGCAGGGGATTTGGCCAATGGGTTCATTTCTGTCGGTGGCGCGTCAACGCCCGAGATCGCATCGGATGACATGAAGGAGTTCGTCAAACGCTATACCGATATGTTCGGCGAGTATAACGACGAGTCGAACACCAAAGTTTATGCGCTGGAATACATTCTGGCGACGTTGAACGCCAACCCGGCTGGCATTGACGACGTTACTGCTTTCCAGACCACGATGGATACGTTTGAGGCCCCCAATCCCTTCATGAAAGGCGACGCCACGATGCGGTATGTGGGGACCACATCGTTTGGACAAAAGCGTCAGATTGCCGTTCCGCTGGTAGTGAATGTCTATCAGGACGGAGAGTTTGACACGCTTTTCGTCGCTGAAGTTGACTGAGGCAATACTCCCAATCAAGGCAAAAGCCTAACGAGCCACTCACTCTCCCGGGCTGACAAACAGCCCGGGAGACCCGAACCTTTCGCGGGACACTCATGGAACAGATATTAGCAAACGGTATCTATCTGGGGGCGCAATATGCGATGATCGCCCTGGGTTTGACGCTGATTTTCGCCTTGATGAACGTGCTGAACTTTGCCCATGGGCAGATGTATGTTCTGGGTGGGTTTGTCACTTACACATTCTACGGGCAGCTCGGCTGGCCCTTTGTGCTGGCTTTGCTGGCCTCGTGCATCACTCTTGCCGTATTGGGTGCACTGATCGAAAGGTTCCTGTTCGCACCGGTTATACGAAGGTCATCGCGCGAGGAAAGCACGATGTTGCTGGCGGCTGGGCTGGCCTTCCTGTTCGACGCCATAATCTTGCTGGTCTTTGGCGAGAAACAACGCGGTGTCCCCAAAATCGTCGACGGTGTTTTCAACTGGGATTTCAGGTTGATCATGCCGTATGACCGCATTCTGATCTGCGTTCTGGCCATTTTGTCCATCGTCTCATTCATTCTGTTCATGCAGTATTCCAAAACCGGTCGCGCCCTGCGCGCGTTGGCGCAGGACAGAACCGCGGCGCAGTTGATGGGCGTCAATGTCGACCGCTATTCCATGATCGGGTTTGCACTGGGTGCGATGCTGGCCGGTCTGGTCGGCGGGCTGCTGGTGACCATCACCGGCGTCAATCTGGGGATGGGTGGCCCAACCTCGATCAAGGCCTTCATGATGGTAATGATCGGTGGTGCGGGCGTGATTTCCGGTGCGATAGCTGGCGGTATCATCCTTGGGTTCCTGGAAGCCATCGGTTTGGCCGTCCTCTCGCAATACGGCGACATCACCTATCTGCTGATTTTCGTCTCGCTGATGATTTTCCTGGCCATCCGCCCGCAGGGGCTGATGGGTAAGCCGTGGGGATAGCGCAGTGCCGAAACTCAACATGATCCAATGGGCCGGTCTGGCAGTGTTCCTGCTGGCGATATTCATCCTGGTGCCTGGCTTCGTCGCGGCCTCAGGACGGTCCGATCTGTACTATACCCTGACCTCGGTGGCACTTTTGTCCATCGCCAGCGCGGGTGTCTGGTTGACCTTCTATATCGGCCGCATCAATATCGGTCAGGGTGCCTTTGCGCTGATCGGCGCTTATGTCTCGGCCATTCTGGTGACAAAGGCAGGTATGTCTTTCTGGTTATCACTGCCGCTTGCGGGGCTGTTTGCTGCCGGGGTGGCGGTTGTGATCGGACTGCCGATCCTGCGATTGCGCGGCGTCTATTTCGCCATGATCTCGCTGGTGTTGACACAGGTGGTCACGCTGACCGCGCTGGCCCTGCCCATTACCAACGGGGCGAAGGGAATTACTTCGATCCCGCTTCCCGGAGGCGTCTCGGTCCTTGGACTTACACTGATCCCGGATTTCGCGACGCTTGAGAACCCGAGGCTGGCCTTCTACTACACCGCCTGCGTGCTGATGGTTCTGACCTTTGCCGCAATGTACCGGCTGGTGAATTCGCGGCTTGGCCACTTGTGCCGGTCGATGCAGCAGAACGAGGAACTGGCGAGTTCGATCGGCGTGAACATCTCGTACATCCGGGTCATCGTGTTCGCCATTTCGTCCTTTCTGGGCGGCATTGGAGGGGCGATGTTCGGTTCCATTGCCCAGTCGGTTTACCCATCCAGCTTTCAAGTCGCCGATAGCGTGAATTTCATGCTGAACTGTTTCCTCGGCGGGTTGGGCTATGTCTTTGGTCCGATGCTGGGCACGCTGGTTCTGTACTTCGGTTGGGACTTGTTGTTTGAACTTGGTCGCTTCCAGTTGTTGGCCTATTCCAGCATGTTGATCATCCTGATGCTGTTCCTGCCTAACGGGCTGCTCAGCCTGCGCCTGCCGGGTCACAAGGGGGCGGACAAATGAGCCATCTTCTGGAAGTCCGTCATGTCACCAAGAAGTTCGGAGGGCTGACTGCCAACAGCGATATCTCGTTCAATGTGAACGAGAACGAGATCTTGTCAGTGATCGGGCCAAACGGGGCAGGCAAAAGCACGTTGTTCAAGATGATTTCGTCTTTCCTGCCGACGACATCAGGCGAAGTGTTGTTCGAAGGTAAACGCATCTCGAATCTGAAGCCGCATGTGGTGGCCCGAAAGGGGGTTGTCCGAACCTTTCAGGAGACGACGATCTTCAAATCGATGACGGTCCGCGAAAGCATCGTTGTCGCGCAGCATCTGCGGGCCAGAGCTTCGTTGGCCGGGTATTTCTGGGGGACCAAAACGGCGCATGAAGATGTCGACAGTTTTGGGCAATATGCGGACGATCTGATCGATTTCCTCGGCATGACAGACATCGCCAACGAGCAGGCCTCGAACCTGCCGCAGGGCAATCTGCGGGCGCTGGGGATCGCCATTGGCCTGGCGACCGATCCAAAAGTGCTGCTGCTGGACGAGCCCTTTGCGGGAATGAACCACGATGAAACCATGAAAATGGTCGATCTGGTACGCAAGGTGCGCGATGACCGGGGTGTCACCGTATTGTTGGTGGAACACGATATGCCAGCGGTGATGAAAATCTCCGACCGGATTGTGGTTTTGAACTTCGGCGAAATGATTGCCGAGGGTACGCCGGCAGAAATCCAGAACAACGAAAAAGTCATCGAAGCCTATCTGGGCAGCGCAGATGACGAAATCGGGATCTGAACCATGAGCAAGATGTTGGAATTCAAGGATGTCGAACTCTACTACGATCACGTCTATGCGCTGAAAGGTGTATCGATTGATTTGGAACAAGGTGAAACTGTCGCTCTGATTGGCGCTAATGGCGCGGGCAAAAGTTCGATCTTGCGGGCGATCACCGGGCTGGCGAAGATCAAATCCGGTTCAGTGGCGTTTGAGGGCGAACAGATTGCCGGAACCAACCCGGCCGAAATCGTCTCGAAAGGCATCGCGATGGTGCCCGAGGGGCGGCGTGTCTTTCCTTACATGACGGTGAAAGACAATCTGCTGATGGGGGCGTTCACCCGTTCGGACAAGGCGGAAGTGCAGCGCACGCTGGATTCGGTTCTGGAACGGTTTCCGCGCCTGCGTGAGCGGTATTCGCAATCGGCTGGCACACTGTCGGGCGGCGAGCAGCAGATGATGGTAATCGGGCGCGCCCTGATGGCCAAACCTCGCTTACTTTTGCTGGATGAGCCGTCGCTGGGAATTGCGCCTAAACTGGTGCAGGACATCGCGCGGTCCATCGTGGCGATCAACCGGGACGAAGGCGTGTCAGTACTGCTTGTCGAGCAGAACTCGCGCATGGCGCTATCGATTTCGCACCGTGCCTATGCGCTGACCACCGGAAATGTGGTGATCTCAGGCAATTCCAAAGAGCTTTTGACCGATCCCCGGATCAAAGCCGCTTATCTGGGCGGGGAAGTGTGAGGATATTGTGAAACTGTTAGTCGTCAATCCCAACACCACCGGTTCTATGACTCGAAAGATCGAGGCGGCGGCCCGCGCCGTCGCGAGCCCTGATACCGAGATCATTGCCATCAATTCGCAGGATGGTCCCGCCAGTATCCAAGGGTATCTGGATGTTTCGACCTGTGTTCCGGGCTTGTTGGATGTGGTCAAGCAGCATCCGGATGTGGATGGCATCGTAGTGGCCTGTTTCGATGACACAGGCGTCGACGCTGTACGTTGCATCACCTCGGCTCCGGTCGTTGGTGTTGGTGAGGCCGCCTATCACGCGGCGTCTATGATCAGTCCCAAGTTCAGCGTCATTACGACACTATCCCGCTCATTGGCGGGACTGGAAGCCAATCTGTTGCGCTACGGTCTGGATCGCCGCTGCGTTAGGGTCCGCGCGTCAGATGTACCGGTTCTTAAGCTGGAAGAGAACGATCCGAATACGGTTGATATTATCCGCGCTGAAATCCGCGCGGCCATCGACGAGGATCGGGCCGAAGCCATTGTTCTGGGTTGTGCCGGAATGACTGACCTGATGTCGCATTTGTCCGAGGAATTCGGCCTGCCAGTCGTCGATGGGGTTGCTTGCGGAGTTACGTTTGTAGAGGCCTTGGTTAAGGCAAAACTGACGACTACAAAGCTTTGCTCTTATGCTTGAGAATTCTCTTCGGGCAACGGCATCTTTTGGCATTCCTTCTGATGGATCTGTTAAATATTTTTTTGGGCATTGCCTCAAGCGGGCTCAGCGCTTGCTTGATCGCGTGATGTGCGGATTCAGAGTCAGCTTCGAATTCTTCGACGCTCTGACCGAATTTGCGCAGGGTTCGTTCCTGATAGTAGTCTTTGCGCAATTCGTCGTCAGGGGAAAGCGCATGGCTATCTTTGG
Source organism: Ruegeria sp. CF4 (assembly GCF_056537345.1). NCBI lineage: Bacteria > Pseudomonadati > Pseudomonadota > Alphaproteobacteria > Rhodobacterales > Roseobacteraceae > Ruegeria > Ruegeria sp. CF4. The sequence goes on along the minus strand of NZ_JBQFRJ010000006.1, from coordinate 72,631 downwards.
AAACTTAGACGCATAGAAATAATCGAGGGGAAAACACCAACCTGGTCGACGGAGTGCGCGAAGTTCTTATGACCAGAGATTTGAAGGGTAACCTCCTGACGTTACCCTTCGTTGTCTTTCATTTGGGATCAGAGCACGCGCTACTTTGGGATGCTGGAGCACGAAAACCCATCACACAACGAGAACGTACCGCACCCTTTAAGCAGGCATCCCTTGTTTGTAACGCACCAGCTGCAATCCCCGAGACTCTGAATGCCGAAGATTATTATGATAATAGGTTTGGGCTGACCTTCTGAATCCGAGAAGGCACCGAGTTGTTCTGTCAAGAATGTGAGCCTCTCAACATCGTCAGTTAATGACTCTGGAGGTAGTCTGACATCTAGATTTTCCTACTCTTATCGTATGCGCTGAAGCTATCTGACAGATTGAGGAAGAAGTTCTGCCCTTCGATCTAAAATATGACGGTATAACTGGCGCCATCGCCTAGTTCTCAGGGCCGATCAGAGACCGAAATTTGAAGCAACTCATTCTCTCCTGTGAATTTATTGAGGTTCGAGGCACCACCCTTTAAGCGATATTGATTCAAGTCAAACATCGCAGCTGTGACGAAGGGATAAGACGAGCATAGCTTCTCCTTTTACGCAGTCCTTGTGATTTGGATCGACATGCTCGCAATAGTAGCAGTCTACCAGCCGACTCAAGTATGGCGTGTTGCTGTGTTTTGCTATGTCCGATACGGCGTGCTCTATCGGGATCTGGAAGAGTTCATGGTCGAACGCAGCATAGCCCAGCTACTGAAATTGCCACTTCTCCAATATTCTTTGAAAAGGCTAGGTCTGATGAAATCACCCGAAAAACCGAAATCTATCTGTCGTCTCGTTGCCGCAAAAAACCAAGCCCTGAACAATCTCAGCAACGGCAACACCCCGATCTGGAAAGTTGGTGATGCTGATTGTTGTTGACGGTTCGAAGGAACAGTCTCATTTCTTACGACCCACTCTGAGCCTTCTATCAACACGATCTAGGCGGAACTTATAATAACAGCATGGAGGTTGCGATTTCTGACACAAGCCAATCGCAAATTATCCCCGTCTTTCAGACCAGCCTCTTCTGAACGAAGTTGGTGCTTCACCATAGCGTTTCTTGAACCGCACTGTCAGCTGGGTGGCGCTTCCAAAGCCCGTAGCGGCTGCGATCTCAGATACGGGCATCTCGGTTTCGCTGAGCAATGCGTAAGCCCGTTCAACGCGTAATTCGATGTAAAACTGCACTGGTGAAGTTTCGACATACTTTTGGAAAAGGCGCTCTAACTGACGACGAGATATCTGTACGGCCTCCGCTATTTCAGAGATATCCAATGGGTCTTCAAGATTTTCATGCATGATCTGCATGGCATTGATCAGGTATTGGTTGCGGCTGCCCAACGCCACCGAGAACGCTGATTTCTGAAGCGTTTTACTGTTGTTGGACCGAAAGTGGATGCACATGTCTGAAACGATGACCGCGAGGTCGTTTCCAAAATCGGATTCGATTATGTCCAGCATCATGTCAATTGCAGCGTTGCCACCACCGCATGTCATAAGCTCGTTATCGATCTCATACAGGTTTGCCGACGGTTCCAAATCATGAAAGTGTTCGATAAAAGCAGGGCGGTTTTCCCAATGCAAAGTGAATCTTTTCCCTGACAAAACTCCAGCCTTTGCAAGGGCAAAAGCTCCAGTACAGATACCACCCAAGTTACAACCATAGGCCTTCTGGCGGCGAATCCATGACAGCACATTGGGGTTGGTGCTTTCTGCCGGTTCAATACCCGAGCAGACAAACAGCCGCGAGGATCGCGGTAGGCTACACAAGGCGAAATCCGGCGTAATCTCAATTCCATTCGAACAAGAAACCGGATTTCCGTCTTCTGTGATCAGAAACCACTTGTACAATTCCTTGTTTGTGACCTGATTGGCGATCCGTAAAGGTTCCACTGCAGCGCTAAAGGCAAGCATGGTCAGTTTAGGCAACAGCAGGAAATATAATTCTTTGGCCGACCCATCGAAGTCTATGCGATAGCTGGCCGCGCCCTTTGGAATAAAGTTTCTCGGGTTCATTTTAACTTCTCCCAGTGGCAACCAAGATGGATGAATGGCACCAACACTCCATAGAGTATAGGTGTAGAACAGTCAGGTACTCATCCATGCAACAGGTTCACAGCTTTCCTTTCAGGAACGGATCTTCGTTTCACTCGCTCTTGGTGAGAAGAGCCTAGTCATGGCAGAGAAGATATCGAAGGCTAGCGACAACCAGCAAGCAAACACGGTCACCTGGCACGTCCGTCGCTCAGACGTTGCCAACTTCTGGCGCGTGTGAATGACGGCCTGACGAAACTCCTCTGTGGGCGGGTCCCGGGTTTTAGATGGCTCAAGCTCTCCTTGAGGATCAGCTTGTTCAGCTTAAGTTCAGCCACGATATTCTTCAGCCGAGCGTTCTCTTTCTCCAGGCGCTTCTGCTCGGGCAGCTGTGCTCGGCCCATCCCGCCGAAGCGCTTTCTCTAGTTGCAGTACGTGGCATCGCTGGTGCCGACGCTACGACATGCCGATGCCTCATCGTGACCTGCTGTCAGCTTTAGCTCGATCTCACGCCGCCAACGCAGCTGCGGCACAGAGCATAGCGTGGAAATGCAGTTAGTATCAAAGTGATTGAAAAATCATGACATTTCTGCATCAGAAGCGAACGAACCTAAGCGTTAACGAAAGGTTAAATTGAAATCTGTTGGAAACTATCCTGCTCTGAATCACGTCCGGCGTTAAACGTCATCCAAGCAAAAACAAAGCACCAGGTTACGAGTACCTATTCTGGGATCTCGTCAAATAGCCGAAGGGTATCGGATGATCTGTCGCAAGCTTTGGGGTGGTTCAAAGCTAGCGCTCAGGTTGGATATAGTCATCTTGTGAGCTCTGCAAATTGAAGGAATCCGCATATTGAGGATCCGAGTTATCCCTTCCTGCGCGAATATGCTGACCTGAGTTGGTATAGAAGAAAGGAAAGGGAGAGAACTAAACCCAATCAGTGTCGATCACGACCGCACTCGCCGCAGATGCTCGTTCCCCAGGAAAAGTTACTTCCAAGCCGCATAAAGACGTATTTTCTCCCGATATCCAGCCGCAAGTATTACACCGCCTGAGCCGGTATGGCCGATTGTCGTTGACATTCCATCACTCAAATATGGCGGGCTAAGTGTTCCATTTTACGGCTTGATTTTGGTGTGACCCGACGGTCAAACGCGGATGCTGCAAGATCGTCTCTAATTGCAGGAGGGTCCCAACCAGAACAACCATCTCTACCAAGCCGAGCTTTGAGCAACTTGGGTGTCGCCCCCATATCATCTGCATCAAGGGCACCCAGCGGGCTACTGTGAGGTTTGGACGGGGAGGCCTGAGTCGCCTAATCCGCTTTTGATTGCGCATATCGCCGATTGTTCTCTAAAAGCGAGCTTTTGCCCACGTCTTCAAGCCCTTGGTCGTAGATTTCCACCGCGCGTTGCCAGCCATCATTGTTGAAATACAGCCTCGCCCATTTCTCGTAGGCGTATACTTTAACATCGTGCGTCGTGTCGGGATCAAGAACAACCGCAACGTCGTCAATGAGTTTCAAGGCGGCGTCCGGCCTATCGTCATTGATCATCACTTCAATCCGATCAGACAAAACGTTGTCTAAAACATCTGACATGGTTTTGCTGTCGGGAAAGGTCTGTTCCATCTTCTCAACTGCAGCGATCAAGCCAACCGGGCCATCCGCGTTGAGTGCAGTTTTGGACCATTCTTGAAAGGCATAAGGAACATTGCGTCGCAAATCGCGCGAGTCCGGAACCAGCTCAAGCCCAGCGGCATAGGCAAGCAGTGCGCCTTGCCAATCACTTTGCTCCAATCGCGCGTTCCCCCAGTCACGGTAAAGCACAATGGTGCTGCTGTCGAAATCCTTGGGCGAAAGAAACGGCCTTGCGCTCGCCAGTTGTGTCTTCGCAAGGTCAATCTCGCCGGATCGAACGGCTTCGGAGATCAGTTTCTGTATTGTTCGCGTGCCCATTTTCGCGACCTTGTTGTCGCTTGGAAATAAGATACCCAGCTTTTCTGCCGCAGTGGCCACGCCCTGAGCGCCCGATTCAGCTCCGGCCGAACGCGTCCATTCCTGCGCCACGTACGCCACGTTATTGGAAAACAGTTTGGCGTCGTTTAATTCGCTGCGGCCATTAGAATATAGTATTGCGGCTGTTTCCCAATCTTTGTCATTCATTGCGAGTTGTGCGCGATGATCAATGATTAGAACTCTGAGTTTGCGAAAGCTGTCGGGTGATAGTAGCAGCTGTGCACTTGCCAGAAATCGCTCTGCATCATCATAGTCTCCATCGCGCAGTTGCGCGTTCACCTTTCTGATAATCTCATTCTCTTCAAATCCTGGGTCTATCGCGAAGGTCGGAAACAACTGACGAAGCAAGGCGTTGACCGCTTCCAGGTCAGCGGTTCCCCCTTCTGATAGCGCAGTTGCCTGCCACCTCTGTGCAACAAAGCGCGCATTCCTAGATAGGTAATAGTCATCGGGGTGCGCTGTCAGCCCATCTGAATGCAGTTCAGCAGCCGCTTGCCAATCCTCTCCATCGATCAGCGCGCGGCTATAAGCGTTATAGGCATACGCTCCGGCGTCAAAATCGGAACCCGCTTTGGCAATCAAAGGCTGAATTTCTTGCGCCACGGCCAATGTTTCTTCCAGTGTGCGGGCTCCGAGTCCCGCATTGATTTGCATTATGGCAAAGTTTTCGGCCACGGCATCAAATTCCGCAAGGGCCGCAAATCGGTTTGATAGATCCGCAATTCTGGATAGCCCTTCGACAATTCCACCGCTGTCCTTGGCCCATTCCTGCGCAAGGAAGCGTGCCAGTCGCTGAACGCTTTTGGAGTCGGCGTCTGCGCTGAGACCCTGCATCAGCAGATCCGCAGTGACCTCATAGTCTTTTGTGCCAATCAAAGACCGCGCCTGTCGAAGATAGAGGTTTGACTGCCACTTACCAACTTCGGCTTGTGCCGCACCCTCCAGGAGATCGACCGCCCGGTTCGATATTGCAAAGGCTTGCTCCCATTCACCGCGAGATATGGCTACCTCTGCCGGCCTCAAAAAAACTGCAATGCGGTCGGGATCGAAGTTTTGGTCTGGAATCTCTTTCGCTGCCCGATCGAGTATTTCAAGCGCTGCAACATAGTCCCCCGAAGCTGATAGAGAGTCCGCCCATTTGCTCCATACCGCGCGCTGGTTTGCGGCAAGAATTTCGTCATCTGCAGACAATCGTCGGCCCAAAGCAGCAACGGCCGTGGCCTGCTCCCATTCGCTGGCTTGCCCCAGCGATCTGGCCCATCCGTTCAACGCCGCCAGTGCATTCGTGATGGCGGATGAGAATTCAGGGTCAAGGCTCATGGCGCGGAAATTGGCAAGTAGAGCTTCACGGAATTTTCCGTCGCGATAATATTCCACTCCGTGATTATAGTAGATCAACGCAGCCGTCCCGTTGCGGTCAATCTCGCGTCGTAGATCTTTGTTCGACTGGGGAATGTAGTTGAACCCTGTGAGCTCGCGGAATTCCTCGATTTGTTCACGGGCGGGTGCGAACCCACGTCGGGTCGTTGTCTCGACGTCCACATGGTCAATCCCGTCATAGAGTATTGAAAAAGCATGGTCGGGAACTTCAATAGTTCTTAGGTCCAAACCCAAACGCCAACCAAGAATGTTATACAGGGCTGCTGATGAGACACAGTTAAAAATACCTTGGTCGAGAACCGTTGATACATCCGTTTGTCGCAGTCTGTACCCGTTGGAAAACGTGTTCTCGTGCAACCATTCCAAAAGGTTTGCACCAAGCACAAAAGGGGATGCGTTCTCATCTAAATCTGCACGAATCTGGGCTTCGATCCCATCAAGCTGTGCACGGTAGGCATCGCGATCGGATTGTTCGATCACACCCGAAGCCAATAGGGCAATTTCCTCCAGATCGCGCATATCGAGCATTTCAGTCTTCGCTCGCTCAAAAATGCCCTGCTCAGCCGCTGTCAGCGAAAATCCGATTTCACCAAGAGCTTCAAGTTCTTCGATCATGGTAATCGCTGTCGCCGGAGCTTCGCCAAATGCGTATTGCGGCTCTGGTGGGCCGTCCCGGCCCATCAACCACACGTCGGTCAGGGCGAATTGTGTCTGACCGTCTGCCGGGAAAAGGCGAATTAATGCCCAGGACGCCGCGGCGGGCGCCAGCGTGATGACCTGTTCGGGCTTCAGTGCATCTATGCGTTCTTCGAACATAGATCGAAACCCGGAAGTCGGAGAGTAGGTTGAAATCAGAATATCCACTCGGGCAGGTGGCGTGTCTGAGGGATTGTTTGACAGGGCAAGAACAAGTTCCGTCGCACTGGCAACGCGTCCTCCGAAACCAATCACCACATCCACCGGTTCCCCGCCAACAATGTCAAATCGAGCGACCGTATCTGCATTGCCGTCCAACAGCGCGGCAATGGACGGCAAATGTTCCGGGGCAGTCAGATCGGCTTCAAGCCCAGCGCCCTGGAGCGTTAAGAGCGACGTCGCATCTTCTTGAGCAGACGCATCGCCGGGATAACTGACACCAGCGACAAGTACGATCGGAAGCAAACAAGAATTACGTGAAAAGAACATTAGCCTACATCCCATTGGATATGAGTGCGCTGTCCTTGACCGGAGCTTTCAACGTGAAATGTGTTTCCAAATAAACAAAATACGCTTCGATGCGTGACTTCCCGTGGCGAACGAGCGATTTTCGCATCCACCATGGAAGTGCTTCAAAGTCTTTACGAAATTCGATCATACAATCGTGGAAGATCATTTCCTTCCCCTCGGCTGAACTGTAATGCGTTCTCGTCTTTACTGCATTGTCGGCATGCGAACCTCCTAGACGACCTTTTTATACTAGGCGCGCGCAGTGCATTTCGTCCACATTGTCACCTAGACTTACAACCTGACCTAACGGTGTAGTGGATAGTTTCACGCAAAAAGGGTTTCATCCCTCCGGTTGTTACTGCAAAAATCGGCTTCGTCCCTGACTGCTACTGCGGTAGTGCATACCGGCGTAAGCAAGGGACTACTGGAGGCGCCCGTCGAGCTTTGCAAATTCTGCCTACTGCGCATCGCCGCCATACTTGCGAGGCGTAACATCGTTCGGTTTGGGCAGCCAGCTTCACAAAGCCAATTGTAGCCCGATGTCACAGGCCGCTAATTGCTGGATGCTTGCTTCAGAAAACTATGCAAAATCAGTTTAAAAATTGTGCTCTCAATTTCTGGACTGTGTCACCAATTGCCGGACTGTACCCTTAATTCCAAGACTATGCATTTTGGGGATAAGTAGCGTTTCAAACTGGCTGAACAGGGAAGGTGGTTCAGCGAGCTGACAAACAAATCGCATCTGGTTGGGGTGGTGATATTGATCAACGGCAAGAAACACTGGTGGTAACATGTCATTGATTCAAATGGCGATGGGCTGGATATCCTAGTTTAATCGCGCTGAAAAAAGGGTTCAGCTAAGCGCTTCTTGCGAAAGCTGTTTTGGTGTTGGGGCAGGCCACGCCCGGGCCGATGCTTTTCAATATTGAGCGAGAGTATGCGTCCGAAGTGACCGCATGGTTGTCGCTCAGGACACGCTTTTCGGTAAAAGGTGAACAACCTGACAAAGCCAATGGAACCTATTCGCGTAGCTTTCCAACACTGTTTCTCGTCACGATGGAGTGTTCCAGAAACACTGAGCCAACCGGATATTCGTTATTCGCCAGAAGTTCCAATAACATCTCCATCGCGCGTTGCCCTATAAGGTTTCGCGCCTGGTGTACGGTCGTCAGTTCAGGTTGAAAAATTCGGGAAAACGGTATGTCGTCAAAGCCCATCACAGATATCTGGTCGGGCACGGTAAATCCATGTTGCTGAAGGCCCCGGATTACCCCCATAGCGGATTCATCGTTGGCGCAGAAAACGGCGGTGGTTCGCGGATATTGGGTGATTAACTGATCTGCCGCCTGCTCACCATATTCATAGGTGAAGCCACCGGGGATGGTGTGGATGTGGTCTGTCAGGCCGGCTTCTTCCATCGCCTGAACATAGCCAGCGCACCGGTCATTGGTCAGCGGATTGCCTTCGGGTCCGGTGACATGCGCGATTCTTCGGTGTCCCTGAGCAAGCAGATATTGCGTGGCATCGAACGCCGCTTTCCGGTTGTCGGTCCCGACATGAGCATAGCTTGCATCATCCAGTCGTTCTGAGATTGAGACGACCGGGGTGCCCTCCGGCAGCATCCCATCCGGAGGCGCGGCACCGTTCAGAATCAAAGCACCATCCGCGCGTCCGTTGCGCAGGTTTTCGAGGATATTCGCATACCGCGCGTCTTCCCCGTTGGTGTTGCCGATTAAGATCGTCAGATTGGCGCGGGTCGCAACTTCTTCGATGCCTGACAGGATCTTGGAAAAGAAGGGGTTGGAAATATCCGGCAGGATGACCAGCACCGTACCCGACCGATTTCGCCGCAGCATCTGCGCAGCAGTGTTGACACTGTACCCAGTTTCCGAGACAGCCGTGAACACAGCGTCGCGTGTTTTTTTGGAAACGATATCAGGCGATTGCAACGCCCGGCTTACTGTGGCGGTAGAGACACCGGCCACCCGCGCAACGTCCCGAACCGTGGGTCTCTTATTCGAGTTTCTTGTCATGCTGACGATTTATAGCAGCGAAAAACGAAGAATGTAATGGTTTACATAACAAATGAAATCGATTACATAGATTCGCACCGTGACATCTTCTGAGCTCTGGGGAGGGGACATGAAGCTGGGTGTGAACCTGCTGTGCGTCGGTGGGCTGATCGACAAGGCGCGGCTGGAGTTTTGCCAGCTCGCTGCCGAAGCAGGGTATGACGGTGTTGAAATTCCAGTCCTTGAAGGGTCCGCCGATCACTATGCATGGCTGGGGGCTGAGCTGGATGCGCTGGGGCTGGAACGGACCTGCACAGCGATTGTCCCTGATCCCAACGCAGACCCGACCAGTGCCGACCCAGATATCCGGGCGGGCGGTGTTGCTCATCTGGACTGGATACTGGACTGCGCGACAGCACTGGGTGCCGAAACCATCGGCGGGCCCTTTCATGCGCCGATCGGGCATTTCACCGGCAGCGGGCCAACCGCTGACGAATGGCAGCGCGGTGCCGAAGCGCATCACCGAATGGCTGAAAAAGCGGCTGAGCGGGGGATGCGACTGGCGCTGGAGCCTCTCAACCGATTTGAAACCCATTTTCTGAATACGGCCGAACAGGCAGCGCGGTATCGTGACTTGGTCGAGCATCCCGCGTTCGGGATCATGTACGACACGTTCCATGCACATATCGAAGAAAAGGATCAGGCGCAGGCGATTGCAGCACTCTCTGGCCGGATCAACGTTCTGCATATCTCGGAAAATGACCGCGGCACGCCTGGAACTGGGCAGATCGACTTTGGCACGATCTTTACGGAGGTGAAGAAAACCGGGTTCGATGGCTGGGTGGTGATGGAGGCCTTTGGTGCAGGTGTCCCGGAACTCGCTGCGGCCACCCGCATCTGGCGCCCGATGTTCGAAGACCACCCGCAGCTGTTTCACGATAGTGCTGCGTTCATTCGTAAGGGCTGGGCGGAGGCATGAGCAGTGATGTCATCTTTGAGATGAAGGGGATCACCAAGGTCTTTCCGGGGATCAAAGCGCTGGACGCTGTCAGTTTTTCGGCGCGCCCTGGCGAGGTCCATGCCCTGGTCGGAGAAAATGGCGCAGGCAAATCCACGCTGATGAAGGTACTGTCCGGCGTGTATCAGGCAGAAGAAGGCGACATCTTTCTGCGCGGCCAGAAGGTGCGGTTTCAGCACCCGCTGGAATCCCTCGCTCAAGGTGTCAGCGTAATCTATCAGGAGTTTTCGTTACTGCCGGACCGGACCGTGGCCGAGAACATCTTTCTGGGCCGGGAGCCCACGCGTAGTTGGGGCCTGTTGGACATCGACAGGATGCGGCGCGAAACGCAGGAGGTGTTGGCGTTGTTTGGGGATCGCCATCGCTTTGGCCCGGACACCTTGGTCAGCGATCTGGACGTCGCGCAGCAGCAAATGGTCGAGATTGCCAAGGCGTTGTCGCTTAACGCACAGGTGATCGTCATGGACGAGCCGACGGCGGCGTTGAACGATGCCGAATGTGATCTGCTGTTCCAACTGATTGACGATCTGCGCGGGCAGGGGCGGTCGATTGTCTATATCACCCACCGCATGCGCGAAATTCGCCGTCTGGCCGATCGCGTCACCGTCATCAAGGATGGCAAGGTCGCGGCCGCATTCGATCATGTGCCGGAAACCGGTCAGATAGTCGAAGCCATGGTCGGGCGTGACATTGGGCATTTCTACCCAGAACCCGCGACGCCGGATGAGGTTGGCGAGGCCGTGCTGAATGTGCGCGGGGGCGGCAATGACCGCCTGTTCGACATTGATCTGGACTTGCGCGCGGGTCAGATCACCGGGTTTGCGGGCGTTCAGGGTGCAGGCCGTACGGCGCTGGCCTTGGCCCTGTTTGGCGTGGAGCCGTTCGAAACCGGCGCGGTGACGGTTGAGGGGAAACCGGTCCGGCTGACCAATCCGCGCAGCGCCGCCAAGGCCGGGATCGCCATGCTGCCCGGCGACCGCAAGGCTGAGGGGCTGATGCTGATGCAATCGGTCCGTGACAACGGCATGATCTCGGCGCGGGCGTTTTCCGAGGCTCTGGGCGCGCCGAACAAGTCGCCGATTGCGACTCTTGATCAGATGGATGCGCTGTTTGATGCGTTTGATTTACGTGCGGCGAATTATGAGGTCGAAATTCAGTCTCTGTCCGGCGGCAACCAGCAAAAGGCTATCGTTGCACGCTGGCTGTCGCTGGCCCCGAAGATTCTGATCTTTGTCGAACCCACCCGTGGCATCGACGTCAACACAAAGGCCGGGATCTACGCCCAGATGCGTAAGCTGGCGCAAGAGGGGGCGGCGGTCATGGCGATCTCGTCTGATTTGCCCGAAGTTCTTGGCATCTCGGACCGGGTTCTGGTGATGAGCGACGGCAAGATCGTGGCCGAGTTCGGATATGGCACCAGCGAGGCCGAGGTCATGCATGCCGCGACCGAGGCGCATCTGGAACTGGAAGCCTCATGAAGATCGGCAAACCCCGGAACCTGGCAGCTCTTGCGCCGTTTCTGTTGCTGCTGGTGGCGGTGGCGATCTACGTCATTGTCGCGGTGGCGACCGGGCAGACGCAATATCTGACCGCCGAAAACCTTCTGGGCCTTCTGGGCCGCTCAATTGCGCTGGGGATCACGGCGATTGGGCAGACCTTTGCCATTCTGATCGCGTCCATCGATCTGAGCGTGGCGAACCTGATCTCGGTATCTGCGGTGTTGGCCTCGTCCATCATGTCGGGCGATCCGTCGATGATGCTGCCGGCGATTGCCGCCGTCCTGGCGGTGGGCGTTGTGGTTGGCCTGATCAACGGGCTGGTAATCACTCAGTTCGAGGTCAACCCGTTGATCGCCACCCTTGGTATGGCGCTGATCCTGCAGGGGCTGTTGAGTGCTACGTTCAACAATTTTGCCGGGGAAGTTCCGGAAGAGTTTCAGGTCTTCGCCTATGGGCAGGTCGGGGGCATCTCGATCAGCCTGATCTTTCTGATCGCCCTGGCGGTGGTCGCCTGGGTGTTCCTGCGCTTCACTCGTGCAGGATCAAACATCTATTCGGTTGGTGGCAATCCGGATGCGGTCAAATTGGCCGGTATGCGCACCGCGCGCGTGGTCATCATGGCTCATGTGATCTGCTCGGTCTGCGCAACCATAGCGGGGCTGTATCTGGCCAGTCGCCTACGCTCGGGCGCGCCGTGGATCGGGCGAGACGGCGTCTATGATCTGGAATCCATCGCTGTGGTTGTCATCGGAGGCACCGCCTTGTCCGGCGGGCGTGGGGGCGTCTGGGGTACTCTGATGGGGGTGATGATCTTCTCGCTGATCGACTCGATCTTCAACATCGCGGGCGTCGATGCCTTTGCCAAACAGATCCTGCGCGGGGTTATCATCGTAGCCGCCGTTGCCGTCTATGCCGTGCGCAGCCGGAGGATCGAGGCATGATGGCGCGGCTGAAGCAGATAAATCCTGTCTTTCTGGTGCTGGCGCTGTTGTTTGTGGCGATTGCGATCCTGTCGCCGTATTTCCTGCAGCCGACGGGGTACATGAATTTCCTCAAACGTGCGGCACCGATTGCGATCCTGGCGGTGGGGCAGCTTTACGTCATCAACTCGGGCGGGTTTGATCTGTCGGCAGGAGCATTGGTGACGCTGACGGTGATCGGCAGTTCGATCCTGCTGGACGGGGATGCCAGCGCGACGTGGTGGGTGATCCTTGTCATGCTGGGGTTGGGCGTGATCGTGGGCACGGTGAACGCACTGGTGGTGTCGTGGCTCAAGGTGCCGTCGATCATCGCCACGCTGGGGATGATGATCACGCTCAGCGGTGTGGCCCTGACATGGTCGGGAGGTGCTCCGCGCGGGTATCTGCCAGAGAACTTTCGGTTCTTCGGCCGCTACCTGATCAAAGATCTGCCGCTGATCAAAATCCTGCCCGTCGCGGTGATCGTGATGGTCGTAGTCTGCGTTGCCATGTGGTGGCTGATGCACCGCACCAATTATGGCAAGCGCTTGATTGCGATGGGCGACAATCCAAAGGCCGCATTGCTGGCCGGAATCCCACTCACGGAAACGCGGATTGTCGCCTTTATTATGTCCTCGATCTCGGCCGTCATGGCTGGGATCTTGCTGGGCGGCTTCGCGGGCGTATCCACAGATGTGGGCGTCGGGCTGGAGCTTCAGGCGATCACCGCCGCCGTCATCGGCGGTGCACAATTGCTGGGCGGGCGCGGCACCGTAGGAGCCACTATTGCGGGGGCGCTGGTGTTGCAGGCGATGTTCACGCTGCTCAACATCCTGGGCTTTCCCAAACCCATTCGCGACGTGGTGCAGGGACTGATTTTGATCTCGGCGGTGGTGATCGCCGGATACCGACGACGCCGATCCGGGGGATAGGCGCCCGAAACTATTCAGAGGAGGAAACAAGAATGATCAACAAATTCACGGCAACAGCCCTGACTACGCTAGCGTTGGCCTTGCCCGCCCAAGCGCAGAACTTCGACGACCCGGCCGAGTTTGCAAAACAAAAAGACATGCTGGGCGCAACCGCCAATGGTGATGCCGCAACCCCATGGTTGCAACACTATGGCGATGTGATGGCCGATACCTCGGGCTTCAAGAAGGACGGCCCGCATACGATCTGTTTTTCGAACGCAGGCGTGAACAACCCATGGCGCGTGGTCGGTTGGAATACCATGCAGGCCGAGGTCGAACAGCATGACAGCATCGCCGAGTTCATTGTGACCGACGCCGAGGGCTCGGACGACAAGCAGATCGCCGATATCGAGGATCTGCTGGCCGGTGGCACTTGTGACGCCCTGATCGTGTCCCCCAACACGACCGCAGCCCTGACCCCCGCTGTGGAAAAAGCCTGCGAACAGCTGCCCGTGATTGTGTTCGACCGAGGTGTGAACACCGATTGCCCGGTCACGTTCATCAAACCGGTTGGCGGATATGGCTTTGGCATCCAGTCCGGTGAATTCATCGCCGCCAACGCGCCCGAAGGCTCGGACGTGCTGATGCTACGCATCCTGCCTGGTGTAGACGTTCTGGAAACCCGGTACTCCGCTGCGAAACGCATTCTGGAAGAGGCCGGTCTGAACATCGTCGGTGCGGAATTCACCGATGGCGACCGCGCCAAGACCAAAGCGATTGTCGAGGATTATATTCAGCGCGGCACCCAATTGGGCGCGGTCTGGATGGACGCGGGCGCAACTTCGGTCGCGGCGATTGAAGCCTTCGAGGATATGGGTTTGGACGTGCCGATTGTGACCGGCGAAGACCAGCAGGATTTCCTGCAGAAATGGCAAGAGATCGGCTTGAACACCATCGCGCCGACCTACCCGACCTATCAGTGGCGCACGCCTATTCTGGCGGCGCTGAAAATTCTGGATGGCGAAGCGATCCCCGGACCTGAATGGAACCTGCCGCAGCCGGCAATCACCAACGACAATCTGGCCGATTTCGTGAACCCGTCGATGCCGCCGCTGCACTATGCGGCTTGTGGCTGCGAAGGCATGCCGGGCTATCCCGAACGCTGGGGCGGCAAGTAATCGCCTGAACCCGTCAGGCCCCGGTCGGGGCCTGACATACAGGATATTCATGGGAGGCTGATATGCCGGGTGCGATCAAAGGACCGGGGTTGTTTTTGGCACAGTTTGCGGATGACGCGGCTCCGTACAATTCGTTGGGGTCGATTTCGGAATGGGCAGCGGGTCTGGGGTACAAGGCGGTACAAATCCCGAGTTTCGACGGGCGGTTGTTCGATCTGGACAAGGCCGCCGATAGCCAGACCTATTGCGATGAGATTGTCGGCACCTGCCGCGATGCGGGCGTTGAGGTCAGTGAGCTGTCGACCCATCTGCAGGGCCAGCTTGTTGCCGTCCATCCCGCCTATGACCAGTCTTTCGATGCCTTTGCCCCCGAGACCGTGCACGGCAACCCGCAGGCGCGACAGGATTGGGCCGTCGATCAGGTCAAAAAGGCCGCCATCGCCGCGCGGCGCATGGGGCTGGATACCACGGTCAGCTTCACCGGATCGCTGGCCTTTCCCTATCTCTATCCGTGGCCACAACGGCCTCAGGGCTTGATCGAAGAAGCTTTCGCCGAGCTTGCCCGGCGTTGGCGTCCGATCTTCAACGCGTATGCGGAGCAGGGCGTGGCTATTGGCTTCGAAATCCACCCCGGCGAGGATGTGTTCGACGGAGCGACCTTTGAGATGTTTCTCGATGCCGTTGGCGGGCACGAGGCCTGCCGCATCAACTACGACCCCTCGCATTTCTTGCTGCAGCAGATGGACTACCTAGAGTTCATCGACCTCTATCACGAGCGCATTTGCGCCTTTCACGTCAAGGATGCCGAGTTCAACCCGACCGGTCGCCAAGGCGTCTATTCCGGCTATCAAGGCTGGACCAACCGGGCAGGGCGGTTCCGCAGCCTCGGCGACGGGCAGGTGGATTTCGGTGCGATTTTCTCGAAGCTGACGCAATATGGCTATGACAGCTGGGCGGTGTTGGAATGGGAATGCTGCCTGAAATCCCCCGAACAGGGTGCAGCCGAGGGCGCGCCCTTCATCGCGCGCCATATCATTGAAACCACAGATAAGGCCTTTGACGATTTCGCGGGCGGTGAAGTGGATCAGGCCATGATCCGATCCATGCTGGGGCTGGACCAGTGATGCCTTTGAAACTGGGCATGGTTGGTGGTGGGCAGGGCGCATTCATCGGAGGTGTGCATCGTATCGCGGCCCGGCTGGACGGGCAGTGGCATCTGGTAGCGGGGGCGTTGTCGTCGGACCCGAAGCGGGCCGAGGCTTCGGCCAAAGAACTGGGGATCGAACGGTCCTATTCCGACTTCCGCCAGATGGCACAGGCCGAGGCCGCACACGCGGACGGCATCGACGCGGTGGCCATCGTGACCCCGAACCACATGCATGCGGACCCGGCAATTGCGTTTCTTGAAGCTGGGATTCATGTAATCTGCGATAAGCCACTGGCGTCCACAGTCAGGGACGCCGCGCGGATCAAGGCAGCGGTGGAAACGTCGCCTGCGCATTTCATTCTGACACATAATTATACCGGCTATCCCATGATCCGGCAGGCGCGTGACATGGTGCGCTCGGGTGATCTGGGCAAGCTGCGGCTGGTACAGGTGGAATACGCGCAGGACTGGCTGACCGAACCCGCCGCGTCCGATAACAAACAGGCCGATTGGCGGACCGACCCGGAGCGGTCTGGGGCCGGAGCCATCGGCGATATCGGCACCCACGCGTTCAATTTGGCGCATTTTGTGACCGGCGAAGTCCCCTCGCACCTTGCCGCCGACCTGTCCAGTATGGTTTCGGGCCGTCGGGTGGATGACAACGCCCACATCCTGTTGCGCTATGCCAGCGGCGCGCGCGGTATGCTATGGGCCAGTCAGGTGGCAGTGGGGAATGAAAACGGTCTGCGTTTACGTGTATATGGCGAATGCGGCGGCATTGAATGGTCGCAAGAACATCCAAATCACATGACGTTCACGCGATTTGGGCACCCAAGTCAGACCATGACGCGTGGTTCTGCTGCTACGTCCCAAGCATCGAGGGCAGCCACACGCGTACCCCCAGGACACCCTGAAGGCTATCTGGAGGGGTTTGCGACTTTGTATGCGGATGCCGCGGCCCTGATCCGGGGGGATCAGGGGGCGCAAAATCTGTTGCCAGGTTTGAACGATGGAATGCTGGGTATGGCCTTCATTGCCAGCGCCTTGAAATCTTCAAAACATGACGGGAGATGGATCGATATCCAATGAAAGAACCAATCTCCCACAGTTTCGGAGCTTGGCGTATCGAAGTGGTGCGATAGGAAAGATGCGCATGAAAATCAGGATGCCACAGCCAAGGTTGGGATCGCCATCAGGAAAAAGGGCCTGAATAATCGAACTGAAACCTCGCACTGGTACGCCTGCCGACGAGAGAAGATCATGAGGCACTACAGGTCTCCCAATCAGGGCACGATTTCTCTTAGCCTATGAGCAAACCACTGCTCTGCTCCGCCCAAAAAAATTTCACCGCTATTCCGTCAGATCTTAACGCTACGCCCGCGCCGATGCTTTCAATATTTGGCAAGAGTATACATCCGAAGTGATCGCATGATTATCGCTCAGGACATGCTCTTCGGCAAAAGATGAACAACCTGACAAAGCCCTTCAAAAAAGGGGGGCGTGGCCGAAAGATTGGTCGAACCAAGGGCGGCATGAACACCAAATTGTACGCGGTCTGCGACAGCCAGTGGCGTCCACTCAACTTGTTCGTCACTGCCGGACAGGTCAGTGACTACATCGGTGCACGGGCCATGCTCAGCAGCTTGCCGAATGTGGAATGGCTGCTCGGAGATCGGGGCTACGACGTCGGCTTGTACAGTAAGGCGTTGAAAGACAAAGGGATACGAGCCTGCATCCCTGGTCGGAAACAACGAAAAGCAACCGTTCAATACGACAAACGCTGCTACAAACGGCGTAGCCAAAAGCACAAGACTACTGGCGAGGACTCCGTAAAGTTTTGAATGTAGTCACTCTCGAAGATGCAGCTTTATAAGCACACTCACATTTGTTGTAGAACTGCCAATACTACAGCAATTGAACCTTTAACTCAACGCTCAGTTATGAACGACAGTCCAGACACGAGTTGCCTCAATCCAAGCGCTGCGCCTGCAAATATTGCGGCGAATGTTACGGGTGCGCTGTAGGCCAGAAGTGAGAAGGCAGATATGCCTTGCCCGACGCTGCACCCAACCGCGATGATCGCTCCTGGACCCATAATCGCCGCGCCTAGCATTTGCCGCTTGAGCTCACGCGGATCTTCGCAAGCTTCCCATCGGAAATGGCCTTTAGACCACGACCCCCAGAATGCGCCAATGAGAACGCCAGAAACTGATCCGACCGCAAAGGACAACGTGTTTCCAGACGCTGTCATAAGGTAGAGCATCGTGTCACCAAGGGGTGCAGCGAAGGTATGGGTTTGCACCGGCTCACCGTCGAAACCGTTTGTCGCAACCCAATTCGTACCAAGCCAGCCTGAGACGATCGCTAGTCCGACGACAGATCCCCAAAATACTTGCGCCGGTGTACGGCGGAAGCGCTGGTTCGCCAAAGCAAAGATCACCAAAGCGATGCCGATGACAGCGCCGATGAGCCAAGCTGGAATAGAGGTCAGCCGCTCGGTCAGGAAGCTAATGCTCTGCGGGTCACGCAGGTCCATTTCCACTGGAAAGGCCCAAACCCGCAGATATGCGAGCGGCCCGGACATCACGACGTAAGCAGACAGACCCATGATCAAAACGATGACAAATGATCTAAGGTCGCCACCTCCCAGCCGTGCCAGCGCGCCATAGCCGCAGTTTCCGCTGATGGCCATTCCGTAACCGAACATAAGGCCACCCACGATCGAACCGAGTGGGTTCCAGGTCTGCGCAAGGTACCTTGTTCCGACAGGATCAAGCCATCCCAACCCTATGGCTGCATGGCTGCCGACAATCGCAACACCGATTGCAATAGCCCACATGCGCAGCCGTCGGTCATCATCTGCGTAAAGGTAGTCTTCAATTGCACCCAACGTGCAAAAACGGCCGATGCGCGCAGCCAGCCCCAATACGATGCCACCAATCAAACCGATCAGAGCAACGGTATTTGCGTCTCCCAATGCTTCGAACATTGCCAGTCTCCTCCCAAAGCTGGCGGTTTTCTGAACGGCTTCTACTTCTCCCTGCAGAAAAGATCGTAAACGACTTCCAGAATTTGCGTCGATCGATCATCAGCCAATCTGTAGTAAATCGTTTTCCCCTCACGCCGCGTTTTCACTAAGCCTTCAAAGCGCAAGCGGGATAGTTGTTGAGACACGGCAGCCTGACGTGCCGAGAGCATTTCTTCCATCTGCGTGACAGATTTTTCCCCTGACGACAGATAACACAAAATCATCAGGCGCCCCTCGTGGCTGATTGCCTTGAGGAAACTTGACGCCGTCTGAGCATTCTCCATCATTCTGTCCATGTCTTCGGCGCACATGTCCTTGGAGAACACAGGCAGTTTCGAAGATTTGTCCAACAAGATCGCCTCGCTTTCTTGGCTTCACGCATTCAAAACAGTTTATGTAATCTGCCCCAATTTATCCAGAGGTCTCAAGCGGCGCCCCTGCGTCACGCAGCAAAACGCCCAGCAAACCCCAGAAAAAGTCTTCACCGGGATAGCCTTCGATCCGGCCGACTTCTTGACCGTTGTCCAGCAGAACAAAGGTTGGTGTGAAGTAGAGAGATCGCTCCAACGCTATGCCATCAGGTAGGGCCTCATGAATATCGACGCGCTGAAGCGGAGCGGCATTTCCTTCGGGTGTCTTGGGGTAGATCTCTGAAATTTCGGCGTCCCATCGGGCACACCACATACACCCTTCTTCTTCTGCCATCAGAAGCGCCATTTCTGCCCGTGAAATCCCGGGGCAAACAAGCAAAAAACTCGCAAGCACAAGCAGAAATAGGTGGCGCATCTCAAGCTCCGATTGACTGTAGCAATATATCTTTACTATTTTGAATGTGTGAATGATAGCGCGTCAGGACAGGTTTGACCATGCTCGACATTACATTTGCAGGAGCTTTGGTCGCAGGACTGCTATCCTTTCTGTCGCCCTGCATTCTGCCGATTGTGCCGTTCTATCTGAGTTATCTCGCAGGGGTTGGGATGGAGCAGATATCTGCGGGTTCGTCTATCTCCGCTGATGTTCGACGCAGGGCGACGCTTTCTGCAATCGCATTTGCAGCGGGGATCATAACGATCTTCATGGCGCTTGGGGCGACGGCTTCGATATTTGGACAGCTGGTACGAGATTATTTCGACATCCTGCGTTGGATCGCAGCGGCGATCATCATTGCGATGGGTCTGCATTTCCTGGGCTTCGTTCGTATCGGGTTCCTGTATCGCCAATTTCGTGCAGACGTCGGCGAAACATCAAACGTAAGTCTGATTGGGGCCTATGTCCTTGGATTGGCATTTGCTTTTGGTTGGACACCCTGTGTTGGGCCGGTCCTTGCCGCGATCCTGTTTACGGCGGCCGGAACCGAAACAGCCTGGCGTGGTGCGATGCTTCTGTTCGTATACGGGGTTGGAATGACTGCACCGTTTGTTTTAGCGGCCTTTCTGGTTCGCCCCTTCATGCAGTGGATGGCGCGGTTCAGGAAGCACTTGCCCCTCATCGAAAAGGCCATGGGTGGTTTTCTGATACTTTTCGGCGCCCTCATCGCAACCAACTCCATCAATCACATTGCACAATGGATGCTCGACCACATGCCATGGCTTGCAGCCATTGGTTAATTCGGGAGGAAGACATGAAACGAGCTTTGTCAGTTTTAATCGCTTGCCTGATAGGCGGGGTAGTTTCCGCCGCTGAGCTGGGCGACGACGGATTGCATAAGACACCGTGGATGCGCGACACGTTCAAAGACCTCCGCGAGGATCTTGAAGAGGCCTCAAGCGAGGGTAAACGGTTGGTACTATTCATTGAACAGCAGGGCTGCATTTATTGTAAAAAGATGCACGAAGAGGTGTTCCCCCAGCCTGACCTGGAGGCGTTTCTCGAAGAGAATTTCTTTGTCGTCCAACTGGATTTGCATGGAAGCACTACGGCCACCGACTTTGACGGGGAAGAGAACGAGCAAAGAGCGCTGATGCGCAAATGGGGGATTCTGTTTACTCCAACGCTTGTATTCCTGCCAGAAGAGGTGCCCGAGGGTGCCACAGCCATCGATGCCGCGGTCGCTGTAATGCCCGGAGCGTTCGCCAAGGGAACAACCTTAGATCTTTTCACCTGGGTCGATGAGAAACGATACGAACTTGATAATGGTGAAGATTTTCAGCGGTATCACGCGCGTCGCATTCAAGAGCGAAACAATGTTTCGCAAGATTGAGCGCTACTGTTATAAATAAAAAAATTCATTATAATGAATTTAATGTTGCGACAGGCGGTACTCGTCGACTACGGTACACAAAGGCTTTGGGTCGCAAGGCGCCGTCGGCGCGTTAGCAAATGGGAGGGATCATGAAGCTGAGACTCTTAATATCGGTCTGCGCAATGACGGGAGTTGCCGCATATGCGGCAGATACAGAGCCGAAAAACGTAACCTATGATGACTATGGCGCTATCGAGATCTCTTTGACCGGCGTTACAGGTGACGCGGCAAATGGCGCGCTTATCGTTGGCGACAAGTCAAAAGGCAATTGCGTGGCGTGCCACGCGGTCTCGGCCTTGGCCGACATTCCGTTCCATGGCGAAGTTGGACCGATACTGGACGGTGCCGGTGATCGTTGGACCGAAGCAGAGCTTCGCGGATTGGTCGCAAACGCAAAGATGACGTTCGAAGGCACGGTAATGCCGGCGTTCTACAAGGATGACGGCTATATCCGCCCGGGCGATGCCTACACCGGCAAAGCGCCAAGCGCGCCGTTGATGTCGATCCTGACAGCACAGGAAATCGAGGACGTGGTCGCGTTTCTTGCGACCTTGAAAGAAGAATGATCGCGCTTTCTGGCGTGAATTCTCGAAGATTCAAAGGAGATTGAAAATGGAACTCTCTCGCCGCGAGACTCTGGCCCTTGGGCTGGGCGCCGCGTTCCTGACAATTTTGCCGTTACGCGCAAATGCGGCCGCTGAAGATGCAATCGCCGCATTTACAGGCGGGGCAGATGTGGCTGACGGCGGCGTTACGCTGACAGCACCGGAAATCGCAGAAAACGGGAACACCGTACCAATCGAGGTTAACGCTCCGGGTGCTGCTGCAATTCTCATCGTGGCCGCAGGCAACCCCGAGCCGGGTGTTGCAACGTTCAATTTCGGCCCGCTGGCTGCTGAACAAGCCGCTTCAACCCGCATCCGTCTTGCCGGAACGCAAGATGTCATTGCCGTGGCGAAGATGGCAGATGGCAGCTTTGCCAAAGCGTCCGCGACCGTAAAAGTGACAATCGGCGGCTGCGGCGGCTGATCGCCACGCGCCCTGAAGAACAGGAGACTAACCAATGGCATCCGGTGTAAAACCCCGCGTCAAGGTTCCAAAGACAGCCGCTGCTGGTGAAACCATAACGATCAAGACTCTGATCAGCCACAAGATGGAAAGCGGCCAGCGTAAGGATAAAGCAGGCAACGTTATTCCGCGTTCGATTATCAACCGTTTCACCTGCGAGTTTAACGGAGAAATGGTGGTTGATGTGACTATGGAGCCGGCGATTTCGACCAATCCGTACTTTCAGTTTGAAGCAACTGTGCCTGAAGCCGGCGAGTTCGTTTTCACTTGGTACGATGATGACGGCTCGGTCTACGACGAGAAAAAAATGATCGAGATCGCCTGACGGCTCGACCACTAAGGAAGGTCAGCGCTGGTTGTGAATTCTGGCGCTGGTCCACCAAGGGAGGAACGCAATGAATACCAAGGCACTAACGGCGATCGCGGCAGTTCTGGTTTTCCCAGTGGCAGCAATGGCCGGACCGGATGACGACAATCTAGTAATCAATGACGAGCTGGACATGACCTCGATCACCGAGGCGCCAGCGCATGTCGAGAACTTCGATACGATCTACTCGGGCTGGCATTTCAGGACAGATGAAACCCAGGCGCTTCAAATTGATGATTTCGACAATCCGGCGATGATCTTCGTCGATCAGGCTGCCGATCTCTTTGAGACGGTTGATGGTGCCGCTGGGGAAAGCTGTGCCTCGTGCCATAATGGGGTGGAAAGCTTCAAAGGATTGCAGGCGTCCATGCCAAAGGTTGATGCCGAAAGCGGCAAGCTGGTGGTCATGGAAGATCTGATCAACAAGTGCCGTACGGATCGCATGGAGGCCGATGCCTGGAAATGGTCTGGCGGAGACATGCAGGGTATGGTCGCCTTGATCGGTCTGCAGTCACGCGGGATGCCTATGGATGTTGCTATTGATGGCGATGCCGCCCCGTTTTGGGAGCAGGGCAAGGAAATGTATTATACTCGCTACGGTCAGCTAGAGCTGAGCTGTGCCAACTGTCACGAAGACAATTGGGGCAATATGATCCGAGCGGATCACCTGAGCCAGGGTATGATCAATGGGTTCCCGACTTACCGTTTGAAGCAGGCCAAGCTGATCTCGCGCCACAATCGTTTCCGCGGTTGTATTCGCGATACGCGGGCGGAAACCTTTGCTGAAGGGTCGGACGAGTTCCGTGCGCTGGAGCTCTATGTTGCCTCGCGTGGCAACGGGCTTTCAGTCGAAACTCCTGCAGTACGTCAGTAACGAACGACCCGCGTGGGCGATGCCCGGCGCGGGTTTTTCATACGAATAACATTCACACATTTATATGTGTCATAGGAAAGCTGATAGATGATTTCTCGACGTGACTTCTTGCAGGTTTCAATGGCTGCATCGGCTTTGTACGGGGCGTCCGGGTTTGGCAAATGGGCCAGACTTGCTGCGCAGCAAAGCCTGACACAGGATCAACTACTGGATTTTGAGACCTTTGGTAACATCAGCCTGATCCATGTCACCGATATTCACGCGCAACTCAAGCCGATTTACTTCCGTGAACCCGAGATCAATCTTGGGATTGGCGATGCGCAGGGTCAGATGCCGCATGTTACTGGCGCCGCTTTCCGCAAGGCCTATGGCATCGAAGATGGAAGCCCGTCGGCATATGCACTGACCTACAATGATTTCTCGGCACTGGCGAAGGCTTATGGTCGGGTCGGTGGATTGGACCGGGTCTCAACGGTCATAAACGCAATTCGAGCGGACCGTCCCGATGCCCTTCTATTGGACGGTGGCGATACGTGGCATGGTTCCTATACCTGCTATCAGACGGCCGGTCAGGACATGGTCAATGTCATGAACGCGCTGAAACCCGATGCTATGACCTTCCATTGGGAGTTCACGTTGGGCAGCGACAGGGTTAACGAAATCGTCGAAGGTTTGCCCTTTGCGGCCTTGGGTCAGAACATCTTTGATGCCGAGTGGGATGAACCTGCAGAATTGTTCCAGCCCTACAAGTTCTTTGATCGGGGCGGTGCAAAGGTCGCCGTGATCGGCCAGGCATTCCCTTACATGCCAATCGCGAACCCGGGCTGGATGTTCCCAGAATATTCATTCGGTATCCGGGATGAGAACATGCAGGCAATGGTGGACGAGGTTCGCGATGCCGGTGCTGATGTCGTTGTTGTCCTCAGCCACAACGGCTTTGACGTGGACAAGAAGATGGCAGGCCGGGTGCAAGGGATCGACGTGATCCTCAGCGGCCACACTCATGATGCGCTGCCCGAGCCGGTTCTGGTGGGTAAAACGCATATCATCGCGTCTGGCTCGAACGGAAAATTCGTCAGCCGTGTGGATCTCGACGTGAGGGACGGGCAGATGATGGGGCTGAAGCACAAGCTGATCCCGATCTTCTCTGACGTCATTGCGCCCGATCCAGCGATCACTGCTCTGATCGACGAACAGCGCGCGCCATATGAAACCGCGCTGGGCGAGGTGATCGGCAAAACGGACTCGTTGCTCTACCGCCGCGGCAACTTTAACGGCACCTGGGATGACCTGATTTGCGATGCGCTGCTCAGCGAACGCGAAGCGGATATCGCGATGTCGCCCGGCGTCCGTTGGGGACCCTCAATCCTGCCGGGACAGGAGATTACGCGCGAGGACATCTGGAACGTCACATCGATGTCGTATCCCAATGCCTACCGCACAGAAATGACAGGCGAATTCATCCATGTGATCCTCGAGGATGTCGGTGACAACCTGTTCAATCCCGATCCCTACTACCAACAGGGCGGCGATATGGTTCGCGTCGGTGGGCTTGGCTACCGCATCGATGTGACCAAGCCACAAGGGCAACGGATCAGCGAAATGACCCTGCTCAAGACAGGTGAAGCGATTGATCCATCGAAAACCTACGTCGTGGCTGGTTGGGCTAGTGTCAACGAAGGCACTGAGGGTCCGCCGATCTGGGATGTCGTCGAAAACCACATTCGCAACCTTGGCACCGTCACGGTGCAAGAGAACACCAGTGTCGATGTTGTCGGCGCTTAAGAAACAGATGGAGACCTAAGAGATATGGATGACGCGTTCAAACCGTCCCGCCGGGCCTTCCTGAGAGGCAGCGCTGCGGTCGCCGCAGGATCCGTTGCAGGGGCAGCAGTGGCGGACACGCCCGACCCGCTGATAACAGAGCTTCAGGATTGGGCTTCTTACACGGGTGCCGGTGTCGATGAGTCACCTTACGGTATGCCAATCAGCTTCGAATCCCATGTCGTTCGTCGCAACGTGGAATGGCTGACCGCCTCTCCGATTTCGTCGATCAACTTCACACCGATCCACGCGCTCGATGGCACGATCACTCCGCAAGGGTGCGCCTTTGAACGTCACCATTCAGGCGCGATTGAACTGCGCAAAGAGGATTATCGCCTGATGATCAACGGGCTGGTCGATCGCCCGCTTGTGTTTACTTACGACGACATTGAGCGGTTCCCGCGCGAAAACCACGTGTATTTCTGCGAATGTGCGGCGAATACCGGTATGGAGTGGGCGGGTGCGCAACTCAATGGCGTCCAATTTACCCACGGCATGATTCACAACATGGAATACACCGGCGTTCCGCTGCGGACGCTATTGCAGGAAGCAGGCGCCGATATCTCACCAGACAAATGGGTCTATGTTGAAGGCGCTGATGCCTCATCCAATGGCCGCTCCATCCCGATGGAAAAAGCGCTGGATGACGTGTTGGTGGCTTTCAAGGCAAATGGCGAAGCGCTGCGGATGGAGCATGGATACCCCGTGCGACTGGTTGTTCCGGGTTGGGAAGGCAACATGTGGGTCAAATGGCTGCGCCGCATCGAAGTTGTCGATATGGCCGTCGAAAGCCGGGAAGAAACATCAAAATACACCGATGTTTACGCCGATGGCACAGCCCAGAAATGGACTTGGGTGATGGATGCAAAATCCGTCATCACCTCACCCAGCCCGCAAATGCCGATCAAACACGGGCCGGGCCCGCTGGTCATTTCCGGACTTGCCTGGTCAGGCCACGGGCAAATTACACGGGTCGATGTGTCCAAGGACGGTGGGATCACCTGGGAGACCGCGCGCCTTGGCAAACAGGGCGACAGCAAGGCTTTGACGCGTTTCTATCTCGATACGAACTGGGACGGAGCACCAATGCTTTTGCAGGCCCGAGCGATAGACGAGACCGGCTACGTGCAGCCAACCAAAGACCAGCTGCGCGAAAAACGCGGAGAAAACGCGGTCTATCACAACAACTGTATCCAGACTTGGTACGTAAGCGCAGAAGGGATCGCTGAGAATGTCGAAATCTCTTAGTCATGTTTTCCTGCCCGTATTTGGCGGCACGGCGTTGGTGCTTGCGGCAGCTGTGGCTTTCGCGAACCGAAACTACGGCCAGGCGAAGATAGAAACTTTGGAAACCCGGATTGGCCAGGTCGAAGCGCACGCAGCAACGGCCCAGGAAAAAGCGCAGGCAGAAGCCAATCGAGCAGCCGAGTTAGAGCTTAAGGTTGAAGAAATACAGGCTGCGGCGGCAGAACGGGCAGCGAATGGTATGAACCTGACCGCGCCCGTGCCCGACCGTGACGGTACCTTTGGGCTTGGGCGGCTCGCACTGGAAGAAGAGATCATGGCCTGGGACGTTGACGTCTTGCCTGATGGGCGTGGCCTACCCGTTGGATCAGGCGACGTCTGGACCGGTGAAGAGGTGTTTGTCGACCGCTGCGCGTCGTGCCACGGCGAATTTGCCGAAGGTGCCGACAACTGGCCTGTTCTGGCCGGTGGGTTCGATACGCTTGCGGACGACGATCCTGTAAAAACCGTCGGATCTTATTGGCCGCATTTGTCGACCGCATGGGATTACATCTCCCGCTCAATGCCCTTTGGTGAAGCGGGCACACTGACACCGGATGAGACCTACGCAATTGTCGCATACATCCTCTATTCCAATGATTTGGTGGATGACGATTTCGAGCTGAACAACGAAAACTTCGCCGATTTCGAGATGTACAACATGGACGGCTTTGTCGTCGATGTTCGACCCGAGACCGAGTACGCCGAATGGAGCGAAGAACCTTGCATGGAGAACTGCAAAGCAGAAACCGCCGTTACGATGCGCTCTGTCTTTCTGGTTGAAACCCCGCCGGAGGGTGGTTCGAACTCGGTCATGAATGATGCCAATCCGGATGAGTTGCCGACATTTACGGCAGAAGGGCCCACGTTCATTCCCGTAGCTGCGCCAAAGCCGGAAGAAGAGGCCGCCGCAACACCAGCAGTTCAGGAAGCCGCTGAGGTCGACGGGGCGGCAGAACTGGTTGCCGCTGGAGAGAAAGTCTTCAAGAAGTGCAAGTCCTGTCATCAGGTCGGAGACGGTGCAAAGCACAGCACCGGGCCTGCGCTGAATGGGGTGATCGGAGCCAATGCCGGATCGGTCGAGGGGTTCAAATATTCCAAAGCGATGAAGGCCGCTGCCGAGGCAGGGCTCGTCTGGACCGATGAAGAAATGACCGCCTTCCTCACGAAACCCAAGGAATACATGAAAGGCACTCGGATGTCTTTTGCAGGCCTTAAGAAACAAGGCGATGTCGAAGCTTTGATCCTCTATCTGAAGACGTTTGGAAGTTGACGATGCGTTGGGCGAACGCACTGGTTTGTGCCGTGTTCTTTGGGGCTATTGCCTCATCGACCTACGCGGCAGAAGACCTTGGCGATGCTGAGGCGGGGAAAGCAGTGTTCGCCCAATGCAAAGGCTGTCATCAGGTTGGGCAAGAGGCTGAAAACAAAATCGGGCCGCATCTGAATGGGGTTTTTGGGCGCAAGGCAGCAGGTCTGGATGGCTTCAACTATTCCAAGAGTCTCGTGCGTGCGGGAAACTCAGGTCTGGAATGGCATGCGGATACTCTTTCGGCCTATATCGAAAACCCACGCGCCTTTGCGTCAGGCACGAGAATGAGTTTTCGTGGCCTGAAAGATCCAGAAGACAGGGCAAATGTGATCGCCTATCTACGTGGATTCTCCGACAATCCTCAGGACATCCCCGAAGCGGATCCAACGGCGAAGGGCACGGACCATTCTGTCGACCCCGCGATCCTGGCGATTCAAGGAGATCCTGAGTACGGCGCATATCTCAGCAGCGAATGTACAACATGCCACCAGATCGAAGGTAACGATGAGGGTATTCCTTCGATCGTGTATTGGCCGGACGAGGACTTTGTCGTCGCGATGCACGCTTACAAAGAAAAACAGCGGCCACATCCGGTCATGCAAATGATCGCAGGGCGGCTGAGCAATGACGAGATCGCGGCTTTGGCCGCCTACTTCAATAATCCAAACTAACATTGCCCAACGGGAGGAAACGCGATGACACTCAACAGACGAGTATTTCTCGGAGCTGCCGGCGTAGTGGCGGCCGGGCTATCGGCACCGATGGTGTTGGCTCAAGGCAAGCCACGAGTCGTTGTAGTCGGCGGCGGTGCGGGCGGCGCAACTGCCGCTCGTTATATTGCAAAGGACAGCAAGGGTGAGATCGATGTGACGCTGATCGAGCCGTCGCGGACCTACTACACCTGTTTCTTCTCAAACCTGTATCTGGGCGGTTTTCAAGAGCTATCGGACATCGCCCACAGTTATGGCACGCTTGCCGCGAACTACGGTATCAACGTCGTGCATGATTGGGCCACAGGGGTGGATCGCGATGCCAAGACTGTGTCCTTGGCCGGTGGCGGATCCGTTCCGTATGACAAGCTGATCCTGAGCCCGGGTATCGACTTTGTTGATGGCGCAGTCGAGGGCTGGGACGTCTCAGCGCAGAACAAGATGCCGCATGCGTACAAGGCTGGTTCTCAGACTGAGCTTCTGAAAGCGCAGATCATGGCAATGCCCGAGGGCGGTACCTTCGCGATGGTCGCCCCTCCGAACCCGTACCGTTGCCCACCCGGACCGTATGAGCGGGTTTCAATGGTCGCGCATGTTCTGAAGGCGAACAACCCGACAGCGAAGATCATCGTTGCCGACCCGAAACCGAAGTTTTCCAAGATGTCGTTGTTCCAAGAGGGTTGGGCCAACCACTACGAAGGAATGGTTGACTGGATCGGCGAGGATTTCGGCGGCGGCAATGTATCCGTAAACGCGGATGCGATGACGGTGACCATCGACGGCGAAGAAACAAAGGTCGATGTCTGCAACGTGATCCCAGCGATGAAAGCCGGACGCATCGCGGAAATGGCAGGCGTGACCGATGGCAACTGGGCACCCGTGAACGCCGCGGATATGTCCTCCAAGGCCGATCCGGATATTTACGTTCTTGGTGACGCCAGCCAGCAGGGTGACATGCCGAAATCCGGTTTCTCGGCCAACAGTCAGGCAAAGGTCTGTGCGAATGCCGTGCGAGGTGCGTTGACCGGTTCCAAAGTGTTCCCGGCCAAATTCTCCAACACGTGCTGGTCTCTCATTGATACCGATGATGGCGTGAAGGTTGGTGCAACCTACGAGGCAACACCAGAAAAGATCGCCAAAGTGGACGGCTTCATCAGCCAGACCGGCGAAGATGCCGACCTGAGGAAAGCAACTTACGAAGAGTCGCTGGGTTGGTACGCCGGTATCACCTCAGACATGTTCGGTTAAGGCATTCGGGGGCTTTGGCCGGTGTCAAAACCCCCGATGAGCGATCTGAGAAAATGCGGTTCAGGAGGAGGACTAAAACCATGAAACACTTTATCGCTGCGGCCACGTTTTCAGCTGTTCTTGCGAGCCAGACATTTGCGGAAGAGGTCATCACCACCCCGTTTGATGGCAGTTTTGATGATGCAACATTCGCCGTCGAGTCCGCGATTGTGGGGCAGGGGTTGGTCATCGACTATGTGAGCCATGTTGGCGAAATGCTGAATCGAACAGGCGCTGATGTCGGTAGCGATAAACAGATATTCGCCGCCGCAGACATCTTCATTTTCTGCTCGGCGAAAATCTCGCGCGAGGTGATGGAAGCCGACCCGATGAATATCGGCTTCTGCCCCTACGGGATTTTTGTAGCCGAAAATGAAAGTGGCGTGATGGTGGGATACCGAAGCTACCCTGACGGGCCGATGCAAAAGGTCCAGTCCCTGTTGTCCGGGATCGTGGAAGAGGCTGTTGGGAACTGAAATGAACTACCAACAGTATTTTCGAGACCAATTGGAGCAGTTGAAAGAAGACGGAAACTACCGGATTTTTGCTGATCTCGAACGACAGCGTGGTGCATTTCCAACCGCACGCAGCTACGCGGAAGACGGTCCCGAAAAAGTCACTGTTTGGTGTTCGAACGATTATCTCGGTATGGGTCAGCACCCCAGTGTTCTTGCGGCAATGCATAAGGCGATTGATGAAAACGGTGCTGGGGCAGGTGGAACGCGGAATATCTCAGGAACCACTCACGCGCATGTTTTGCTGGAACAAGAGCTCGCCAACTTGCACCGCAAAGAGGCGGCATTGCTGTTTACGTCAGGTTACGTATCGAACTGGGCCGCTTTGGGAACTTTGGCATCCCGCATTCCTGGCGTCACGGTTCTGTCTGACGAGCTGAACCATGCCTCGATGATCGAGGGTATTCGCCACAGTCGTTGTCACAAGCGGATCTGGAAACACAACGATGTGGCGGATCTTGAACGGCACCTCGCTGAACTGCCTGCCAATGCCCCTAAGCTCATTGCGTTCGAAAGCGTCTATTCTATGGATGGCGATATCGCACCAATTGCCGAGATCTGTGATTTGGCGGACCGCTATGGCGCTATGACCTATTTGGATGAGGTTCACGCCGTCGGGCTTTATGGACCGCGGGGCGGTGGCATTGCGGAACGCGAAGGCCTGATGGATCGGCTAACCGTAATCGAGGGAACATTGGGCAAAGCGTTCGGCGTAGTCGGTGGATATATCGCGGCGTCGAAAGAGCTTGTCGATTTTGTCCGATCCTTCGCCAGCGGATTCATCTTTACAACTGCATTGCCTCCGGCCGTGGCCGCGGGTGCTGCTGCTTCGGTTCGGCACCTGAAGCAAAGCAATGCGGAACGACATCTACACCAGCAGCGTGTGCGTGAGGTTCGAGACAGGCTGGATGATCTGGGCATTCCGCATACGCCGAACCCAAGTCACATCATTCCGGTCATGGTCGGCGATCCGGTCAAGTGTCGCTTCATCTCTGATGTATTGATGCGTGACTACGGGATTTATATCCAGCCAATCAACTATCCAACCGTCCCCAAGGGAACGGAACGTCTGCGGATTACACCATCGCCGGTGCATTCCACCGAAGACGTGGATCGTCTGATATCTGCATTGGCTGAGTTGTGGACGCAATGCCAATTGGCGCGCAGGCCAATGGCCGCGCAATGACAACTTGACCGAAGACAAGGATTCACACGCGACGAAGTGAGGGTTTCTGTTCATGGAGAGGCTCATCGATCTGTTGGGAGACCCTGGCGCCTTGGCATTTGCCGGAGTGCTCGTCGGTGTCTTGTTCGGCGTGACTGCTCAGAAGTCTCACTTTTGTTTACGAGCATCGACCGTCGAAGTCGCCGAAGGCGAGTTTGGTCCTCGTCTTGCGGTTTGGCTGATCGCTTTTACTGCGGCGCTCACCTTAGTGCAGGCGCTTGTCTGGCTTGAATGGCTGGACCTTTCCGGGACACGTGCCATCGCGTCGACGGGCAGCCTTAGCGGTGCAATAATTGGTGGGTCGATGTTCGGCGTTGGTATGGTTCTGGCGCGCGGATGTGCATCTCGCCTTTTGGTACTGGCCTCTTGCGGTAATCTGCGCGCGCTCGTGACAGGATTGGTTTTAACCTTGGTGGCTCAGGCAGCTTACACGGGCATTCTCAGTCCTGCGCGCGAGTTGCTGTCCGGTATCTGGACCGTCTCAGGAGGCGCGCCGCGCGATCTTTCGGAAATACTTGGTTTTTCGCCAGCGACGTATACAGCCGTCGCAGCCTTGGGATTGGTGTTGGCAATTGCATTTGCATTCCACCGGAAGGTCACGCTTGCAAGGATCGTAACAGCCGCAGGAGTTGGCGTGGCTGTGGCGCTGGGCTGGATGATGACATTTGCCATCGCGCAAGCATCTTTTGAAGTTGTGCCTGTGTCGTCAGTCACGTTTACCGGGCCGGCCACGGATACGCTTA
Source organism: Ruegeria sp. CF4 (assembly GCF_056537345.1). NCBI lineage: Bacteria > Pseudomonadati > Pseudomonadota > Alphaproteobacteria > Rhodobacterales > Roseobacteraceae > Ruegeria > Ruegeria sp. CF4. The sequence continues at coordinate 40,708 of NZ_JBQFRJ010000006.1, read as the reverse complement.
TGGCGTTGGTTGCCGAGCGAAACGTCGTGTTGTCCTTCGGTATCGGTCTTGTTCCGGGTGTCGCAGTTGGTGCAGCAGGCTCGGCCTTGGTTGCAGGGGAGTGGAGGGTCGAACGGTTTGGTCCGGATACTCCGATGGAACGCTACCTCGTTGGAGCTGTCCTCATGGGGTTCGGTGCGATGCTGGCAGGAGGTTGTGCCGTAGGTGCCGGGCTTTCAGGAGGGTCCGCCCTGTCATTGACCGCATGGCTTGCCGTTTTTTTCATGTGGGTCGGGGCGATCTGCACGCATAGGTTATTGATGCGAATGCCTGTTCCGCAACGTTCCTGAGTTACTCGAATTCCATTTGTTCAAAGACGCGCCCGGCATTTTTCGTCGCCAGTTCCTCAAACGTATCCAAGTGGGCGTACGGTGACTGATCGACGTAATAAGCCTCAGCCAGATCACCGCCCGCATCCATATGCTCTTGAATCTTGCCGCGCAGATATATCAGGTAGTCGCGGGTATAGCGGCGCACCTGATCCATGTTTGTCGGATGGCCGTGCCCGGGAATGACATATGTAGCTTCCAAAGCCTCGAATTCGTTGTCCCAGCTTTCCAGCCAATCTGCGGTGTAGGTCTCCTGAAAAATCGGCAACATACGCTCGTGAAAGGCCATATCACCCGCGATGACAAGGCTCTGGTTCGGCAACCAGATCGAGATATCGCCGGGACTGTGTGCAGGCCCGAGATATTTTGCCTCAATCCGAAACTCACCCATTTCAACCACGTACTCATCATCGAATGTCTCGGTTGGGCCAGCCAGGAATGTCCCTTCTGCCTTGTCCTGATTGTATCGCTGCATTCCTTCGAGGATCTGAGGGCCGTATTCCTCGAATTCGGCTGCTGCATCCGAATGAGCGATGATAGGAATGCCGAGTTCTGACCAGTACGCGTTGCCCAGCATCGCGTGCCCCTGACCATTCTCGTTGAAGACAAGCTTGACCGGTTGATCTGTGATTGCCTGAATTTCCTTGTGAAGCGCTTCGGCAAGGACATAGGCAGCGCCGCCGTTAATAACCACCACGCCTTCACCGGTTACAATGAAACTGAGGTTGTTGTTGTGGCCAGAGTTTTCATAAGTGGGCGGAGCCGTCGCGCCAATGGCGGAATAGACGCCGGGGATGTACTCGACCGGCTTGGAATACAGCATGCTTTGCGGGTATTGGTCCGCAATATCCTCGCTTGCCCAAGCTGGTGTGGCGAAGGTCAAGGCAACTATGAGCGATCGCATCATGAAGGCTCTCCAATAAATCGATATGCGGAGTCGGTCTTTTCGACCCGGCCAACCCCTCCGTTCGGCAGGTGGAAGCCAATGATTTTCATTTGTTCCTGAGATATCTGATCCAGCAGCGAGTTCCGCGTGGATGCGGCGGCTTGGGGATCCTGATCAGTGCCACTGTGCCAATCGGGACGTTCAAAAGCCACGTGCGGATTTCCGAGCGCGTCGCCGACGATCATCGCAGAGTCACTGCCATTTCGAATTTCAAAGGCCATGTGACCGGGCGTGTGCCCAAAGCTTGCATGGGCGGCAATACCGGGAAGAATCTCTTGCCCATCATCAAAGAACGCGACCTGATGCTCAATTGCTTCCATACGCCGTTTTGCGCCCACGGCGAACGCAGCGCGATCTTCCCCGACCGAAGCCACTGTTGAAGGGTTCCACCAATAATCCCATTCATTGCGGCCAATATGATGCGTGGCGTTGGTGAAAAGCAGATCGTCGAAGTCATCCAGAACACCCCAGATGTGATCGGGGTGCGCATGGGTGAAGATCACGTGCGTGACGTCTTCGGGCGACAAGCCGATTGTTTCAAGAGTTTCCAAAAGCTTGCCGGATGTGGGTATGAAATCCGGGCCAGCTCCAACATCGAACAGGACCGTGTTTTCATCATCGCGATAGAGCGCCACGTTGCACTCTGGTTCGTACGTGGTCACGTCCACTTGTTTGCTGTTCAGAAGCAACTCGAGTTCTTCCTTCGGCATCGAGCCGAAGACCATTTCCGGCGGCAACGACAGGTACCCGTCTGACAATGTAGTAATCCGGGCCGAAGAACCGAGCTGAAACTCCGCCCGAACGATTTTGGATTGAGCGCCAAGCGCCGCGAGGCACGCGGCGCTGTACAAGAAAGTGCGTCGAGAAATTGCATTTCCACTCATATACAATCAATAAAATGAATATTATAATTTGTAAATGACGAAAGATGGAAATGGATGCGACGCGCGCCCTTCTGGATCGGCGTGTCACGGTTAGGAAACCGCAGGTGAGATCAGGGTCTCACTTCAATGCAGCGAACTATTCAGTTTCTACGCGGCCCTCCGCTCTGCAATTGATATCGCCAAATCAGTGAGCATTTCTGCAGCGTCCCTCAGAGTAAGCGGCAGTGCACGCGCTGTTATCGAATACGATCTCAAACATACCAATGAGATCGCGCCTCGATATGCAGCGCTTGGGCGGAAACCCGTGTAGCTGATCTGGGGCGCGATTCTGGGTTCAGAGCTTCATGTTCTAGAGAGCTGCCATTTCTCAATGGAAGACCAACTTGAAAAGATCGCAAGCTTATTGGTTGACTTCCTGAAGATGAATACATGACGCAGGACACCAAAAGCCGTCGCTAATGAATAGATCATGGGTGGATGTTTTGTCCCGCTTTCCTGACTTCCAATGATCCTTCGATCTATCAACCAGAGGCGACGAACCTTCTCAGCACGTTGTTCGTGATACGTTCGACCTGTTGATCCTTACGAACCAAGCCCGTGACCCATTCGCAGGTGCCGGCAGTAAAGACCTCTCCTTTACCGCGGTGCCAATGCAAGATTACGCCGTTTCCGCGCGCACTGCGATCTAATGTGACTTCCGTAACGGTTCCAAACAGGGCTTTTGCTTTAAACTTGGCCTCATCGTCGCCGATATACGCTGTCTCACCCCATGCCCCGTGGTCAGGTTCGATATTGGTCGCCAGCCCCATCGCCAGTATTTCCATGTTCGGGTCTGCACCGTCTGTTCCTGTGGCATAGGGCAGTCCATCCTGCATTCGATAGTCCACCCCGTCGACCTCATAGCCGAATATGCGCGACCCGGCCCCCAGCTGATCGCCATATCCGAGCTCGGTTCCTGCCATCGCCCAGTGACCGGGGCGGTAGACAGTGAAGCCACCGCTACCTTGCCCTACGCAGCGGCCCAAACACGCGTAAATTCCTTTTAGTCCATTCGCCCCAAAGGTTTTCGCACCGGGCCAGTTGACTGGTGGGACATCCCATGCGGCTGTCACCAGATGCTCCTGATCGGTTCCCAAAAGCGGATCTTGTTCGGCCTTGTATTTGTAACAGACCTGAGTACGGCCTTCGTCTTCAATGCGTGTCTGCCAAAGGAAGTTCCCGGCAAACCGTGCCACCTTGCCTCCGCCTTCGGTAAACCGGTCGACCGAATGTCGCATATTGGCTGACCAATATTCGTCATGCCCCACGAAAACTGCGCATTTATAGCGGTTCAGAAGATCCGGTTCGTCTTCAAGATCGTGCTGAGTGGCGATTTCGAATTCGAACCCCTCAGACTCAAGCCAGCGCGCGAAATGACGTTCGTAACTGGCCCAGCCTGCAGACGCATATTTCTTGGAATAGCCATAGGCATAAGCCCATTCCATATAGGGATAGCGCACCATAGTCCCGGGTGTGTGTGGCGTCTCGGGGACTGCACGAGGGGCGCCGTTGGGAAGCCTGCAGAAGCCCCGGCTCCATGGCCGTTGGGTAGAAACGACAGCTGAAAATTCGTTGCCGCCGGGTCCAGTGATTCCTTCGTAGTGGTTTGAGCCTCCCCAGCAATTGTAGGCAAGCCAGGTGCCCGTCGCGCAGATCAACACCATGCTCGGCGCAGTATTGCTGGAGGCACCACGTACGAGGATCAGGTGATGTTCCTCAACGCGATCACCGTTGCGCTCGGCGCTAAACGTAATCAGGTAGCCACCCGGTCGCCAGTTGGCTGGGATGGTGAACTTGTGACTAATCTGCCAATTGCATCCCTTGACCGAGCAATCGACAGGGGTTTCCTGATGCGAGCCCGCCAATCCTTGTTCACGTAACACAGGTTCATAATTTAACCCGTCGCGACCTACTTCCAGGTCCCATGTCTTAGCCGTAGTCGAAACATGCAGCGCCACTGTGTCACCCGGCGCATAGCTCATGCGGGGGGTATAGCCCCAGATTTCCAACACCGCATCATCCCGGGCCGGTCCGATGAAATAGTTATCGAGGATATGCCGCGCCTTGCTGCGGGTGCGGGGTGCGGTGGCTGGCGATGGCCCTTCTGAATTCGTCATTTTCCTATTCCGGTAGGTATTTTTCTGACCAGTCTTCGCTGGCCGCGCCGGATGCAATCATCGTTGCGATCCGCTCCTCGGGAAAGCCCAAATCCGAAAGAACACGGCGAGTGTCCGCGCCGTATTTCGGCATTGGGTCAGGAATGGTGATCTTTGCCCGGGATGGACGCACCGCGTTGGGAGCGACCAGATCGCACCAGCGCCCCATCGGATGCAAATCATGGCGGATGGCGCTGAACGTACTTCGGTTCAAATCAACCGCGCCTGCACTCTCCATCTGCAAAACCGCATCGCGCGTGTCGTGCAAAGAGCCCAACGGCATGACAGTGGACGAGGAACCTGCAAATGCGTCTGCCCAATGTGTGGCAGAGCGGATAGCGAAACGCTCAACCAAGGCATTCGACAACTGACATTCGGGCGTTTCCGCCAAATCCGCCAATTCGGCAATCATACGCAAAGCATTCTGCCGTTCTGTTGGCGCGGCAAAGAACATCCAACCGTCCGCGGCCCGGTAACAGTGATAGAATGGACCCCAGCCCAGCGCCTCTCGGCCAGTTGGTTCGTCAAAGGGTGCGCGGCCGTCAAAATCGTACATCAGCTGAGCCTGAATTAGATTGCCAGCTCCAGCTAGCGCAGCACGTGCGATGCCACCTTTGCCGGTCTGTTCTAGACGCAGCAGCGCCGCCCCTAACGCTACGCAGGCGCAATATCCGGTCAGTACGTCAATCGTGCCAAAATGGGCGTGTTCCTCAGGCGTTTGCATTCCGCCACCAAATCGTACCATGACCCCTGTCGCCGCCTGCGCAAGATCGTCATAGCCCAGATGGTCTGATTTCGGGCCGCGCGCGGGGCCGCCAAAGGCATCGAGCTGTACCAGGATCAGGCGCGGATTGATTGCGGCCAACTGTGCCTCGCCCAGCCCCAGCGCATCGCGTTGCTCATCCGTGCCATTCATGGTGATGACGTCACTGTCTGCAATCAGACGGCGCAGGGCGTCCTGCCCATCTTCACTGCGTAGGTTCAGAAGAATGCTATCTTTACCGCGATGGGCGTGCAGACCAAATACCACCGTATTCCAGGGATCCACTGAGGGCTCGACCGGTTGAACGGACGTCACCTTGGCTCCGAACCGGGCAAGGGTGGAGCCAATGGTCGGCCCTGCGATAACATTTGTCAGATCCAGAACTTTCAGACCATCAAGCCAGCCTCTGGATTCTGTACCGACACCTCCTGATCGCTTTGGCTCAGCAAGAATATCAGAGAGGGGTGCGCTGTCAGGCTCTGGGCCGGGACGTTTGTCCATGGCGTTCGTGTCACCTGCCAGCCAGGCCACATTACCCATTTGCCGCATCTTGCCATGGCGTGGGTCATCTACCTCAATAACCAGGCCAGAGGCCAGCGCGTGGGGATCGGCCATCCACTCCTGGCTGAACCGCTGCGCGGTGGCTGGCGCTTTTGCGGCGCCAAACAATGCCTCCCACTCATGCGAGGATCGCGTCAGAAACGCCGCTTTCATTGCGGAAGACACCTTTTCGCGGTCCCGGTCGCCGACAGGGTAATTGCGAAGCGACCATTCATCTGGCCAGTCCGCTTTATCCAGATAGGCATCGAAGTCGGGCAGTTCGTCGGCCAACTCTTCCAAGCCCAAGATCTTCAGCACCCTGCGGGGGTGCGTCTTCACGCTGCCCGCCACGACGTAGAATCCGCGCCCATCCGCACAGGTATAGGTGCGGTAAAACGGGTCGAGAAACTCCTCCAGTTCAGCAAAACTCAGGTCCAGCGGCAGCCCCTCCGCGGCACGCCGGTCCAGTTCTACCTCGCGCGGGGATTTGTAACGCTCAGGGTAATCCTCAATCTGTTCACAATTGTAGACGAGCCCTTCGAGCAACGCAGACGCAAGCGGAACCTCGATATGCTCGCCGCCATTGTCACCGCGCGCGAGCAGAGCGAATTGTACCGCCATAGCTCCGAAGTCTGCCCCGTAGGCTGACGCCAGCGTCAAAGGTGTAAACGACGGGTTGATCCCCATCAGACGGCGGTTCAATCCCATGTCGGTAAATTGCCCTGTGCGGGCGGCGATGACCGCTTCCCAAGCAGGCAGGTCGGCCAATGCGGGGTCCGTAGATGCGAAGCCCGGTAGTGAAAGCGAAATTATCCGTGGGTTGATCGCAATTAAATCCCGTGGCCCCAGCCCCAGCCGTTTCATAACTCCGGGGCGAAAATTCTCGATCACCACGTCCGAGCGGGCTATGAGATCGCGTGCCGTGGCAAGGCCCGTGCGCGATTTCAGATCAAGTGTCACCGCAGTTTTCCCACGTGAAAGCATATCTGTCGCGGGTTCTTTCAGCCTCGGCCCACCGGGCGGATCTATGCGGATCACTTCAGCCCCCAGATCGGCCAGCATCATACCAACGAGTGGTCCAGCCAAGTATTGGCCGAAATCGAGCACCCGGATGTGTTCCAGCGGACGAGTGGTCATGTCAAATTCTCCAGTCGTGGGAGCAACTCTCCCCGTTTTGAACGAGTTTAGGAGTGTGGGTGTCACCAATACTGCGCCGATCCCGACAAAAACTGCGCGAGTTTTGGCATGAGGCCGACCTGATCGTCTTCGCTACTGCGGTGTAGCTTGCGCTTTTGCGGTGCACTTTGCGGCCAATGATTGAGTGAATTGAAGACGTCGACAGGCGGCAGATCAGCGTCCGTGGTTCGAACCATGTGCCGGACATGTTTATACAATGCACAGAGGCTGAGGGCTCAAGAGGATGCCAGTTGTCGTGGGTGGATGACCTGATCTGCCCCTTGTCCGTGATAAGATAACGTGCCTCTGAATGACCAGTATATCCGCGCGATTGAGCCTATTTCGTAGGAACTGATGAATGAAAGGCATCGCAGCATCGGAATCTGCTTTGCACTTGTTGACCTAGTTTGGCGGTTTGTGCTCCAACAGGATCACTTCGTTCGGATATTGCGCGCCTTTGAAAGAGATCGTTAGGGCTTGCTTTAGTCAACTTTGAGCAAGCGGCCACCAGAATTGCCTTTTCGCCTGACAGATCGTCAAATCTCTGTAACAGATACCAAAGCAGTGATCAGCAAACGTGTCACTATCACCGTTGGCATCAAGGTCATCGGAAGAAATTTTCCGTTGACTCATTAACTCCGCAATTATATCCGCCGCTCAGCTTTCTAAAGAGAGCTTGACTTGGAGTATACGCAGATGAAATGGCTTCATCTTCATAACGCCGGACAGATAGAACCTGCGTAGTGCTACTCGGCAATTACGCTGAGCTGCTGTACTCTTATCTTCAATACATCTCAGAAAAGGTTTGTTCGAATGCCTGATGAACAGCCCGTTTCCGACTCCATTTACGGTATCGACCGTTGGGGCAAAGGTCTGCTCACCGTCCTTGCGAACGGTGATGTTGCTCTGTGTGATCCTGCCAATCCCGAGGCTGCGGCAGTAAGCCTGCCGGCGATCCTGCATGACTTGCAACAGCGCGGCATCGCCAGCCCGATGGTGTTGCGCGTCAAAAGTTTCCTTGAAGCGGAAATCCGGCATTTGAACGAGAGCTTCGCGCAAGCCATTTCAAGGACTGGATACCGTGCACCTTATCGCGGGGTTTTCCCGATCAAGGTAAACCAACAAGCACAGGTCGTGGATCGGATCATCGAATTTGGCCGCCAGTATGACTATGGCCTTGAGGCGGGATCCAAACCCGAACTTGTTATTGCCCTGGCTCATCGCTTGTCGAAAGAGGCGCTTATTGTTTGCAACGGGGTCAAGGATGCAGAATTCGTACGCTTGGCGATCCTGTCACGCCGTTTGGGATTTAATACAGTAATCGTCCTGGAGAGCCCAAAGGAAGCAGAGATCGTCATCGAAGTCGCGAAAGAGCTGGGGATCGATCCGTTGCTGGGGGTTCGCGTGAAGCTGACCAACCAGATCAGCGGCAAATGGCAAAGCAGTTCGGGGGATCGATCAGCTTTTGGCATGAACACCGACCAGTTGTTGCGCGTTGTGGATCGCCTGCGAGACGAAGGTTTGTTGCATTGTCTGAAGCTGCAGCATTCCCATCTGGGCAGTCAGGTCCCGGACGTGAACGATGTGCGCCGCGCCGCGACCGAAGCTTGCCGCTATTTCACCGAACTGACCCGCGAAGGTGCGCCCTTGACCCATCTGGATCTGGGCGGGGGTCTTGGCGTGGATTACACCGGTGAAAAACGAGCGACCGAAAACTCGATCAACTACTCGATGTCAGAGTACTGCGCCAATGTGGTGGAAACCGTGGCCTATGCCATGGATGAGGCCGAGATCGATCACCCAATTCTGGTGACGGAAAGCGGCCGGGCGGTCACGGCGACGTCGTCCATGCTCGTCTTCGACGTGCTGGAGAGTACGCTTTATGACGCGCCGGACGCACCGGCGGTTGAACCGGATGATAACCACCTGGTGTCGGATCTGGCCGCAATTTCGGGATATCTTGTGCCTGAACGGGTGCAGGAATGCTGGAACGATGCTCGGTTCTATCGGGACGAACTGCGTGCCTTGTTCCGCCGCGGCTACGTGGATCTGCGCCAGATGGCGCGGGCCGAACGCATCTATCTGAACCTCATGGCACGGATCAAAACGATCACCCCCGAGGCCGAGCAAAGCGGTGATCTGGAAAAGGAACTGCAGAAGATTGCGGATGTGTATCACTGCAACTTTTCGGTTTTCCAGTCGCTCCCCGATGTTTGGGCGATTGATCAGCTACACCCGATCGTGCCCCTCCAGATGCTGAACCAAGAGCCTGACCGGCGCGTGGTCTTGTCGGATATCACGTGCGACAGCGACGGAAAGCTGGATCAGTTCATACTGGCAGGCTCAACCTCGCCGTCCTTGCCTGTGCATTCTCTACCTGAAGCCAAGCCCTATTATCTTGGGGTCTTCTTCGTGGGCGCCTATCAGGAAACGCTGGGGGATCTGCACAATCTCTTTGGAGACACGAATGTGGTAACAATCGACTTGCGGGCCGACGGCGGGTTCGATCTGCTCCACGAACAGGAGGGCGATACCATTGCCGAAGTGCTTTCGTATGTTGAGTATGATCCGGCCGATTGTATCGCCGCCTTCCGCAAGATGGTGGACGAAGCGATCTCGGCAGGGAAGATCAGGGCTGATGAACGCAAGACGCTGATCGGGTCCTATCGCGACTCGATGAATGGATACACCTATTTTGAATAACCACGATCAGGAGAAACCCATGGGAAAGACACTTGTCGTAGGCGCCGGCGGCGTCAGCCATGCCGCAGTGCACAAGATGGCAATGAATGCCGATATCTTCACGGATATCACTCTGGCCAGCCGGACCAAGTCGAAATGCGATGCCATCGCGGCCAGCGTCAAGGAACGCGTGGGTGTGGATATCAAGACGGCACAATTGGATGCGATGGATGTCGCGTCCACCGTGGCGCTTATCCGTGAAACCGGGGCCGAGATTCTGGTGAACCTCGCGCTGCCCTATCAGGATCTGAAACTGATGGACGCGTGCCTGGAAGCCGGGTGCCATTATTTGGATACCGCAAACTATGAGCCCGAGGATGAAGCCAAGTTCGAATATCATTGGCAGTGGGCGTATCAGGACAAGTTCAAAGAAGCCGGGCTTATGGCGATCCTGGGTTCAGGATTTGATCCGGGCGTAACGTCTGTTTTTGCGACCTGGTTGAAAAAGCACAAGCTGGACACCATTCGTCAGATTGATGTGCTCGATGCGAATGGCGGGTCGAATGATCAAGCCTTCGCCACCAACTTCAACCCCGAGATCAATCTGCGCGAAGTGCTGCAGGAAGCACGCCACTGGGAAAACGGCGATTGGCGGACCACACCTGCCATGTCCCACAAGGTTGAGTTCGACTTTCCGGGCATTGGTCCGAAGAATATGTACCTGATGTATCATGAGGAACTGGAGTCGCTTTCGACTCACTTCCCCGAAATCGAGCGTGCCCGTTTCTGGATGACCTTCGGCGACGCTTACATCATGCACGCCAAGGTTCTGGAAAACGTCGGTATGACCCGCATTGACCCAGTGATGCATGACGGTAAGGAAATCATCCCGATCCAGTTCCTGAAAACACTGCTTCCCGATCCCGGTGATCTGGGCGAGCAAACCAAGGGCAAAGCCTGCATCGGCGACATTGCCACCGGACAGGCAAAGGATGGTTCGGGCGAGAAGACCTATTACATCTACAACATCTGCGACCACGAGGAATGTTACGCCGAAGTGGGCTCGCAGGCAGTGTCTTACACCACCGGCGTTCCGGCGATGATCGGCGCGGCGCAGGTTCTCAAAGGCAACTGGGTCGAACCCGGCGTCTGGAATATGGAGCAGCTGGATCCCGACAATTTCATGGATATGCTGAATGACCATGGTTTGCCCTGGCAAGTGCATGAACTGGACGGCCCGGTTGCGTTCTGATCCATAACAAGACCGCGCGGGAGGGACACCCTTCCTGCGCCCTGACCAGGTGGGACCCATGTCCGAGATGATGACGACACAGGCCGGCGATGCTGGTGCCTTTCGCGATTTTGACCTGAGCCGCGTTCCTTCGCCCTGTTTTGTCGTTGACGAAAAGGCTGTCGAGCGGAACCTGTCGATCCTAAAAGATGTCTCAGACCGATCCGGCGCGCATGTTCTGAGCGCACTCAAGGCCTTTTCCATGTATTCTCTGGCGCCTCTGGTGCAGAGATATCTCGGCGGCACCTGTGCCAGTGGTATCTTCGAGGCGCGATTGGGGCGCGAAGAATACGGGGGTGAGGTTGCAACGTTCTGCGCGGGCTACAAAGCACAGGACATGGCCGAGATATTGGCACTCTCTGATCATATCATCTTCAATAGCCCCGCGCAGAAAGACCGTTTCCTCGATCAGGCCCGGAACGCCAGTGTGCAGGTTGGGCTGCGGATCAACCCCGAGCACTCGGAGGGTGAAATTCCGAAATACGATCCTTGCGCGCCATGTTCCCGGCTCGGCACGCCTGTCAGTTCTCTGACGGACGAAAACATGGCAGGCGTGGATGGCGTTCACATGCACACACTATGTGAGCAGGGTTTTGAACCGTTGGCCCGGACATGGGCCGCAGTTGAACCTCAGCTGGCCCCCTATCTGCCTAACCTGAAATGGGTGAACTTCGGAGGAGGGCATCACATAACCCGTGCGGATTATGATCGTGACGCATTGGTTGCATTCCTTCAGGAGGTTCGAACCAAACATCAGGTTGACGTTTATCTAGAACCGGGTGAGGCCGTGGCGCTGGATGCGGGTATTTTGGTGGGTGAAATCCTCGATTTACCTGTCAACGGCATGAATCTCGCGATCACAGACATCTCGGCAACATGTCATATGCCAGATGTGATCGAAGCCCCGTATCGTCCCGCGCTGATGAATGAATCCGAGGCGGGAACAACCTATCGGCTGGGCGGTCCGTCCTGCCTCGCGGGGGATGTGATCGGAGATTACACATGGCCCGCTTCGCTGACCATCGGGCAGCGCTTTGCGTTTCTCGATCAGGCTCATTATTCGATGGTCAAAACCAACACCTTCAATGGTGTCCCGTTGCCTGCCATCGCTCTGTGGAATAGCGAGACCGACGCGCTGAAAATCGTGAAACAGTTTGGCTATGAAGATTTTAAGGAGAGGCTCTCATGAGTGTTTTTCTGGACAGTGAGCTTACCCAGGCGGAACGGGATGCAGCCGGACGTTTTCATGTCATTCCCGTACCGTTGGAGCGCACCGTCTCATACGGCTCTGGCACGGCATCCGGACCAGACGCAATCATCGAGGCATCCAACGAGCTTGAACGCCTGTGCAAAGGCAAGGAACCCTGCGGCGCAGGCATCTATACACACCAACCGATAGATTGCGAAGGGCCACTGCCTGAGGTGATGGAGCGCATCGCCGCCGCGACCGAAGCCGTCGCGAAAGCCGGCAAAATCCCCGTGACTTTGGGCGGCGAACACTCCCTGAGTTACGGCGCAGTATCCGGAGTAGCGCGTGCATTGGGCCAGCCCATCGGCATTGTGCAGATTGACGCCCATGCTGATCTGCGGATTGCCTATCAGGGTGAAAAACACTCCCACGCGTCGGTGATGCACCTGCTGGTCGAAGATGGCATTCGTCTGGCTCAGTTCGGTGTGCGCGCGCTTTGCCCACAGGAAGCAGAAAGTCGTTTGGCCAACAAGGTCTTTCACGTGGACGCCGAGGAACTGGTGACGGGAAACATCTTATCGGTGGAATTACCGGAAGACTTCCCCGAACTGATCTATGTGAGCTTTGATGTGGATGGTTTAGACCCCAGTCAGATGCCTGCAACGGGAACACCGGTTCCAGGCGGATTATCGTTCTATCAGGCATTGCACCTTGTAGAAAATGCGCTGAAAGGCCGACGCTGTGTCGGTTTCGACGTTGTCGAACTTGCGCCCAACGGCGAAGCGGCGTGGGATTTTACCGCGGCCCAGATCACCTATCGCCTAATGGCGGCGTGCGACGGTTGAGAACGGTCGCACGTAAGATCTGTTGGACCTGAATTCTGCTATGCACGGTGAAGCACTGGCGCTCGCAACCTGTTCAGGAAACGAGCTGGATTTCAGAGCGTAGCTTTCAGCCAACAGTTCAGCCACGCCCGCGATAAGGCGGAACACCCTGATCAGGAACCCAAACATTCTCGGGCAAGGGTCCGGTTTGCCAGAACACGTCGATCGGGATGCCACCACGCGGATACCAGTAGCCGCCTATGCGCAGCCAGCGCGGTTTCATAAACTCTTGCAGGCGGCGGGCAATCGAAATCGTGCAATCCTCGTGAAACGCCCCGTGGTTGCGGAAAGAACCCAGAAACAGTTTCAGCGATTTGCTTTCTACCAGCCAGTCGCCGGGTACATAGTCGATGACCAGATGGGCAAAGTCCGGCTGCCCGGTCATCGGGCAAAGCGATGTGAATTCGGGCGCAGTGAAACGCACATTGTAATACACGTCAGATTGCGGGTTTTGCACCCGCTCCAAAACGGCTTCGTCAGGATTGGTCGGCAGGACGGTGTCGCCGCCCAGTTGGGTAAGGTTGCTGTAGATATCGCTCATAGCCGTCTCCGTTCGTTATACGCCGCGTTTGTTGCCCCAGACCAGCACGTGCAACTGGGGCAAGATACGCGGGGTGAACCACCCAACGCTCAGGGTTTTGTCAATCAGCCATTCCAGCCGTCCGGTTGCCTGAGTCAGATCGACCGGCAGATCGGGGTCGGTTTCCGGGTTGCCGGGCTGCAGGTACAAGGGCAGATGCGGATAGCGGTTGGCTACATCCTGCGCCCAGGTGAAATCGGTCTCATCGAAGATTACGATCTTCAGAACGGTGTTTTCGGGGCGGACCGCCAGACAAGCCTCGAACATGGCCCAGTCCATCTGCTCACCGCTGCTGGGCGGTTTCGGGCTGAGCACCAGATTGGCCAGATCCGTGAACCAAGGTTTTGCGACCGAGCCTTGTGTCTCGCAGGCAAAGAGGTAACCCGCATCCGAACCGTGCCGGATCAGCGGTCCGAAGTCCTGAATGGCGGGGTTGCCGCCCGACAGGGACACGGTCAAAGGCTGCCCGCCGGACAGGTGTTGAACTTCGGTCCAGATATCCTCGGTGCTCATGGCCTTCCAATCGTGGCGAAAGGCGCTGTCGACCGCGTGCAGGCTATCGCACCACGCGCAACGGAAGTCGCAGCCACCGCTGCGCACAAAGACAGTGGGTTGTCCGATCAGTGCGCCCTCGCCCTGAACGGTGGGGCCAAAGATTTCTGCGATGCGCAGGGTCATGGCCGGTACTCGGCCCAGGTCTTGGGCGTCTCGGATACTTTCACTGCAGCCGTTTCCGGCCAGCGTGCGGTGCACCAATCATAGAAATGCCGCGCCATGTTTTCGGCGGTGGTCACGCAGTTCAGTACATCATTCAGGTGCTGATGATCGAACGTTTCGTCAATATAACTCTTGAGTGGTTTCAGTTCATGATAGTCCCGCACGAACCCGTCGTTATTCAGATCGCGCGAGGCCAGTTCGACCACGACGATATAATTATGCCCATGTAGTCTCGCGCATTGGTGATCGTCAGGCAGGTGGGTTAGTTGATGTGAAGCGGAGAAGTGAAATTCCTTGGTGATCCTGTACATCAGGCGCGTTTCCTCTCGACCGCCTGACGCCAGAACTCTGGGTCTGCATAGAGGGTTGGATCGGGAACGCCCGCCAGATCGAATGCTTCGCGCCGTTCAACGCAAGTGCCACAGCGCCCGCAATGCAGATCGCCGCCTTTGTAGCAGGACCACGTCTGGTCAAATGGCGTGTTAACCCGCGCGCCGTCCGCTACGATATCGGCTTTCGCGCGATGCACGAATGGTACATGCAAAGCGACCTGCGCGTAGCCGTCCAGAGCTGCACGTTGCATGGTATCGAAAGCATCGGTGAAATCAGGGCGGCAATCGGGATAGATAAAATGATCCCCTCCATGCACCGCAGTCGCCACCGTATCATCCCCCTGTGCCGATGCGATGCCGTATGCAATCGTCAGCATGATGGCGTTGCGATTTGGGACCACGGTTACCTTCATGGTCTCTTCTTCATAATGACCGTCGGGCACGTCCAGATCATCGGTCAATGCCGATCCGGTCAACGTCGCCCCGACCGAGCGCAGATCGATCAGATGATGGGGGACGCCCAGCCGTGTGGCACAGGCGGCGGCAAAGTCGAGCTCTTTTGTATGTCGTTGGCCATAGTCGAATGAGACCAGGCGCGATAGGTGTCCCTGGCCCGCCAGCACATGTGCCAGAGACACAGAATCCAGTCCGCCAGAGCAGACCAAAGTCGTTTTCATGATGTCAGTCCTTGTTTTGATAACCGGGTAGGCTGCGACCGGCGCGGGGACCGCTACTGTATTTCACAGTCAGGCTCAATGCCGTTTTGATCTCACGTATCGTGCTGTCGGTATCGTGATCATTTTCGACATGAGCGGTAGGATCCCCGGGCGACAAGTTCCAGATCGCCCAGGGCTGGGGGGAATTAGCTCACAAGTGCATTGTGACCAAAGTAGAGAAATTCGCGATCCATTCCTGCCACTTCACCGGCTTCAAGCGACAGGCTGGCCGAGTCCAGCATCTTGTAGCTTCTTTGCGATTTTACCCAATCGTCTGCATGCTGCAGAGTTGTCAGGGTATAGCTGGTCGTTTCGTTCAGGTAGTGGGTTGGAATAATGACTTTGGGTTTGAGACGCGCGACAATGTCATCTCCCTGCTTATAGTCCAGAATATGCTGTGATCCGTCCACTGGCAGAGTCAGTACGTCGACCTGTCCGATGGCATCCCAGAACTCCTGTGGCGGGTTGTGCCGATTGTCACCCCAGATCAGGGTTCGAATTCCTCCCGTTTCGACGAGATAGACCACCATATCCATATGGCTGACGTTGTCCGGTGGGCAGGCCTGAACGCCGAATTCACCCAAGGCGTTGGTCCAGTCATACCAGCCCGGAGCCCGGCAGACATGTTTGTCAGCAAAGCCTGTAATCTTGATGTCTGCGAATTCAAAATTTCCAACCATCCGGTCCAGCACCATGGTCGAGATTGGGCGATGAATGGCGTCGTGATCGAAATGCGTGTGCGTTGACATGCAGATGTCGACCGGGGTTTCCGGGAATTCATTCTTGAACCATAGACCCCATGCGCCCGAGGGATCATCGCGCCAGGGATCGAACAGAACGGTTGCCCCGCCCGGCGAAGTTATTTTGATTGCGCAATGGCCGAAATAGTCGATTCCGACTGCGCCATCTACCGACTGCCCGGTGGTCTTCTGCAACTCGATGACACCATTGTTGTTGCCGGGTTGAGTCCAATCGGTGGATTGCGCCTTGGCAGATGTGGTTGTCAGAAGTGAGGCCGCACCACCTACGCCAGCAGCACCGGCAGCCATAAAAAAGGAGCGTCGCGACAAGCCCGGCGCCAAGTCATCCTCGTTGCCGCGCAATAGTGTCGGTTTCAGGTTCAGATCGTCTTTTTCCATCGTTTAGATTTCCCTGTTGTCATCCGATCCGGTTCTGACCCGGACCTGACTTAGGGTAACCATCGGATGTCTTAGCCTTCGCATCGGAAAAACACGGGGAAAACATGGGGGTCATCCCCATGTTTTACTGCGCGGCCAACAACAGGCTACGCAGGTTCTTGCCGCTGCGCTTTAATCCAAGCTTGGCGCGAATGTTGTTTCGATGAAACTCGATCGTGCTGGGCTCGCGCGATAGCGTTCGCGCGATATCCTTTGTGGTTTGCCCGCGCATGATCAACTGCGCGATTTCCTGTTCGACAGGTGTCAAAGCTTCGAAGATCGTGGTCAGATGATCGCTCATCTCTGAAGTGATCGATTTGAGGTTTTCTTCAGCAAGTTCGAGATAAGCCTGCCCGGCAGGGTCGTGATCCAGCCGCCCGCGCAGTTTGGAGAGATATGGGACAACGAGACCTTTGATCTGGCGCAATATTTTTTCGTCATAGTCTTCGCGTGAGGTTTCCACGCTATTGAGCAATACGCGCAACGCAGCGTTCGCCTCTTCAAGATCCTTGGTGCGATTGGCGACACGTTGCTCCAACTGGTCCAACGTTGCCTGCAACTCTTTCTCAAGCTCGGTGCGCCGCTGGATCTCTATCAACAGCGCAAGGTCGTCTTCGATAACCCTGGCGAATTCCTGTAGCCCCTCTCGGAATAGCAAGGCGCGCCGATTTCGACGTGAATCCAGAACGCAGATTGTACCGAATATCGATCCATCCGGCCATTTCAGCGGATATCCGATATAGAATCGCATCCCAAGTTCCATATCATCATTGTCCTGCCATCTCGGATTGCTGGCGGCATCCTCGACAGTAAGCTCACCGTTGCATTCCAGAACGCCATAGCAATAGAGCTTTTCGTTTAGCGTGAAACGGCGACCGATCGCATAAGGGTTTCCTTCGTTGTGGCTGGTGACAAAGACCGAATGGTGCGGTTCATGCGTGCGCATGA
Organism: Ruegeria sp. CF4; assembly: GCF_056537345.1. NCBI lineage: Bacteria > Pseudomonadati > Pseudomonadota > Alphaproteobacteria > Rhodobacterales > Roseobacteraceae > Ruegeria > Ruegeria sp. CF4. The sequence goes on along the minus strand of NZ_JBQFRJ010000006.1, from coordinate 23,319 downwards.
CAAGACTTGCGGGTACGTCCGCAACGCGTGCGATCAGATCGACGATCCGCTGCCATTTGGCGATGGTTTCCGGTGATATGATAGGGCGCACGATGTAGCTTCGATCAAATGGAACTCACTTGATCATAGACTAGCGGCAAAGCCCGAGAATCCAAACACCGTTGAAGATAATCCAAGGCGACGGTTAGTGGGTGGCCGATACGCCTAGTCCACCCTGCTGGACAAGCAGATCGACAATCGCATCAACGCCTTTCCTGTGACGAAGCGACGTCAGCAGAAAGGGCCGTCCATTTCGCATGGTTTGCGCATCGCGTTCCATGACTTCCAATGACGCACCGACATGGGGTGCCAAATCGGTTTTGTTTATGATCAGGATGTCTGACTTCTTGATCGCGGGACCTCCTTTGCGCGGGATCTCTTCACCAGCGGCGACATCAATCACGTAGATGGTCAGATCCGCCAATTCCGGGCTGAAGGTCGCGGACAGATTGTCGCCACCGCTTTCGATCAGAATAACATCAAGGTCTGGATGGCGGGCCTGCATTTCGGCGACGGCCGCCAGATTGATCGAGGCGTCCTCTCGGATCGCAGTATGCGGACAACCGCCCGTTTCCACCCCGATGATACGATCCCGAGGCAAGATCTGCATGCGCATTAGGGCTTCGGCATCTTCCTGAGTATAGATATCGTTTGTAATCACTCCAACCGACAGCTTGTCCCGCAGCGCCTCGGACAAGGCTGCCGTCAGCGTGGTTTTGCCCGCGCCCACGGGGCCGCCGATACCAACGCGAAGCGGGCCGTTCATGTTGCTCATGTTCTGAAGATCCTCGAATGTTGTGTTTCGTGTTTCATCGATGCGATGTCGGCCAGAAAACTGGTTGCGCTCAGGTCGTCCAGGCTGGCTGTCTGAGCGTCCGAGGCAACACGGGCGCAAACGGGCGTCATTTCGTGTACGACGCGCTGACTTTGTGTCTGCCCCAACGGTATCAGACGCGTCGCGCAAGCGGTGAGGTTGGACATGAAACTGTGCAGAAACATCTGAGTGGTTAGCTCGACCGGCAATCCCCGCAAACGCGCCGCACAACCAACAGCAACCGGGTAGGTCAGAGCGGCGAGATCCAGCGCCCAAACCGCTGCGGTCACTTCACAGAAGGCCTGACCCAGAAGGTGCGTTTCCTGCAATCGCTCGCATGAGGCACAGTACGCGCGCGCCTGCACGTCGACCTCGTGCAATGCTTCGGCCGATTGAGCTTTGTATGCCGATACCAGAAACACGCAGTCGGACCAGCCCGCGCCGAAGCTGATCACGTCCGCAATCCAGGCTTTGGTGTCGTCGGCCGTCTGAACATCACCGCAATCGATTGCCCATTCCAAACCATGGGAATAGGCGAAGCCACCCACCGGATAAGCGGGCGACAACCACTGGGTCAGCGTCAGGATATCTGCGTTAGTGGGCGTGACCATGGGTCCTACCATGACCATATGCGCCGCCCTCGGGTGTGAAGGGTTCAACCACTTCGCGGGTGGTCGCCCCCAATTTACCAAGCATATCCCGGATGACATGGTCACGCTGGATCAGCAGACGATCCTGTTCAATCTGACAAGGCGTATGGCGGTTGCCGATATGCCAAGCCAGGCGAAGAAGGTTACCTCCGGTCACTTCCAGCAATTGTTCCGGTGCAGCGATCACTTCGACCTTGCGACCGTCCTCCAGTATCAGGACACCGCCGTGATCCAGCGACAAGGTTTGGGCCAGGTCGACCAGAAACGCCTCTCCATCGTCGGTGGCAAGCATTTTTCGACGCAGGAAGCGCCCGTCATAGTCCAGCGAGACCTGCGCATGAGCCGGGGCATGTGAGTGATCGTGATAGATGCGGGCAGTTTTGATTTCAGGAGTCATCGGGGGCCTCTTGGGGTCTCAGAACATGAAATAGCGCTGCGCCATGGGCAGAACTTCGGCGGGCTGACAGGTCAGCAGCTCATCGTCGGCGCGGACCTCATAGGTTTCGGGGTCGACTTCGACATGCGGAGTCGCGTTGTTCAGCAACAAATCTTTCTTGCCGATATTCCGCGTGTTGCGGACCGCGACGGTCTGCTTGGCCAGTCCCAGTGTATCACCAATCCCCTCGGCTTGCGCGGCCTTAGAGATAAATGTGATCGCCGAGTGTTCGACCGAGCGCCCATAAGCGCCAAACATCGGACGGCTATAGACCGGCTGCGGGGTTGGTATCGAGGCGTTTGGATCGCCCATTTGTGCACAGGCGATTGTACCACCTAACAGAACCATCTCGGGCTTCACTCCGAAAAAGGCTGGGTTCCACAGGACCAGATCAGCGCGCTTGCCCTCTTCGATACTGCCGATCTCATGGCTGAGGCCGTGGGCAATGGCAGGGTTGATCGTGTATTTAGCGATATAGCGGCGAACGCGGAAGTTGTCGTTCTCGCCGGTTTCCTCGGGCAGGCGGCCGCGTTGTTTCTTCATCTTGTCAGCGGTTTGCCAGGTGCGGATCAGTACCTCCCCCACGCGTCCCATCGCCTGGCTGTCAGAGGCGATGATCGAGAATGCGCCCATGTCATGCAGGATGTCCTCGGCCGCAATCGTCTCGCGCCGGATGCGGCTTTCTGCAAAGGCTACGTCCTCGGGGATGGATTTGTCGAGGTGGTGGCAGACCATCAGCATATCGAGGTGCTCTTCGACCGTATTGACCGTGAAGGGCCGCGTGGGATTGGTCGATGAGGGCAGTACATGGTTCTCGCCGCAGATCTTGATGATATCCGGGGCGTGACCTCCGCCCGCGCCTTCGGTGTGGAAGGCATGGATGGTACGCCCTTTCATGGCGGCCACGGTGTTTTCCACAAAGCCGGATTCATTGAGCGTATCGGTGTGGATCATCACCTGAACGTCCATCGCATCAGCCACCGAGAGGCAGCAATCGATAGCAGCGGGTGTGGTGCCCCAATCCTCATGCAGTTTCAGAGCGCAAGCTCCGGCTTTTACCTGTTCCTCTAGTGCCGCAGGCAATGAGGCGTTGCCCTTGCCCGCAAAGGCAAGGTTCATGGGGAAGGCATCCGCCGCCTGCAGCATCCGCCCGATATGCCAGGGGCCGGGGGTGCAGGTCGTGGCGAGAGTGCCATGCGCGGGACCGGTTCCGCCGCCCAGCATGGTTGTGAGGCCGGAATGCAGAGCGTCCTCGATCTGTTGCGGGCAGATGAAGTGGATATGGCTGTCGAACCCACCTGCGGTCAGGATACGCCCTTCGCCCGCGATGGCCTCGGTGCCGGGTCCGATGATGATGTCGACCCCGGGCTGGGTGTCGGGGTTGCCAGCCTTGCCGATCTTGGCAATGCGTCCGTCCTTCAAGCCCACATCTGCCTTGTAGATACCAGAATGATCCACGATCAGCGCGTTGGTGATCACCGTATCCACAGCACCTGCGGCGCGAGTAACCTGTGACTGTCCCATCCCATCGCGAATGACTTTGCCGCCGCCGAACTTGACCTCTTCCCCATAGACGTCTTCGCGATGACCCGTTTCACTGAAGCGCGCGGCGGTCGCGCGATCCACGATCAGGTCCTTTTCAACCTCGATGATGAGGTCAGTGTCGGCCAGACGTACCTTGTCGCCGACCGTGGGACCGAACATCGAGGCATAGTCACTCCGACTTATCTTGCCCGGCATCTTTCAAAGCCCCCATGATGTGCATGTTAAAGCCATAGATGTGCCGACGCCCCTCATACGGCACCAGCATGACCTCGCGGATCTGTCCCGGTTCAAAGCGGACAGCAGTGCCAGCGGGTATGTCCGCGCGCATCCCCAAGGCAGCGTAACGATCAAAGTCCAAAGCCGAGTTTGCTTCGGCAAAATGGTAATGGCTGCCGACCTGCACCGGTCGATCACCGGTATTGGCGACAACGACATGGCGACTGCGTCGTCCGGCATTGAGCGTCAGAGAGCCTTCGGCCGGAATGATTTCTCCGGGGATCATTTGTTCAGCTTGATCATCAGCGCCACCATGGCCAGCGCTGCCGCCGCCAGACCAATACCAAGTGTGGCATAGTCGGTGCCGTGGGCGTGTATATGTGCGTCGGTATGGGCGGCGGCAGGACCGGCCAGGATCAGGGCAGGGAAGAGCATACGGGTCATATCAGAGTTCCTTCGTTAGCGAATGGGATTGTGAACGGTCACCAGCTTGGTGCCATCCGGAAAGGTGGCTTCGACCTGAACCTCGTGGATCATCTCGGGCACACCTTCCATGCATTGTGCACGGGTGATCACCTCGGCCCCCGCCTGCATCATGTCAGCCACGGACCGGCCATCGCGCGCGCCTTCGACCACCGCGTCGGAGATCAGAGCAATCGCCTCGGGGTGGTTCAGTTTGACGCCTCTTGCCAGCCGCTTACGGGCAACTTCGGCAGCCATGGCGACCAACAGTTTGTCTTTCTCGCGTGGGGTCAGGTTCATGTCAGAGCATCCAGCATCGTGGTAAGGTATCGTTGTTCAACCGGCGCAGAACCGGCAGCAGAGCCTTGCGCAGAGTGAAGCTGTTCTGGGCCAGCATCCGGATGACCAGAAGATCATTTCCGATCAGGCTGGCTCCGGCAGTATCGGGCAGCATCCGGCGCACAGTGTCTAACTGACCCTCGGCCGAGGGCCCGGCAAAGATGACCAACGCCATCGCAAGGGAGCCATTGGCTATGTTCTGCCCCGAGAGATGGCTGTGCAGGTCACCTGAGAACCGTATGGAATCCAGAAAGATAGGCATGCCATCGCGCCGGATTTCGATCCGGTCACGCAGGCGGATATCAGTCAGGGTCTCTCCCATCGCAGCGCGCCCGAAGACCAATGGCTCGACCAACAGCGTTGTTGTATCGGGTGCCATCTCGATAAGCAGTCGGCGGTCGAGAGCACAGCCGTTGAACAGGATCGTTTCCTGAGGTAACCAGTTCACCCGTGCACCTGACCCAACCGTCAGATGGTTGGTGACCTGGCCGGAGGGGCCGGGCTTGGCTTTGTAGATGCGTTCGCAGGCCTGAGTGGTCAGCGTAAGTGTCGTTCCCGTGGCAACTGTGCCACTGAACCGAAATGAGTCACCTCCCGTAACGCCACCGGCAGTATTCAGCAGAACCGTGTCCAATTCAGGCGAGAGCGCGCGGGGAAACAGACACTTAAACGAGCCGGATTGGTGCAGGACATCCAACACCGTTCTGTCACCCAGCCGCTTGGTGCTGAGGCTCACTGAGCCTTTCGCACGTGGCTGCACCCTTTCCGATGTGGGCAATATGGAGGCAAGTTGAGTAATATCGCACCCGCAACGCGTTGGTTCGAGTCCCGTGTTTCCGCGTTAGCGCGTTTGGAAACCACTCCTCGACAACGCTGGTGGCCACCAACCTGGAGTGCGTGGTTATTCGTTAAGCGCTTTTCGGTGGATCGCCTAAGAAATGGGCAAATTGCGCTTTAGCTACCGTCGTCTTACCTGCAATCCGGATTCAGGACCAATCGCATTCCGATTGCTGGCAGGTGACTAGAGCGGATGCAGACCAAGTTTGGACAGCAGCCGCTCTCGCTTCATCAGCCACCAGCCCGCCTCGACCGGCCAGCGGGCGTGACCGGTGTCCTCCCCCAGCTCCGCAGCACAGTGCAGGGGCCAGTTGGGGTCGGCCAACAGCTCACGTGCGAGGGCGATCATGTCGGCGTCGCCCCGTTCTATGACAGCGTTGCAAACCTTCGGGTCCCAAAGGAATCCGACAGCCATGGTGGGAATATCTGCCTGCGCCTTGATCTGCGCGGCGAAAGCCACCTGAAACCCTTGTGCAATGGTCATCCGCTGCGGCCTCTCTTTGCCGCCGATCCCGCCCGAGCTGCAATCGATCAGGTCGACTCCCACCGATTTGAGCGCTGCCGCGACCTCAACTGTGTTCTCGACGGTCAGTCCCGACTCCAGCCAATCGGTCGCCGACAGGCGAAAGGCCAGTGGCAAACCCTCGGGCCAGTTTCTGCGGATTTCGCGTGCGACCTCGACGGCAAACCGCATTCGATTCTCTGCATTGCCGCCCCATCTGTCCTGTCTCTGATTGGTCACCGGTGACAAAAACTGATGCACCAGAAAGCCGTGGGCCGCATAGATTTCGATCACCTTGAAACCGGCGGAATGGGCACGTCTCGCAGCGGAACCAAATGCGGAAATGACGGCTTCGATATCGCTTTGCGTCATTTCCCGCGGCGTCGGCCAACCTTCGGCATAGGGGAGGGCAGATGGCGCAATGGCCGGCCACGCCTCTTCGTTGCGTGCGCTTACATCCTCCTCATCCAGTGGCGTTTCGCCGTGCCAAGGCCGTCGCTCGGATGCTTTGCGCCCCGCATGGCTCAGCTGGATGCCCGGTACCGCACCTTCGCGCGTGATAAACTCAGCGATACGCCTCAGTGGTTCAATCTGGCTGTCGTCCCAAAGGCCCAGATCCCCTGGCGTGCGACGCCCGTCGCGGGTCACCGCCGTCGCCTCAGCATAGACCAGCGACGCTCCGCCCATGGCAAACCGTCCCAGATGCACAAGATGCCAGTCATTGGCCCGGCCTTCCACGGCGCGATACTGGCTCATCGGTGAGACAGCGATACGGTTTTTGAACGTCACATCACGAAGGTGAAAGCTGCTGAATAGTGTGGGCATCTTTCTCTGTCTCTGTCTTGTATTAGGAGGGTGGACGAGAGGGGGTCATCCAAACCTGATGGAAGACGCCAAGGTCATGCTAACCTTCTGGCTGCTCGGTGAGGTTCTCGGCTTGCGCATATGTCCTGTCTCGTAGCATGGCGTTTGATACCGAAAGCAGATGCGATTGCATGACCTCTGCGGCGGCCTGGCTGTCGCGTGATGCGATGTTGCTGAACAACAGTTCGTGCTGTTCGCCGAGGCGTACCAGAGTCGCGGACGAATATTGTGTCTCGCGCTGACGTGTCCATTCAGATTGCTTCCGTACAGCGCGGATCGAGTCATATACCGTCAGGAACAACGGATTGTGAGCCAGTTCCGCGATTTTGTAGTGAAACACATCATCGGCAACCCCGTAAGCCTGCGTATCGGCAGCATCCAGTGTGGCCCTCATGAGTTGTTCAAGCGTTCGCAATTCTTTGATCGAGGCGCGTTGTGCCGCTAATGCCGCCAATGCCGGTTCAATCTCCAGACGTACTTCCATGACATCACGGGGCATAACCTTGGCTGCAACGGCGCGGAACGGGCTTGCGCCAACGGCCGGGGGTGGTGACACGAACGTGCCTTGTCCGTGCCTGCGAAACACGGTGCCTTCTTCCTCGAGCTGATCCAGAATCCGACGCATACGGGCGCGGGTAACGGTTAGCGCTTCGGCCAGTGCGCGTTCGGGCAGCAACTTGCCGTTCTTCAGGAAATCGCCGGTTTCGATCCCAGCGCGCAGGGCGGCGGTCAGCTCAGTATCTGTTGGACAATTTCCCAAGTTCAGAACGCTCCGGTCAGGTCGTAAAACATGCGCAAAGACGTAAGCATCAGGAATGCACCAAAGGCAAGGCGTAAGGCACGTTGCGAAATCGTGTGCGCGATGCGGACGCCCACATGGGCAAAGCTGGTTGTCAGCGGGATGATCAGCGCTGCGGCGACCAGATTGACGTAACCGATGGAGAAAGGCGGCAAGCCGGATTGCCCCAGACCTGTTCCGGCATAGATCAGCGCGCCCGGCAGGCCGATGACAAAGCCGATTGCCGCCGAGGTGCCCACCGCGCGTCGGATGTCGTAGCCCAGAAAGTTGAGAACCGGTACGCAGACAGTACCGCCACCGATGCCCATCATCGCGGAAATCGCACCGGCAAACACACCGGTCGTAGCCCAGACGCGCGGAGAAAAACTGCGCGGCGGGCCGCTATTGCCGGGTTTGCGAAAGATCATGTCCAGCGCCACTAGAGCAGCAACCGTCGCGAAGACGGCGACCAGAATATAGCCGCTGACCACGCCGCCAAGCAGGCCGCCAATGATCACTCCAACCAGAATGGCCGGGGCCCAGCGTTTCAGCAGCGCCATGTCCAACGCCCCACGCTTGTAGTGCCCCCAGCTTGAGGACAGCGCCGTGAACACGATGGTTGCCAGCGACGTACCCACTGCAACCTGCATCGTCAGTGCAGGATTGCTGCCGGTCAATGACAAGGCAAAGTAAAGCGCCGGAACGATAACGATCCCTCCGCCAACGCCCAGCAAACCGGCCAGAATACCACCAAACACTCCGGCCGCACCTGCGATGGCGATCAGCGTTGCCAGAGTGGAAAGGTCAATCCCGCCCATATCTCACGCGGGGTCGCTGGCCAGCGAGCGGCTTACCCGCCCTTCGGCCTGACGTTTCGCGTCCGCGCGGGCAATCGCCTCTTCCAGCGCGCCCCGGTCGGGATTGCCCGAGAAATTCTGCTCGCTGGGCATCGCCTCCGCAAAATGTAGATACCGCTCAGCAGCCACATCATAAAGCCTGCGCAGTTCGGCCAGAGGGTCAGCGTGGTCGTCGCTGCGCATATCCAGCCATGCATGCGATTGCCCGCGATGAATGACAAGACCGGCGGCCTGTTTGCCGCGTTTGTCGCCCCCCGCGCGCTCGCCAGCCTCCATGGCCGCCATCAGGCGTTCTGGAAAGGGCAGGCCGGTTTCCGAGGCGTAGGTTTCGAAAGTGGCGTCCACGACATCCGGCCCAGCCAGCATGTTGCCTGCAACCGAATGTGCCTCACCGAGCCGATGCCCGGCCCAGTCGACGCAATCAGCCCCGGTATAGGCCGCAAAGTTGCCCTGTGCGTCCATTAGGTGGGCTTGTCGCGCGTCCCGACCTGAATCCCGGGTGACGAGATCATCCAGAACCGCCTGCGCAGCTTCGCCCGCCTCAAGCCGCCTGAGCCCTTCGGTTCCCCAGACCGGGTTCGAGAACGCCTGAGAGGCAATCGCACTGCGCGCACCAACGCACGGAACGCGCGCGCCGCAAGCGAAGAAGCGGCTGGCCACGATCAGGCCGATGGCTCCGGTCTCGGGGTCTTTTGCGATCAGGGAATACGTCATGTCAGCGTCCTATTGCATAAGCCTGCATCAGCCGCGGCGTTGCCGCCGCGCGCAAGGTTCCATCTTTTTCCCGAAGGGCTGCGGTGAGGCGCCCAACTGTCCAGGGCTCGGCCACGGTGATCTTGTGACCGCGCGCGCGCAGGTCCTCGATCACGGTCTCGCCAAAGGTTTCCTCGATCATCATCTCGCCGGGCGCTGTGGCGCGGGGATAGAACGAGCCCTGAAAATGCATCGAATGGAACAGTGGCGCGTCCATGCATTCCTGCAGCCCCAGCCCGAAATGCACGAAACGCAAGAACCAGATCAATTGCCATTGGTCCTGCTGATCTCCTCCGGGAGTGCCGAAGACCAGCTGGACCCCGTCCTTTTCCGCAAGGCTGGGTGTCAGTGTCGTACGTGGCCTGCGTCCGGGTGCCAGCGAGGTCGGCAAGCCAGGTTCCAACCAGAACATCTGTGCCCGGCTGTTGAGCGGAAATCCCAGCCCCGGGATGACGGGTGAGCTTTGCAACCACCCCCCGGACGGCGTTGCCGACACCATGTTCCCCCAGCGGTCGATCACGTCCAGATGCACGGTGTCACCGCGTTTCTCGGTCAGATGCGACATGGTCGGTTCACCCGCGCTGGCCCCGGTTCTGGCCGAGAAATCACGCGCTGCGCGAGCGACATAGGCGTCTGCCAAGTGTTCAAAACCGGGCACCCGGCCCGGGCGTTGATCCTGTGATGCATCCGGGCCGATCATGGCGCGGCGCTGGGCGGCGTATTCGTCGCTTAGCATATAGTCCATCGGGATTTCGCTATACGCCGGATCACCATAGTAAGCCTCGCGATCTGCATAGGCGAGTTTCATCGCCTCAATCACCGTGTGCACGAACTCGGCCCCGTTCGGGTCCATTGCGCCCAGATCAATCCCCTTGAGGATGGCCAAAGCTTGCAACAAGACCGGCCCCTGACTCCAGGCGTGAGTCTTATGAACGGTCCATCCGTGGTAGTTGTAGGTGAGTGTCTCTTCGTAGGTTGCTTGCCAGTCGGCCATGTCCTTACGCGCCATGACCCCGCTGTTGCGCTGGCCTGACACGTCCATGACCTTGGCATCGGCCAGATATTCGAAGATGCGATCCGCGACAAAGCCTTCGCGCCACACGCGCCGCGCCGCATCGATCTGCTCCAGACGATCTTTATGCGCAGCTTCGGCATCTGTCACAAGGCGTTCATAGGTCGCCGCCAGCGCCGGATTGGCAAAGTTGCTGTGCGGCTCGGGGGCTTTGCCGTCCGGCATCCAGGTTTCTGCGGATGTAGGCCATTCGTCTTCAAAGAAATCTGAAAGACCGTTGATGGTATGCGCCACGCGCGGAAGCACAGGGTGCCCGTCGCGCGCGTAGGCGATAGCGGGCGCCATCACATCGCGTAGCGGCAGTGAGCCATGATCGCGCAGCATCAGCATCCAACCATCGAAGGCTCCGGGGATCACTGTGGCCAACAGACCAGAACCGGGGATCAGATTCAGACCCAACCCGGTATAGTGTTCGATTGTCGCAGCAGCGGGGGCGGGACCTTGCGCACACAGCACCTCGGTCTTGCCGGTTTTGGCCGAGTGGAAAATCGCGGGCATGTCGCCTGCCGGGCCGTTCAGATGCGGCTCAACCACTTGCAAGGTCATTGCCGTGGCAACTGCGGCGTCAAAGGCGTTGCCACCCTTTTCCAGAATGCCAAAGCCCACAGCCGAGGCGATCCAATGGGTCGAGGTGACGACTCCGAAGGTGCCTCGGATCTCGGGGCGGGTGGTGAAATCTGACATGTTCTTTGTCTCCGAAATTCAGTGTTCGCGCGGGTCAAGCGCATCGCGCAGCCCGTCGCCCAGAAGGTTGAACCCCAGCACAACGAGGAAGATCGCGATGCCCGGCCACATGGCCATCCATGGGGCCTGGTTGAGGAAGTTCTTGGCCGTATTCAGCATCGATCCCCAGCTGGGTGCTGGAGGTTGTTGGCCGAGGCCGAGGAAGGACAACGACGCCTCCGCGATGATCGCGGTGGCGATGGTGAGCGTGGCCTGCACCAGCACCGGTGGCTGCACGTTGGGAAAGATGTAGCGGCTGAGGATCTTCGCCGTGGGCAATCCGATGGCGCGGGCCGAGGTCACATAATCCTCAGCCCGGACCGATAACACTTGTCCGCGGGTCAGCCGGATGAAGATCGGGGTCGCTGACAGACCGATGGCAATCATCGCGTTGGTCAGTGATGGCCCTAGAAAGGCCGCCAATGCGATCGCAAGGATCAGGAAAGGCGCAGCCAGCAGCGCCTCGGTGCAGCGTGAGATGATGGTGTCGGCCCATCCACCGAAATACCCGGCGATGATGCCCAGAGGTACGCCCAGCATCACCGCGATCCCAACGGAAACCACCCCAGCCAGAAGCGAGGCTTGCGCCCCCCAGATCATCCGGGCCAGCACGTCGCGCCCGATTTCATCTGTACCAAACGGATGAGCGGCGGTTGGTGGTTTGCGCACCGCGCCCCAATCGGTGGCCGCCGGATCAGGCACCGGCAGTATCGGGGCCAGTAGGGCAATCAACACAAAGAAGGTGACAAGAAAGCCGCCCAGCATGGCGCTTTTGTGGGTGCGGAATTTCTTCCACACACGGTTTTCGGGACGACGAGACAGGATAGGATCGGCAACGGTCATGTCAGGCAGCCCTCAGGCGTGGGTTGAGCAGCACATAGGTCACGTCTGCGAGCAGGTTCATCACGATGAAACCTACGGCGGTGACCAGTACGATGCCTTGCACCACGGCATAGTCGCGGTTGAACACGGCATCGACGACCATCTTGCCGAAACCTGGGATGGTGAAGATTTGTTCGGTCAGCACCGCTCCGGCGATCAGCTCGCCGAACAGCAGTGCGGTCAGGGTCACGATCGGCGTCAGCGCATTGCGGAAGGCGTGTTTCAGGACGACCCGGCGTTCATGCAAACCCTTGGCGCGGGCAGTACGCACGTAGTCAGATTTCAGCACGCCCAGCATGGCCGACCGCGTATGTCGCATCAGCGTTGCCGCCAGTGCGGTACCCAGCACAAAGGCGGGCATCAGCATGGTGGTGATGGATTTCACCGGATCCTCAGACAAGGGCACGTAACCCGAGGCGGGCAACAGGTCGAGCTTTACCGAAACAAGCAGGATCAGCATGATCCCCAGCCAGAAATTCGGAATGGATAGTCCGGACAGCGCCACGATGTTGGCCACGTAATCCGTGACGGTCCCCTTTTTCACCGCTGACAAGATGCCCGCCGGGATGCCGATCACCAGCGCAAACAAGATTGCCATAATGGCAAGCTGGATCGTCACCGGCAGCTTTTCTGCAATCAGTTCGGTCACTGGCTGATTGGTGCGCAGCGAAATCCCCAGATCGCCCTGCAACGCGTTGCCAACCCAGGTCAGGTATTGCACTGGGATTGGATCGTTCAGGCGATATTTCTCGCGCAGGAATTCCAGTACTTCCGGGTCACGCTCTTCGCCTGCCATCGCCAGCACGGGATCGCCGGGCAGCAGCTTTTGCAGGCTGAAAACGAAGATCGAGATCAGCAGGATCGTCGGTATCGCAATCAGGATGCGGCGCAGAATGAAAGACAACATGGCTTGGGCTTTCGATCAAAGGAACCCGCCCGGCCAAAGGACCGGGCAGGCCGTGAGCGGCTTATTTCTCCAGCTTCACGCCTTCCAGACGGATCATGCCGTCAGGATAGGGGGTGAAGCCTTTGAGCCCATCATCCAGTGCCCAGATCCATGTCTGGTGATAGAGGTAAACGATGGGCATATCCGAGGCCAGAATGTCCCGCGCGGCGTCATATTCAGCCTTGCGTGCGTCAAAGTCTGTCGAGGCACGGGCATTGTTCAGCATCTCGTCCACTTTCGGGTCCGAATAGTGGCTGTCATTGATGCCTCCGCCGGTGGTCATGAACTGATGGATATTGCCATCCGGGTCCACACGGCCCGACCACCCGATCTGGCTGGCCTGATAGTCACCTGCGCTCTGATCGGCGAGCAGTGTGGCGAACTCTTTGGACGTGATCTCGATATTGATCCCGGCCTCGGCGGCCATGGCCTGAACGACCTGCATCAGTTGCAGAGGGACGGTGGTGTTGGGGACCTGAACCTCAAGGTCGATCCCATCAGGATAGCCCGCCTCGGTCAGCAGCGCTTTGGCTTTGTCTATATCGCGTGCAGGCACCGGATGGTCGGCGTCATACCACGGCGATGTGGGCGGGAAAGGCTGATTGCCCGGCGCAAAGGCGCCTTCAAACACGACCTGATTGATCGCGTCACGATCCAACGCATAGCTTAGCGCCTGACGGAGACGTTTGTCGTTGCCCCAGGGATTATCGCCCTTGTCTCCGTTGTTCACGTTGATTGTTATGCCCTGATAGCCAAGCGAAACAGCGCTTTCGACATTAATGCCAGCGTCGCCCTCGGCCTGCGTCAGATCAGTCGCGGCCAGACGCTCCAGCATGTCGATGTCACCGGATTGCAGGTTGGCCAGACGTACGGTGGTGTCGGGGATCGGCAGGAAAGTGACACTGTCAAAGTGGATCTGATCCGCGTTCCAGTAATCCGGGAAACGCTCCAGCGCGATCCGGTCCTGGGCCACACGCTCCTTGAACTTGAATGGGCCAGAGCACACTGGGTTCAGCCCGAAATCTGCACCCGCAGCCTTCGCCGCGGTTGGAGAGACCATCATGCCCGAGCGGTCGGCGAATTGCGCCAGCAGAGTTGCATCAGGCGCGGCCATGTTGAAGCGAACCGTATAGTCATCGACCACATCAACTCCGGTCACCGACTTCAGTTCTGACTTGCGGCGCGATTCCTCAAGGTTCTGCGAGCGGTCGATATTGTCGGCCACGGCTTGTGCGTTGAAGGGCGTGCCGTCATGGAACACCACGCCTTCGCGTAAGGTCATGGTCAGGGACGTGCCGTCCTCGCTCCATTCCCAACCGGTGGCGAGTTGTGGGATCAGTTCCAGATCGGGGGTGATGTCGACCAGCTTGTCGCAGAGCGAGGCGTAGACGATGCGTCCCACGAACGTACGGGACTGATCTGGGTCGAGCACATCGGCGTCCGATTGCAGGGCGATGCGCAGATCGGCGGCCTGTGCGCTGAGGGCAGTCGCGCCGAGTAATCCGGCCACAAGACCGGTTTTCAAGACATTCATGATATTTCCTCTCTGTTTTTGGCAGAAGCCTGGGGAGATTGGACAGCCGCGCGATACAGCGCGAACCGCTCTTCTGCTCCGGCGCTGCGGCGTCGGGGCGGGGCCGGTTTTCCGGCCTCTGGTATGGTTTTCCAGTGATGGCAGGCGACGTGATGATCCGAATCCGCATCGTCAAGAACCGGGCTCTGGGCTCGGCAATCGTCCTGCGCAAAGGGGCAACGGGTGTGATACCGGCAACCCGATGGTGGAGACGATGGACTGGGCGTTTCACCTCTAAGCGCCATGTGATCACGGTCGCGGCCCGGCTCGGGTTCCGGTATCGCGGACAATAGGGCATGCGTATAGGGATGGCGTGGTTGTTCGAAAACCTGATCGGCAGGGCCGGTTTCGACCAACTGACCCAGATACATCACGGCGATGCGATCGCTCATATGTCGGATCACGGCCAAATCATGGGCGATGATTACAAGGGTCAGATCCAGATCCTGTTTCAGGTCATTCAACAGATTGATCACCTGCGCCTGTACCGACACATCCAATGCCGAGACCGGTTCATCCCCGATCAACAACCTTGGTCCTGAAGCCAGCGCGCGGGCGATGCCGATCCGCTGTCTTTGACCGCCTGAGAATTCGTGCGGATAGCGGTTGGCGTGGTCCGGCAACAACCCAACCTGAGCCAGCAACGTAGCCACCTTTTCACGGCGCGCGGTCTCGTCCAATTCAGGCGCATGCACCTCCAGCGGTTCGCCCACCAGCTTGCCGACGGTCATGCGCGGATTCAGCGACGAGAATGGGTCCTGGAAGACGAACTGCATCTGCTGGCGCAAAGGGGCCATTTCGCGACGGGCGAGGTCCTGAACCTCCCGCCCCTCAAACAGGACCTGGCCAGAGGTCGGCCGATCCAGCCGCATCAAAAGGCGCGCAAGCGTCGATTTTCCGCACCCCGATTCACCGACAATCGCAAAGGTTTCACCCTTGCGCACCGACAGCGAAACGCCATCGACCGCGCGCACTCTGGTTTTGCGTTCGAACAGCCCGGCACCCAGTGTGAAATGGCGTGTGAGGTTCCGCGCCTCAAGGATTACATCGCGCATCTGACCCCCTTGAGCTGTTCCAGTGGGGCGTAGTGGCAGGCAACCGCATGT
This sequence comes from Ruegeria sp. CF4, assembly GCF_056537345.1. Lineage (NCBI taxonomy): Bacteria > Pseudomonadati > Pseudomonadota > Alphaproteobacteria > Rhodobacterales > Roseobacteraceae > Ruegeria > Ruegeria sp. CF4. The sequence continues at coordinate 7,925 of NZ_JBQFRJ010000006.1, read as the reverse complement.
TCGGAACCCATCTCTGACAAGATCGGGCGGTCTGCACACTCGCCAGTGGCAAAGGGGCAGCGCGTGCGAAACCGGCATCCAGTAGGCATATCGGCCAGAGACGGCACGGTTCCGGGCACGGTGATCAGCCGATCCCGCGATCCTGCCATCCGCGGGACCGAGCTCATAAGGCCGATGGTATAGGGGTGCTGCGGATCGTCGAATACCGCGTCGACAGGGCCGCTCTCGACGATCTGGCCCCCATACATGACAGCCACATTCGTCGCGATTTCAGCCACCACACCCAGATCGTGGGTGATGAACAAGGTTCCCATTCCGGTTTCTGTTTGAAGCTCTCGGACAAGATCGAGGATCTGCGCCTGGATGGTGACATCCAACGCCGTTGTCGGTTCGTCCGCGATCAGCAGCGAGGGGTTATTGATCAGCGCCATCGCGATCATCACACGCTGCCGCATGCCACCGGAAAGCTGGTGAGGGTATTCGTTCAACCGCTGTTCCGGGGCTGGGATGCCAACGCGGCGCAGCATGGCCAAAGCGCTTGCGTCAGCTTCGTCTCGGTTGCAGTTGCGGTGATGTAAAACGGCCTCGGTGATCTGATCGCCTATCCTGAAGGCGGGGTTGAGCGAGGTCATCGGTTCCTGAAAGATCATCGCCATGCGATCGCCTCGTGTCGCGCCGTCCAGCTGTTCGGTGCGCAGGTCATATGACCGACCTTCAAACTCCAGAAGGCCAGACGGAATATCGATGACGTCACGCTGCAGCAGCCCCATCAGGGCCATGGCGGTGACGGATTTTCCGCATCCGGATTCACCCACGATGCACAAAGTCTCGCCAGCAGATACCGACAGGTCCAAACCATCCACGGCTGATGCGGGTTGGCCGCGAAACGAGAGGCTGAAGTCAGACAGCTTCAGGATCTCGACTGACGAGTCAGACTTGGCGTTGGGGTTTTGGTTGGGCACAGCTCGCAACCTTTATAATAAACCAATATGTAATTGGTTGCAATTTTGGAGCGCAGTTGTCAATGCATCATTGCTGCTTTTTCACCATCAGGATCATATCTCGCCGATAGCGTCGGATGACCTTCGCTTTCGACTTATTCCTTCGGCAGATGCAGTTGCCCTTTCGAAAACCGGTTTTCTATATGCAGGTCGTCGCGCGCTCCCGGCTCTCTTTTTGGCAGGCAAAAACAGGTTCTGTCCGAAGCTCAGGCGCGGGTCTTTTTAGGGCGATGCCCAAGTTTGTCGGTTCTGAAATGGATTCTGTCCGAAACAGCATCTGCAACACAAGCCGAGTTGGGTGCAAACCAAAGACTGCAACGAACAGGAGCCTTCATGCGTTTTTCAGCTCTGCGACTTTTCAAGGAGGCTATGACCGGCCACAAGGGTTGGGGTCCGCAATGGCGTGACCCGGCGCCTGCGGATGCTTACGACTATATCATCGTCGGAGGTGGCGGACATGGTCTGGCGACTGCCTACTATCTTGCCAAGGAATTCGGTGGGGCCCGTATCGCGGTTCTGGAAAAAGGCTGGATCGGTGGGGGAAATGTCGGTCGGAACACGACGATTGTCCGGTCGAACTATTTGCTGGACGGCAATGAACCGTTCTATGAGTTTTCGCTGAAACTGTGGGAAAACCTCGAGCAGGATTTCAATTACAACGCGATGGTCAGCCAACGCGGTATTCTGAACCTCGTGCATTCCGACGCGCAGCGGGATGCGGCGCGGCGTCGGGGCAATGCGATGATCCTGAATGGATCCGATGCCGAGCTGTTGGATACCGAAGGCGTCCGCGCGATGTATCCGTTCCTGAACTTCAACGACGCGCGGTTCCCGATCAAAGGCGGATTGCTTCATCGTCGGGGCGGCACGGTGCGTCACGATGCGGTGGCCTGGGGGTATGCGCGTGGCGCGGATATGCGCGGCGTCGACATTATCCAGAATTGTGAAGTCACGGGCTTCCGTATCGAAAACGGTAAGGTCCTTGGGGTCGACACGTCCCGCGGCTTCATCGGTGCCAAGAAGGTCGGCGTCGCCGTGGCAGGCAGTTCCAGCCGCGTGATGGAGAAGGCCGGGATGCGCCTGCCGATCGAAAGCCACGTGTTGCAGGCTTTTGTCTCAGAGGGGCTCAAGCCCTTCATCCCCGGCGTGATCACCTATGGGGCGGGTCACTTCTATTGCAGCCAGTCCGACAAGGGCGGTCTGGTGTTCGGTGGCGATCTGGATATGTACAATTCATATGCGCAACGGGGCAATCTGCCGGTGGTCGAGGACGTGATCGAAAGCGGCATGTCGCTGATCCCTGCTTTGGGTCGCGCGCGCCTGCTGCGCAGCTGGGGTGGTATCATGGATATGTCCATGGATGGCTCGCCCTTTATCGACAAGACGCATATCGATGGGCTCTATTTCAATGGTGGCTGGTGCTACGGCGGCTTCAAGGCAACGCCGGCGTCCGGCTATTGCTTTGCCCATCTTCTGAAAACCGACCGTCCGCACGAAACCGCGACCGCCTATCGGTTGGACCGGTTCATGACCGGGCACATGATCGATGAAAAAGGGCAGGGCGCCCAACCGAACCTGCACTGAGGGGCTTATCAGATGATTATCAACCATCCTTTGCTTGGCCCGCGCGACGCGCAGGAGTTCACTTATCTGGGCGATGCGTCCCTCATCAACCGGCCCGACTGGCAGGCTGAGAATGCGGCGCAGGCGTTTCACGATTACCTCTACCTGCGCGACAACCCCGCGGGCGAACATCGTGAATTGTGGTTCCACGAACAGGGCGACCGGTCGTGGCTGGTGGTGACCCGCAACACGGTGACCCATGAAATTCTGAACGTCGAGCTGGCGCGCGATGTCGCCAAAACCGCAAGGAAGGCTGCCCAATGACACAACGCAATCGTCTGAACGGTGGCCTGATCAACCGTGACGCCAGCCTGAGTTTCAAATTCGACGGCAAGTCTTATCAGGGGTTTGAAGGCGACACATTGGCCTCGGCCTTGCTCGCCAATGGCGTGCGGCTGATGGGGCGGTCGTTCAAATACCACCGTCCGCGCGGGCCGCTGACCTCGGGTAGTGAAGAACCTAATGCGCTGGTCGAGCTGCGCTCGGGCGGACGGCAGGAGCCCAACACCCGCGCGACCGTGGTCGAGCTCTATGACGGGCTGAGTGCCAATTCGCAAAACCGCTGGCCGTCGCTGGAACGCGACTTCATGGCGATCAACGACCGGTTCTCGAACTTCCTGACCGCGGGTTTCTACTACAAGACGTTTATGTGGCCCAAGGCGTTCTGGGAAAAGCTGTATGAACCGATCATCCGCAAAGCCGCCGGTCTGGGTAGCCTGACCGGAGAAGATGACCCGGATCATTATGACAAGGGCTTTCTGCACTGCGATCTGTTGATCGTCGGCGCGGGTCCGGCGGGTCTGGCAGCGGCGCTGACTGCTGGACGTGCGGGTGCCCAGGTCATTCTGGCGGATGAGGATTTCCGTATGGGCGGGCGTCTGATTGCCGAGACTGGGGCTCTAGCCGATATCTCTGGAACCGACTGGGTTGCGCAGACTCTGGCAGAGCTGGCGTCGATGAAGAATGTACGGGTGATGCCGCGCACGACTGTCTTTGGTGCCTATGATCACGGCATCTATGGCGCGGTCGAACGCAACGCAGATCACCTGATTGCGCCTGAGGCGGACAAGCCGCGTCAGACCCTGTGGCGGATCTATTCCAAGCGCGCGTTGATTGCGACCGGAGCAATCGAGCGCCCGATTGCGTTCGAGAACAACGATCGGCCCGGCATTCTACTGGCCGGAGCGGTACGGGCCTACGCCAACCGCTGGGCTGCGACGCCCGCACAATCGGTTGTGGTGTTTGCAAACAACGATGATGCGCATCAGACGGCGCGCGATCTGATGGCGCGGGGCGTCAAGGTGCCGGCCATTGTCGATACGCGTCCCGACGCGCCCGATGTCGAGGGCACCGAAGTTCTGAAAGGGGCCGAGATCATCAACACATCGGGCCGCCTTGGATTGACCTCGGTGCAGGTGCGCACCGACAAAGGTTACACCCGCGATCTGCATTGCGAGGCGCTGGCGATGTCCGGCGGTTGGAACCCGAACCTGGGCCTGACCTGCCATCAGCGCGGTCGCCCGGTCTGGAACGATGATATCCATGCCTTTGTTCCCGGTGACGGCCTGCCCGTCGGCCAAATCGTTGCTGGCGCGGCCAAGGGCGATCTGACCACCGATGCGGCGCTGCAAGGCGGCGCGGCGGCGGCGGTAACCGCTCTGAGCGATTTGGGAATCACAGCATCCCCTGCCGATCTGCCCGCTGCGGCAGATGCACCAGTTTCGATCAGCCCGTTCTGGCACGTCAAAGGCTCAAAACGCGCTTGGCTGGATTACCAGAACGATGTCACCGTCAAGGACGTCAAGCTGGCGCAACAGGAGAACTTTACCTCGGTCGAGCACCTGAAGCGCTATACTACGCTAGGTATGGCGACCGATCAGGGCAAAACCTCGAACGTGGGGGCGCTTGCGGTAATGGCCGAGCTGACCGGCAAGTCCATCCCCGAAACCGGCACGACCATCTTCCGCCCGCCGTATACGCCTGTTGCGATGGGGGCCTTTGGTGGCCGCGCGGTCGGTAAGGAATTCCACCCGACCCGCCTGACGCCCAGCCACAAATGGGCCGAGGAACAGGGCGCGGTGTTTGTCGAAGTCGGCAACTGGCTGCGCGCCCAATGGTTCCCCCGCAAGGGCGAAACCCATTGGCGGCAATCAGTGGACCGCGAAGTTCTGCAGACCCGCAATTCTGTCGGTGTGTGCGATGTAACCACGCTGGGCAAGATCGATGTTCAGGGCGCGGATGCCGCGGCTTTCCTGAACACGATCTACGCCAATGGCTTCGCCAAGCTGCCTGTGGGCAAGGTGCGTTATGGTCTGATGTTGCGCGAAGATGGCGTGGCCTATGACGACGGCACCGCCGCGCGTCTGGCCGAGGACCATTTTGTCGTGACTACGACCACCGCCAACGCGGTTCTGGTCTATCGCAACATGGAATTCGTGCGCCAGTGTTTGTACCCGGATATGGATGTTCAGCTGATCTCGACCACCGAGGCCTGGGCGCAGTATGCTGTAGCCGGACCGAACAGCCGCAAGCTGCTGCAAAAGATCGTGGATCCTGAGTTTGACCTTTCGAACGAGGCGTTCCCCTTCATGGCCTGTGGTGAGATCACTGTCTGCGGCGGTTGTCGTGCCCGGCTGTTCCGGATCTCGTTCTCGGGCGAGCTGGCTTATGAGATCGCTGTACCCACGCGCTATGGCGACGCGCTGATGCGCGCGCTGATGGAGGCGGGCGAAGAATTCGACGTCGTGCCTTACGGCACTGAGGCGCTGGGTGTCATGCGGATCGAAAAGGGTCACGCTGCGGGCAACGAACTGAACGGCACAACCACCGCGCTGAACCTTGGGCTGGGCCGTATGGTCAGCACCAAGAAAGACTGCATCGGCAATGTGCTCAGCCGTCGTGAGGGGATGAACGCCCCGGAGGCGCTTGCGCTGGTCGGACTGAAGCCAGTGGATGCCAAGGACACCGTGCCAGCGGGCGGGCATCTGATGAACGCCACCGGGCCGGTCGATGCTGCCCATGATCAGGGCTATGTGACCTCGGCGGCCTATTCGCCGATCCTTGAAAGCTCGATCGGGTTGGGCTTCGTCAAAGGCGGTTTCGATCGCAAGGGCGAAAAGCTGCGCCTTGTGAACCCGTTGGAAGGACAAGAGATCATGGTCGAAATCGTCAGCGCTCATTTCGTGGACCCGGAAGGGGAGAAGCTTCGTGCATAAACTGAAACCCATCACCCCGCTGGGCAGCGACGCACCGCGCGTCGATACCATCGGCACGATCACCATCACCGAAGTAGTGGATCAAGCGCTGGCCTCGGTCGCCGCACGGACGGATCAGGCAGGTGCCGTGCAAAATGCACTGGCCGACAAGATTGGTGTGACATTGCCCGAAGTTGGTCAATCCACCGTGGCGGCACCCTATGCCGTGTTTTGGATGGGGCCGGATCAGTGGATGGTCACTGCACCGCATGACAGCCACGAGCTGCTGGCATCTGAGCTGAAACAAATCACCGGCGATGCAGCCTCGATTGCCGAGCAGACCGACGGATGGTGCCGGTTCGATGTGCAAGGTGCTGCCCTGTCCGACTTGTTCGAACGGCTGAGCAATGCCCCGGTTCGCACGATGGAACAGGGCGCGGCGATCCGTACCACGGCTGAGCATCTGGGCGTCTTCCTGTGGAAGCTGGCAGACGATCATGTGGCTGTCATCGGTCCCAGATCTTCAGCAGGATCCCTTCATCATGGTCTGCTGGCGGCGGCGAAATCCATCGCCTGAGCGTCAGCCCGAGGGCAGCGTATCGTCGCTGCCCGCCCGCGTCGAGTTTTTCGCGCGCCGGTCACTGATCGGCGCAAGTCCAAACGTTGCACGATTCAGTATGTGATCGACGACGGTATTGCTTTGGATGGGCTCGAAAACACGGTTCAGGCCGGTGGCAAAGAGCAACTGGTCCAGCTCTCTCGCCTTGATGGGCTTAACCGATAGCGCCGGCCCGAAGAACCGGTCTGCGCGGCCAAATTCAATCTCTTTTTTGTGGGTTCAACAGGTGTTTTTCAATCAGTTGAAAAGCATAGCCTATGTAGATTCTCTGTAGAAACCCGACGGCGACAATGTCTTCACGCTCTAGCGCTTTCGCCAGATCAAAGGTTTCCTGAACCACAGCGTCATAAGCGACGATGCCAACAATCTGTTCCATGCGATGCCAGACGCTGGACGACTGGAAATATGCCTGGTTCCAGAACTCGCGCAGCGAGCGGTTTCCAATCAGAGATGCGATCAGTGCCTGCAGCCGTTGATTCAGTTTTACATATTCCTGAGAGTCCAGCCGCTCTCGCAGCGCAACAGCATCTTCGTAAATCGCGCGCGCTTCTTCCCGATGATGCGCTGTAACAGTGATCGGCGACAATGTTCCGATCATCTGGGCCAGCTCCATCCTCATCTCATAGAGATGGCGGACACGTTCTGCCGAAAGCTCAATGACAACTGTACCAACCCCGTTGCGGGTTTCGATCAGTCCAAGATGTCCGATTCGCGCAATGGCATCTCTGACAGGTGTTCTGCTGACGCCGAATTCCTTGGCAAGCGCGGCCTCTTTCAACTGAGCGCCCGGTGGGTAATACGCAAAGCAAATGCGCTCCAGGATTTGCTCTTGGATCTCGTCTACAGTCACCTTTGGGGGCGCCGCGATTTCCGGATCTGCAATAGTCACTGTTCTGATCCCTCCTCGTGTTCTTAACCATTTCTGACCGCCAATCAGTAATCTCTCAACAACCGTCCGTATCCTGAAATCTGATCCTTGATGCCCGCTTGGCGCAACACATCCCAGGCCATGGCTTGATTCGAACAGACGACCGGCTTGCCAAGTTCGGCCTCAAGCTGATCGACGATTTCGACCGCACGCAATGCGCCACAGCTGATGAAGACGGCCTCTGCCTCGAGCGAATCCACGGATCGTGCCAATTCCATGATGGCATCGGGACGGACGCGGATCATGTCGCTGTCTTTTTCGAGGTTCAGACCGCGGATCGTGGTCACTTCAAAGCCGCGTTCTTCCATATATGTCTGTTCCTGGCGGTTTACTTCATCCAGGTAAGGTGTGCACACCGCGACCTTTTTTACGGACAGTGCATTCAGGGCATTGATCACGGCCGTGATCAGCGAGCTTGCCACTGCGTTCGGGGCGCCTTTTTGCAATTCAGCGAACACCTTGTCTTCGCCCAGAACAAGACTGCCCGAAGTGCAGGCATAGCTGATGACATCCAGGCTGCCATCCGGCAGCAGGGTTTCGGCGGCACGCGCCAAATCCTG
>NZ_JBQFRJ010000005.1:0-276712 GCF_056537345.1 Ruegeria sp. CF4 | reverse complement strand
CGCGTCGACAACGCTTACGGCGACAGAAACCTCATCTGCACATGCCCCCCCATGTCAGAATACGAAGAAGCCGCAGAATAATACAACAAAACCCCGCCAAAATCGGCGGGGGTCATTTCCAAAACCAGAGGCAGCCCCGTGAAAGAGGCTGCCTCCATCAAGACCGACGGAGAAATCATGAAACACTACGTCGTAAGAAAGGACTACACAGGACGAGCCAAGACGGCAGGTATATCGCGGGAGCGTGTTCAGCATATCGATGTCATTCTGCGCAGCCATGCCGACAAGGCTTCAGCCGAAACAGTTCTGGAATTCTACCGCGCGCTAAACAAGCTGGTGGAAAATCACACTTATGTCGTCACCTTGCGCGTCCAGGCCGAAGATTCGGTTGGTGGGCCACTCTATTGGGCCGGGCGCATGGCGATCTTCTGGGGCGATTTCGACAATATCTGGAAACCGGTGGGGACGGAAAAGTCGTGGGTTTCGCAGGCCTTGAACCTATCGCCAAGATCTCTTCTCGTCGGAGGTGCGGTTATGCTTCTGACCCAGTCTGGCGGAACGGACCGATCAGTTGCTGCCATTCATCAGAGTTTTGAAGCCGCAGCGTTGGAGAGCGGGCTGAGAAATTGTGGCAACGCGACGCATATCTCGGCGGATGGGCGCACACATAGCGCCAATACGCGCCTGAGCGCATTGCGTCTTCTGGCAGAATTCGTGTCGATGGATCATGGCGAGTATCTGGCGGATACCCTGCGCCGGTATATCGGGCTTGTCGAACCAAACCGGAAATCCGAGAGCCAGGTCGCAAACCGGTTGATACGCCGCGCGCAAGGGGACAAGCTGGTCACGCTTGTAGTGGAAAAGATGTTGGACAACATTGAGGACCCGTTGAGCATCTCCGAGCTTTCAGGTTTGGTGGGTACATCCGTTCGTCAGCTTCAAAGACGGTTTCTTTGTAAAACGGGCGCCAAGCTGTTGGAGACTTATAAAGAGCTTCGGTTGGAACGGGCTTGTAGTCTGCTGAAATACACAGAATTGCCGGATATCGAAATTGCATCTGCAACGGGATTTTCATCGCGGGCAGCGATGTCGCGGGCGTTCTTCAAGCACTATAAGTCTCGGCCAGAGAGCGTCAGAAATCGGCGTTTTATTGGCAGCATGCGGGCTTGACGGCGATTAGCCTTTTGGACCCTCACACTTCAAAGAACCCAAGCCAGGAGCGTACAAAGAAACCTGTTCGGGCTTTTCAACGCTAAACGGAACCGATCTCTCCAAGTTGCCAAGGTGACTGGTAATGGAGGGTTGAAGTTTGGGCGATGATCAGGTTGAGAAGGGCGAGGTATAGGGGCTAATTGTTGAGGAATTCGACAAATCTCCGCGCAAGGCTTTGACGCCGCGAGGTGCCAGTCCAAACGGCTTGAATTGTGAGTTTTGGTAAAGACCATTCTGGCAGTATGCGTTGTAACCGATCGGTCGAAAGTTCTTCTGAGATCAAACTTACCGGAAGATTTCCAAAGCCTACACCTGCCAGCGTTCCAGCTTTGGCTGCTAAAATGCTTTGGACGCTGAGTTGGCTGACATTCAGCGTTATTTCCTGCACATCTTGCTTGCGTGTCAGTGAAAACACATCACCCACTGGTCCCATCGACACAAAGGGAAGCGGCTCAAGATCTTTGGGGACAGCAACAGGGCCATGGCGCAGGAGGAATTCGGGTGTGGCGACCAGCATATGCTGAACAGACCCGATCTTTTTTCGGGTCATGCTGGAATCCGGCAAGTCACCAATCCGTATGGCCAGATCATAGCGCTCTTCGACGAGGTCTTTGATCTGGTCAGAATAATCCAGCGTCAGCGCAACGTTTGGATGGCGAGCAACAAATTCCATTACTTTGGATTCGAGCGCGGGATCGGGAACAAATGCTGGCAAAGCAATTCGCAACGCGCCTGCGACATGATCGGAACCGGTTTCAATCTGTTCCAGGGCCAGTTCGATGCCGTCCAACCCCTGTTTCGCAGCTTCGAACAGGTTTCGCCCATTCTCCGATAGAGTCAGTTTCCGTGTTGTGCGATGAACCAGGACTTCTCCAAGTTCGTCTTCAAGTCGCGCGATATGATGGCTGATGACAGATGGCGCGACACCTAACCGCTTTGCGGCCTTAACGAATGCGCCTGTTTCTCCGACAGCGACAAATGCAATAAGGCTTTGGGCGTAACGATACATCCATTCAATGTATCGAGGAGTGCAGCCAGATAAAACGGGTTTCTCTATTAAAGCGAGTTTCAAGCTGACTGTCTTAACTCAACTCCGATATCTGAGAATACCTAACGGGCAGCGCTCTGTTCGTCGTGATCAATGCTGATCTTGGGGCGGTCAAGCAATGAACAGAGCAACGATTAGTGAGCCGATGATTTCCGACATAGTTGGTGCCTGGTGGCGCGTGCAGCATCGGATGTAGAGTAGATAAACTGGACGCGTTAAATGATCGCCTCACCGAGTTCCTTGTTAGCCCGATCACAAATCAGATGTTGCTTTGATGGGATGCAAGCCCGCGGCTTAGCTGCGAGTGATTGAGCAAACGCCGTTTTCATCGACATGATGTGAGTGATAATCACGGGTCTTCCGTGCAGTTCCATAAAAAACGAAAATCCCTGTATTGAAAAATATGGAACGTTCCAATAAGAATGATTCTGGAACGTTCCATATGTTGGGGGAAGAGAAATGGATTGGATTTTCGTTGGCGCGAGTACAATCGCTTCCGAGCATATGCTGAATGCGGTGCGCCAGCAGGCCGGCCACGATGTCAGATGGATTGTCAGCAATTCGTCTGATCGGGTGAGGGTCTGGGCTCAGGAGCATGACATTCCCAACGCAACCACCGATCTGAAAGAGGCGCTGACTGATCCGCGTACTAAGGCGGTTTACATCTCTTCGACCAATGAAAAGCACCACGGGCAGGCTTTGGCCGCTATTGCGGCGGGCAAGCACGTACTTTGTGAAAAACCTTTGGGCATGACGCAGGCCGAAGCCGTTGAAATGGTGCGTGCCGCCGATGAGGCCAGAGTGGCATTTGGAACAAATCACCACCTGCGTTGCTCAGGGAGTCATCGTGCAATTCGCGACCTGATCGATGATGGGCGTATTGGTGACGTTCTGTCACTGCGCATTCATCACGCTGTGCACCTACCGGGTCACCTGCAGGGGTGGCGTATTAACTCGGCCGATGCTGGCGGTGGGGTTATACCCGATATTGTTGTTCATGACGCCGATGTCACCCGATTCCTTTTGCGTGAGGACCCTGCTTCTGTTGTTGCGCAGATGGCTAGCTCTGGGATGGGGCAAGGGGTCGAAGACTCGTGCATGTCGGTCTGGACTATGCCGTCTGGCGCCATGGTCATGGCGCATGAGAGTTTCACGCACCCCCATGCTGGCTCTGGTCTTGAGGTTCATGGAACCAAAGGATCGATCTTTGCGCGTGGCGTGATGACCCAAAGGCCCGTTGGGCAAATTGAGCTGGTCACTGAAAACGGGCGCGAGGAAATCCCGTTCTCAGATCATTCTTTATACGTTCAGGGCGTCTCGGAGTTCGTCGGGGCCGCAGCAGGGCAGGGCCGTCCGGCCGCTGATGGCGCAGATGGGGTCAAATCCTTATCGGTGGCATTCGGCGTGCGCGAGGCCGCTGTCTCGGGGCGGCGTGTTGAAATAGATTACGGTGGTTTCTGATGTCCAAGCTTTGTTCCGCTTCCGAGGCCGTATCGCGTATTCCTGACGCGGCTGTCATTACGGTTTCTTCCTCTTCGGCGCTGGGGTGCCCTGATCTGGTGCTGAAAGCGCTTGGGCAGAGATTTCAAGCCGATGGGCATCCGCGCGATATCACGACGCTCCATCCCATTGCTGCAGGCGATATGTATGGCGTGAAGGGCATGGAGTATCTGGCGCAGGACGGGCTGCTGGCGCGTGTGTTGGCCGGATCTTATCCGTCCGGGCCGTCCAGTCTTGAGATGCCGGAGATCTGGAAAATGATCGTTGAGGATCGGGTGGCGGCGTACAATGTCCCGTCGGGGATTCTGTTCGACATGCATCGTGAAGCGGCGGCGCATCGCCCCGGCGTGTTAACGCAGGTTGGGCTAGATACCTTCGTCGACCCGGTGCGCGAGGGATGTGCGATGAACGCAAAAGGCGCCGCGGCACCGATTGTATCCCGCGCCGAGTTTGGCGATCAGACTTGGCTGCATTTCCCGAATATCAACCCCAACGTCTGCATCCTGCGAGCGACCACCGCCGATGAGTTCGGCAATCTCACCTATGAACATGAAGGCGCGTATCTGGGCGGACTCGAACAGGCAATTTGTGTGCGCAACCATGGTGGGTTGGTGATCGCTCAGGTCCAGCGTGTGACGGCTGCGGGCAGTCTGTGCCCGCATGATGTTCGTGTGCCAGGGCATCTGGTCGATCTCGTCGTGGAAGACCCCGACCAGAAACAGACCACCGAAACACCATATGATCCTGCGATTTCCGGTCAAGTCATGCGCCCGTGGGGCAGTTTTTCACTGGCAGAGCACGGGGTTGAGAAGATCATCGCCCGCCGGGCCGCCCAAGAACTCAGATCCGGTATGAGCGCTAATCTGGGGTTTGGCATCAGCGCCATGGTTCCGCGTATCCTGCTTGAAGAGGGGCACCCTCAGGCGGTCACGTGGGCGATTGAACAAGGCGCTGTTGGTGGGGTGCCTTTGACAGGTTTCGCGTTTGGCTGTGCCTCAAACGCCCATGCTTATGTGCCGTCACCGCAGCAGTTCATCTATTTCCAGGGTGGCGGTTTCGATATGTCGTTCCTGTCCTTCCTTGAGGTGGATGTCGAAGGGAATGTGAATGTCTCGAAGCTTGGAAAAAAACCTTATCTGACGGCTGGGTGCGGTGGTTTCGTCGACATTACGGCGCGGGCGAAGAAGATCGTGTTCTCGGGCTGGTTTGAGGCGGGCGCCGGGATTGAGCTGACCGAAGATGGTATCAACGTCGCAACGCCCGGCAAATTCACCAAGATGGTTGATCAGGTCGAACACGTCACCTTCTCTGGTCGTCGTGCGCGCGAAACCGGGCAGGACGTGCTTTACGTTACTGAGCGCTGCGTGATCCGCCTTGCCGACACAGGCCTGGTAGCGACAGAGATCATGCCGGGCATCAACGCCGAGCGCGACATTATCGCTGCCTCAGCAGGTCGCGTCAAAGTTGCTGAGAACGCGATACAAATGCCTAAATCGCTGTTCTTGGATGGCCCGATGGGGATGAAGCTGTGAGCGGGATCAGCTTTCATATTGAAGGTACAACGGCTGTCCTGACACTGGACAACGCTGCAAAGCTGAACGCGTTGACCGTTGAGATGCTTGAGGCATTAGAGGTCCGGCTACAGGAGGTCGAGCGTGATACCTTTATTCGTGCGCTTGTTCTGACCGGGGCAGGTGAGAAAGCATTTTGTTGTGGGGCAGACATTGGCGCCTGGGGTGGTCTGAGCCCGGCTGAGTTCGCCCGACACTGGGTACGGGACGGGCATCGCATTTTTGATCGTCTTGCCCGGATCGGCAAGCCGACCATCGCAGCGATAAACGGTCACGCCTTCGGTGGGGGACTCGAACTGGCCAGCTGTTGCGACCTGCGGCTGGTAGCGCCGTGCGCGACGCTTGCCTTGCCCGAAGCACGGGTCGGAATTGTACCCGGCTGGTCAGGGACACAGCGATTGACGCGTTTGATTTCCGAAAGTGCAGTGAAAGAGATGGCTTTGTTTGGACGCCGTATTGGTGCCGACCGGGCTGTTGCACTGGGATACGCCGCCGAGATCGCCGAGGATGCGCAGTCACGCGCGCTTGAGATCGCGGCCGAGCTGACCGACCTTTCGCCTCGCGCAACAGAGATCTCAAAAAACATGATCCACGCTGCGGTGGGTGAGGACACTCATGCGGTTGTCGAAGCTTTGGGTAGCGCCGCCATCGCCGCGTCTGCGGATCGCGAAGAAGGTGTGGCGGCCTTCATGGAAAAACGTAACCCTCAATTTTCGGGCCTGTAACGAATGAAAGACCTGACGATCAACCCTGCCATTCCCTTTGACATGCCTGCGCTGTTCGAGGGTCGTCATCTGATCAACGGCGAATGGCTGGACAGCGCCTCGGGCGAAACCTTCGAGAGGTGTTCACCTTCACATGGTTATGTGGTGAGCCGTTCGGCTTTGGGTGGCGAGGCGGAAACAGAAGCCGCCATCAAAGCCGCGCGTCAGACCTTTGACAGTGGTGTCTGGAGCCGCGCTTCTGGCAAAGAACGTGCGACCGTGTTGCTCAAGATCGCCGATTTGATCGAGCAAAACGTTGACCGCATTGCAGTGATTGAAACGCTGGAGAGCGGCAAACCGATCAGCCAATCGAAAGGCGAGGTTGGCGGTGCGGCAGACCTTTGGCGCTATGCGGCCTCACTGGCGCGCAGCACGCATGGCGACAGCCACAACACGTTGGGCGAAGACATGATGGGTGTGGTGTTGAAAGAGCCCATTGGTGTCGTATCAATCATCACGCCCTGGAATTTCCCGTTCTGGATCCTCAGCCAAAAGCTGCCATTTGCGCTGGCTGCGGGTTGCACCGTGGTGGTGAAGCCCTCTGAGATGACGCCTTCGACAACTCTGATGCTGGGTGAATTGTTGATTGAGGCCGGTCTGCCAGCAGGCGTTTGCAATATCGTGTTGGGGTATGGCGTTCCGGTCGGCAGCGTGATGTCCAGCCATAACTGTGTGGATATGGTCAGCTTCACTGGCTCGACCGCCGTGGGTAAGACGATCAGCGCTGTCGCGTCTGGCACGCTCAAGAAAGTGGCGCTGGAACTTGGTGGTAAAAACCCGCAGGTGATCTTTCCCGATGCGGATTTGGAAGCTGCCGCAGATGCTGTTGTATTTGGTGTCTATTTCAATGTCGGCCAATGCTGCAATTCCAGCAGTCGGATCATCGTGCATGAAGACATTGCCGAGGCGTTTCGAGACCGAGTTGTCGCCCTGTCTCGCAAAGTTAAATTTGGTGATCCGCTGGATCCGACGACACAGGTCGGCGCGATTGTGACACCCGAACATAACGCGAAGATCGACGCCTATGTCAAAGCGGCGAAAGACGCTGGCGCGACCATCGCGTTGGGCGGCGCTCCGCTTCAGGTCGAGGGTCTGGGCGATCAATTCTATCAACCGACGGTAATTTCAGACGTCGCGCCGGAAATGCCCATCGCTCGGGACGAGGTATTTGGCCCGGTCCTATCGGTGCTGACGTTCAAAACACTGGACGAAGCCATCACTCTGACCAATGATAGCGCTTACGGTCTGTCGGCAGGGGTCTGGAGCGAAAACGTTCACACCTGCCTGGAATTCGCCCGTCGTGCAGAAACGGGAACGGTCTGGACCAACACCTGGATGGACGGCTTTCCCGAACTTGCGTTCGGTGGCTTCAAACAATCCGGGCAGGGGCGGGAAATCGGACGTTACGGGTTCGAGGAATTTTTCGAGGTAAAATCAGTGGTCATGCGTATCGGCAACAGTCGTGCGCCATGGGTGTCACAAGACTAAGACGGGGTGCCGCAAAAGGGGCCCGCCAAGGAAGATCGCATTTAGGGAGGAAACAAGAATGCGTAATCTACTGAAGACCAAATCTCTGATCGTCGCCGGTCTGCTTTGCACGACCAGCCTTGCTCAGGCAGAAGAGGTTGAAGTTCTGCACTGGTGGACGTCGGGCGGCGAAGCTGCGGCGCTGAATGTGCTGAAAGATGACCTGTCTGGACAGGGCATCGATTGGACCGACATGCCCGTCGCCGGTGGCGGTGGTGAGCAAGCCATGACCGTTCTGCGTGCCCGTGTCACAGCCGGAAACGCACCCACAGCCGTGCAGGCACTGGGTTTTGACATTCTGGACTGGGCCGGTCAGGGCGCGTTGGCGGATCTGAACGATGTTGCGGCCCAGGAAGGCTGGGACGATGTCGTTCCGGACGCGCTCAAGGCTTTTGCCAAGCATGACGGCAAGTGGGTTGCGGCACCGGTCAACGTGCATTCGACTAACTGGGTATGGGCCAACAAGGCTGTTCTGGATGCCAATGGTATCGCTCAACCAACCAATTGGGATGAGTTTGTGGCCGCTGTCGAAGCGCTGAAAGCCGCTGGTATCACCCCGATCGCACATGGCGGTCAGGCCTGGCAGGATGCGACCATCTTTGATGCGGTGGCGATGTCCACGCTTGGCCCAGACGGCTACAAAGCAGCGTTCATCGATCTGGACGAAGGAACTCTGGGTGGTGACGCTATGAAAGAGGCCTTCGACCGCATGGCCTTTATTCGCGACAACGTTGACGAGAACTTCTCGGGCCGCGACTGGAACCTTGCAACGGCGATGGTCATCAATGGCGAGGCCGGTTTCCAGATGATGGGCGACTGGGCGAAAGGTGAGTTCCTGGGCGCGGGTAAAGTCCCGGGCGAGGATTTCCTGTGCTTCCGTTTCCCCGGCACGCAGGATCAGGTCACCTTCAACGCCGACCAGTTCATGATGTTCGATCAGGGTGGCTCGGTTTCGGCTGAACAGGCCGCCTTGGCCAGCGCGATCCTGTCGCCGTCGTTCCAGATTGCGTTCAACAAGGTCAAAGGCTCGGTGCCTGCGCGTACGGATGTGGATGGCAGTGATCTGGATGCCTGCGGACAGCAGGGCATGAAGGATCTGGCTGCGGCTGCATCATCGGGCAATCTGTTCGGCTCGATGGCGCATGGTCACGCAGCGCCTGCTTCGGTGAAGAACGCGGTCTATGACGTGGTCACCGCCCATTTCAACGGCGAATATGACAGTGAAACGGCAGTGGTCGAGTTGGTCGACGCTGTTTCGATTGCCAAGTGATCCTAACGTGATCCTCCCGATGGGGCGGCGGTGCAGCCGCCCTGTCACCTTAGGGGCGTGAACGCTCCGATCTTTTGCACTCGAACGAGGAGGGCGCGCCATGGCTGCTTCAGCCGACGCGGATTTCAAGACACGCCTTCAGAACTGGATACCCAAGCTGGTCCTGTCACCATCGCTGGCGATGATGCTGGTCTTTGTCTACGGCTTCATTCTGTTTTCGGTCTATCTGTCATTCACAGACAGCCGCATCCTGCCAACCTTCGGCTGGGTCGGTTGGGAGAACTACGACAAGCTGTGGCGGTTGAGCCATTGGGAGACCTCGCTGATCAATATGGGGATCTTTGCGAGCCTCTATATCGTGATCTGCACCTGCATCGGGCTTGGGCTGGCAATCTTCCTCGATCAGAAAATCCGTGGTGAGGGGCTGCTGCGTCCGATTTATCTATACCCCATGGCGCTGAGCTTCATCGTCACAGGCACCGCCTGGAAATGGTTCCTCGACCCCGGCATCGGTCTTGAGAACGTGATGCACACATGGGGTTGGACCAGTTTCGAGTTCGATTGGATCAAGAACCGTGATTATGCGATTTATACCGTCGTTCTGGCGGCGGTCTGGCAGACCAGTGGCTTCGTTATGGCCATGTTCCTTGCGGGTCTGCGCGGCATCGACAACGAAATTCTGCGGGCAGCACAGATGGATGGGGCCTCGAACTGGAACCTCTATCGTCGGATCATCATCCCCCAGCTAAGACCCGCGTTCCTGTCGGCCTTCGTTATTCTCAGCCACCTCGCGATCAAGACCTTTGACCTTGTAATCGCCCTGACCGGAGGTGGGCCGGGCCGTGCAACCGAACTGCCTGCGACGTTCATGTATTCCTACACCTTCACGCGGAACCAGATGGGGATCGGCGCGGCCTCTGCCACGATCATGTTGATGACCATTGCAGCGATCATGATCCCCTATCTGTATGCAGAACTGCGGGAGAAACGCTGATGTCTCAGGCAACTCAGGATACCGCAATTCGCACGGGCCGCGTCACGCGCACGCTGATCTATCTGGTGCTGCTGCTGTTCGGTCTGTTCTATCTGCTGCCGCTTTATGTGATGCTGGTGAACTCGGTCAAACCGTTGGAAGAGATCACCGGCGGTGGCATGATGAACCTGCCGCAGGTGTTCACGATAGAACCCTGGCTGAAGGCCTGGTCCTCGGCTCAGATCGGAGTCGATCCAACCGGGTTGAAGCCCTATTTCTGGAACTCGATCAAGATGGTGGTTCCGGCCGTGATCGTCTCGACCATCCTCGGAGCTCTGAACGGTTATGTGCTGACCAAATGGCGCTTCAAGTATGACACCATCCTGTTTGGCCTGATGCTGTTTGCCTGCTTCATCCCATTTCAGATCGTCCTGATCCCAATGGCACGGATGCTAGGCATCATCGGTTTGGCGGGCACGACCTGGGGTCTCGCGTTGGTCCACGTGGTTTACGGGATAGGTTTCACCACGCTGTACTTCCGTAATTACTACGCCGTGTTCCCGACCGAATTGATCCGGGCGGCGCAGATCGATGGCGCGGGCTTCTTCCAGATCTTCTGGCGCATCCTGCTGCCCAGTTCCGGGCCGATCGCCGTGGTGTCGATCATCTGGCAGTTCACCAATATCTGGAATGACTTCCTGTTTGGTGCGTCTTTTGCGGATGCAAATAGTCAGCCGATGACGGTGGCGCTGAACAATCTGGTGCAGTCGTCAACCGGTGTGAAAGAATACAACGTTCATTTCGCAGGCGCCATTCTGGCCGCCATGCCAACTCTGCTCGTCTACATCGTGGCCGGTCGATATTTCGTCCGCGGCCTGATGGCGGGTTCGGTGAAAGGATAAGACCTGATGGGTTTTCTGGACATAGATAATGCGACCAAATCCTATGGGTCGGTCGAAGTTCTGCACAAAGTCGATATCTCGGTGCAGGAAGGGGAATTCCTTGTGCTTGTCGGCCCCTCGGGCTGTGGCAAGTCGACTTTGCTGAACATGATTGCAGGGCTCGAAGAGATCACCAGCGGAGAAATTCGCATCAAGGATCAGGTGATGAACGGGGTGCACCCCTCCAATCGTAACATTGCAATGGTGTTCCAAAGCTACGCGCTTTACCCGAACATGACGGTCGGACAGAACATCACCTTCGGGTTGGAGATGCATGGCGTTCCGAAACCTGAACGGGACAAGGCGATGCAAGAGGTCGCCAAGTTGTTGCAGATCGAGCAGTTACTTGATCGAAAGCCCGGTCAGCTTTCCGGCGGACAGCGCCAGCGGGTTGCGATGGGGCGGGCGTTGGTGCGGAATCCGGATGTGTTCCTGTTCGACGAACCGCTGTCCAACCTCGACGCCAAGTTGCGTGTCGATATGCGGACTGAGATCAAGAAGCTGCATCAGAACCTTGGCACAACCATCGTCTACGTCACCCATGATCAGATCGAGGCGATGACTCTTTCCAGCCGCATCGCGGTCATGAATGGCGGGTACGTGCAACAGCTGGGTACGCCCCAGGAGATCTACGACGCCCCCGCAAATATCTTCGTGGCGACCTTCATGGGCTCACCTGCGATGAACGTGGTGCCTGCGAAAGTGGCTGTTCTGAACGGTCGTCCGCATGCCGAGGTTGCTTTGCACGACGGGTCAATGGCGCAACTGCCTTTCAGCCAGGATAACCTGTCTGCATGGGATGGGCGTGAGATTCTGCTGGGCATTCGTCCAGAGACGATTACCGACATGGATGGCGCAGATCGTAAATCGACGAACATCGCGCAGATGACCAATCGGATTGTTGTTACGGAACCCGCAGGCTCTGACACCTTTGTGTCGATGACACTTGGAGGGCAAGACGTGATTGCAAGGATGCGCTCGGATGCCGAGGTGGCACCGGGTCAGGACTTCCCCTTTGCCGTAAACATGGAAAAGGCGGTGGCCTTTGATCCTGAAAGCGAGATGCGGATCGCCCTGTGACACAAGCCGACATCATAATCATCGGGTCCGGGATTGGCGGGGCAACGCTCGCTGCTGCGCTGGCCCCGTCGGGTCGCCGCATTCTGATCCTTGAGCGAGGGGAGCATCTACGCCCCTCGCCTCAGGATCGGGATCCAAAAGCGATTTTTGGTGATGGCTGTTTTCGTCCGGACGAGACCTGGCTTGACGGAGAGGGTCGGCCGTTCAACCCTGGGAACTACTATCGCGTCGGCGGCAACTCCAAGTTCTACGGAGCCGCTTTGATACGGTATCGGAAGGAGGACTTTCAGCGCCGTCAGCATATGGGAGGTGAAGCCCCCGGCTGGCCGATTTCCTACGAGGAGCTGGAGGCCGACTATACGGCTGCTGAACAGCTCTACGATGTGCATGGAACGACTGATGAAGATCCAACCGAGCCCGAGCATAGCGCGAACTATCCGCACCCTCCGGTGCCGGATGAGGCAGACATCGCGGATTTGCGGGATAGCTTGCGCCGTTGCGGGTTGACGCCATCCTCTGTCCCTTTGGGCGTGGATATCGAAACATGGCTCGCCGCGGGCCAAACCACATGGGATGCGTTTCCAAACACTTGCGGTGGCAAGATGGATGCGGAAACGCGGGCGCTTGCGCAGGCTCTGACCTACAAGAATGTCGATCTTCTGACCAAAGCATCTGCCCAAAAACTGATCGCCGGAGACGACGGACAGATAACCGGTGTTGAGGTCGAGGGGCAGGGTACGTTTGCGGCCCCATTGGTCGTGTTGTCCGCAGGGGCGGTGCAATCCGCAGCCCTGTTGTTGAATTCTGCCAATGAAAATTGTCCGACGGGTCTGGCAAACCGCTCGGATCAGGTGGGACGGAACTTTATGAACCATAATTGTTCAGCCGTGCTTGCCCTGCATCCATTTCGCAGGAACCGGGCCATCTATCAGAAAACACTGATGTTCAATGATTATTACAATGGTGATGGCAAGGGTGGCTTCCCGCTCGGTAATATCCAGATGCTGGGCAAGATCACGGGCCCCATTCTAGCGGCGCAGACCCGTTTGCCGGGTCTGATTGCAAACCTGATCGCGAACAGAAGCTTTGATTTCTATGCGATGTCTGAAGATCTGCCAAACCCAGAAAGCCGCGTAACAATTAACCGGGGTCAAATCTGTCTCGACTGGAAACGGTCGAACTGGGCTGCGCATGAAGCACTAGTTAAGAGACTGAAATCCCATCTGCGGAGGGCGGGTTTCCCGATTGTGTTATCGCGGCCCTTTGATCGCCGAACACCTTCTCATCAATGCGGCACGGCGCGTATGGGGGCGGACCCGAAAGGCAGTGTCGTTGACATCTACTGCCGCAGTCACGACCACAGGAACCTGTTCATCGTTGATGCCTCGGTGCTGCCGACATCTGCTGCGGTAAATCCGGCGTTGACCATTGCTGCACTGGCACTTCGAGCGGGCCGTCACATCATCGAGACGGAGTTCGCAGCATGACCGGAATCGCCTTGGTCACAGGGGGGCAGCAAGGCATTGGTCTTGGTATCTCACGCGCGTTGATTGCGGCTGGGTACAAGGTGGCGTTGGCTTCACAGTATGCGATTGACGCACCGGTGGTGCAGGAGGCTTTGACCGAGCTTGGCGCAAACGCTTTCTATGTTCAGCATGACGTGTCTGACATCTCGCGCGTTCCGGCACTGCTGGATCAGATCGAGGCTGAAGCGGGTCCTGTCACGACGCTGATCAACAATGCAGGCGTCGGTGCACCTGTGCGCGGTGACATGCTGGATCTTAAGCCCGAGAATTGGGACTTCGTCCAGAATATCAACACGCGCGGCGCATTCTTTCTGGCGCAAGAGGTGGCGCGGCGCATGTTGGAGCTGCCGCAGGACATCTATCGCTCGATCATATTCGTGACCTCGGTCAGCGCCACGATGGTCTCAATCGAACGCGCTGAATATTGCGTATCAAAGGCGGCCGCTGCGATGATGGCGCAGCTTTTTTCCGTTCGCCTTGCGCCCCACGGGATCGGAGTTTTTGAGCTGCGACCCGGTATCATCGCCACCGAGATGACGGCGGGTGTCCGTGACACATACACCGATCGGATCGAAGGCGGTCTGGTTCCTGCAGCGCGCTGGGGCGTGCCCGAAGATATCGGGTCCGTCGTCATACCGCTTGTTCAGGGGCATATGCACTTTTCCACCGGCACCACCATTGCGGTGGATGGTGGCCTGTCAATTCCACGTCTTTAGATCAGGACACATCAGAATGTCTGAAGGGTATGATTTCATTGTCATCGGGGGCGGCTCGGCCGGTTCGGTCATTGCCGCGCGCCTGTCCGAAGAGCCTGCAGCGAAAGTATTGCTGCTCGAGGCCGGATCGACGGACCGCCACCCGTTTTTTCACTTGCCGGCTGGTTTTGCCAAGATGACCAAGGGCATTGGCAGCTGGGGCTGGTCCACCGTTCCGCAAAAACATATGCAGAACAAGGTCTTCAACTATACTCAAGCCAAGGTCATCGGGGGCGGTTCTGCGATCAATGCGCAGATTTATACGCGCGGGGCAGCGCAGGATTACGACGACTGGCGGCAAATGGGGTGCGAGGGCTGGAGCTATGCCGACGTGCTGCCCTATTTCAAGAAGTCCGAGGACAACGATACCTATGACAACGACTTCCATGGCAAGGGCGGGCCGATGGGTGTGTCGATGCCGGCAGCACCTCTGCCGATTTGCGATGCCTATATCAAAGCCGCTGGGCAGCTCGGCATTCCCGAAACGCGGGACGTAAATGGCGCAAAGCAGGACGGTGCAGGGTATTACCAATTGACCCAGCGCAATGCGCGGCGCTCGTCCGCTGCGATGGCCTTTATCGCACCGAACCGTAGTCGATCCAACCTGACCGTGCGCACCGGGGCTCAGGTCCGTCGTATCATGGTGGACAAGGGTCATGCGATTGGCGTCGAAATGATGAGTGGCGACAGGATCACCGCCGCGAAAGAAGTCATTCTATCCTCGGGTGCCATCGGATCGCCGCGTTTGCTGCAGCTATCGGGGATTGGTCCGGCTGACCATCTGGAAAGCCTTGGTATAAACACGATCCATGACCAACCGCAGGTTGGCGCGAACCTTCAGGATCATCTGGATCTCTATTCGATCTGTGAGGTTACCGGACCGCATACCTATGACCGATTTGCCAAGCTGCATCTCTCGGCCCTGGCCGGGTTGCAATACATCTTCACCCGGAAAGGCCCGGTCGCTTCAAGTCTCTTTGAAACGGGTGGTTTCTGGTATGCTGATCCCGATGCCCGATCCCCGGATATCCAGATGCATCTAGGCCTTGGCACCGGCATCGAAGCGGGTGTCGAGGCCATGCCAAACGGTGGCGTCACGCTGAATGCCTGCTTCCTGCGGCCCCGCTCACGCGGTACCGTGCGATTGCAAAGCGCTGACCCTGCGGCGATGCCCTTGATCGACCCCAACTATTTGGCCGATCCTTATGATCGCGAGATGTCCATTCGAGGCCTGAAACTGGTGCAGAACATCCTCGCGCAGGACGCGCTGAAGTCATATATCTTGGCCGAGCGTCTTCCGGGGCCGGGTGTGCAGACCGAACAGGAATATTTCGACTTCATCTGCGCGCATTCCAAAACCTCGCACCATTGCGCAGGCACCTGTCGTATGGGCAGAGATGCCGAGGCGGTATTGGATCCGCGTTTGAGGTTTAATGGGATCGAAGGGCTTCGTGTTGCGGATGCCTCGATCATGCCGACAGTCAATTCTTCGAACACCAACGCCCCGACCATCATGATCGGCGAGAAAGCCGCTGACATGATCAAACAAGATCAAGGTATCTTACAATGATCCGCCATATCGTACTGACCAAGTTCCGCCCTGATGTCACGGAAGAGACCGTTGAAACAATCTACGCAGGGCTCGCAGACCTGTCCGAGACCCTGCCAGGCGCAAGCGGATTTACCGGTGGCCGCAGTGAAAGTCCTGAACAGATTGAGCGCGGCTATATGCACGGTTTCGTAATCGATTTTGAAGATTGGGCGGCGCTTGAAACCTATCAAAACAATGAAGCCCACAAGGCGTTGAGCGCACAGCTAGTCGAAAATGCCGTCGGCGGGATCGACGGCATTCTGGTGCTGGATCTGGAGGTGTGAGGCGATGACTCTGATACTGCCAAATCTTGACGGGCAACTACAGCCGTACACTCTGAGCGGAACGCCATTGGTGCCACGTGCGCCTAAAGTGCCGCTGACACGCACGGCCTTTGCCGCCGCGCATGTGGTCTCGGACCCGCTGGCCGAGCGGAACCCCTGGGATGGACGCCCCGCAGTGGATTGGGATGCCACGCTGCAATTCCGACAAGGGCTTTGGGATCAGGGTCTGGGGCTGGCCGAAGCGATGGACACGGCGCAGCGGGGCATGGGCGTCGATTGGGAAACTGCGCTGGAGCTAATTCAGCGCACGATGCAGGCGGCCCGTGCGCACCCGTTGTCGCCCCGTGTTGCATGCGGGGCAGGGACCGATCATCTACCGCTGAGCGCGCTGAACACTGCGGGTGAGATTTTGTCCGCCTATGAGCATCAGGCCGAAGCGATCGAGGCCGTAGGCGGCCAGTTGATCCTGATGGCATCGCGTGCTTTCCCGGCAATTGATGCCGGGCCACAGATCTATCATGACGTCTATCGGGCGTTGATCGATGGGGCGGCTGAGCCCGTGATCTTGCATTGGTTGGGAGATATGTTTGATCCAGCGCTAATGGGCTATTGGGGCCACAGGAACGTCGCAGCGGCCAGCGATTTTGTTCTGAACCTGATCAATGAAAATCCGGACAAAGTAGACGGGATCAAGATATCTCTGCTGGATCAGACCCATGAAGAAGCCTTTCGCACCCGGCTTCCGCCCAACGTGCGCCTCTATACTGGTGACGATTTTAACTATGCCGACCTGATCGCCGGAGATGGTACGCATTTCTCGCACGCTTTGCTTGGTATCTTCGCGGCGATTGCACCGGCGGCAAGTCAGGCACTTGAGGCGCTCGCATTGGGTGAAATGGACCGCTATCAGGCGTTGTTTGCGCCGACGGTGCCCCTGAGTCGCGAGATTTTCAAAGCACCGACTCAGTTCTACAAGGCTGGGATCGCCTATCTGGCCTGGCTGAACGGCGCGCAGTCTCACTTTGTCATGCCCGGCGGTTTCCAGTCCAGTCGTGACATTTGCCACTATGCAGAGGTCTTCCGGCTTGCGGACAGGGCTGGTTTGCTCTCGGATCCGGAACTGGCTAAAGCACGGATGATCACGTTGCTGAACCTGCACGGAGTTGAACAATAATCTGAATGCGAAGACCGACGATCATAGATGTGGCCAGAAAGGCAGGCGTTTCGAAATCGACGGTCAGTCTTGTCCTGCAAGGCAGCGCTCAGGTGAAGTCCGAAACCCGGACGCTGGTGCACGCTGCCATGAAAGAGATCGGTTATGTCTATAACCGGTCGGCTGCAAATCTGCGCTCGACCGGAACCGCTCTCATTGGTTTGGTGATCAACGATCTGACCAACCCGTTCTTCACGGAGTTTGCGACATCATTGCAGATGGCGTTGGGCTCTCGTGGCTATGCGGTGGTCGTAGCCAACACCAATGAAGACCCCGCGCTTCAGGATCAGGTCATTGGCGCGATGCTGGAACATGGCGTGTCGGCTTTGATCGTGTCCCCGGCTTATGGGGATGTATCCCGAACATTTGCCGCCGTTGAACGGGCGGGCATACCTCTGATGCAAGTCCTGCGTCAGGTCGAGAGCAACACAAAAACTTTCCCATTCATTGCGCCGGACTATACCGAAGGCGGGCGCATCGCGACGCGACACCTCATTGAAACCGGGGCAAAGAAAATTGCGTTTGTCGGCGGGTTGGAAGGGCGTAAGGTTACTCATGAAAGGTATTCTGGATACCTGGAAGTGATGGAAGAAAACGGTCTGGCCCCGCTCGTATTAACTGGCCGCAGCAGCCGCGTGTTTGGGCATACCGCGGCCGTTCAGCTGTTCGCAGATCAGCCAGATTGCGACGCAGCAGTTTGTTTCAATGATCTCGTTGCATTCGGGATGATCAACGCCTGTCACGAAGCCCAAAGACAGATTGGTGCGGATTTTCAGATGATCGGGTTTGACGACATCGCAGAGGCTTCGGAGTATTGGCCTGCGCTCTCCACAGTGCATTGCGGTGTTCATGGGTTTGGAGAGAAGATTGCCGATATGATTGTTGGCTGGCTACAGGGCACAACCAAACCCCAACCTTGCCTGCGTACACCGGTACGGCTCGTACTCAGGCAGACGACGCGCGGTTCTTGAGCCGGGAAAGTTCAGAAATTGGGCGCTGTCACCAAGCAGATCAGGTGCGCGCCTTTTC
The DNA here is from genome assembly GCF_056537345.1 of Ruegeria sp. CF4. NCBI lineage: Bacteria > Pseudomonadati > Pseudomonadota > Alphaproteobacteria > Rhodobacterales > Roseobacteraceae > Ruegeria > Ruegeria sp. CF4. The sequence goes on along the minus strand of NZ_JBQFRJ010000005.1, from coordinate 258,428 downwards.
GAATGCGGACCAGGCGGCTTCGAACGCGGCAAAGTCGAACCCTTCGGCGCGGGCAGGTTCCAACACCAGCTTTTCGGTCTCAAGCAGTTTGTGGATCGCATCGGCCAGCCTAGGGATGTCTTTCTCAGGGATCACCAATGCACCGTGACGGTCGGCGTGGATCAGATCGCCATCTTCAACCATCATGCCGAACACGGTGACCGGAGTGCCGATTTCGCGGACATGAACAAATGCGTGGCTGGGCCCCACAGAGCCGGCGATGACGGGGAACCCCTCGGGCAGGTCACCCAGATCACGCATCACGCCATTGGTCAGCGCGCCGGACAGGCCAAAGCCTTTGTGAATGGTGGTGTTGATTTCACCCCAATAGGCACCAATGGCGTTTTCGCCATCCACATCCTCGACGACCGCGATACCGGGGCGGGGGCCTTCGGCCATGTGGCGGTAATAGTCCATGCGGCGGGTTTTTATGATATCGACGGGCTCAGATGGGGGTTCGACAGCCGCGATCTTGGCCGTGCGGGCATATCCGACGACTGCTCCGGCATCTGGGTCGCTGCACAGTACAGTGCCACGCGTGAACTGGTCGAAACCGCGCCCGCCTTGGGCGACCTCGATCGCGTTGCAGACGGTCGGTGTATCTACCGATTTCAATAGAGTCAGCAATTCATCATTCATCGTCAACATCCTTCAGCCAGCGGCGCAGGGCCTGCGTGGTTTCAACCGATTTCTCAAGTGTCGGCAGATGCCCTGCATTCTCGATGATAACCAGCTCGGATCGCGGTAGCAGATCGTGCATCAACTCATGGCGAGAGATCGGGCAAAGCTTGTCTCCGCGTCCGCACAGTACCAACGCAGGTTTGTCGAAACCGCGCAGCGTTGCGGTTTGATCGGGCCTGTCGCGCAATGCGATTGACTGCTCGCAGAAGACATCCGGTCCGAGCTCCAGCGCCATCTCCATGCACAAATCCAGTATCTCGGCCCGGTTTTCACCATCGCTGAGATAGTTGGGTTTCATCTCGTCCCGCATCACATTTTCAAGCCGTCCGGCACGCGCAGCTTCCATCTGAGGTCCACGGCGTGCCTGGACTTCGGGCAATTCTGCGAGCGGGTTTGTGTCCATCAGCGCCAGTCCGACAATGCGGTCGGGCGCTTGCCGCACGATCTCCATGGCGACAATGCCACCCATGGACAAACCGCCCAGCGCAAACCGTTCCGGCTGGGTCGCGAGGATTTGCGCAGCCAGCCCGGCCATCGTATCGCTACCCGACAGTTCAGGCACCGATACAGCACGTTCGGCCGAGAGCGCTTCGATCTGAGGTGCAAAAAGCCGGGCGTCACACATCATGCCTGGCAGCAGAACAAGTGGAGTCATCTCTTTTCCCTAAACGGACGCGGCGCCTTCCGACAGGGCAGCAAGCTTGGCATAGGCAATGGAAGGATCAACGGCACCGAACCCGGCAAAGGTGCCAAAGCCGCAATCACTACCTGCGATGACTCGTTCGGCTCCGACGATGTCCGTAAATCTGGCGATACGTTGGGCCACAAGTTCCGGATGCTCAACAAAATTCGTCGTGGTGTCGACGACCCCGGGCACCAGCACCTTGTCATCCGGGATATCCGCTTTGCGATCCCGGAACACTGTCCATTCGTGCCCGTGGCGCGGATTTGATGTTTCAAACAGAACATAGCGCGATTTGGTCGCCATCAGAGTGTCAAACATCTTGGACATCGGGATATCGCACAGATGCGGACCTTCGTAGTTACCCCAGCAAATGTGCACGCGCACCTTTTCAGCCGGCACATCCGAGAGCGCGTGGTTCAGTGCATCGACATGCATCTGCGCCACTTTGATGAACTCATCATCCGACAATTCAGTGAACAACATGTGCCGCGACAGGGCCAGATCCGGACAATCTAACTGCAGGTCCAGACCAGCGGCCACGATGGTCTCATATTCCTCTTTCATCGCATTGGCGAGTGCGGCCAGATAAGCTTCGCGCGATTTGTAGAAATCGTTCTGCAGGAATAGTGAGATCACGCCGGGGCTGGCGGCGTTCATGAAGCCGCGCTTAATCCCGTGTTCCGCCATCGCGCTTTTGAGGTTGGCGATGTCCTTCTGCAGTTCATCCTGCCCTTTGGATCGGACCTCGCCCGTGCACATGGGGCGCGCGTATTGAGGTGTTCCGCCCGCATCGGCCAGCCGCTGCAGAAAACTCGGGAACATTTTTAGATCGGCTGGGGCATTGCGGGGGCTATCGCCCGAAAAGCCGGTATAACGATCTTTCACATAAGTCGCATAGCTGATCTTTGAGGTCTCACCGTCTGAGACAATATCGATCCCGGCATCCTTTTGCTGTTTGACCGTCTCTGAGACAGCGGCGGTAATACAAGCATCGAAAGCGTGCGTGTTATAAGACTCCCCGCGTTCGCGGGCAAAGATGAAGTCCACCACTTCCTGCGTGCGTGGCAGGCTGCCCACATGGGTTGTCAGAACTCGGGTCATCTTCGTCTCCTCAGTCTTGTTCCTTGTGGCAGTCTCATCGGGCGGGACCGGCTTTCTTCCGACCACCGCCCGGTGGGTCAAATGCCGATCCAGGTCGCGCCCGCTGGATCATCCGTTGCGGTGATGCGATACAAACCCGCCTGGCCTGTCATCGAGGGTGCCACGCTGTAGCGTTCGCCGGGCAGAACCAGCGCGGTGTCGCCACCGGACAAAGTGGTCACCACATCGTTGATAGCGATCCGCCAATGGCCGATGGCAGGCATAAGGACCACCGGCTTCACAGCTTCGACCAGAGTATCCACGCTGGAGCCGCGGGTCAGGAAATCGACCTCAAACCCGGGTTTGTCCCTTATGATCCCATTCTCGCCGATCACAATAGCGGGTTTGTCGGCGGCAAGCGCCATCAAGTCCCAATAGCGCGCGACGTATTTTCCGACCACATCTTCGACAGGAACCTCGGGATATTCCTTGAGCTGTTCGTCGCTCAGCAGCGGCATGGGTCGTACGTTGTGCGGCAGTTCCTGACCCTTCTTCGAGTCATAAAGCACTCCGTTATCGCCCAGCATAAGCCCGTGTGCCTGTGCGTCTTCGATGACCTGAGGCGCCCAAGTCACCCCTCCGCCCGCATCGTCACCGCCGAGGATCGACATAATCATTCCATAGTCCTGGCCAACGTTTTCAAACCCGCGGAAGATACCGGTCGGGATGTTGAAAATGTCACCTTCCTCGGCGATGAACTCGCCCGCTGTGCCGTAACGGCCCCAGAAGAACCGCCAGCGGCCTTTGGCGACAAAGAAGACCTCGGCCGTGGTATGACTGTGCAATGAGTTTCGGCATTTCGGGGGCTGCCCCGCTGCGCCAATGTTAAAGCCGATCTTGTCTGTAATGTGGACGTGCTGGTCGGGGCTTTCCGATACGCCGCCACCGACGATGGTGAAGTTCTCTTTCTGATCCGATCCGGGTGTGTGGGCGTCGATAAAGGCGGTTTTACAGGGCTGAAGCTCGCCATAGCGAACGATGCGGTTTTGGATGGTGCTCATGATGCTATCTCCTTGGTTTCGGGGGTTTGTGGGATCAAACCCCATGTCCCGGAGGTCGGTTGTTCAACCGCCGCGCGCGCAGGCTCGCACGGTGCGCGTGAAAGCGCTTCGCGGCTTGGCTGGCATCGAGATATGCACCCGCCTGGATCAATCAGACATCTCCAGTTTGCAGTAGGATCTGTTTCCAGATTGCAACTTCGTCATAGAGGCTGAATTCCCGACGCAGGCCCCATGGGCCGTATTCTGCATGGGACATGCCCATCACGTGTACTTTGACCCCAGTTGGCCGACCGAAAGCGCCCCAACCATCGTGGGTGCCGTCCAAAGACCAGCGCACCGAAGCTCTTGGCGGCATCATATCGCCGTCCATGCCGATCTGATGGTGGATTTTGAACGTCGCATTCGGGAACGAGGACCGCAGACCAATCCAGAACTCGCTGACCGCTTCGCGTCCAATGGCTTGTTTTGAACCAGCGTACTCACCGATCACGGCGCGATCATAATCAGCAAGAATATGGTTGAAATCCTTGTCCATGATGCGCGTCAGCGTCTCGGCATAGCGTGCGCCCCATTCGTTGTTGTTGCCGGTCCCGTGATAGCCACCGTCCACATCAATCTCAGGCGAAAAGGGGCGGCTCGCCTTTTCCGGACCGCCTTCTGAGGCGATCAGGTCGCGTGTATAATCCTCGGGCTCCAGACCTAGTTGGCGTACAAGTCCGCCATAATCGCGCACCAACCACTCGTCATAGATCGTTTCGCCTTTTGCTGCGCAATCCGCGATCACCCGGACCACCCACTTCTTGCCGCTGGCTTTCCCGAACTGACCATCCTGCAGATGGGTCGCAGTTGTTAGAAGCCGGTGAGAGGACAAGTGACCGTGTTCATCCGAGTGGGACCAGATTACATCTTCACCGTATAGCTGGCGATCCGGGAATTCATGGCAGGTCGCCATCGTTGATGCGATCACAGTCTGATTGCCATGGCTGATACCCATCGGGGTGCGCACCGGGATCTCAGGCGCATAATAGCGGTTTAACGTCTCAGTTCCGCGATCTTCCCAGATCTCTTTCGTGATCCCGAGAATGTAGTCCGGAAAGTCTTTCCATTTGTTCGCATAGGTCATGGGGTAAAGCCCTTTGGTTTTCGGGCCGAACCGCGCATTTTCAGCGGGCCGGGTATTTGAATGGTCTCAGATGCGGTGCCATCCTCGATGCGCGACAGAAGAACATCGACTGTGGCAGAAACCATTTGGTTGATTGGTTGCCTGATGGTCGTCAAGTCGTAGGCCGGCCAGGCGGCCATAGGCACGTCGTCGTAGCCGACGACGCTAATGTCACCAGGAACAGACAGGCCAAGTTCGAACCGAACAGTATCCATAACGGCAAACGCCATGTGGTCATTGCCGACAAATATCGCGTCGGGCCGATCCGAAGCGCTGCACAGCTTGCGCGCGATGGTCGAGGCGGTTTCCTGATTGTACTTGCCGTCTTCGATTGCGAATGGTTCAAGGCCGTGCTCTTTCAGTCCGTCCACAAACCCCCGCATGCGATCCACACCTGTCGAGGACTCCTGCCAGCCTGAGATGTGCGCAATCTTCTTATGGCCACCGCCCGCCAGGAAATGCGCGACAGTGCGCCCGCCCTGTATGTTGTCTGATGTGACCTGTGCCAGATTACCGGAAACCTGGCCCCGATTGAACATGACCACAGGGATACCTGCGTCGTCGCAACGCTTGGCGATATCGTTGGACATGTCGACCGAGGCTGTGATGATGCCGTCGACCTGAAAAGACAGCAGATCCTCGACGATCTTGGGTACGCTTTCGTCATTCTTGGCCATGAACAGCAGGATATGATAGCCGCGCTCCTTCAGCGCTCGATCGAGGTATTCCAGTGCCATTGGATAGAACTGGTTCTCAAGATAGGCCACAACCACGCCGATGATCCGGCTTTTTCCGGTGATCATTGCTCGCGCCAGCGTATTGGGTCGATACCCAAGTTCTTCGGCGGCTCTTTTGACTTTCTTGCGCGTTGCGGCTGATGCTGAAGCACCGGGGGTGAACACTCGGCTTACCGCTGATTGGCTGACACCCGCAAGGCGGGCAACGTCGAAGGATGTAACTTTCTCTGCCATCAGTCTGCCGTCCATCCGCCATCGATCAACAAGGAAGTGCCGGTGACAAGGCTTGAGGCATCCGACGCCAGGTAGAGGGCAGCACCGGTGATGTCACTGAGCTCGCCCACGCGGCCAAGCTTGATTTTTTCCTCGATCCAGGCCCGTCTTTCAGGAATGGCCAGTGTTTGTTCCCCCAAAGGCGTGCGGATGAAGGTTGGTGCGAGCGTGTTTACGCGGATGCCCAGTGGCCCCCATTCGATGGCCATAGCTTTGGTAAATCCTTCGACCGCGTGTTTGGTACCGCAATAGACCGCGCGATCAATGCCGCCAACCTGGCCCATCTGGCTGGTGATGTTGATCAGGCTACCGGATTTTTTCGCCGCGATCAGGTCGCGCGCCACCGCGCGGGTCAGAAAGTAGGCCCCTTTGAAATTCAGATCGCTGACCGTATCAAAATCAGCCTCGGAGGTTTCCAGCGCCGGGCTGTGCCGGGCGATACCTGCTGAGTTGATCAGGATGTCAAACGGACCGTTAGTGCCCACAGCAGCCTCGGTTGCAGCGATGTCAGCTACGTCCAAGGCAAGTGTGTTTGCATTCCAGCCCTTTGCTGCGAAAGCGTCGGCAAGATCGGTCAATTTGTCTTCGCGCCGCGCAGCCAGTGTTACCTCTGCCCCATGGCTGGCCAATGCGGTGGCGCAGGCCAGTCCGATGCCCGAGGAGGCTCCGGCCACAAGGGCGCGTTTGCCATCTAGGCGAAAGGACGGTGCAGGGGGCAAGTTCATCAGATATCTCCAACTGGGAAGGGCACGCGGCCCGGGACACGGGCCTTATTGAACTCGCGCAAACGTCGGAAGACGTCCACCCCCAATTGCCGATAAGCGTCCAGTATATCGACCATGACCCAGTTCTCGCGAATGCGCCCATCGGCGATCCGCCAGAAGTCGAGGCTGCGCATGGTGATTTTCTTGCCAGATGGTGCGATGCCCAACCACCCGTCATGTGTGACTGTTTGCACCATGTCGGGCCATCCCGTGACAGCGACGTAGGGACCGTCGCCAAAGAAGTGATAGGTGATCTCGTCCAGATACTGCCCGCGATCCGGCATGCCGGAAAGGAAGGGGATCTGGTGCCAGTTGCGGAACCCTAGAATGCCCCGGCAGGTACCGATTCCGGCCGGGCCGTACCAATTCATGTTCTCATGCCAGAATCGCGACATCTCCATCACTTCGGGCCCGCCCTGCGACGGATGCCGTTTCATGTGGTCCAGCATATCCACGATCAGGTCGCGGCTGGCTTTGCTGTCAGCTTCAGCATGCGGTCCGTGAGACAGGCCATCACTCGTTGCGGGGCCGGGAATAAAGATCTCGGCCCCAAGCGATGGAGCCATCGGCCAGGCACCGACCTGCATCATCACCTCGGGCAAGTCCCAGATCATCTGCATCTCGGTGATTTTGCCGTCCACGATGCAGTAATACTCGTGAAACCGCATATGAACCAAGTGACCCGAAGGCGGGATATCCAGCAATGGACCCACAAAGGTGCCAACGTAGTGCCCGCCGCAGCCGACCCAGTTGTTGCCGTGCTCATCTTCGCCAGCCATGATCAGCCATTCGCGCCTTTCGGCGTCAGGCCATGCGTGTCGCAACGGGGTCAGAACGTTGTCGAAAAACGCTGCCGGTCCGATCTGATCGCCGAAAGGATGACAGCAATGGAACACCGCATCCGGAGAACAGAGCGTGTCCAACGCGCGCCGAATGGCCGCGTCGTCCCAGTCGTATAACGCCATCCGCATCGGTGCCAGAAATTCGCGGTTCGTCATGTGGATGGACATGGATTACTCCGCAGCTTCAACCGGAACAACGGGCGCGCCATAAGGCACGTTGCGACCTCCGTAGCGGCGCACGCGAATGTTGCACTGTTCTGCGTGCCCGACAAAACCTTCCAGCATACACAGGCGTGAGCCATATTCGCCGATCAGCGCTGCGGCCTCATCAGTGGTTACCTTCTGATAGCTGTGCGTTTTCAAGAATTTACCGACCCATAGCCCACCCGTATAACGGCCTGCCTTCTTCGTGGGTAACGTGTGGTTGGTGCCAATCACCTTATCGCCATTGGCGACGTTCGTGCGGGGGCCGAGGAACAACGCCCCGTAAGAGTGCATGTTGTCCAGATACCAGTCGTCGCGATCAGTCATGATCTGAACGTGTTCATAAGCCATGTCATTGGCGACCTGCAGCATTTCCTCATGCGTATCGCACAGGATTATGTCGCCATAATCTTCCCACGAAGCCGACGCGGTTTCGCGCGTTGGAAGGATTTTCAAAAGCCGGTCAATCTCGGACAAGGTGTCCACGGCTAGGCTGCGCGAATTGGTAATCAGGCAGGCGGGTGAGTTGTACCCGTGTTCCGCCTGACCCAGCAGATCGGTGGCGCACATCTCGGCGTCGACCGTCTCATCTGCGATCACCATGGTTTCGGTCGGACCCGCGAACAAGTCGATGCCAACGCGGCCAAACAATTGCCGTTTGGCTTCAGCAACAAAGGCGTTGCCTGGACCGACGATCATGTGAACCGGATCAATGGTTTCAGTCCCTATCGCCATTGCGCCTACGGCCTGAATTCCGCCTAGCACGTAAATCTCATGCGCACCGCCCATATGCATTGCGGCGACAATCGCGGGGTGTGGCGCGCCATCGACCGGAGGGGCCGAGGCGATGATGCGTGGCACACCCGCCACCTGCGCGGTCAGCACGGACATATGGGCTGAAGCCACCATCGGGAATTTACCGCCAGGGACGTAGCAGCCAACTGACCGCACCGGGATGTTGCGATGGCCCAGAATGACGCCCGGCAGGGTTTCGACCTCGATATCCGTCATCGAGGCCCGCTGCGCCTCGGCAAATCGGCGGATCTGGGTCTGGGCGAACTTGATGTCCTCCATATCCCGGGTCGAGACCTTCTGCATCGCCGCCTCGATCTCGGAGGCATTCAGGCGAAACGATGCCGGGCTGTATCCATCGAACTTTTCGCTCAGCTCCCGGACGGCTGTGTCACCGCGATTTTCAATGTCGGACAGCGTCCCTTCGACAACTTTGCGCACCTTGGCGTCATCTTCGGCGCGCGCTTCTGAGGGTTTGCTGGTTTTTAGGTGTTCGATTGTCATATCAGCCTCCTAGGCCGTAGGATGTGCGCTATATTCAACGGGTGCTTCGAAGCCCCAGCCTCTGCCACGGAACACATCGCCCCCTAGTTGTTCGACGATGCTGGCAAAATCGACCCGCACAATGTTCTCGGCGATTCTGGACCCTTCGATGCGCCAGAAGTCGATGTAAGGGACGCGGATTTTCTGCCCGGTGGCCTTGATGCCCATGAAGTCACGTTCAAGCGTGGCATGGCAGGCCCCAAAACAAGCGGCCCAGTCGCCGTCTTGCATGAAATGAGGGGTCACGAAATCCCGGTTCCCGAAAAACTCGCGGAACGGCGAATACCAACCGCTTTCAAACTCTTCGAGGCCGTGTTTCAGGCCGCAGCCGTAGTTGGCATCCCAAACGAAATCCTCATGGAAGAATTCCGAGACATCGACGTCAGAACGTTGTAAGGCCGCTTCCATCGCCTGAACAACATCAAGCGGGCGTGCAGAAGCGCCCTGGCCCTGCTTTCCCCGCCACAGGCGTGCGACAGGCGGGTCAAGCCGATCCCAGCCCTTGCCTTCAAACACGTCCCATCCCAACTGGGCGGCAACGCTGGCCAGATCGACATTCACTTTGTTATAGGCGATGCGCCCGTCGCGAACCTGCCAGAAATCCACATATGGAATACGCAGCGGGCGACCCGTCGCCGGGATACCCATGAAGTCACCGGCATGGGTTGCATGGCAGGTGCCGATACAGGCCGCCCAGTCGCTATCCTCAAGCCACACCGTTGTGTCAAACTGGCGATTGCCGAAGGCGGTGCGGAAGGGCTCCTGCCATCCTTTCTGGAACTCATGGAGACCGGATTTGCGGCCGCACCCGGAATTACCGTCCCAGACAAAGTCTTCGTGAAACCAGGGCGACATGTCGGTCTCGGACCGCCCGAGCGCCTGTTCCATGCCTTTTACCAGTTCCAGGACGGATGCCATCATGCGCCTCCGTCGGGCCGTGGCGGCGTCGCCTCACCTCGATCGTAAGATTCCCAACCCATTCCGGCGAACACATCATGCCCCAGCTGAGCCAGCACATGCGGAAAATCGACCATCACCCAGTTGTCGACAATTTTCCCATCCACGACTTTCCAGAAATCCATATACCGGATCTCGACCCGTTTCCCGGTCGGTGCAAGACCCATGAATTCACCGGAATGAGTTGCTTCTTGACGGCCAAAGGCCGCGGCCCACTCTCCCATGTAGAGGCGGGCTTCATCGACGCAGATCTTGTCCGAAAACGCTGCCTGAAACGGGCGCTGCCAATTGTCCTGGAACTCTTTCAAGCCGTTTTTGGTGCCACAGCCGGTATTGCCCATCCAGCGAAAGCCTTCGGAAAAGAATTCTCCGATGTCGCTGATACGGTGATCATTCAGGCCATCTACCATCCCTTCGATGACAGCACGCGTTTCCGCGGTCTTGTTCATGTCCGTATCGCGGCTGAGCACGGCTTGTTCAGGGCGAGACCCCTTCATGGCAGCATTCTCCTATCTGGCTGACCTGTAAGCACTTTTGGTCACGTGGCGGCTTGCGCCGTGGTCGCCTCAGTCCAGGCGTTCCCCTGAGTTGGCATCGAACAGATGGCAAACAGATGCGGGAATATTCACGTTCACTGGTGTTCCAATCTCGGCCCGGTAATCTTTGCCCGCACGAACCGAGGCAATCGTACCCCCAAGTTTCAGGGTCACAATCGTTGCGTCGCCAAGCAGCTCTAGTGAATACAGCGGGGCAGCGGATGTCCCATCAGGGTCGAGGTTGGCGTCTTCGGCGCGAAAGCCCAGCGTCGTCTTGCCCTGGTGATTGGTCTGCAGACCCTCGATCCGGACATTTTCGCCGGTGAATACGCCGTTCTTCACTTCGCCTTCAAGCAGATTCATTGCAGGGCTGCCGATGAAGCTGGCTACGAATGTATTTGCTGGCGTGTCATAGATGTCAGTGGGTGTGCCCACCTGCTGAACCACCCCTTTGTTCATGACGACGACCCGATCTGCCAGCGTCATTGCCTCGATCTGATCATGGGTCACGTAAATTGTCGTGACCTGCAGTTCGTGGCTGAGGTTCTTGATCTGATGGCGTGTGGAAACACGCAGTTTGGCGTCGAGATTGGATAGCGGTTCATCCATCAGGAACACGTTCGGTTCTCGCACAATAGCTCGTGCCAGGGCGACCCGCTGTCGCTGACCGCCGGATAACTCGGCCGGGCGGCGATGCATGAATTCAGTGAGTTCGACCATCTCGGCTGCTCGTTCGACGCGCTCGTCATGGGTCGCTGGGTCCGTTTTCCGAACCTTCAGGGGAAAGCGGATATTCTCGTAAACATCCAGATTGGGGTAGAGCGCATAGCTCTGGAACACCATCGCTACGTCACGATCCTTCGGGTCCAGATCGTTCACAACTCGACCGTCAATCGTGATCTCGCCTTCGGTGACATCTTCCAGTCCAGCGATCATGCGCATTGTTGTCGTCTTGCCACAACCAGACGGGCCGAGCAGCACCAGAAACTCTTTATCCGCGATTGTCAGGTCAAAGTTGTGCACGCCAATAAATGACCCCCACCGCTTTGAAATGTTCTTCAGCTGAATCTCGGCCATGTCTGCTCCAAGCATTGCATGCGTTCTCAAAATTGTTGCCAAAGATTCGGAAAAATAGCAAGCGTAAGTTTTCTATGCCGATGCGTTCATCGCAAACTTTGACGGCAATATCAGTTATAAATTCAAGTAAATCATGATTATGCTGCGCTCAAAAGGATTAACTTGTCATATGAGAATAAATTGTCATAATGATGAATGCGAATGCACAACAGATGAATAGAAGTCAAAACAATAAGACTTGGCAGGTCGGCGCCTGCACATGAACCAACCGGAGGGTTTATAACAATGAATCTGATTAGAAACTTCGCTGCTGGTGCAGTCGCGGCCATGATGGCCACGGCTGCCTATGCAGAGTGTGAAATCGCCAGTGGCAACGTCAATGTCTTGGCGAATGACTTCCCGGCGCTCAAGGCGATCACGTCCACGGCGGCAGAATGCGCGGGCGGTGTCACTGTCGGGGCAAACCACAACAAGGATTTCCGTAACTTCCATGTTCAGGCGCTGACGGCCAATCCGGCCGAGTACAGCTCGGTTGTGGTTGCGAACTCGTCAATTGTTCCGCTTCTCAACGAAGGCCTGATCCGCCCGCTGGATGACTTGGTTGCCAAACATGGCCAGGCTCTCAGCAAGAACCAGTTGATCACCATTGACGGTAAGATCATGGCGATTGCCTTCATGGCTAACGCGCAGCACCTCTTCGTGCGTCAGGATATTCTGGATCAAGTCGGCAAACCCGTGCCCACGACTTGGGAGGAGGTTGTCGAAACCGGTAAGGCAATCAAGGATGCGGGTATCATGGAGCACCCGTTTGCCTTCCTCAGCATGTCCGACTGGAACCTGGGTGAAGAGTTCGTGAACATGTATCTTGGTCACGGCGGTGAATTCTTCAAGCCTGGCACAGCAGAGCCAGCAGTGAACAACGAAGCGGGCGTCGCGACCCTGAACATGATGAAAGAGCTGGTGTCGCTGTCGAACCCCGACTTCCTGACATACAACACCGCAACTGTTGTTCCGATCTGGAAATCTGGTGATCTCGCCATTGCCCAGCTTTGGGGATCCAGCGGCGGCGAGCTTCTGGGCGGTGAGGGCGCTGCCGAAGGTGTTGCTGAAAACACTGTTTTGGCTGGGGCACCAACCGTTGCAGGCGGTGATACTCCGTCCTCCACGCTTTGGTGGGATGGGTTTACGATCTCAAAAAACATCTCTGACGAAGATGCCGAAGCGACCTTTATCGCGATGATGCATGGTATCTCACCCGCGATGGTCGAGGAGAACAACGATGCCGCAGTTTGGCTGATGGATTCCTACAAGCCTGGCCCGGCTGCAGTAGGCGTTGCTGCGACGGCTACAGGCGGGGCCGATCCTTACCCGATGCTGCCATACATGGGCTTGCTGCATCAGGCGTTCTACGAAGAACTGCCCGACTTCCTGCAGGGCAATGAAAGCGCCGAGCAGACTCTGGCAGACATCGAAGCCGCCTACATCGCGGCGGCCAAAGAGGCCGGCTATTTGTAAGAGCCATGCCCGAGGCGGGTCGTCCCGCCTCGGCTTCCCCCAAGCCGCGAAGCTGACATAGGTGCCGGGTTATGAAACATCGCACTTTCTTCTGGTTCATCTTGCCATCATTGGCCGCGATGATCTTTTTCATTGCCTTGCCCATCGTATCGGTGGCGGTGCAGTCTCTGTTCGTTGAGCACGAGCAAATCATGATCGAGGTCGAAAACTGTGGACCGTTCAAATGCGAAACGGTTTTGCAGGTCGACAATGAGGCGACAGCCGCGCTGCAGGCAGAGGCGCCTCTGGGCCGATTTAACGGTTTGGGAACCTATACAAACCGGAAACATCTGGCGTTTGAAGAAGTCAGCGTAGCCTGGAGTGAAACCGAGACAATCGGCGACTTCATGGGCGAGTTGCTGAACTTGCCCTTCTACAAAGCCCTGATCTTTACCCTGACCTACACCGCTGTCGTGACCCCGTTTGTGATCGTGCTGGGTTTAGGTGTGGCGCTGGCCGTGAACAATCTGCCACGTTTATTGAAGGGGCCGACCATTTTTGTCTCGCTGCTGCCTATGATTGTGACGCCGCTGATTGGCGCACTTATCCTGTTTTGGATGGTGGATGCGGACGGGATTATCGGCGCAACTTTGCAAAAGATATTCGACGATCCGAACCTGTCCCTGAAGGCCTCAACGCCGCTGACTTGGATTATGCTGATCGTCTACGGGATCTGGAGTTCGACCCCCTTCAGCTTCATCGTCTTCTACGCTGGTTTGCAGACAGTTCCGAAAGAAACGCTTGAGGCGGCTAAGATTGACGGCGCCTCGCGTTGGCAGGCCATCCGATATGTGGTCATTCCTTATATGGCGCCGTTGGTGGTGTTTATCACCCTGATGCAGTTGATGGATAATTTCCGCGTGTTTGAACCCATCGTCGCGTTCTCGGCTTCGGCCAAGGCAACGTCGTTGTCGTGGATCATCTTCAATGACCTGCGAGGTGGCGACGTCCAGCTGTTCGGCTCTGCCGGAGCAACGTCTTTGCTGACAATCATCGGTATTTCCATCCTACTCACCCCTGTGCTGATCCGCACATGGCGCGACTTTAACCGGAAGAGGGCCTGATCATGTCAACATCAGTCGCTGACAGACGTTCCAAAGGATTGATCTGGTTCACCAGCAGCTTCGTGGTTCTGTGGATTCTCATTGCTGCTGGGCCTTTCCTTTGGACTGTTTGGGGGTCGTTTAAAGTTCAGGCCGATTTCTTTTCCAAAGCTGACTGGACCAACGCCGTCTACGGTGTGATGACCACGGCTGAAACCGGCAGCGCGTTTACGGGTGGCGGGTATCTTGGCGCATGGGTTGAGCAGGAGTTCTGGCGCAACTCGATCAACACGGCGATTGTCGTATTCTTCACGGTCATCATTTCGCTGACCTTTGGCACCTTGGGGGGCTATGCCCTTGCACGCTCAGGTTTCAGATACGCGTTTTGGCTGCTGATGGCGGCGCTGGTTTTCCGGGCCATGCCTCATATCACGCTAGTTTCGGGCTACCTGCTGCCGTTCTTTGAGTGGAACGTCTGGGGTAAGCTGGGGACAACGGTTATCGTTCTGGTGGCGATCAACCAGCCGTTTACGCTCTGGATGCTGCATTCGTTCTTTTTGAACATCCCCAAGGACATGGACGAAAGTGCCATGGTGGATGGTTGCACGCGGTTTCAGGCGTTTCGGCATGTCATCATCCCAGTGATGTGGCCGGGTGTGATTACCACGGGTTTGTTCAGCTTCCTGCTGGCTTACAATGATTTTGCAATTGGCGCGGTTCTGTTGAGTTCTGAAAACCAGACCATGGTTCCAAAAATTGCGAGTTTCCTTGGAACGGTGCGCGAAACCGGGGACGTGATGTTCGCTGTCGCTGCAGCGGTCAGCGCGCTGATCCCATTGTTCTTCCTTGTTCTGTTCTTCCAGCGGCAGATCGTCAGTGGCCTCACGGCCGGTGCGGTAAAAGGCTGAATTCGACTGATGCAGATCCGGCCAATCTGGCCGGATCTTTTTTTGTGTTCTCGAACGAGCGAAAGATACGCGTGACACATGACTACTCTGCAATCCGCCAAAGCGCTTGTGCGCAACTACTATGCCGCAATTGACCAGGATCCGGTTGAAGCGGTCAGGACTTATTGTGCGCCGGATGCGCTCTGGCGTGGGTATCACCCGTTCAATGAAATCCACAACCCGGAGGACGTTGCCGCGACCTTTTGGGTGCCGTTGAAAACGGCGGTCACGCGTATGCAACGTCGGCTTGATTTGTTCATGGCGGGCGAAAACGGGCTTGAAGATGGTGGTATCT
This sequence comes from Ruegeria sp. CF4, assembly GCF_056537345.1. Lineage (NCBI taxonomy): Bacteria > Pseudomonadati > Pseudomonadota > Alphaproteobacteria > Rhodobacterales > Roseobacteraceae > Ruegeria > Ruegeria sp. CF4. The sequence goes on along the minus strand of NZ_JBQFRJ010000005.1, from coordinate 243,156 downwards.
GGGTCGCTTCCATGGGTCATCTCATGGGGCTTTTCGATCAGCCTTGGCTGGACATTCCGCCGACAAACAAGATTGTCATGCTGCGCTATGCCGAGTTCATTCGCGTCGAAGGGGACAAAATCACCGATACCGCGATGTTCTTCGATATCCCGCATCTAATGATGCAGGCGGGCCTCAACCCATTCCCGCCTCAGACTGGAGCGCAGCTGGTTCAGCCCGGCCCGATGACTCATGACGGAGTGATGTTTGACGAGCAGGACCCTGCCGAAGGCGAGAAAACCCTGCAGGCCATCGAGTTCATGATCAATGATATCCGCGATTGGAAGGGTCGGGAGGAAGAGGGGTTGCTGACCGAATTGCCGCGCAGCTGGAACGACGACATGATTTGGTGGGGTCCGTCAGGCATCGGTGCAACTTATACGATCGAGCGCTACGCCAAACAGCATGCGGGTCCTTTTCGCGAAGGGTTTACGGATCGCATTTTCAACGGCCACGTTGCGCGCATAGCCGAAGGAAGTTTTGGCGGGTTTTTCGGCTGGCCGAACCTGACATTGACCCCTTCGGGCGGCTTCATGGGTATGCCGGCCACCGGCAAGCCAGCCGATATGCGCGTCATAGACATGTACCGCAGATCGGGTGACAAACTGACCGAGAACTGGATCTTCATCGACCTGCTGCACTTCTGGAAGCAACAGGGTTTGGATGTCCTTGCGCGCCTTCCTTATATGCGCGGATAGCCAAATTAAAACGCACCCCGTTCAGGGGTGCGTTGTCATAGGTTTGTTCTTGGGCTTCTCTATTCGCCCAAGATTTGCATCAGAATTCCAAACTCATTGAAAACAGTCCATTCTTTCAGGACTTTGTTGTCTTTGATCTGCCACTGGGTGATGCCCCAGATATGCGCTTCTTTCCCGGTCGGTTCGCCATATGGCCCATTGCCACGATGGGCGCCAACACCGCCCCAGCGCACCGAGACCAAATACCCGTCTTCTGCGTTGCCCATCCAATAGATGTCATCGACAGAGATCCGGATGTTCGGGAACATCGCAATCATCGACATTATATGAGAGCGCAATTGGCCAACGCCTCGGTAGACCCGACTGGTCGAACCTTCGAGCACGATGTCTGGCGCATAGACCCGGTCCATTGCACTGAAATCACGGCGATTCCAGATGCTCTCGAATGCGGCGTGTGTGAATTCACGTACGTTGCCGTCGATGACATCCGGGATCGCGGGTCGCTTTGGAAAGCCTTGGCCGTCCATGCGGTTTGTATCGCTTGCAGCATAGTTTGGGGCAAATGGGCCCTGCGCGCGTTGCGAGGCTATGCAGCGCGCGGTTTCTCCGACATCAAGGCCCATTTGCTGGATCAATGCGGCGGTATCATAAGCGACATGCTCGTCATAGATCTCGTTGTCACGGGCTACACAATTCGCGATACATAGCAGGCGCAGCGGGCGATCGGTCGGAGGGCCAAACCGTGAATACCCAGTATTGGTTCCGAGGATCATAGTCCGGTGAGACGTGTGAAAGCTGACGTCATCGTTGCCGGCCCAGATGACCTCGTCCGCGACTAGACGAACGTCGGGGATGGCATTGTTGGTGTGAACCGTATCTGCAACAATCTTGTCGCGACCATATTGTAGTCCGACATCATCCCACACGCGGCAGTCATGGCTATAGGTGTCGTAGATATAGCCAATGTCCTTTTCCTCCCAGATCTGGTGGGTGATGCGGACAATATAGTCGACGATGTTTTTGAAACGCGGCTCGAAACCCCGCATGGATTGGGTGGTCACGTGATCGGGTTCTTTGTCCAGAAATTCCCGTGTGCCACCACGTCGATAATTTTCGAGAGAGATTGAAAAATCTGATGGCATATGCGCATCGCCAAGCGGGCGAAACCGGATATGTGTGCTTGTCTGGCTGTTGCTATCGCTTTTGATCTGGCGTGCAGCAACGGGCTTTCCAGCAGCTTCAGCTTCCTTAGTCATTGCAAGCCTCGAATCGTTAAACCGCATACGTATGCTAGATAATATCAAGGCAAGATGCATATAAATACAGTTAAATTAGGAGAATATTTAGTTTCCATAGTTGTTAGGCGAGTATCATGCATATAGTATCGCATACGATTTCAAATCGTGGTGGCAGACGCTATGGAACTGCAAAGCGCAAAACAACTGGTGCGAGACTTCTATCGGGATCTTGATGCGGCCGATGCGCAGAACGTGTCCGCCGCAATGACCAAATACACCGGTGCAAACTTCAATTGCCAGTGCAGCTATCCCTTCAACGATATGGGTGGCGTCGAAAGCTTCGCGACCGAGTTTTGGGTCCCGTTCAAATCCGCCTTCGCTCCGGTTCAAAGGCGCGAGAACATCTTTTTCGCAGGCAGGAACCGGCTCGATGATTATCAGACACTTTGGGTGTGCTCGATGGGTCATCTATTGGGGCAGTTTCAACAGCCTTGGCTAGGGTTGGAGCCAACCCACAAGATGGCCTTTCTGCGGTATTATGAGTTTTTCCGCATTGAAAACGGTAAGATCGCTGAATCATCTCTACACATCGATGTGTTCGGAATGATGATACAGGCAGGCAGCAAGGTCATCCCTCAGCCTACAGGCGTGTATACGATTACTCCGGGTCCTCAAACGCAGGATGGCCTCTTGTTCGGACCTTGTCCTCCGGAACAAGGTGAAGCGTCCCTGGATATACTCTACCGCATGCTAGATACGCTCATTTCATCCGGCGTACATACAACCATCGAAGACCTGAAAAAGGATTGGGCCGATGACATGTTGTGGTGGGGGCCCGCGGGTATCGGGGCTTCATAAACCCATGGAGGGTATATGAAGGGCCATGTCCTACCGTTCGAAGATGGGCTCGAATTCGTGCGGCACAACGGTCATGTCACGCGCATCGGAGAGGGCAATTATTGTGGCTTCTTTGGCTATCCCAGTCTGACCATGAGGCCCAGAGGTGGTTTTTTGGGGCTTACGAGTGTTTCTGATACCGAGGCCGACATGCGGATTGTTGATCTCTACCGATGTAAAGATGGGAAGCTGGCCGAAAACTGGATCTTCATCGACCTGCTTTGGTTCTTGAAACAACTGGGCATTGATCTGTTAGAGCGTCATCGCCAGATGACTTTACCAGCACATGAGATGTGCTGACCAATCTAATGTTGATCTGAAATTTTCCTCGCTGCATTCGCTCGTTGCATAAGCCTGAGCTGGAGTACGCTGGCGGTTCTGCAGATTGCGTGCTGTTGCTTGTTTGATCGGGTAGAGGTTATGGGGAGAGGATTGAATTCCCGCTGTAACGCATCGCGCCGCACTGCCGGGTAGAACGTTTAGAATGGCAGTCTATCCCGTGACGAAAAGTCAGAACAATGTAACTGGTAAACCCCCTCTGTCCTTGAAGGAGCGCGAGCGGCGCAAACGGCTGCGCAATCGTGTTTTGATTCTGCTCTCGCCGGTTCTTGTCCTGCTTTCACCGATACTGCTGCCGATATTCTTCTTTGTGTGGCGCCGTAAGAAAAAGTCACCTCGACGATCCACGAAAAAAATGGGGGATGTTGCCGGCAATTTGTCATCGGTGGAACCGGTGCAATCTGATGAGGCAGAGGAAAGGCTGATTGAAAGTCGACCTGACACCTTCGCCCTGTGCCGGGTAATTGGAAACGATCTTGTGCCACGTCACAAGGCCGGTCAATCGCGGGAAAATGTCAGTTTCATTCTTGAAAACGAGCCGGAGCTGAAGGACTGCACGAAGCTCTGGATACTGAATCGGATCGTCGATCCTGAAGCAGAGGCTGAGCTTATAGTCCTGCTTGAGGCACATAATCAGAAATATCTGCGCATTCCTTTCGATCCGACAGCGCTGCAAACAATCGGATATGATTTTGCGCCCTTCGAAGACCCGATGGTTTTCGCCGACGGAACGCTTGAACGGCTGGATGGTGAAACCCGAAACAAAATGATTACGCAGGCTTACCGGGCGCGCAATAACTACGTGATGAACAACAACGGCGCGCGCAATCAGGCGCTGGAGTTCTGCTTGGAACACGCCAAGTGGGCGCTGCCATTTGATGGGAACTGTTTCTTTACTCAGAGCGCCTGGGGGGCTGTGCGCGAAGACATCATCTCTCAGCGAGATAAGCGGTATTTCTGTGTGCCGATGGCACGCATGCAGAACAATGAGGAGCTGCTTCAGGACTCTGCCAAACCCGAGGCAAACGAAGAGCCGCAAATGGCCTTTCGATGTGACGCGCCACTTCGGTTTGATGAAGAGCACCCTTATGGGCGGCGTCCCAAGGTCGAACTGTTTGTCCATCTGGGCATACCCGGACCCTGGCAGGACTGGCCCCTGGAGAGCTTCGATCTTCCGCCTCGCAAGGTCAGCGCGGAAGGCCATCGCGTGGGATATGCCGGGTGGGTGGCGCGTTTGTTTTCCGGACAGGCCAAGTTGGAGCAAAAAGGGGTTAAGACCCTTATCAATCGCGGCACCGCCAGGAATGAGGCGATCTGCGCCACGTTGGACATGCTTGAAGCGCGTCGCATGGAAGGGACCCATATCGACGGCGCAACCGTGTTTTACGATCAGGCCCGGCTCGACGCGTTGACGGATGCCGATCTGAACGCATTACGGGACGCAGCCGAGGACGCTCTGACCCGTGGTCCATTTTCGGTCACCGATAAACCCGAACCTGGCCCCAGCGGGGACATTCACGACTATTTTCATCCATCGCCCTACTGGTGGCCCAACCCAAAGAAAAAGGACGGACGGCCCTATGTGTTCCGGGACGGGGAACGAGTGCCTGGCACGCAACTATACGAGCAAGAGAGTGACCGGTTTGACCGGACGCGGTTGCAGAGACTCTTTGACGACTCGATTGCTTTGGCGCTGACTGCAAAGCTCACTGGCGAAGACCGCTATGCGGATCATGTTACGCGTTTGGTTGAAACCTGGTTTATCGATCCGGCGACCAGAATGAACCCGAATCTGGACTACGCGCAGGTCCGGTTAGGGCACAAAGGCGACAAGGGGTTAGCGCACGGCCTGATCGAAACAAAGGATTTCTACTTCTTCCTCGATGCGGTGCGGATGCTGGGCGATTCAGAAGTCAGCGCGGGGGTGCGCGATTGGTGCGCCGAGTTCTTTGCGTGGTTAACCGATAGCGATCAAGGGCAGGGTGAGCGTCGGGCGAAGAACAACCACGGTACGTGTTATGACCTGCAGGCGGCGTCTCTGGCGTCTTTCCTGGGGGATAAAACCGCATTGCAGCGGATTAACCTGCGAGCACAGGCGCGGATTCTCGGCAGTATTACCGATGACGGTGAACAGCCTCATGAAATGACCCGTACGCTGACCCAGCATTATTGCGCGTACAACCTGCAAAGCTGGATCAACCTATTTAATCTGCTGGAAGGGACCGGGTTGCAACCCTGGAGCAGCGATGCGGCAGAGAGGTTGGTTGTCGCCATGCGTCAGCTGCTCAAACAATCCGTCGAAGGCTGGAAGCACGAGCAGATCGAACCCTTCGAGTTCGCGCGCCTGGTCCCCATTGACGCAACGTTACGGCATCGGACCGGGCAGGGGATCCTTCAGTCTGAAGAAGCCCCGGCCTGCTATTATCCCCATGACGGTATCCCGCCTTTCTGGCGTCTGGCGCGTGGCTATGGCAGGCCTCTTTGATCACAATCGGGTGTTGCAACTCGAAAAATGATCTGGATGATGCGTTGGCATGAGTACCGGAAAATCCGGTCAGCCGCAGTCAAATGCGGTCAAAACAACACAGGGGAGACGACGTATGTCATTCAAAACACTTATGCTTGCCGCAAGTGCCACGGCGATGATTGCAGCCGGTGCTTCGGCCGAGACTCTGCGATGGGCCCGTGCCGGTGACGCATTGACGCTGGACCCGCACGCCCAGAATGAAGGCCCGACCTCGGCCATGGCGCACCAGATCATGGAAACGCTGGTGATGCGCGATCACTCCGGTGCGCTGGTTCCGTCGTTAGCGACTGAATGGGCACCATCCGAAGAAAACCCGAATGTCTGGGTGTTCAAACTACGCGAAGGCGTCACCTTTCACGATGGTGCCGGATTTGACAGTGAGGACGTTGTCTTCTCGCTGAATCGCGCGATGACGCCGGATTCGGATTACAAGGAACTGTTAGCCTCAGTGAAAGAGGTGCGCGCGCCGGACAAGTTCACGGTTGAGATCGAAACTGACGGTCCGAACCCGATCATGCCCAACAACCTGACCAACATGTTCATGATGGACAAGGATTGGGCCGAGGCGAACAATGCTGTGAAGGTTCAGGATTATGAGGGCGGTGAAGATACCTTTGCGGCCAAGAACGCAAACGGAACCGGCCCGTACAAGCTGGTCAGCCGCGAACCCGACGTGAAGACCGTTTTGAGCGCCAATGAGAACTATTGGGGTAAGGACGAGTTCCCGCTTCAGGTGACTGAAATCATCTATACGCCAATCCAGAACGCCGCGACCCGTGTTGCCGCCCTGCTGTCGGGCGAAGTGGATTTCATTCAGGACGTACCGGTGCAGGATCTTGAGCGTGTGGCCGGAACCGACGGTCTGGATGTGCGCACAGCGCCGCAGAACCGGGTGATCTTCTTCGGCATGAACATGGGTGATGCCGATCTGTCCTCGGATAGTGTTGACGGCGCGAACCCGCTCGCAGATGTCCGGGTGCGTCAGGCGATGTCCAAGGCAATCAACCGCGATGCGATCAAACAGGTTGTGATGCGTGGCCAGTCTGCTCCGGCGGGCATGATTTCACCCCCGTTCGTGAATGGTTGGGATGCGGGTATGGATGCGTCGTCATCGACCGACATCGAGGGCGCCAAGGCGCTTATGGCCGAAGCAGGCTATCCTGATGGTTTCTCGCTGACGTTGAACTGCCCGAATGACCGCTACATCAATGATGAGGCGATCTGTCAGGCGGCGGTCGGTATGCTGGCCCAGATCGGGATCACCGTGAATCTGGATGCCAAACCGAAGGCGCAGCACTTCCCGCTGATCAACAATCTCGAGACCGACTTCTATATGCTGGGCTGGGGTGTTCCGACCTATGACTCGGAATACATCTTCAACTTCCTGGTACACTCAAAGGGTGAGAAATACGGCTCGTGGAACGGCACGCGCTATTCCAACCCGGATCTGGACGCCAAGATCGTAGCATTGGCCTCGGAAACTGATCTGCCCGCACGTGATCAGCAGATTGCGGACATCTGGCAGGTTGTTCAGGGCGAGCAACTTTATATCCCGATCCACCATCAGGTGCTGAACTGGGGTATGAAGTCCGGTGTCGGCACCATCGTTGAGCCGGAAGACTCGCCGAAGATCAAATACTTCGAAATGAACTAAGGCATCTCTCAGGATGCAGGGCAGGGCGCGATTTCGCGCCCTGCTTCCATGTCTCCGATGGTAACGGGCGCGTGATCTCAATGTGAGAATTCCTTTACGCACCAGCCAAAAACCACGAAGCTCTGATCCATAAACAGGGAGTAATCGTCATGATCCTCAGGAACAGCGCCATCGGCCTGACTATGTTGCTGGCCGGTACCGTGCAAGCAGCCGAGTTCAAATGGGCCTCGACCACTGATCCTCAGACCATGGACCCGCACGCGGTCAACTCGGCCCCGGTGCTCGGGTTTCTGAACAATGTCTACGAAGGGCTCGTCCGTCGCGGCAAGGATATGAGCGTTGAGCCCGCATTGGCCGTCAGTTGGGAAGCGATTGGCGACGGTGAAGGCTGGCGTTTCAAACTGCGCGAAGGTGTGACCTTTCATGACGGCAGCAGCTTTGACGCGCAGGATGTATTGTTTAGCTATGAGCGCGCCTCGGGCGAGGCTGCAGACACGCGCAGTTGGTTTGCGCCCGTCAGCGACGTGATCGTGGTTGATGACTACACTGTCGATATCATGACCACTGCACCCAACCCGCTGTTTCCGTCGTCGATTGCAAATTGGATGATCGTGGATCAGGGCTGGACCGAAGCCAACGATGCGGTTGTGCCCGACAAAGAGACCGGCAATTACGCAACGATCAACGCCAATGGCACAGGTGCGTTCAAGGTGACCGAGCGGGAGCCGGGGCTGAAGACGGTGCTGGAACCGTTTGATGGCTGGTGGGGTGAGGTCGAACACAACATTACCCGCGCCGAGTTCAACCCGATCCAGAATCCCGCCACCGCCGTTGCTGCATTGCTTTCAGGCGATGTCGATATGATCAATCCGGTGCCGATTCAGGACGTGGCCCGACTGCAGCAGAATGCTGAGGTCGATGTCATTCAGGGTATCGAAGCGCGCGTGATCATGCTGGGCTTTGATCATGAGGCCGAAGCTCTGAAATACACCGATGATGCGGGCAAGCCGAACCCGTTCCGTGATGCGCGCGTGCGCCAGGCAGTGGCTCAGGCGGTGAATGTTCATGCGATTCTGGCCACCATTATGCGCGGCAATGCCGAGCCCGCCTCGCAGCTCGTTAGCCCCGCCATGAGCGGATATTCCGAGGCCAACGCGGATCGTCCCGCGTTTGATGTCGAAGCCGCCAAAGAACTGTTGGCCGATGCAGGTTACGCCGACGGGTTTTCGTTCGGACTGAAATGCCCCAATGACCGTTATCTGAATGATGAGGCTGTCTGTCAGGCTGTTGTTGGCATGCTGGCCCAAATCGGGATCACAGCGGAACTCGACGCTATGCCGGTGCGCAACTACTGGCCGGAACTGCGCGAGGACAACTACGATATGTACCTGCTGGGGTGGAGTCCGGGCACTTTTGACGCCGAGCATCCGGTCCGGTTCCTTGTCGCAACCCCGAACGAAGAGAAAAAGCTGGGCAGCTGGAATTTTGGTGGTTTCTCGAATGCACGTGTCGATGAATTGCTGCCGATGATCCAGTCCGAGTTGGATCAGGCCAAACGTCAGGCCATGCTGGATGAGGTCACGCAGATCTATCAGGACAAACAGGTCTACGTGCCTATGTATGTTCAGCCGCTGGTCTGGGGAACGCGCAGCAATGTCGAGGTCACGCAGCGCCCGGATAACTTCTTCCTGCTCAGATGGGTGACGGTGAACTGATCAGCGGCAACGTCGCGTCGGGCTGATAGCGCTCTCTTGACCATCTGGTCAAAGGCGGCCTAGAGAGACCGATCAACGAGGGAAACGAATGTTCGCATATATCGTCCGCAGGATGTTCCAGTCCGTGATCGTGCTTTTGGTCGTGGGGCTGGTTGCATTCTCGATGTTTCGCTTTGTCGGCGACCCGATCGACAACATGCTTGGTCAAGAGCGCACGCAAGCTGACATCGACCGTCTGAGGACCGAGCTTGGGTTGGATCAACCCTTTGTGGTGCAATATGCCAAGTTCCTGCAAGGCGCGGTTCAAGGTAATTTCGGCGTCTCCTATCGACAGGGGCGTCCAGTGTCGACAATTCTGGTCGAACGGGCTCCGGCGACGCTGGAGCTTGCCTTTGTCTCGGGCTTTCTCGCGATTACGATTGGCATCGGTCTCGGTGTCTTCACGGCGATCCGACGACAAGGAATTGCTGCGAATGTGATCATGACGGTTTCCTTGATCGGGGTTTCGCTGCCTACGTTCCTCATAGGTATCCTGCTGATCTATGTCTTCTCGGTCGAGCTTGATTTGTTGCCCAGCTTCGGGAGGGGCGAGACCGTTATGATTGGCAGTTGGTCCACCGGGTTTCTGACAGCGTCCGGTTTGAAGGCGTTGATATTGCCCGCGATCACGCTTGGCCTCTATCAGATGACACTGATTATGCGACTGGTCCGCTCCGAAATGCTGGAGGTGCTGCGCGCTGATTACGTCCGCTTTGCCCGCGCTCGGGGACTGTCGGATCGGGTGATCAATTTCCGCCATGCGCTGAAGAATACTCTGGTGCCGGTGATCACCATCACGGGTCTGCAACTGGGGTCGATCATCGCCTTCGCCATCATTACCGAGACGGTGTTCCAATGGCCCGGGGTGGGTCTGTTGTTCATCAACGCGATCCAGTTCGTGGATATCCCGGTCATGGCGGCATATCTGATGCTGATCTCGGTGATGTTCGTGACGATCAACCTGATTGTCGATCTTCTTTATTATGCCATTGACCCGCGCTTGCGTGTCGACGCGAGGGCCACATGACCGACACGATGGAAACCTCGAAATCAGCTCCCAAATCGCGCATGGCGAAGTTTTGGGACAGCGACTTTGCCTGGTCGTTTCGACATTCTCCGGTGGCTGTAATTGCATCGCTGGTCGTGGTCGTTCTGGTGCTGGCGGCAGTCTTTGCCCCGTTGATCGCGCCGTATAATCCGTTTGACCCCGCAACGTTGAACCTGATGAATGGATTCACACCGCCCGGTACGCCCAATGCGTTCACGCAAGAGACCTTCCTGTTGGGCACCGATGATCAGGGGCGCGATGTGTTTTCGACCATCCTCTACGGCTTGCGTATCTCGCTGTTCGTGGGCGTCTCTGCCGTGTTGCTGGCGCTGATCATCGGTGTCATCCTGGGGTTGATCGCGGCATATTTCGGCGGCTGGATCGAGACACTGATTATGCGGATCGCCGATGTTCAGCTCACTTTCCCGGCCATTCTGGTGGCGATGCTGATCTTTGGAATCGCGAAGGGGATCACTCCGCCGGAATACCGTGATGAAATGGCAATCTACGTCCTGATCATTGCGATTGCCCTGTCGGATTGGGTGCAGTTCGCACGAGTCGTCCGTGGTGCCGCTCTGGTCGAGAAAAACAAGGAATATGTGCAAGCTGCGCGGCTGATCGGGCGTGGATCGTTCCCGATCATGTTCCGCCACATCCTGCCGAATGTGCTCAGCCCGGTTCTGGTCATCGCCACCATCTCGCTGGCACTGGCCATTATCGCCGAAGCCACGCTGAGCTTTCTGGGTGTTGGCGCACCGCCGACCCAGCCGTCGCTGGGTACGCTCATCCGGATCGGGCAGGGGTTCCTGTTCTCGGGTGAGTGGTGGATCCTGTTCTTCCCGGCCTGCACGCTGCTGGCCCTTGCCCTGTCGGTGAACTTGCTGGGTGACTGGCTGCGCGACGCGTTGAACCCCAAACTGCGGTGATTTCATGAGCCTTCTGACCATCCAAGACCTCACCGTTGAATTCCCGACCCGTCGCCAGTTGTTCACGGCGGTGGATCACGCCAGTCTTTCCGTCGAACCTGGTGAAATCCACGGGCTCGTGGGCGAATCCGGGGCCGGTAAATCCACCATCGGTGCCGCCGTTATGGGCCTGCTGGAGCGCCCAGGACGCATTGCAAGCGGGCAGATCAAGCTGGGTGGTGACCAGATTAGTGGTATCGATGCCGAGGCGATGCGCAGTCTGCGTGGCAAGAAGATCTCAATGATCTTTCAGGACCCGCTGACCTCGTTGAACCCGCTGTTTACGGTGCGCGAGCAACTGGTTGAAACCATTCAAGCGCATCTGGGCGGGTCCGAGGCTGAAGCAACCAAACGCGCGCGCGACCTGATTGACCGCGTGGGCATTCCCGATCCGGATACCCGGTTGGACCAATACCCGCACCAGTTCTCGGGCGGGATGCGGCAGCGCGTGGTGATTGCGCTTGCCTTGTGCACTGAACCGGATGTGATTATCGCGGATGAGCCCACGACTGCGCTGGATGTCTCGGTCCAGGCGCAGATTCTGGACCTGATCAAGGAACTGGCGCAAGAACGTCAGGTTGGGGTCATCCTGATCACCCATGATATGGGCGTGATCGCTGATACGACCGACCGGGTAACCGTGATGTATGCGGGCAAGGTGGTCGAAAGCGGTACGACCGCGCAGGTGATGGGGCAGCCACAGCACGAATACACCAAGTCCCTGATTGCCGCCGTGCCGCGCCCGACATTGAAGCTGCACCGTTTCCCCCAAATCAGCTATGGTGGTCGTGAGACGCGCTTTGCCATCGAGGATATGGCGCGTCACTGGCCCAAGGTGGACAACGACACCAGCAAGCCGGTTTTTGAGATCCGCAACCTGACCAAGAAGTTCCTTCAACAGCGCGGGTTGCTGCCGTGGGATCGGACCTATTTTACAGCCGTAGATAATGTCAGCTTTGATATTCAGGCCGGAGAGGTGTTCGGCGTGGTCGGCGAGTCCGGTTCGGGCAAGTCCACCGTCGCGCGGATGATCGCGGGGCTTTATCCGGTAGATGGCGGCACTATCGACTTTCAGGGCCAGCGGGTCAGCGACCTGAGTAATCGTGCGGTTCAGGACGAATACCGCAAGAATATCCAGATGATCTTTCAGGATCCGTATTCCTCTCTCAACCCTCGGATGCGGGTGGATGAGATCGTGGCCGAGCCGATCCGCCATCACCGGCTGATGGACGGCGCGGACATCAAACGACGCGTGGATGAGCTGCTGGATCAGGTGGGGCTTGGGCACGAGGCCGGTCAGAAATACCCGCATGAGTTTTCGGGGGGGCAACGCCAACGTATCTCGATCGCCCGCGCGCTGGCCACACAGCCCCGTTTCCTGATCTGCGATGAGCCGACCAGCGCGCTGGATGTCTCGATCCAGGCACAGATTCTGAATATCTTGAAGGATCTGCAGGAGCATCTCGGTCTGACGATGCTGTTTATCAGCCACGACCTGCCAGTGGTGCGCCAGATGTGCGACCGGGTGGCCGTGATGAAGCAGGGCCAGATGGTCGAGATTCAGGAAACCAGCGACTTGTTCGCCAGCCCGCAAACCGATTACGCGCGCGAGCTGCTGCGGTTGATGCCCAAGCTGGACGACCTCTCAACCGACGGTCTGGGCGCGCGCGAGGGCTAGAGGCGACAACGAAGTCAGATTGGCTTCCAACCTCTTAGGTGCTCTTGACACTCGGATGGCCGTATCTCAGACGTCAACTGCCCTAAGGTGATGCCATCAACTTATTATGGCCTGCCGACGGCAGCCGAGCCTCGATCAAAGCCACCTAGACACTTTCTCGGTGATCGAAAGTATCGGTGCGGTTGTGTATGCGTTTTTCAACCGATGTTCGCGGCCACATTTGCCAGAACAAACGATCTGGGCAATCAACAGACAACCCAGACCTCGTTAAGATTCACCACGAAACGGGTGTGGACCTCAACCGACGACACCAATACCCAAGCCAATCTCATGCTTCTCGGGGAACGGCATCCAGTTCTTGTTGATCCAGCGGGGATATCCGGGATCCACATTCCACCCCGCAGAGGGATTGATGCGAATGTACTGGGTGCCCCGGAACGCATAGATCCGTTGGTTCGTTTCGCTCCAAAGGATGGCTTCGATACCCTGGTTGAAATGAGAGGGCCAGCCCGGCCAGTTGCCCGCAATGGGTTTTGGATAACCGTCATCGACTTGCCATCCGTTGTTCGGATCAATCCGCAGGTATTGGTTGCCCTTAAAGAAATAAACTTTGTCGTTGGGCACACTCTCCAGAACGGCGTCAACGCTGTTTGCAAATGTCCCGTCAACTCCGGGCCAGTTGCCTGCTATGGGCTTGGGATAGTCCGCGTCCACGCGCCAGCCGTTTGAAGGATTGATCCGGATATACTGATCATCCTTGAAGAAATAGACCCTGTGGTTTTTGCGCGTGTAGGTCGCAGCGTCGAGGTCATAGAAAGACTCGGGAACGCCCGGCCAGTTGCCCACGCAGTTCCCGTCCATCTGCTTCGGATAGTCCGTGTCCAGATCGAAGCCAGTATAGCGCGCATAGTAACCCTTTGAGAACATGTAGATCTTGTCGTTGGGGAAGCTGTAGAAACCAGCACCTAGCCCCGTCAGGAATGCACGCCAGCCAAGATGGGCATGTGTAAAATCGCAAGCCTGGCTAGGGGCACCCGAACGCATGACACAAGACACCAATGGATCTGCACAATTGGCGCAGTTGCCATTGACGTCTTTGATAAAGCGCCCGTGTATCGAGGTGCAATTACAACCTGACGATCCGTATTCATCTGGCGCACCGAATATGTGTCCCGTCTCATGTGCAAAAACGCGGTCAATCGACGTCCAGTCAAGGAACGATATCGCGCCCGGGGTTCCCCCCTTTCGCATCATCACGCGTTTGCCGCCGGCATATGCGGCCCAAACGGCTGGGAACTTCGTGAAGAATGCAACATAGCCATATTGAGCTCCGGCACCATTCTGGAAGAAGTCTGATATCTGGTTGATACCGTCCCCACCCGGATCGAAGCCGAGCTGGGTTAAGGCCGGATCGCGCCACAGCGCTTCGGCTTCGCCTGCGCTCAATCCGATTGGCTTGGGATATCCATCATCGACTTGCCAGCCGTTTGAAGGGTCAATCCGCACATACCGTCCGACGATCCTGGCCCAGCCTGTGTTGTCGTCCGTGAAAAGATAGATCTTTCCATTGGGCTCACCCCACAGCGCTGCGGCTGGTCCTTTGCCCGAACCGGTAAAGACCTCATCAAGACCCGGCCAGTTTCCGGCGACCGGTTTGGGATAACCGGCATCCATGTTCCAACCATTCGCGGGATCAATGCGCACATACTTTGGTGGCTCGCCCGGATATTTCTTGAAGAAATAAACCTTGTCATTCGCTTTCGCATAAAGACACGAGTCAAACCCTGCGGCAAACTCTGCATCGAGTCCGGGCCAGTTCCCGGCAATCGGCTTGGGATAACCCGAGTCTACTTGCCAGCCATTTGAGGGATCGATGCGGATATACTCATCGCCTTTGAATACATAGATTTTGTCGTTGGGATCACTCCACAGCGCGGCGCTGATACCTGAGGTGAAATTGGCGGGCCAGCCTGGCCAGTTGCCTGCGATCGGTTTGGGATAACCCGAGTCCACTTGCCAGCCATTTGCTGGGTCGATGCGAATGTACTGGCTGCCCTTGAAGCAATAAATCTTGTCATTCGGATCGGACCACAGCAGGGCGTCGGGGCCACGATACCAGGTTTCGGGCCAGCCCGGCCAACGGGCACCCTCCCACGGTACATAGCCAGAGATATTGACGTTGAGATGGCCGTAAATCCATTCGATATTGGCAGCCGGCTCATTGGATGCCAGATCTTCAAGACCTTCCTGCACCTCTGCCGCGATATGAACGCGCTCCTCATCGGTGATGCGATATTCATCGGTGTTTCCGACATAGACGATGCCAACCGAAACGGTGTTGATCAGACGCTCGTTTGCCATGGCTCAATCCTCCTCCATGCAAGGAGCGGAATAGATCTCCTGTTCTTCCGGAGATTCACCCGGCGTTTGACTGGCCTTCATTTCGCGGTATTTTTTTGATTGCCGCAACTGCAGCGCCTTGAGGAAAAGCAGTTCTTGCCCATCGTCTTCGCCAGCAACTTCCGGGGAGACCTTGTCGGGAGAGAGCAATTCGGTTCCCGGTGGCAGGCGATCTTTCAGACCTTTTTCGTCATCAGGAACACCAACGATCATGAAGCGGCTGCCGCTATCATGGACAACTCTAATCCCAAGCTGTTTGAGTCTGGATTTCAACAGGCGACGGTCAGCGCGTTTTTCAGCGCAAATCACCATATTCGACATGATTATTCTCCTGCAGTTTAAATAAATTGAATTCAAAATCAATAAATTAGCCGCTGTTCCATACAACAGCCAGTGCCGCGGAAAAGCGGTCAGACGATCAAATCAGATCTGAAACATGCGCCACCAACAGTGGCTTGCAGACGCAAGTCTGGGTGTCATCAGGCACACCTTACTCAACCCTAGTATACACGAATTTGCCTTCAAATTCACCAGAATCGAGTTTTCTGAGCTCCTTAGGAGACAACGGACAAAGGGCGCGATCAAACTAACTGATCTGACACCAGAAATTGTCGATGACGTTGACGGCGAAATATCGCCTGCGGTGCCTGTCAATTGAGAGTGGCATGCAGTCTGGTGCGATTTATGTAGAGGGCGCAGGCATTCGCCCCACTATTTCTCAGTTGAGGGCAATAGCAGTTTGCAGCTTGCTGGTAAGCAAGCTCTCAACTCGGTTGCAAACGCCAGTGATTTGGCATGACCTAAGTGTTGCGCCATCCCCGCCACCCAAAAAGGTTGAAGCCTGCAAACAACAGGGCCGCGACACAGACTATCGAAGGACCCGCCGGTGTATCAAAGACGTATGCGGCCCTTAATCCGGCAACGGCGGAAAATGCGCCGATTGCCGCAGCAATCAAGGCCATTGCCTCGGGTGAGCGTGCCAGGCTGCGTGCCGCCGCCGCCGGAATGATCAGCAACGCTGCAATAAGCAAAACGCCGACGACCTTGATCGCAACCGCCACGGTGACGGCGAGAGACAACGTCAGGATCAATCGCTCACGCTTTGGATCAAAGCCACTGGCGTATGCGAGCTCTTCATTTAACGTTGCCGTAAGAAGTTGAGACCAGCGCCAGGTGATAAGGGCGACAACAAGCGCTGCACCGCCCCAGATCACAACCAGATCCGAGCGTGACACTGCAAGAATGTCGCCAAAGAGATACGCCATAAGATCGATGCGCACACCAGACAGGAAGGAGACCGCTACGAGCCCGAACGCAAGCGAGGAATGCGCAAGGACCCCCAGCAGTGTGTCGATCGCATAACCACGGCCAGCCAAAAGCGTTACCGCCAGCGCCATGACAAGTGCCGCCGCCAGCGCACCCGCAAAGATCGACATCTGGAATGTAAGCGACAATGCGACACCAAGGATCGCAGCGTGTGCTGTAGCATCACCAAAATACGCCATCCGGCGCCATACGACAAAACATCCAAGCGGTGCGGCAGCGAATGCGACGCCGATACCAGCCAGCGTCGCGCGGGTCATAAAGTCATCGAACATTATTCTGCTGCTTCCTGAGAGTGTTCGCAGTGGTCGTGATCATGGTCATGATCATGACGATAGAGGGCCAGTGCACCCCCGGTTCCAGATCCGAACAGCGCCCGATATTCTGGGGCCGAGGCCACAACAGCAGGGGAGCCTTCACAACAGACATGACCATTGAGGCAAATCACCCGGTCCGAAGCACTCATGACAACATGCAGTTCGTGACTGACCATCAAAATGGCACAACCCGTATCACGCCTCACCTCTTCGATCTGACGGTAAAACGCCGCTGATCCGGGCTGGTCGAGCCCCTGCGTCGCCTCGTCCAGCAGCAACACATCAGGTCGGTTAATCAAGGCGCGGCCTAGCAATACACGCTGAAACTGTCCACCGGACAATTGCGACATCTGGCGCTTTAAAAGATCAGGGACGCCTGCGGAATTGAGCGCCTCTTGGCACTGTTTGCGAGAGACGTGAGTTGTCAGACGCATAAATCTCTCGACCGAGATTGGCAGCGTTGGATCGATATGAAGTTTTTGCGGCACATACCCGATTTTCAACCCAGGTTTCCGCGAAACCTTACCCACCGAGGGTTCGGTGGCACCGATGACAGCGCGCAGCAGACTGGTTTTACCCGAGCCATTCGGACCGACGATCGTTACGATCTCTCCGGGTTCGATTACCATATCCACGTGACGAAGCACGGTGTTCGCGCCATAGCGCACGCTGAGGTTTTCAACTGTGATCAGGCTCATTTCTACGCCTTTTGGGTGCAGTCGGGGCAGATTCCCTCAGCTTCTACAACTGTGCGTTCGATCTCGAAACCCGCCGCGCGTGCTGCAGCGCCCAATGCTCCCTTCGCGGGCGCAGATTGTGCTTCGGCGACGGCATCGCATTTTCTGCAGATCATGAAAGCAGGCGAATGCGTCGCGCCTGGATGAGAGCAGGCGACAAATGCGTTCAAACGTTCAACCTTGTGAACGAACCCGTTCTGGACAAGAAAATCGAGCGCGCGATACGCCACGGGCGGTTGCGATCCAAAGCCTTCATCGCGCAGGCGATCCAGAATTGCATAAGCTCCAAGCGCGCGGTGTTCCTGCAACAGCATCTCAAGAACTTTGCGCCGAACCGGGGTCAGGCGCAGCCCTTCTTCCTTGCATCGAGTTTCCGCTGTGGTCAGTGCGGTCTCAACGCAATTTTTGTGGTCATGTTCCTGGAACCCGACCGGAGCCGTATCTTCGGTCGAAACAGGGTGCGTCTCACTTGTCATGTTATTCCATATCATGTATGCCGCTCTTAATGTTATAAAATCACACAGAGGGTCTGATGTCCAGAAAGCTTCTTTCACTATCGATCACAACCGCATTGATGGGCGGGACGGCCATGGCAGAGGTGCCCAACGTTGCAGTAGATATTGCGCCGGTGCACTCGCTGGTCGCCCGGGTCATGGAAGGTGTCGGAGCGCCCGATCTGATCATGCAGCCTGGTGCCTCTCCGCATGAATACAATCTGCGACCTTCGGAAGCTGCCGCCTTGCAAGAGGCTGATATCGTTTTCTGGATTGGTGAAGACCTGACCCCATGGATGGAAGGCGCGTTGGAAACACTTGCCGACGGCGCGACTGTTACATCTCTGCTTGAGGCGGACGGCACCGTACTTCTCGATTTCCGCGAGAACGCATTGTTCGAGGCACACGAAGACCACGATGACCATGGGCATGACGAGCACGCCGAACAAGAGGAACATGATGACCACGATCGTGACGATCATGGTGATGAGCATGCTGAAGGCGAAGAGCATGACGAGCACGAAAATGAACATGCCGACGAGCACGAAGATCACGCGGAACATGATGGCGATGATCATGATGGTCATGCACACGGCGAAAATGACCCGCACGCTTGGCTGTCCCCTGCAAACGCTGAAATCTGGTTGAACGTGATTGCATCACAACTGTCGTCGACAGATCCTGACAACGCCGGTACCTACTTTGCCAACGCCGCAGCTGCGCGGGAGGAAATGGCGGCTCTGTCTGCCGAGATCACCGCAACACTTGAACCGGTTCGTGGTAGCAACTTTATCGTTTTCCACGACGCTTATCAGTATTTTGAAGATGCGTTTGACTTCCCGGCCGCGGGTGCAATCTCAATCGCCGACGCTTCGGACCCAAGCCCGGCCCGTATCGCAGAGATTCAGACCCGTCTTAGGGATGAAGGTATCGACTGCGTTTTGGCCGAACCGCAGTTCAACCCCGGAATTGTTTCAACCGTTCTGGAAGGAACCGAAGCCAATACCGGTGTCATTGACCCGCTTGGTTCTGACCTCGAACCCGGAGCATCACTCTACCCACAGGTCATCCGCAATATGGCCCAGACATTGGCCGATTGCCTGTAACTTCTGGCCCGGCGGTGTCTGAATAATCCGCCGGGCCGCATACCATTAGAGGCATCATGGGATCCCAGCGTTCAAGTGCTGGTTACTATAGAAGCGCGAAGCCCCGCTACTCGGCGGCTATTGCCTGTGCCTCGTCGACATGCTCATTAAATTTTGTCCACTTCAGGTCACCGCGATAGCGCCAGGTCAACTTGCCCTCCTCATCCATAGCAATCAGGTGAAGCCAGCCATTGTCGAACAGTTCACGCACGCCGGGATGACGAGCCAGAATGTCTGACATCGCCTCTCGCGGGGCTTCGATTATGACAGACAGGCGCAGCGGATCGTGTTGGTATGCAGCGCCATCGTGGACGGACTGCCAAGGTAACCCAGGACGCGGAGAGCCTGTGTTGCCCTCTAGAACTCCGATACCGCCAACTACGTTGTGCAGCAGTTTGTTACCACCTCCGAACAGGTTCGGGGCAACGGTCGAGCCATAATACTGCAAGCTGATCCAGCTGGCGACGACAACCGGTGCGGTCATTATCAACTCCAGCACATTGAATTCATCATCCCTTCGCCAATCGTAGTTGTGCAGGAACGCTTTGCCGGACAGATCCACTCCATCCGTGCGGTTCCGCGGAGCTGCGACAAAGGCACGGCATCCTGCAAGGCCCCATTCCGGACGAGTCTCGGCCCAGTCTCGTGCCCGCTTTAGAATTCTGTCGGCGCCATCAGCACGGGGCAGACGGTGCATCCGCTCTGCACGGGCGAGGTTTCCCGCTGCATCCAGCCATGTTTTCAAAAGCGCGAGTTTGTCGGTCGGTACTCCAGCAGGCAGGTCCAGTTCGTACACCAAAACCTCATCTGTGGTTGTGTTATGTAGCGCCGGCAGAAAGACGGTGTCAGAAGGGATGTCGACGCCATGGTCACGCAGACCAAGCTTCACGTCAGGCTCGTTCAATAGTGCCGCCAGAAGACGGGCATTCACATCCCCGGCATAGCCACCGCATGCACCGCACTGTAACGCACTTTGATGCGGGTTGTTGGTAACGTCGGCGCCATGACCGGCCAGCATCACAATCGGTGCGAAGCCCTTTGTAAGCGACATCGCCGACAACACGGATTTCGCCAGTTCAACCCGAGTTTTCAAGTCGATGGATGGGTCCAGCTGTGGTGCCGGGTCAGCTTTCGCTTTACTCCCCAAACCTAGCGAGTCTCGTATCAGTTTTCCGGCATAGAGGGGGCCGGTTGCTTCGACGAAGGCAAATGACGAGACGGCGGCCAATTTGAACCGTCCCCAGGCGCGTTTGGCCCGAGCGGTATAGCGACGGCTTAGATCAGCTTTCTCTGACTCCGCCGCGCAGGATGACATGCCAGCTTGTAAAAGAACCGGACCGCGTAGTTCGGTCACATCAGAACCTGCCGCTTTGTGTGCGCTAGCAAGGCCGAAGAACCCAGCGAACCCAATCGTTTTTATCTTGGCATCCTGCGCTTCAAAGGCCCGACGAAAAACCTCTGAGCGGACATCGATGCAAAAGGCCGCCTGCACCTCGGGGCGGCCCTGTGCATTACGTGGTTTCCCACCAAGCAGAGTTTTTGCAAGCAGGCGCTGCTGTGCCCGCTCGGATGCATCCTGCAGCACAGTGTCGATCACAAGTTCTTTCGACGGCGTGACCAGGGTTCGGTGTGCTGCAATAACTTCAGCCCAACGCCCGGCAATCTGTTCTTCGTAGAAATTAAATAACGCCTCGTCGAAGACCATACGTACAGCCAGCAGCTCGGTCACCGTGCTGTCACTCGCACCTTCAAGTTCAGCTTGCCACAGGAAATAACGCCCGTACTGAGCCCATCCGCCGAGCGTCATCAGCCAGCGGTGAAAAGCGGTCTTCGCGGCACCCATATCAACGCTAAGCCGTTCCGAAGCCCGGCCGATGGCGCGCCAGTGCGAGCGATTTGTATCGGTCACGAAAGCGCAGAAACCGGACAACCCATGGATCTCGGGCGTCAGATCCCGCGATGCAAATTCACGCCATGAATGAAAGGTACCCCGCGTGTTGGACTGCGGCCAGTACGCTTGGCCCTGATCAAAATGACTGGCCGCCCATGCGCCGATGCGGTCGTCAATCAAACCCGGCCAATCGAAACCCGAGACTTCCGCTGCCAGCTCAGCAACTGTCGGCAAGGCTTGGGCGTCATCTGTCTCGACCTCCAGAGCTTCCCAAATGTCCTGCAATTTGGGTGCATTGAATTGATCCTCGACCGCAGTGACGGCATCACTCAGATCCGTCTTGGTGATGTCACCAGCCTTCAGCAGCGCAGCCCAATGTGACCGTTGAGGCATTATGCGGGCGCCACCCGTCCGTGCCAGGCGCGCGGCAGCGACGGCCAGTGGTTCGCCTGTCTGACCCAAGAAGGGATTCACCGCTACATTTGCCGACAGTGGGAAAAGCGGTGGGATTGCTTTTGCGGCATCGTTGGCTTCGGTCACAAGTTCCAGCAGCGCGGCGGGGTAAACTTCGAGTTTTGCAAACATGGACTCTGTTCCTTTCAGGCTACTGACCGCCTGGACCAACTGTCCAGAAGCTTGTCGAAAACCGCATTGGCATAAAGGCCGTTGGTTAGGTGGACGCGAAGGCCGGCAGCAGTTGGATGCATGGCCCATAACGGGAAGGTGGCTTGGGCAACGGCGACGCCGCCAAAACTTACAAGCGCCAGTATGATAAGCGCCCATTCCAGCGGGCCGGGGTAGGGGGGCTGCGGCAATGTACCAGCTGTCAGGTGCTGTACGATGGCTTGCAGCAGGAAGTAACTGACTGAGGTGACAAGGGCGAAAACGGCGGTGCGTTGCATCAGTTCGCGCGGGGCCGAGTCTGCAAATCCTTGCGCCAGCAAGTAGGCGACACCAAAGATCAGGATTACACCAAGGGCGATGATCTGGATCGACTTGCCGTCAAATCCGATGATCGTACCGACAAGGCCATAGATCACGATTGCAAAGATGAACGCCTGCAAAACGTTCCGTGCACTTGGCACTGCAGTCGGTCCCGGGCGACGGATCGCAGCGACGTTGCGCACAGCCTCACCGGAACTCAGGAAGGCATGCGCCTTGTAGAGCGAATGCGCCACGATATGCAGCAGAGCCAGCGGGAACAGCGCAAGGCCGCATTGCAAGACCATGAAACCCATCTGCGCAATGGTCGACCACGCGAGCGAAGTTTTGACCGCCGACTGGGTCAGCATAACCAATCCGCCAAACAGCGCGGTAAACCCGCCCAGCATAACAAGTAGCGCCATCACCCCCGGGGCAAGTAGCATGACATCTGCAAACCGGATCAGCAGGAACCCACCAGCGTTGATAACACCTGCGTGTAGAAGTGCGGAGACTGGCGTCGGAGCCTCCATCACCTCGGTCAGCCAACCGTGTAGCGGGAATTGCGCAGATGCCAAGACGGCCGCGATGGCAATCAAAAGCGCCGCGGTCATTGACATCCAATTCGCCTCAACCATCGCAAGGATGGTTTCGATATCGCTTGTCCCGGTCGCGGCAATCAAGAGAATGAAAGCCGCTACCAATGTGCCTTCGCTTAGACGTGCAACAACGGCTTTCTTACGTGCTGCACGTCGCGCTGTCTTGCGTTCGGGATAAAACAACAGCAGCCGTTTCAGTAGCAGGCTGATTGCCATCCACGCTGCAAAAAGCTGAAAGAGATTGCCCGACATGACCAAAAGCAGAACTGCGGCCAAGGTCGCTGCCATCCAGCTTGTGAACGCGCCCTGATGCTGTTCCCCGTCCATATATGTCTTGGAATAGCGCAGCACGATCCAGCCAATAAAGCTGACAAGCACGAGCATGATCGAACTCACCGCGTCAAGGCGTATGGACAAACCGAACCCCATGAACCCGATCAGAGCAGATGTGCCGGGACCTTTTACAACCAGCAACGCAGCAGTCAGAGTCGCAATTGCAAAGGCCACAAATGCGGCCACCTCTGTTAGTATCGGCACCGTCCCGGGCCGCTTCCCCGGATGTTGTGCTGCGTGAATTGCAGCCGCAATCAGCACCAGAGGGCTGAGCAGGGGCAAAAAAAGATAAATCATGATCGCGTTCCTTCAGTTCTCGAGGCCAGAAGCCGTTGAGACTGACTAGGGCAGCTATTCTAACAATAAAAATTCATTGTTATTTTAATATCGTTCGATATTTTAGAACGTAATGCCATTGAATTATCATCATCTCCGGTATTTTTGGGCTGTCGCCCATGACGGGAATCTGACCCGAACTGCGCAGCGGTTAAACCTGTCGCAGTCAGCGCTTTCGGTTCAAATCAAGCAACTGGAAGAACGCCTTGACCATGCGCTGTTCGAGCGTCGCGGACGGCAGTTACATCTGACCGAGGCTGGCCGTATCGCACTGGATCATGCAGATGCAATTTTCTCGACTGGGCAGGAACTTGTCGCAACGTTGAGTAGCACCGTGCAGGACCGGAAAGCCCTGCGTGTCGGTGCGCTTGCAACCTTGTCGCGCAATTTTCAGGTCGGGTTTCTCAGGCCCATTCTCTCGCGCATCGACGTCGAAGTTATCCTGCGCTCTGGCAGCCCGACCGAATTGCTCGAGGGGTTGGAAACGTTGAACCTGGACATGGTCCTGATGAACCGCCCACCGCCGGACGACAGTCTGACACCCTATGAAACACACCATATCGGAGAACAAGCTGTCAGCATCGTCGGAACCCCGGAGCGACTGAAACAGGACCGCCCGATCAAAGAGCTACTGAGCAATCAGCCCTTCATTTTGCCGACAACCGACAGCAGCGTGCGCACTGCATTCGATGCAATGGCCAGCCGCCTGTCCGTCCGGCCTCAGATCGCTGCAGAAGTAGATGACATGGCGATGATGCGCCTGTTAGCGCGCGAGGATATCGGGCTTGCTCTGGTCGCACCAATCGTGGTGACGGATGAGCTCAATTCAGGTCGCCTCAAGGAGGCCACCGACCATCCGCGCATCAAGGAAACCTTTTACGCCATAACATTAAGGCGCCGGTTTCCGAACCCCTTGGTCCAGGACCTTCTGGAACAGAATTCTGTGTCTTCTTTTCTGGCCTGAGAGCGCAGAATAACACAGGAACGTCTTGGTATTTTCATCAATTGTCGTGGCTTGAGAAGGCGTGATTTCCCAAGTGTCTTCCTAGTCGCAACACATTTCGTCGTGCATCTTGCCGAGTTCCTGAGCCGTTGTCCTCAATGTCGGGCTCAATACTGCGCTCTAAACACTTTGCCGCAATGCAACTGCCGTTCATCATTCATGCGAACCAACAAAGCCAATAACGCCTATCTAACCCAGAAACCGTCATTCCGATGGAGCGTAGATCAGCCCTTCACTAACATTCAAACTGTGCTGTGTAGACGGGGTTGATCACTAAAAAACCCTCTTGCACATCCAAACCCTCGGGTATAGATCACCCGCCACGGTCGGAGTGTAGCTCAGCCTGGTAGAGCACTGTCTTCGGGAGGCAGGGGTCGGAGGTTCGAATCCTCTCACTCCGACCAAATCAACTGCTTGATGTGTAACGCATCTTCGTCAGTTCTAGGTTACAGCACGCACCGAAGTGCATATGTCTGTCACTCTCTCGTCAATCGCATCCTCGCGTTGCCCGTTCTACGGAGCAAGCAGTATGGCAACCATTAGGAAGCGTGGAATCAAGTGGCAGTGCATCGTTAGACGTAACGACAGGACGGCTAGCAAATCATACGGTAAACGCAGCGACGCAGTGAGGTGGGGCAATACAGTCGAAGCAGACAGGCCGATGATGGAACGGTTGATGCGTGACGGTGCATTGAACGGCTGGAGCGGTGATGCGCAGCGCCTGTTCGACGAGATCAGCAACCGACCGGAGTGGGCGCACGAGCAAGCCGCTGCAGGCTTGGCTCAGTTGGTGCAGCTCGGACTGATTGCGCTGCCAGAGAGTGACGTGCCAGTGGTGCACCCAGCGCACTTCGGTCAGATGCCAGCCGGGATGGTCAGTAGTGCGGCGCAAACGATGGACACGAACGCAGAGCGGTCTACGCTTCTAAACGACGATGGGACTATCGAAGGGACGAAGATCGAGAACGCTCCGGAACCCGGTACTACACAAGGTAGCAAGCGGAAGAAGCCGCGCTCACTGTCGAAGAACCAGCGTCTGTAACGCCGTGTTGAAGAACGTGATCTTCGCATCGCAACACTGATTGCAGACAACGAGGCGAAGAACGCTCGTATCGCAGAGCTGGAACTGATGTTGATTGAGGTTGCGCCAGACATCGATGCAAGGCGGTTCAGCGACATCGAACTAGAAGCGCTGCCAGCGAGAGAGAATCGCGAGAAGGTGCAGAGATGACCAAGAGCAGCAAGGCAGAAGTAAACCGCAGGAACCGCCACAGCAACGAGCCAGCACCGGACGCCGTGATCAGACTGTCAGACGCAGTAGCGTTGCGTGCGTTCACAGAGTTATCGGACAACGCGACGGTGTTCCTGAACGGGATGTTGAAGGTTACAATCCGAACCGGGAAGTCAGATGCCTGTCTGGCAGAGGCATCGGCGGTGACGAAGTTGTCCCGATCAATTGCTGTTGATGCGGTTCGTGAGTTACAAGATTGCGGTTTTACTCAGGTGTTCCGGGCTGTAGCGAGCATAGACGGGCGCGGTGATCCGCGAGTCTGAGTGGCTGAGAAACTGGGCTATCTCCTCCTTCGGAATGCCTGCCTCGGCCATATGGGCAGCGGCCGCGTGCTGGAGCACGTGAGGCGAGACATCAAGCAACCCAGCAGCGACCGCCGTCGCTTTGAAGCTCTTCTTGATGGGCTTCACCGGGCCACCTGCCCATTCAATTACATAGTCGGAAAACGCGGCCTTTGGCGCCTCCACAAGCGCAGCGCGCAAGCTCGCAGTCATAGGAACAATAGCGTCCCCCTTTCTCTACCCTTCACCCCTACGAAGGTTGATCTGACCTCGCTCAGGCGCTCGTTGGTTGTTAGGTCTTCCTCATGGTCAGACATGAAATTCACCACCTCCCGAAAGTCGCGTTGATCGCTGCGTGTAACCTGCTGATTATCCTGGGATCGGTATTGTTTGAGGCCTCACGGATCGCCTGGAGCCAGCCAATTTCGTTTCTATTAACGGGTTCGCCAAATACTTCCACAACCGCCTCAGCTGCTGCCCGGCCAATCGCCTGTTCCAGCGCAAACTGCATGTCTTCTCTTTAGCGATACTAAGGTTGGGGATGTGCGGAAGGAAACGCGGGATGTTCAACATCTTTATTTTTTGTTGAACATCAGGCATGCTCAACAAAAATTGAATCTGTTGAACACAGCGGGGATAAAGATGTTCACGCACCACTCATCCATAGCGCATGCTGCCTATCACGACCTTCTGCGGTCCTTGCAGGACGATGCTGTTTCGGACATCCGGGGCATCCCCACGCGTGTCGAACGAAACGGTAGGACCTACTGGTATGACACTTACCGTATCGGCTCTGATGTCAAGAAGCGCTACATCGGTGAGGACAGCGAAGACTTGCAGGGAAGGTTGGAGCAGCACAAGGCTTTGAAGGCTCGCCAGGAAGAGCGACGCCGTAGCCGGACACGCCTCGTGCGGCTTCTCAGAGCTGAAGGTTTTCTGGGCTTGGATGCGGCGACAGGCAGCATGCTTTCGGCGATGGCGGCGTCCGGTGTATTTCGTCTCGGAGGCACCATTGTGGGCACCCATGCCTTTCGCCTCTACGAAGGTGCCTTGGGTGTCCGTTTCGACATGGATATGGCGGCTCACACCGATGACATCGACATCGCTAGCTTCTCAAGATTGTCACTGGTGCTGGAGGATGCCGCATTCCCACCACTTGAGAATGTGTTCGGCGATTTTGACTTCGCTCCGCAGCCCAGTCTCAAGGCTGGTCGCACCTGGCGCTGGAAACAGACGCGCGGCGATACACTCGTCGAGTTTCTCACGCCATCCTTCGGTGAGGATGAAAGTGTGCGCGAACTGCCTGCTTTGGGTGTGGATGCACAAGGGCTGCACCATTTGAACTACCTGATCGCAGAACCGATCAAAGCTGCTGTCACTTACCGTAGTGGCGTATTGGTGCAGATCCCGCAGCCCGAGCGTTATGCCATCCACAAGCTGATCGTTGCAGATCGTCGTCTCGGTGAAGAAAGCCTCAAGGCTGAAAAAGATCGGCGTCAGGCAGCGTTCCTGATTGACGTGCTTGCTGAAGATCGGCCCGATGAGTTGCAGGACGCCTACGAAGATGCTCTCTCTCGTGGCCCTAAGTGGCGCTCCCGGATCAAAGCCAGCCTGAGCCGGATGCCAAAGATACAGCGCCTGCTACAAGAACAGTAAGGAGCGCGCGATAGTAGACAGTTCTCCTTGGTTCAATGAACCTGTCGAACCGGGGCAGGACTGGTTGGATTGGTAAAGCTGCCTGAAAATTAGCGCTTCTATGACCTAAAATCAATGGCTTGGCCATCTACACCGATCTTCGGGAGGCAGGGACCGGAGGTTCGAATCCTCTCATTCCGACCAATAAAACAAGGCGCCCACAGGGCCGCCTGCCCATTCCGCTACGTAGTCGGACAAAGCTGCCTTTCGTGCCTCCACGAGGGCAGCACGTAGGCTCGCCTCTACGAAGTTGCCTTGGGTGTCCGTTTCGACATGGGTATGACAGCTCATACCGATGACATCGACATGGCGGATCCTCCGTTTTCCCAAATACAACGCGGACGACTTCAGCGAGGGAGGATCGACGGCAAGCACCTCTTCTACGGTATATTTAGTGGTCCATCGCGCTTCTTCCTCGGTCGGGGCTGTATTACGCACCCCCGGTCTTATGGAAGCGAACCACTGCGGTTGGAAAGGACCATTTGGTGCGAAACAGAGACTAAACAATGTCGATAACAGTAGGTTTCTCTACGACGTTAAGTCAGCGGATCAGTACGATATAGGCGAATTTTGGTGCCGCCATGGTCAACGATCGGTCCCGGTGGCAACATCGGAAGGCGGGTGGCGCGTGCAAGTCCCGGGGTTGTGGTAACGATGCCGACGCGCCAGCCCAGGAAGCGGCTCATTAATACCTTTCCCAATGTGCCATAAAGCGAGCGCAGTCGCTTTTCATCGCCAATTCTGGCCCCGTAAGGAGGATTCACGATCACGAGGCCTTCAGGTCCTTCAGGTGGTTTGATGTCGCTGATCGAGCGGTGTTGAAAACGGGTGACATTGGAGACACCGGCGCGATCTGCGTTGGTAGTTGCGGCCTCAATGGCGCCTGCATTGCGATCAGAGCCGAAATAGATCGACTCCAGTGCGGGTGCTGCCGGATTTTGTCGCAGATCCTGCCAGGTATTCCGGTCAAATGATGCCAGATATTCGAACGCAAAGGTGCGGGTCCGACCGGGATTCAGGCCGAGAGCAATCTCAGCCGCTTCAATCGGGAAGGTGCCAGATCCGCACATGGGGTCTAGAACCGGTTCGGATCCGTCAAACCCGCATTCGCGCAAGAACATTGCGGCCATGGTTTCGCGCATTGGGGCTTTTGCAACGGCGGGTTTATGGCCGCGCTTATGCAGTGGCTCGCCTGAACTGTCGACTGAAAATGTGCAGATATCCTTTTCGATTCGCAGCAGAACCCTTATGGGAGCTTCGGTTGAGATCGGAGCGCCCAGCGTTTCGGATATCGCCCTCTCGACACGCTGACGCGCTGCGCCCGCGTGATAGATGCGGGATTTCCGACTGGTGGCTTCGACTTTGATCGGTACGTTCGGGCGAAAATGTTCTGCCCATGGAAACTTGCGCGCTCGTTTGTCCAGCTGCGCCAGATGAACCGCTGGGAAACTGCCCAGGCGAACCAGAACCTTGTTTGCCCCACGCAGCTGCAGATTTGCGCGCCAGACCTCGGGCCAGTCACCGCGGCATGTCACGCCTCCGGGGGTGATGCGTGCGCCGGCAAAGCCGCGTTCACGAGCTTCGGCGCATAAGGGGGCTTCGAGGCCCGGTGTGGCGACAAGAAATATCTCGAGATCTTCAGTATTTTCCATCTCGGATGCTTACACCGGATGATCTGCGGACGCGACTGGCAAATTCCGCGACGCAATTCGCTGGCATTTTGACGCAATTCCAACGAAAGTGGTGCCTGCATGCCAGTTTCAGCGGTAACAGGTTTGCGTTTCGAGCCACGCTTGCGTAAAGGAGCGTGGATTGAAGTTGCGCCTGCGCGCGCGACCGGTGTCTTGGATGCGTGTCAACGCATCGCGCCCCATTGCCGGGTGCGGACATACCAAAGCAACAGCCCGGATTTCGGGGCGCAGGGAAGAAGGCTTGGAAGAACAGAGCGACATGCAGACTTTCAAACTCAAAAAAGGGCTAAACCTGCCGGTTGAGGGCGCGCCCGAACAGAAAATCCAGCCGGGGCCCGAGTTCTCGTCGGTCGCGGTTCTGGGAGGAGACTATATCGGTCTCAAGCCCAAAATGCTGGTGCAAGAGGGCGATGCGGTCCAACGTGGCACTCCGCTATTCTGTCATAAGGATGCGCCTGATGCGATGATGGTTGCGCCGCTGACCGGCAAGGTCGTGGCGATCAATCGCGGGGCGCGCCGAATATTGCAGAGTGTCGTGATCGAGGTCTCTGATGCCAATGATGGTGGCGTGGATTTCTCGGGCATCGGAGACTCCGAGACCGCCGAAGGTGTCGCGGCCAAGCTGTGCGCCGCCGGGCTGTGGACGTCTTTCCGCACACGCCCCTATTCGAAGATGCCTGAGCCGGGCACCAAGCCCGCTGCGATTTTCGTGACCGCGATGGATAGTGATCCGCTGGCAGGCGATGCGGCATTGATCATTTCAGATGCCGGTGAAGCGTTTGCAGAAGGTCTCGCAGCCGTCTCAAAGCTGACTGAAGGCACGACTTATCTGTGCCAGCAAGAGGGAGCATCGGTTCCCGGAGCAGATTTACCGGGCGTTGAAGCTGCTGCGTTTTCCGGGCCGCACCCCTCGGGTCTGGTGGGAACGCACATTCATTTCCTCGAGCCACTGGCCGGGGACAAGCAGGTTTGGACCGTTGGCTATCAGGACGTGATCGCGATTGGTCGCCTGATGCAGACCGGTCATCTGGACCAGAATATCGTGATTGCGCTGGCAGGGCCGGGGGCACGTCAACCGCGCCTGATCCGCACCGTGATGGGCGCATCGACCGATGACCTGACCCGAGACGAAGTATCTGTCGACGGTACCGCGAGGATTATCTCGGGTTCGATCTTGTCCGGGCGGCATGCTGAAGGGCCGACAGCCTATCTCGGCCGTTTCGCGCGACAGATCAGCATTATTCGTGAAGACCATGATCAAATCCCGATGGGTTGGATTCGTCCGATGCCGTCCAAATACTCGGTACAGCCTGTTTTGGGCTCGGCCTTTGCCAAGAAGCTCTATGCGTTCACCTCGAACCTGAACGGTGGCCGCCGCGCCATGGTGCCGACGGGCGTGTTCGAAGAGCTGATGCCGCAGGATTATCTGCCCACACAATTGCTGCGCGCGCTCTTGGTGATGGATACCGATACCGCGCAGGCACTGGGTGCGTTGGAGTTGGACGAAGAAGATCTGGGCCTTGTGGGCTTTGCCTGCCCGGCAAAATATGAATACGGGCTGGCGCTGCGCGACTGCCTCACCAAGATTGAAAAGGAGGGCTGATCCACATGGGTTTGCGCAGCTTCTTCGATCGGATTGAGCCGAACTTTACCAAAGGCGGCAAGTACGAGAAGTATTTCCCCATCTATGAGATGGTGGAGAGCTTTATCTACACTCCGAAAACCGTCACGACTGTCGCGCCGCATGCGCGCTCTTACGTAGATATGAAGCGGATCATGACCTATGTCGTGATCGCTACGATCCCTTGTATCCTTTGGGGGATGTACAACACCGGCTATCAGGCGAATTCAGCCATTGCCGCGTTGGGACCAGATTCAGCGACCGGCTGGCGGATTGCGATCCTGCAGATGTTCGGGATCTCGCTGAACCCTGACAGCATATTCGCCAATGTGATGCATGGATTGATGTATTTCTTACCGATTTACATCACCACGTTGGTGGCAGGCGGTATCTTCGAGGTCATCTTCGCCACCGTAAGGGGCCATGAGGTGAACGAAGGTTTCCTTGTTACTTCAATGCTTTACACACTGATTATGCCTGCGACCGCGCCTTTGTGGCAGGTTGCATTGGGGATCATATTCGGTGTCGTGATCGGCAAGGAAGTGTTTGGCGGCACAGGTAAAAACTTCCTGAACCCAGCTCTGGTGGGGCGTGCGTTCCTGTACTTCGCCTATCCCGCACAAATGTCGGGAGATTCGGTCTGGACCCCGGTTGATGGCTTCTCCGGCGCGACCGCGTTGGGCATTACTGCGGCTGAGGGCGTTCAGGCGCTGGCGGCTGATGGGATCACCTGGGCCAACGCCTTCTTCGGGCAAATCCAGGGCAGCTTTGGTGAGACATCGACGCTGGCTTGTATGATCGGTCTGGCCTTCCTGCTGACGACCAAGATTGCCAATTATCGCCTGATCGTGGGCTGTCTGGCAGGTACGATCGGCTTCACGCTGCTGCTGAACCTGATCGGATCGGACACCAACCCGATGTTCGCGATGCCCTGGTACTGGCACATCGTTCTTGGGGGCTATGCCTTCGGCTTGGCGTTCATGGTAACCGAGCCCGTCTCGGCCAGCCACACCAACATGGGCCGCTACATCTATGGCGCGCTGATCGGTATCATGGTTGTGATGATCCGCGTCATCAATCCGGCTTTCCCCGAGGGTATGATGCTGGCAATCTTGTTCGGAAACGTTTTTGCGCCGCTGATCGACTATTTCGTCGTCCAGGCCAACATCAAACGGAGGGCGCGTCGCCATGTCTGATACGCAATCCAACGAACCCAAAGGCGCGATCGCCAAATTTCTAGCGGCTTCGCCGGACTCGGTTGGCAAGACGATCTTTATTGCCGTAGCCGTCTGCCTTGTTGCCTCGATGGTCGTGTCCGCCGCTGCGGTCAGCCTGCGCCCGGTGCAGGAAGTCAACCGACTGAAGGATAAACAGGTCAACGTTCTGCAGGTCGCCGGCATCTACGAACCGGGCATTGACGTGACCGAGGCATTCGCCGCCTTTGAACCGCATGTACTGGAACTGTCTACCGGTGATTTCGTAGACGATCAGTTCGACCCGACCACCTTCGATGATATCGCCGCTGCCAGCGATCCAGAACTGAGCGTCGCTCTGGATGACGACCCGGCTGGGATCGGACGCAAGTCTAATTACCGCGTGATCTATCTGCTGCGTGATGATGCAGGCGCACTGGACAAGGTAATCCTGCCGCTTCACGGTTATGGCCTGTGGTCTACGCTCTATGGCTTCATCGCGCTGGAAAACAACGGCAACGATATCTTCGGCCTTCAGTTCTATCAGCACGGCGAGACACCCGGTCTGGGTGCCGAAGTGGACAACCCACGCTGGAAAGCGCTGTGGAACGGCAAGAAGCTGCGTGACGATGCAGGTGATCTGCAGATTACCGTTGCCAAGTCGCAACCTGCTGCAGGCCCCGATTTCTATGTCGACGCGCTGGCAGGTGCCACGCTGACCTCGGTCGGTGTCGATAACCTGGTGAAATTCTGGATGGGCGACGCGGGCTATGCTCCGTTCCTGGCCAAACTGCAAGCAGGAGAGCTCTGATGTCTCAGACCAAGAAAGAGATGCTGGTCGACCCGCTTGTCGACAACAACCCGATCACGCTGCAGGTGCTGGGCATCTGTTCGGCGCTGGCGGTGACCTCGTCACTGCAGGTATCGATGGTGATGGCGCTGGCGGTGATCTTCGTGACCTCGTTCTCGTCCTTCTTCATCTCATGCCTGCGCAATCAGATCCCGGGTTCGATCCGGATCATCGTGCAGATGGTGATCATCGCGTCTTTGGTGATCCTAGTAGACCAGATCCTCAAGGCCTATGCATTTGAAATTTCCAAAACACTGTCGGTCTTCGTCGGCCTGATCATCACCAACTGCATCGTGATGGGCCGCGCCGAGGCCTTTGCGATGAAGAACCCCCCGGTCGCGTCTTTCATCGACGGTATGGGCAACGGAATGGGCTATGGCCTGATCCTGCTGCTGGTCGGCTTCATTCGTGAGCTGTTCGGGGCCGGGTCGCTGTTCGGTGTCACCATTCTGGAGACCGTCAACAATGGTGGCTGGTACGTGCCCAACGGCATGCTGCTGCTGCCCCCGTCGGCGTTCTTCATCATCGGTCTGATCATCTGGGCCTTCCGCACATGGAAGCCGAACCAGGTGGAAGAGCGTGAATACAAAATCCAGCAGGTAGAGGCCCACTGATGGAAGGTCTGATTTCACTGGCCGTAAAGGCCATCTTTGTCGAAAACCTCGCTCTCAGCTTCTTCCTTGGGATGTGTACCTTCATCGCTGTGTCGAAGAAAATCTCGACCGCGCTGGGTCTGGGCATCTCGGTCATGGTGGTGCAGGCCATCACTGTGCCTGCCAACAACCTGCTGCTGAATTACTTGCTGAAACCGGGGGCCCTAGCTTGGGCCGGGTTCCCCGATGTGGACCTGACCTTCCTTGGCCTGATCTCTTATATCGGCGTGATCGCGGCGATGGTTCAGATCCTTGAGATGGTGCTCGATAAGTACTTCCCGCCGCTCTACAACGCGCTGGGTATCTTCCTGCCGCTGATCACGGTGAATTGCGCCATCCTGGGTGGTTCTCTGTTCATGGTCGAGCGGGACTACAACTTTGCTGAGGCGGCGACCTACGGTCTGTCTTCGGGCTTTGGCTGGGCGCTGGCGATCACTGCGATGGCGGGCGTGCGCGAAAAGCTGAAGTACTCTGACATCCCCGACGGTCTGCAGGGGCTCGGCATCACTTTCATTACCGCGGGACTGATGGCTATGGCCTTCATGTCCTTCTCGGGCGTGAAACTGTAAGGAGGGCGGAATGGAAACCTTTGGCTTAGGTGTAGCCCTTTTCACCGTTATCGTTCTAGGTCTGGTCGCCATCATCATGGCGGCGCGGTCCAAGTTGGTCTCGACCGGGAACGTGAACATCACCATCAATGGTGAGAAGACCATCTCGGTTCCTGCCGGTGGTAAGCTGCTGCAAACGTTGGCAGCAGAGAAACTGTTCGTGCCCTCCGCCTGCGGCGGTGGCGGTACATGTGCACAATGTCGCGTGCGCGTGCATTCCGGCGGCGGATCGATCCTGCCGACCGAGGAAAGCCACATCACCAAGCGCGAGGCGTCTTGTGGTGACCGGCTATCCTGTCAGGTAGCGGTCAAGCAGGATATGGACATCGAAGTTCCCGAAGAGGTCTTCGGCGTCAAGAAATGGGAATGCACCGTTCGCTCGAATGAGAACGTAGCAACATTCATCAAGGCTCTGACGCTGGATCTGCCTGAAGGCGAAGATGTGAACTTCCGCGCCGGTGGTTATATCCAGATCGAAGCGCCTGCGCACCAGTTGGCCTATACCGATTTCGATGTTGAAGAAGAGTATCGGGAAGACTGGGATCGCTTCAATCTGTGGCAGTACAAATCCGTCGTCGCCGAACCGATTGAGCGCGCCTATTCGATGGCCAACTACCCGGACGAGAAGGGCATGATCATGCTGAACGTCCGCGTGGCTTCGCCCCCTCCGGGGTCTGAAGGTATCCCGCCGGGTCAGATGTCGTCGTATATCTTCAACCTGAAACCGGGCGACAAGGTCACAATCTCGGGCCCGTTTGGCGAGTTCTTCGCGCGCGAGACCGAGAAAGAGATGGTCTTCATCGGTGGTGGTGCCGGTATGGCCCCGATGCGCAGCCATATCTTTGACCAGCTCAAACGTCTCGAGAACCGCAACCGCAAGATCAGCTTCTGGTATGGTGCGCGCTCGAAAAAAGAGATGTTCTTTGTCGAAGATTTCGACACTCTGGCCAAAGAATTCGACAATTTCGAGTGGCACGTTGCCTTGTCGGACGCGCAGCCCGAGGATGACTGGAAAGGCTACACTGGCTTTATTCACAACGTTCTGTTCGAAGAATATCTGAAGAACCACCCCGCGCCGGAAGATTGCGAATACTACATGTGTGGCCCGCCAATCATGAACCAGTCGGTCATCAACATGCTGCTGGATTTGGGCGTGGACCGCGAAGATATCATGCTCGACGATTTCGGCGGGTGATACCAAAAAACCGGCGCTTCAGGGCGCCGGTTTTTTCTTCTCGGCTACGGTGAAGGATTACAAACGCAGATCACTTGCCTCTATCGGCAAGCAGGATTTGACGTCGAATAAAACGCTTTGGTCTTTACCATATCCTCGAATTTCACTTGGATCGAGCGCCAGGTATTCGCGATGCGCAACGGCCACCACGACACCGTCATACGTTCCGGAATGGGCCTTATCGATCAGCGATATACCGTATTCATCGAACGCGGATTGAGGGTCGGCATGCGGATCATGCACATCCACCGCAACGCCGTAGTCCTGCAATTCAGTCACGATATCGATCACTCGCGTGTTGCGCAGATCGGGGCAGTTTTCCTTGAAGGTTAGCCCCAACACCAACACGCGCGCCGCGCTGACATTGATCCCTTCGCGGGTCATCCGTTTGACGAGTTGTGATACGACATAACTGCCCATGCCATCGTTCAGGCGCCGCCCTGCCAGTATGATTTGAGGGTGATGACCAACGGCTTCGGCCTTGTGGGTCAGGTAATAGGGGTCGACGCCGATGCAATGCCCGCCGACCAGTCCGGGTCGGAAGGGCAGGAAATTCCATTTGGTGCCCGCCGCGCGCAGCACGGCGTCGGTGTCGATCCCCAGACGACCAAAGATCATCGCCAATTCGTTCACCAGCGCGATGTTCAGATCACGCTGCGTGTTCTCGATGACCTTTGCGGCCTCGGCGACGCGAATGCTCTCGGCTTTGTGGGTCCCGGCGGTGATGATCCGCGCGTAAAGGGTATCGACCAGATCCGCGACCTCGGGTGTGGAGCCAGAGGTGACTTTGCAGATATCGGCGATCCGATGAGTTTTGTCACCGGGGTTAATCCGTTCTGGACTGTACCCCGCAAAGAAATCGCGATTGAATGTCAGGCCCGAGACCTGTTCCAGCACCGGCACGCAATCATCTTCGGTGGCGCCGGGGTAAACGGTGGATTCGTAAATCACTAGATCGCCGGGCTTTAGCACTGCGCCAACCGTTTCAGATGCGCTGAGCAAAGGGGCAAGATCAGGCTGTTTGCCCGCAGTAATCGGCGTGGGGACCGTCACGATGAAGGTATCACATGTGGCTAGATCCGCCGCGTCGGTGGTGAAGGTCAATCCATCTGCCGCGCTCAGCTCAGCAGGTTCAACTTCAAGCGTCGTATCTTCTCCGGCACGAAGCGCGGCAATCCGCTCGGCATTGATGTCGAACCCCAGCACTGGCCCGATCCTGCCGAAAGCCACTGCCAGCGGCAGGCCGACATAGCCGAGGCCGATCACAGCAATCTTGCGGGCATTCGGGTCGGTTTCAAACATGCCGGTCACTCAGATCATCTCCCGTAATATTCTCGGAACCACTTGACGAATTGCGCAACGCCGTCCTTGAAGTCGGTCTGCGGACGATAGCCGGTCAGGCGTTGCAGCAATGCGCTATCAGCCCAAGTCGCCGGCACATCGCCCATTTGCATGGGCATGTAATTCCGGATGGCTTTCTGGCCAATCGCGTCTTCGATGGCTTCGATGAAATCCATCAGACGCACTTTATCGCCGTTCCCGATATTCACCACACGATGCGGTGCGACGGGGGACAGGCTGTCTCCTTCTTCGATCTCATCGCGGTCCGAGGGGCGCACGGGGGGCACGTCGATCAGTAGCCGGATACCACGCACGAGGTCTTCGACATTGGTGAAATCGCGATACATATCCCCATGATTATAGATGTCGATCGGACGACCATCGAGGATCGCATCCACGAATTTGAAAAGCGCAAGATCGGGGCGTCCCCAAGGCCCGTAGACCGTGAAGAATCTGAACATGGTCGTCGGAAGGTCCCAAAGGTGCGCATAGGAATGCGCCATCGCCTCGTTTGCCTTCTTGGTGGCGGCGTAGATCGTCAGCTGATGATCGGCTTTTTCAACCTCGGTGAACGGCATCTCCTCATTTGCCCCATAAACCGAAGAGGTCGAGGCCATCAGCAGGTGGTCGACCTTATGCAGTCGGGCGACCTCCATCACGTTGAACGTACCCACAACGTTCGAGTCGATGTAGCTGCGTGGGTTTTCCAGGCTGTAGCGCACGCCTGCTTGCGCTGCGAGATGTACGATGATCTCGGGCTGGAACTCATCAGCGATTTGCATCAGCTTTTCGTGATCTTCCAGCAGGGCTTCGGTTGCGGTGAAATTCGGGTTTTGCAGCAACATCTGATGCCGGCGATGCTTGAGGCTGACATCGTAATAATCCGTCATTCCGTCATAGCCATGTACGCGAAACCCTTCGGACAGCAGCAGTTTGGCCAGATAATAACCGATAAAACCTGCCGTACCCGTGATCAAAACCCGTTTCATGTATCGTACACCGTTGTTCGGAACCTGCCTCTCAGGGATACTTTCCTCGTCGGATCGTCAAGCGGATATTTCAGGTTTCTGATGGGCAGAGGCATTGGGATCAGGATTTGGCGATTGCTGCAACCGGCTTACCGAGTTAGGCATCTGGCCGATGCTGCCGAGATGGATCAAAATTCTTCTGCGCCCGGAATCGGTGCAGACGCAGGGGACTGACCTGTCGACACTGGCCCCTGAGGGCCGGTTTTATGCGGTTGGCGATATCCATGGCAGGCTTGATCTTTTGCAGAGACTTCTGGCCGCGCTGGACGATGCCGTTCCGGTGGTTTTTTTGGGCGACTATGTTGATCGGGGCGATTACAGCGCCCAGGTCTTGCGCCATTTGCGTCATCTCAGCACCAGCCGCCACGGCAGGGCGATCTGCCTGAAGGGCAATCACGAAGAGATGTTGCTGAGCTTTCTCGACAACCCGGCCAAGTTTGAACGCGTTTGGATGCATAACGGAGGAACGCAGACGCTGGCCTCGTTCGGTCTGACCAGCACGCTGGATCTGGGGCCGGAAACTAAGGCCGAGAAGTTGAGACACGCGATGGGTGAGCCCTTGTTGGAGTGGCTGCGGGAACGCCCGCTGCACTGGACCTCCGGCAATACTACCGCGGTTCACGCGGCAATGGACCCAACAAAACCGGTCGAGGCGCAGATGCCTCGGACCTGCCTGTGGGGCCATCCGAATTTCCCCGCGAAGGCGCGCAGGGACAGACAGTGGGTCATTCACGGGCACACAATCATTGATGAGCCATGCGTGCGGGGCAGGGTCGTTTCAATTGATACGGGCGCGTTTGCGACAAACCAGCTTACGGCGGCCGAAATCTCGGATGGGACCATCCGGTTCATTTCGACCAACCGCTCAGGGATCGTATGTAGCTTGGCCTGAGCCTTTAGCCGACGATCATCTGCTTCATCTTGAGCGCTTCGTACTCCAGCTCTTTCAGGCGGAAATGCACCACGTCTCCGATGGTAATAACGCCGCGCAGGTTGCCATCGGTTAGCACCGGCATGTGGCGGAACCGTCCTTCGGTCATGGTTTTCAGCACATCGTTCAGAAGATCTTCGGGGGCGCAGGTTTTGACCTCGGTCGTCATCAGATCAGACACCGATTGCGGCAATGTCTGACCCGGTGTCTCGGCCATACGGCGTACGATGTCACGTTCAGACAAAATGCCCTGCAGTGCGCCGTTCTGGTCCGTTACAACCACGGCACCGATATGTTTGTCGCGCAGGATATCGACAACCGAATGTATCGTGTCGTTCGGGCGCACCGCAAATACTGCATCCCCTTTGCCTTCCAGCAGTTTCGCAACCGTCGAATGGGTCTGTGACAGGTTGGTTTCAACCGACTGACTGCGGGTTGTCGACGCGGCCTTGTCGCCACGTGTAGGGGGCTGGTAAGAGCTTGGGGCCATGGGCGGTCTCCTCTGTCTTGGGATATCTCTGTTCTGTCCACCTTAACGAAGGGGCAGCCGCTGTATAGGGTGCAAATTTGCAGACCGGCGTAACCCGGCCACTTTACAAGGAAATTCGATCACGTGAGCGAACTGTACCTGACCCCGCCCATAGCCGCGTTGATCTTCTTTTTTGTAGTTGTCTGCGGACACAATTTTCGCATGGCCTGGAAGCAGCAACTCCCCGGCTGGCAGAGGCGTGCGTGGGTGTTCGGCGTCCCGGCGGCAATCGGGCTTTTTATGCTGGCCTTTCTGCCGCTCAAGATATGAAGCCGGTTTGACTCTGCGCATGGCCACTGGCATACGCCGGGCACGGATTTTCCCAGGAGATCGCCCGATGCGCCATCTGATTGCTCTGGCTTCGCTGCTTTTTGTGACCGGCTGCCTGTTCGATACCGAACCTGATGTAGTTTCGCTGTCGGGTGAGACGATGGGAACGACGTTCAACATCACCGCAATCGGTGACGATCTGGACGAAGCGGCGCTTGGCGAGGCGGTGCAAGAGACGCTGGCGCAGGTCAATGCGCAAATGTCCAATTGGGACCCAAACTCCGAGGTTTCGACCTTTTCCGCCTCAGCCAGCACGGATCCTATGCCGGTTTCTGATGAATTCGCGCTGGTCGTGGAGGCCGCCAACGAGGTTCATGCCAAATCCGAAGGCACGTTTGACGTCACCCTCGGCCCGTTGATCGAACTCTGGGGTTTTGGTCCGCGCAAGCCCGAGGATCCGGTACCTGCAGATGCTGAAATCAACGCCGCTCTGGATCAGGTTGGTCAGGCGCGCCTGCTGACTCTGGATCGGGCGTCGGGGACGCTGGCCAAGTCTGAACCGGGTGTAGGGATTAACTTGTCTGCCATCGCCAAGGGCTACGGGATTGATGCGGTTGCCGCCCGGATTCGCGAAGCGGGGATCGAGAATTACATGGTCGAGATCGGAGGCGATCTTGTGGCCATGGGCGAGAATGACAAGGGTGAGACCTGGCGGATCGGTATCGAAAAGCCGGAGGCCAGTGCTCAGGCCATTCAGTTGATCGTATCTCTGGATAATCTCGGCATGGCGACCTCGGGCGATTACAAGAATTTCTTCGAACAGGATGGCGTTCGCTATTCCCACATCATCGACCCGACGACCGGGCGCCCGATCACGCATCGCACCACTTCGGTTACGGTTCTGGCAGACAGCGCGATGATGGCGGATGCATGGGCGACGGCGATGCTGGCCTTGGGGCAGGAAAAGGGCATGGAACTGGCCGAAAAGCATAAACTTGCCGTGTTCTTCATCTCGCGGGATGTGACAAGCGGGGAAGAAGCCTATATCACCGTACAAAGCAGCGCGTTCAAGGATGCGCTGGGGACCAACTGACCGGTAGGAACCGTTATGAGCACCTTTATTCTGGCCTTTTTCCTGTTGCTGATCGTCATGGTTGGTATGGCGCTGGGTGTGATGCTGATGGGCAAGACCATCAAGGGCAGCTGCGGTGGCCTGAACGCGATCTCTGGTGCCGATAAATGTGTGGTCTGCCAAAAGGATGTCGATCCCGACAGCCCTCTGCGCGACCAGTTGCAGTGCAAGCGTGCGAAAAAGATGCTGCAACAGATGGAAGGCTAGGATACCCCTCTTGGCATGAGCAAAGCCAGGAACATCCTCTTCATTATGTTCGACCAATTGCGCTGGGACTACCTCAGCTGCTACGGACATCCACATCTCCATACCCCGAATATTGACCGGCTCGCTGCGATGGGCGTGCGTTTTGACCGCGCATACATCCAGTCTCCGATTTGCGGCAGTTCCCGTATGTCGACTTATACCGGCCGCTATGTGCATTCGCACGGTGCGTCGTGGAATGGTATTCCGCTGAAAGTCGGTGAGATGACCATGGGCGATCATTTGCGCAAGGCGGGGATGGGTTGCTGGTTGGTCGGCAAGACCCATATGCGCGCAGATGCCGAGGGCATGGCCCGTTTGGGGCTTGAGCCCGACAGCCTGATCGGTGCGCGCGTAGCCGAATGCGGGTTTGATGTATTTGAACGCGATGATGGGATGCGCCCCGAGGGACCCGATGGTTTCTATGATCCCGGTGGGGCTAAGAAGTACAACGAATATCTGAAGGACAAAGGTTACGACAGTGACAATCCCTGGCACGATTTTGCCAATTCGGGTCTGGATGCAGATGGCAATGTGCTGTCGGGTTGGTTTCTGAAAAACTCATCCGAGGCGGCCAATATCGCCGAGGAAGACAGCGAAACGCCCTATCTGACCTCTCGTGGAATTGAGTTTATGGACGGCCATGAAGGGCCGTGGTGCTGTCACCTCAGCTATATCAAGCCGCATTGGCCTTACATCGTGCCGGAACCCTATGCCTCGATGTACGGCCCCGAGCACGTACTGCCGGTGGTTCGGTCCGAGGCTGAGCGGCAGAATGCGCATCCAGTGCTCAAGGCGTTCATGGACACGAAAATTGGCCAGACATTCTCACGTCAGGATGTGCGCGAGGCTGTGATCCCGGCCTATATGGGCCTGATCAAACAGGCCGATGATCAGATGGGGCGGCTATTCGACTGGATGGAGCAGACCGGGCGGATGCAGGACACCATGATCGTGCTGACCTCGGACCATGGGGATTTTCTGGGCGATCACTGGATGGGGGAGAAGACCTTCTTCCACGATGCCTCAACCAAAATGCCGCTGATCATCTATGATCCATCACCCGAAGCTGACGCGACACGCGGCACCACCTGCGACGCGCTGGTCGAATCCATCGATCTGGCCCCCACCTTTCTGGAGGTTGCAGGCGGAGAACCCGCCGGACACATCCTCGAAGGGCATTCGTTGCTGCCGATTCTACATGGGCAATCCGACAACACCCCGCGCGATGTCGTTATCTGCGAATACGACTATTCTGCTTCGCCCATTGCCCAGATGCTGAATGCTTCGGTGCGGGATGCGGTCATGTTCATGGTCGCAAACGAG
This sequence comes from Ruegeria sp. CF4, assembly GCF_056537345.1. NCBI lineage: Bacteria > Pseudomonadati > Pseudomonadota > Alphaproteobacteria > Rhodobacterales > Roseobacteraceae > Ruegeria > Ruegeria sp. CF4. The sequence continues at coordinate 200,903 of NZ_JBQFRJ010000005.1, read as the reverse complement.
AAATGGAAGCTGGTCCATTGTGAGGGTGGCTATCGCCCGCTTTTGTTCGATCTGGAGACTGATCCAGATGAACTGACCGATCTGGGCGAAAGCGATGAGCACGCAGACATTATCGCCGAGATGTATGACTATCTATTTGCCTGGGCCCGCCGTCCGTCTCAGCGCACAACCCGGTCCGAGGAGCAGCTGTTGAACATGCGCGGATCGAGCCGTGGAACAGGCGTAGTGATTGGTATCTACGACGAAAACGATATGCCGCTTGAGCTGACCGTGAAATACCGCAACCGTAAGGCACGGCCATTTGGGGATTACAAGGCAGATTAATTCTGCCCTTGCAGCGCCGAAAGACGGTTCAACCTTGCGCGGGCAGGGGGTAGAAGGTGGCAACACTGCACCCGGAGAGCTTTCATGACCGCCCCCAAACCCGTTGTCCTGTGTATCCTTGATGGTTGGGGCCTGTCTGAAGACACCAAAGCCAACGCACCCTATCTGGCCAATACCCCGAACTTTGATGCCCTTATGGCGGAAGGTCCTCGTGCGCAGCTGATTACGCATGGGCCGGATGTGGGTTTGCCCAGCGGTCAGATGGGTAACTCCGAGGTTGGTCACACCAATATCGGGGCAGGGCGCGTGGTCGCGATGGATCTGGGACAGATTGATCTGGCCATCGAAGACGGCTCGTTCTTTGACAATCACGCGCTGCAGGACTTCATCGCTAAGGTGAAAACTGCAGGTGGGGCAGCCCATCTGATGGGTTTGGTTTCGGATGGTGGAGTACACGGGCATCTGGATCACATCGTGGCCGCCGCCAAGGCCATCACCGATGCGGGCATCCCGGTCGTATTGCATGCCATTACGGACGGGCGCGATGTGGCTCCGAAATCAGCCTTTACCTATATCTCGGAGCTTGAAGACCGTTTGCCCGAAGGAGCAAAGATCGTCACCGTCTGCGGCCGCTACTTTGCCATGGATCGAGACAATCGTTGGGAGCGGGTGTCCGAGGCGTACAACGCCATCATCAAAGCGCAGGGCAGGGTGGAAAACACCGCCCATTTTGCCGTGGATCATGCCTATAACCAATCGGAAACGGACGAGTTCATCACGCCCACGGTGCTTGAGGGCTATGCGGGGCTGAAAGATGGTGACGGCTTCTTCTGCCTGAACTTCCGCGCCGACCGCGCCCGCGAAATTCTGCGCGCCATCGGTGAGCCCGGCTTTGCCGATTTCGACACCGGCCCGCGCCCAGAACTGTCGGCGCTGCTTGGCATGGTCGAGTATTCCGATGGCCACAATGACTACATGACCACTGTTTTTCCCAAGCGCGATATCGTGAATACTCTGGGCGAATGGGTCGCAAAACAGGGCTTGCGCCAGTTCCGGTTGGCCGAGACCGAGAAATACCCTCATGTCACCTTTTTCCTGAACGGCGGTAAGGAACAGGCTGAAGGGGGCGAGGACCGCTTTATGCCCAAGTCGCCCAAGGTGGCGACTTATGACATGCAGCCCGAGATGTCCTCGGTCGAAGTGACCGAGAAATTCGTCGGAGCAATACATACCGGGTATGATCTGATTGTCACCAATTACGCGAACCCTGATATGGTCGGCCACACGGGCGACCTGCAAGCGGCGATTGATGCCTGCGAAGCCGTTGATCAGGGTTTGGGGCAAGTGGTTGCCGCCTTGAAACAGGTCGGTGGCGCGATGATCGTGACTGCGGACCATGGCAATTGCGAAATGATGGTCGATCCGCAAACAGGTGGCCCGCACACCGCGCATACGCTAAACCCGGTGCCTGTCGTTTTGGTCGGTGGTCCTGAGGGCGCAGGTTTGCGCGATGGACGGCTGGCCGATCTCGCGCCGACGCTACTGCAGCTCATGGAACTACCGGTGCCTGCTGAGATGACCGGGCAAAGCCTGCTGACATGAGGGTATTCTGGCTCAGCCTGACATTGCTCTGGCCGTGGCCTGCGATGGCTCAAGACAGCCCGTCTGAGGCCGCGTTGGAGGCTGCGCAAATGCTGGAGCAGGCCTCGATTGCTCTGTCGGAGGCTGACTCGGCCCGTGACCGCGTGCGTGCGCTGACCGAAACGATCCAGGCCTATGAGGTTGGGTTGACGGCGATGCGCGACGGTTTGCGCCGAGCGACGCTGCGTGAAGCCCAATTGACCGCAGAACTGCAGGCGCGCGAACAAGATGTGGCGCGATTGCTGGGCGTGCTGCAAACCATTGAAACGACCGCTCCACCAGTGCTGATGCTGCACCCGTCAGGGCCCTTGGGGGCAGCACGAACCGGAATGATGCTGTCCGAGGTCACACCGGGCCTGAACGCACAGGCCCGGGCGTTGGCGGCTGATCTGCAAGAGGTTCAGACGCTACGGCAGCTTCAGCAAAGCGCTGCGGATACGCTGACCGAGGGCCTGTCAGGCGTGCAGGATGCTCGAACGAAGCTGAGTCAAGCGATTGCAGACCGCACCGACCTGCCGCGCCGTTTTGTCGAAGATCCGGTGCGCACGGCCATTCTGATTTCATCGACAGAAACACTGGATGGGTTTGCCAGCGGCCTGTCCGAGATTTCAGCGGGCGAAATTGCGGTGACCACTGCCGATATCGCTGATCTCAAAGGCCAGATCGCGCTGCCGACGCAAGGTGTGATCCTGCATAGAGCGGGTGAGACGGATGCCGCAGGGGTCACGCGTCCGGGGTTGGTGCTGGGCACGCGCCCGCGCGCACTGGTTGTGTCACCGACGGCTGCGACGATCCGCTATCGTGGCCCTCTGCTGGATTTGGGGAATCTGGTGATCCTGGAGCCTCAGCCTGATCTGCTTTTTGTGTTCTCTGGCCTGCAAGAGGTCTATGGTCAGCCCGGACAGGTGATCCCCGAGGGTACTCCGGTCGGTCTGATGCCCGGTGAAACACCGGGAATCGGCGCTATTATGTCAACAAGCAGTGATGGCACTGGAACTGACCGGTCAGAAACGCTCTATATAGAGGTAAGACAAGACAACAGCCCCGTGGATCCGGACAATTGGTTCCGGACGGACAAGGATGGATAGACGAGTATGAAGAAATTTGTGATGGCCGGTCTGGCCGGCACCGTGGCAGGGATTATCGCAACCACTCAGATCGCAGGCCCCTTGCTGGCTCAAGAGGCTGAAAACAAGGCCAGCGTTTATGAGCAGTTGGATCTGTTTGGTGACATCTTCGAACGCATCCGCGCGCAATATGTCGAGGAAGTGGAAACCGAAGAACTGATCGAAGCAGCGATTGATGGGATGCTGACCTCGCTGGATCCGCATTCCAGCTACCTGTCTCCGGATGATGCGGAACAGATGCGCGTGCAGACGCGCGGCGAGTTTGGCGGGCTGGGGATTGAAGTCACGCAGGAAGATGGTTTCGTGAAAGTCGTCTCTCCGATCGATGACACCCCGGCGGATGCCGCAGGTATCGAAGCGGGTGATTTCATCACCCATGTGGATGGTGAGAGCATTCTGGGCCTGACACTGGACAAGGCGGTCGATCTGATGCGCGGACCGGTCGGGTCCGAGATCGTGATCACCGTAGTGCGTGAGGGCGAGGCTGATCCCTTCGATGTCACTATTATTCGCGACACTATCAAGCTGACGGCCGTTCGGGCCCGCACCGAAGGGACCAGTGTTGTTCTGCGTGTCACCACCTTCAATGACCAGACTTATCCCAACCTTAAATCAGGACTGGAAGAACAGATCGACGAGGCTGGCGGTATCGAAAACGTCAACGGTATCGTGCTGGATCTGCGCAACAATCCGGGCGGTTTGCTGACCCAGGCCATCAAGGTTTCGGACGCGTTTCTGGATGAAGGTGAAATCGTCTCGACCCGGGGCCGTGACCCCGAAGATGGTGAGCGTTTCAACGCCACGCCCGGCGATCTGACCGGTGGCAAACCAATTGTTGTTCTGATCAACGGTGGTTCGGCTTCAGCCTCCGAGATTGTTGCGGGTGCGCTGCAGGATCATCACCGCGCGATCGTCGTGGGCACCAAGAGCTTTGGCAAAGGCTCGGTCCAGACAGTCATGCCATTGCGCGGCGACGGGGCGATGCGTCTGACCACGTCGCGCTATTACACGCCATCGGGTCGCTCGATCCAGGCGCTTGGCGTCAGCCCGGACATCATCGTGGAACAGCCGCGTCCGGCGCCCGCAACCGAGGAGGAAGAGGAAAGCAATGCTCGCACCCGGTCTGAGGCCGACCTGCGGGGCAGCCTGAACAACGACAGTTTGAGCGAGGATGAGGTTCGTCAGATCGAAGAAGATCGTGCCAAGGCGGAAGCAACGGCAGAGCTGCGCGAGCAAGACTATCAACTGGCCTATGCCATCGATATCCTCAAGGGCCTGTCTGCCTTTAATCCGGCAGGTCCGTCGCAGTAATGCATAGAGGGCCGCATGCATTGCGGCCCGTTTAGCCTTCGACTTTGTGCAGCTTCTTCTCGTCCAGCATCAGGGAGAGTATGATCCCGATCGAAACCGAGATCGCAGAGAACACGAAGGCCATATTCATTCCACTATCAAAGGCTGTCGCTATGGCGGCCTTTACCTTTTCAACTTCACCAGACCCCAGTTTTTGCAGCACGGCCTTTGCCGAGTCGGTCGTCAGAGTACCGCCATTGATCGCTTTTTGATCCGCCTCTGACATGTCGATACCTGCGGCGGCAAGCTGATCACGCAAGCTGGACAGGCTGACGACATACATTATCGCCGTTGCACACGCGACTGAAATGGCCCCATAGACAAGATGAGTCATGAAGCTCAGCCCTCCCACCAGGCCCGCCCGTTCGGGTTTGACGGCGCAGACTGCGGCAGTGCCCGAGGGGCCGACCGTCAGCGTTGCTCCGAGCCCCATAAGTGCCATGCCGGGCAAGATCTGAAAATACCCCCAGCTTTCGGGTATGATGATCACGCTCGTCGCACCAACAGTTGCGCAGACATATCCCCAGAACAGCAACCGTTTTGGCCCGAAATCATTGTAAAGCGTGCCCGAAACGATGGAGCCAACCGCGAGCAATACAGTCAACGGAGCCAGTCCCAGGGCCGACTGGAATACCGACCATCCAAGCACCTTTTGCATGTATTGCGGGAAATACAGCAAGGCCACAAAAGCCGCCGAGACGTTGAACATGTTCAGGCCAAGAGTGATCAGAAACTCTCGGTTCTGCATCAGTTGTGGCAACAACAGCGGTTCCTTGACGCGCTTTTCGATCTTCGGGAACAGGAAGAACAGCACCGCGCTGACGAAGAACAGCAGCAAAAGCGGAACCGAGGTCCAGCCCCAATCCGCACCGACATCCAACCCGTAGAGCAAAAGCAGCACTGCGAAGGACAGAATGCCCATCCCGGCAAAGTCGATATGTTCACCTTTCTTATGCTGGGTCTCGCGCTCCATCAGTAGTATCGCGGTGGCCATCGATATGCTGGAGAAAATGACATTTGCCAGGAAAAACAATCGCCAATCGCCCAGATTGACTGCTGCGCCACTGATCAATGGGCCAAAAACATTGCCGGTTGTTACCCCTGCCAGAATGAGGCCCATCACCAACGCGCGGTGCTCTTCTCTCGATACTTTGGTGGCCCCGAAGGCCAGCGTGCAGGGCCAGACACAGCCCGCCCCGATCCCTTGCAAGGCGCGGGCGCCAATCAGGTAGTCCAGGCCAGGGGCGACAAAGCAAAGGATCGACGCGAAAAGGAAAATCGAAAGACCGATGATCATCACCTTGCGGTGTCCATACATGTCGCCTAGCCGGCCGCCAGCGACCATGGTCATGGCAAAAAACAGTGCATAAATATTGAGGACCCACTGCGTACTTGTGATATCTGCGTCGAAGCTGTTCTCGATTGCCGGGACCAGCATGAGCGCGCCGGTGAAATCGATCCCGATCCCAAAGCCTGTCACCATTAAGGCAATAACTTTGATGATGCTCTTGCGGTCCATGGGCCCCCCAATCCGCGCTAAATTACTCCATGATGCACGGATGGGGCTGAAAAGATAGGGAAACGGCCCGGTGTGTTTGAGATCAGGACGAATCCTAGGTGGCCTGAGACCGCCGGAATGCCCGTTTCAACATATCCAGTTCAGCGCGCAGCAGCGCCATCTCGGCACGCATGTCGTCAGCGGCCGGCGTGCCTGCGATGATTGTGAAATCCCCAAGCTTCTGATCTGTGGTTGCATCAAAGATGGCGATGCAATGGACCCCTTCAGACAACGCTGCAAGGGGCACTGGAATGCGCAGGCTCCACCCGTCCGCTTCGGAGGAGAGTTCGACATCCGGTACGGGCTCGCCAAGGTAGCGGACATCGATCTGCGGTTCACTCTCGGAGCGTAGATGCCCTTGCCACAGAGCATTTTCGAAACGGATCGGAGTCAGGATCGGTTGCGTCATGTCATCCCCCTTACAGATCGGCTCGATGGTGGCGACAGAACGTCAGATCACGTAGAATAACGCGGTTCATCGCGGGTTGCTCCAGAATCAGATCCAGCCATAGCTTTTCTATTCTGCGCTCGTTCAGGTGCAGATGCGCCAGATCAAAATCCACTGCGGCCTCGGGTCGGGACAAATCGAGTTGACGCAGAACCTGTTCGGTGTTCGGGCCATGCTGGATGTTGAGGCGGGCGAATACAACGGCTGGTCGTTCACTTTCCACCACCGTATCGACGCGCATAAGATGTTGGCCGGTCAAATTCGTCGCTGCGTCGGCAGGAAGCTCTACCGACAATGACAGGAAAGACCCTTGAAAATCAAAAACTTCTATCGCCATACTAAAAGGCGCGAGGTCCTTGTCCCGCCGGTTTCGGACTTGTTGCATCGCTATTTCAGACTGGTCGCAGTCATGAAACAGGGTCATTTGCTCATCCATCCGCGCCTTGCGCGGAGCTGAGGCCAGGCCTTTGCGGTCCGATGGCAGTTTCCACAGATTGGGTCTCCAGGACCAATCTGTACCCAATGGTCGCGGAAACTGGTCGGAACCGATCATGGGCTGAACCAGACGACCATCGGCTGCGCGCGTCAAAAGGTCGAGTTGCTTGCGCAACTGACGCGCATCGTCGCGCTGGCGTCGAAGTTCAGACAACGAAGCCTGATCCGCGCGTTGCGCGGCATCGCGCCACCGGGTCAGCAGCTTGCGTTGCAGATATCGGTCCAGAAGTTTGCCCATCGCCCCATATTCCAAAGCTATCCTCTTCTTTAGTCAAAGACCGCACGCGGGACAAACACGTCTTGTGCCGATCTGTCCAAAATTTGATCCTGGATCAGCGATCATAAATCAGGTCGAAAATCGCAGGATACGCGCCCTGTCATTCTTGCAATAGGTCAAGCCGAAGCGTACCTTCGGCTCTCTGATCGTTGGGATGTTGTGCAACGTCTTTGGATCATTCAGTTTCAAGGCGAGGCAGGTGTATGGAACCCACCTTATTTTCATTCATCTGGAAATACTCAAAAAAGCAGCAGATGGTGCTGTTGGCGCTGACAGTTTTGTCGTTTCCCTTCCTCTATGCGTCGCTTGAACTGCCAAAGCAGATCATCAATGACGCGATTGGTGCGCCCGCCGATACGGTGACGGTATTCGGGATCACCGTGACTCAGATTCAATATCTGATGATCCTCTGCTTTGCCTTTCTTGCCACTGTTATTGTCAGCGGTTTGATGAAGATGCGCATCAACACGATGAAGGGCATTCTGGCCGAACGCATGCTGCGCCGTCTGCGATTCACACTGATCAGCCGATCCATGCGGTTCCCGAAGTCTTATTTCGCCACCACCAGCCAGGGTGAGCTGGTATCGATGATCACGTCCGAAGCCGAGCCAATGGGTGGCCTGATGGGGGACGCAATCGCGCAGCCAGTTTTCCAGTTCGGCCAGATGATGACTATCGTCACCTTCCTGTTCATGCAAAGCGTCTGGTTCGGGTTGGCCAGTATTGCTCTGATCCCGTTACAGGCGTGGCTGATCCCCAAGCTGCAGCGGCAGATCAACTTGCTGAACAAGGACCGTATCCAAGAGGTTCGCCGCCTGAGCTCTGAGATCGGTGAAAGTGCCGCCGGTATCAGCGACTTGCGCACCAATGGCGGCTGGCGCTATCGCCTGGCGCAGTTCAGCCACCGCCTGGGCACCTTGTTCGAGATCCGGTTCAAGATCTACAACAAGAAATTTTTCATGAAATTCCTCAACAACCTGATCACGCAGATGACGCCCTTCCTGTTTTATTCGGTTGGCGGTTATCTGGCGATTACGGGTGAGGTGACGGTGGGTGCGCTGGTCGCGGCTTTGGGCGCGTACAAAGACCTCAGTGGCCCGTGGAAAGACCTTCTGACCTATTACAATCAAGTGCAAGATATGTCGCTGCGTTGGGAAATCGTGACCGAGCGCTTTGCGCCTTTAAACATGATCCCCGAGCGCCTGTTCGAAGGCGTTCCAGAGACAATCCCACATCTGATCGGCAATGTTGAACTGCGTAATGTGACCGTGCGAGACGATGACGGGAAGACCATTCTTGAAGACATCGATCTGACCATTCCCCATGGCGCACGTGTTGCCATCCAGTCGACCCACGCTGCCGAACGTAGCGCATTGGCGCAGTTGCTGACGCGTGAATTGTTGCCGGTGCAGGGCGAAGTCGTCATGGCGGGTCACAACCTGAACGACCTGCACCAATCCGTGATTGCCGCCAGAATCGGTTACGCCTATTCGCGTCCCTATCTGTTTGACGGCACGTTGGGCGACAATCTTTTGATGCCGCTTCGCACGCACCCTCAGCATGAAAAAGACGCGCTGAAGCTACCCAGTCGCCGCCAGATCGAGGCGGTCCGGGCAGGCAATCCACCCGATTCACTCAGCGACGAGTGGATTGATCCGGGCTTGGCAGGGCTCGACGATATCGAGGATATCCGCGACTGGTGGTTCAAACTGGTCGAAGCGATGGGCATTGATGAGTTCATGTTCCGCCGAACCTTACGCTCCCGCTTCGATCCCGAAGTTCACCCGGAGTTGGCGCAAGAGATCGTCAATCTGCGCGAAACCGTTGCAGCCCGCCTGCAGGAGCGCGGCTTGGATCAGTATGTTTATCGCTTCGACCCGGATCTCTTTAACCCTGCGGTGCCTTTGGGCGGGAACCTTCTGTTCGCATCGCCGTCACACGATATCTCAGCCGATTTGTTGGCAGGTGACGGACGGTTCATGTCGATGCTGGCTGCTCACAAACTGGATGATGATGCGTTGCGCATTGCCGATGCGGTTTTGCAAACGCTGAACCAAACCTTTGGTCGGGATGGTGCAGATCACCCCCTGTTCTTGCGTTTGGGCCTGTCTAAGGACATGTATCACCGCCTTCTGGATATTGAGGAACAGCGCAATTCCAAAGGTGACGAGGCAATAAGTGTTCAGGATCGAGCACTTCTTCTGACCGTGCCTTTCATGCTGACCGCGGAACAGATCGGCCCCAGCTTCCCAGAGGAATATAAGGAAAAGATTCTTTCCATTCGCCACAGTCAGGCCGAAAGATTGCGCAGCGCTATGGACGGATTGTTTGTCCCGGTCTCACCTGATCTCTATGTCCCGCGGCTGACAGCAATGGAAAACGCGCTTTATGGCCGGGTTTCGATCATGGCTGGCGCTCATGTAGAAGAGATCGAAGACCTTGTGGCCGAAGTGCTCAATGAAGCCGGATTGCGCCGTCGCGCGGCGGCAATCATTTATGATCTGCCTTCGGGGCTGGGCGGAAATAATTTGCCGACGGTGTTTCAGGAGCGTGCCGCGTTTTCGCGTGCCGGGATCAAGCGGCCCGATATTCTGATCCTCGACAAGGCGCTTGCCAGCCACGATTCGGAAAGCCGCTTGCGTACCCGACTGAAACTGCGCGAGCTATTGCCCGACTCGATCATGATCTTCATGGAGGATCATTTTGCCCATCCCGAAGCCTACGACCTGTTTGTCGAGGTCAAAGACGGTCGCATCGACGGCGTGTCACGCGTACGACCGGAAACTGAAGATAGCTCCTCAGATGATCTCAGCCGGAAGCTCAAGATCATTTCTTCGACCGAGTTGTTCTCGCGCCTTGATGGTCGCAACCAGCGCCTGCTGGCGTTCTCGGCCCAATGGTATGAGGCCGCGGCGGGTCAAACCATATTCGCACGCGGCCAGGCGCCGGACGCGGCCTATCTGTGTATCTCGGGTGAGGCCAGTCTGAATCTGTTGGACAAGGATGGCGCGGTCGAAACGCTCTCGACGGTCGAACCCGGACGTCTGATCGGAGACCTCGCGATCATCACAAATGAACCACGACAGCTGGATCTGGTGGCGACTACGAATTGCGCATTCCTGAGAATCGGTGCTGAAGAACTGCGCGCGGTGATCGAAAGCGACGCAGGCGTCGCGGTCAAACTTCTCGAAACAGTGGCAGGTTATCTGTCATCGGCAGCGGAGCGACTGTTCCACCCTGGCACCACAACCGGACAAGAGGCGACCACGCAGCACGTCGAGCAGCCGAATGACACTTGATTATCAAAGGGCCTATGACCCCCATCAGGTTCTATTAACCGAAGCTCGGAAACGCCCCGAGCTTTGGCGTCTGATCGTTGGGATGGTCATTGTCGCTGCGGTTGTGCTCATCCTGAACACGATACTGTTCACCATGATCGCAAGTCTGGGATCCACCAAATGGGCGCGCGATTTCCTGAGCGGAACGTCCCCGGCGGCGCTTTTGGTCATTCTGGCCAGTTTCATCTTTGCCATTTTGGGGGTCGCACTCGCAGCAAGATGGGCCCAACGTCGCTCGCTCGCGACTGTGATCGGGCCGCAAACGGTGGCGATACGGCAGTTCTGGCGTGTCTTGCATGCGTTGGTGTTGCTCGGTGTGGTTCTATTGATCTTGCCGCCTTATGATCTGGGGGCACCGCTGGTCGCCAATTTGCCGCTGTCCAAGTGGCTGATCTTACTGCCTCTGTCGGTTATCGCGGTCTTGATACAAACCAGCGCCGAAGAAATACTGTTCAGAGGCTACCTGCAACAAGGTCTGGCGGCGCGGTTCCAATCGCCGCTGATCTGGATGGTCCTGCCTTCGATTTTGTTTGCGGTCGGGCACTACAGCCCGTCGACAGCTGGTGACAATGCTCTGCTGATAGCCATCTGGGCGCTGGCTTTCGGGGTATTGGCTGCCGATCTTACCGCCAGATCTGGCACTCTGGGCCCGGCAATTGCCTTGCATTTCTTCAACAATTTTGCGGCACTGCTTGTGATTTCGTTGCCGGACAGCCTGAGCGGCCTGGCGCTGTATCACCTTCCGTATGAGGTCTCGGATACGCAGGCCATCCGACCCTGGCTGCTTGTCGACTTCGGGCTCATGATTGTGGGATGGCTCGCTGCGCGACTAGTCCTCAGGCGCTGATTGCAATTCCTGCGCCAGCGTCTTATTTGACGTCAACGCAGTCTCAGCAAGGTTCCGACATGAACTGGATCACAAACTACGTCCGCCCTCGGATCAACTCGATCTTCTCGCGCCGCGAAGTGCCCGAAAATCTTTGGCATAAGTGTGACGAATGCGGAACGATGTTGTTCCACCGCGAGCTGGCGGAAAACCAGAATGTCTGTACCCAGTGTGGTCATCACATGGCGATCACGCCGCGCGACCGTTTCACGCATCTGTTTGACGGCGGTATTTTTACCGAAGTGAAGGTCCCCGCGCCCAAGGATGACCCGCTGCAGTTCCGCGATCAGAAGAAATATCCCGACCGGATGAAGGCTGCGCAGAAAAAGACCGGCGAGAAAGAAGCGATGCTGGTCGCCACGGGTGAGATCGGACGTACTCCGATCGTGGCGGCGGCACAGGATTTCTCGTTCATGGGCGGCTCAATGGGCATGTTTGTGGGAAATGCGATCATCGCCGCAGCACAAGAGGCGGTGAAGCTGAAGCGCCCGCTTATCCTGTTCTCGGCAGCTGGCGGGGCGCGGATGCAGGAAGGCATCCTCAGCCTGATGCAGATGCCGCGCACCACGGTGGCGGTTGAAATGCTGAAAGAAGCAAACCTGCCTTACATCGTCGTGCTGACCCATCCGACTACGGGCGGCGTCACCGCGTCTTATGCGATGTTGGGCGACGTGCATATTTCGGAGCCGAATGCGCTGATCTGTTTCGCTGGCCCTCGTGTGATTGAACAGACTATCCGTGAAAAACTGCCCGAAGGCTTCCAGCGTGCTGAATATCTGCTGGATCACGGCATGCTGGATCGCGTCACCAAGCGCACCGAAATGCGCGAAGAGCTGATCACTATCACCCGAATGCTGATGAACCAGCCCCCGGCGGTCAAAGGTGATCTGCCGGCACCCGAGCCGGAAGCTGCAACAGAAGAAGCCCCCGCCGAGGACACGGCAGAAAAATGACCAACCAGAGTTCGGACGCCATCCTTGATCGGATGATGGCGCTGCATCCCAAGATCATCGATTTGACCTTGGACCGCGTCTGGCGTTTGCTGGCGGCACTCGACAACCCGCAGCTCAAACTGCCTCCGGTGATCCATATCGCGGGAACCAATGGCAAGGGCTCAACCCAGGCCATGATCCGCGCAGGGCTTGAAGGGGCAGCGTGCGCGGCCCATGCTTATACCTCGCCCCATCTGGCGCGCTTCCACGAACGCATTCGGCTGGCCGGAGAGCTGATTTCAGAGGCCGATCTGACGACGGTGCTGGATGAATGCTATGCTGCTAATGGCGGCGAGAACATCACCTATTTTGAGATCACCACCTGCGCCGCCTTGCTGGCTTTTGCGCGGACGAAAGCGGACTATACGCTGCTTGAGGTGGGTCTGGGCGGGCGTCTTGACGCCACAAATGTGATTGAACAACCCAAAGTAACGGTGATCACCCCGGTCTCGATCGACCACGAACAATTCCTCGGCAATACACTGGGCAAGATCGCGGCTGAAAAGGCCGGGATCATCAAACCGGGCGTGCCCTGCATCGTCGGTCCCCAGGAAGATGAAGCTTTGGAGGTCATCGAATACACCGCCGCCCGGCTTGGTGCGCCGCTGATGGTGCACGGTCAGCACTGGCATGTGCACGAGGAAAACGGTCGCCTCGTCTATCAGGACGAAACCGGCCTTCGCGACCTGCCGCTGCCCAATCTTCTGGGCGCGCATCAAATCCAGAACGCGGGTGCCGCGCTCGCAGTCCTGCGCCATCTGCAAATGGGAGACGCCGCCTATGAGGCCGCTGTCACCAAGGCCGAATGGCCCGCCCGGATGCAGCGCCTTCAAACGGGTCCGCTGATCGATCAGGCCCCTCAGGCTGAGCTTTGGCTGGATGGGGGGCACAATGCCGCCGCCGGAATCGCCTTGGCGGATGTATTGTCGAAGCTGCCTAAAAAGCCGACGCATATGATCTGCGGCATGCTCAATACAAAAGATGTTACAGGTTATCTCGCGCCTCTGGCCGCGCAAGCCGATACCCTCACCGCCGTCTCAATCCCGGGCGAAGCCAACACCCTCAGCGCCGAAGACACGGCCATGGCTGCTACAAAAGTCGATTTGCCCGCCTCGACGGCAGGCAGCGTAGCAGAAGCGCTCAGCGCGATCACCGCGAAAGACCCGCAAGCCCGTGTTCTGATTTGCGGTTCGCTTTATCTGGCGGGCAATATCCTGCGCGAGAACGGCTAAGGCTTCATCTGGCCAGAATACCTCGGGGGAGTCGCCAAAGGCGACGGGAGCAGTGCCCCCTACCGCCCCCAATCCTGATCCTGCATCTCACGTAGACGCGACGCTGTACGCTCAAACTCGAACGTTCCTTCACCTTCGACATACAGCATCTCGGGCTCCGCCGCCGCTGAACAGATCAGCCGCACTTTGGCTTCATAGAGCGCGTCGATCAGGGTCACAAAACGCTTGGCTTCGTTGAAATTGTTACGGGAGAGCCGTGGAACATCTTCCAGCACCAGAACCTTTACCGCCTCAGCGATGGCAAGATAGTCTCCGGGTCCCAGCATACGTCCGCAAAGATCGTAGAACGATGCTCGCGCCACTCCGTTTCGAAACGCGGGCAGAACAACTTCACGACCTTTGACCTGCAACGACAATGGCTCTGCGGGACCGCCGGATAGATCTTTCCAAACACCCCTGATCTTCTCACGTGCTTCTGGTCCAATGGGCGAGAAGTAGACCGGAGATCCCTCCAGTCGGTTTTGGCGATAGTCGGTCGGCGAAATCAGTTCCCAGACTTCAAGCTGCTCTTTGATATGCGCGATAAAAGGCAAGAAAAGCTGCCGGTTCAGCCCATCTTTGTACAGATCATCCGGATGCCGGTTCGAGGTCGTGACCACCACGACCCCACCCGCATGCAACATGTCGAACAACCGCCCAACGATCATGGCGTCGGTGATATCGGTGATCTGCATCTCATCAAAAGCCAGTACTTTGGCAGATTTCACAACCGCATTGGCCACCGGAGCCAAGGCATCCTCGATGCCATCTTCGCGGGCCTTGTGCAGCCCGGCGTGGATTTCTTGCATGAAGGCGTGAAAGTGTACGCGGCGCGCTGGAATATCGCCAAGTGTTTCAACGAACATATCCATCATCATGGATTTGCCACGCCCAACACCGCCCCAAAGATACAGACCCTGGGGTGGGGGCGGGGCCTTGCGGAAAAAACCACGCTTGACCGGTTCAGCCAGAGCCACCCGGATACGTTCAAACCGGGGTAGAACGGCCTCTTGCGCGTCATCACGCGTCAGCGTGCCATCCGCGATGCGCGCCTCGTAAAGCGATATCAAATCCGTCATATCCCGAGCCATAACGTTCGGTTCACCCGTTGAAAAGAAACCTTTTTCCGAACACATCAATTTTGCTGAACCGATACCACAAAACTCCTGAATTGACGGGTCTTGAGTTCACAGTAATCTGAGCCCTCAACAAAATCGGAGCCTTCATGCCCCAATCCGCACGTCTGCTGAATCCGATCCTGATCGTCGGGTGTATCATCATCACCGTCAGCTTCGCGGTGCGTGCGTCCTTTGGCGTATTTCAGATTCCCATCGCAGATGAATTCGGCTGGCTGCGCACCGATTTCTCGATGGCGATTGCCATTCAGAATCTTGCCTGGGGGATCGGGCAGCCGATCTTCGGGGCTATCGCCGAAAAGATCGGGGACCGGCGCGCCATCGTGCTGGGTGCTCTGACCTATACAGCGGGTATGGTTCTGAGCGCGTGGTCCGTGACGCCGTTCGGACATCAGATGTATGCGTGGCTTGTGGGGTTTGGCATAGCGGGAACCGGCTTTGGCGTGGTGCTGGCTGTCGTGGGGCGGGCCTCGTCCGATCAGAACCGCTCAATGTCGCTGGCCATCGTCACGGCGGCAGGCAGCTTTGGGCAGGTCATCGGCGCACCAACGGCTGAATGGTTGTTGAGTTTCCTGCCTTGGCAACAGGTCTTTCTGATCTTTGCCGCAGCGATCCTCGCACTGGTGCTGACTTTGCCTTACATGCGCGCGCTCAAACCCGCTGCAAAGAGTGAGTTGGAAGAAAGCATGAGCCAAATCCTTGGCAAAGCTCTTCGCGATCCGTCTTACGCGCTGATCGCCATCGGATTTTTCAGCTGCGGCTATCAGCTGGGCTTTGTCACCGCACATTTTCCGGCCTTCGTGACTGAAATGTGCGGCCCGATCCAGCCCGGAGGGCTTCTGCATTCAATTGGCATCACAACCACCTCGGCCCTCGGAGCGATTGCGATTTCCCTGATCGGTCTTGCGAATATCGGCGGGACCCTGTTGGCGGGCTGGGCCGGAAATCACTTTCCCAAGAAATACCTGCTGGCAGCGGTTTATACCGGCCGCACCATCGCGGCGGCCGCCTTCATCATGTTTCCGATCACACCGCTGACCGTGATCGCGTTCTCACTGGCTATGGGCTCTCTGTGGCTCGCAACGATCCCGCTCACCTCGGGCCTTGTCGCGCATCTGTTCGGTTTGCGGTACATGGGGACCCTGTATGGCATCGTGTTCCTCAGCCATCAGATCGGTAGTTTTCTGGGCATCTGGCTGGGTGGGCGCATGTATGATCTCTATGGAGACTATACGCTGGTCTGGTGGATTGGCGTCGGGATCGGAGCGTTCAGCGCCATCGTCCACCTGCCGATCCGCGAGGACCGCTCTGGCGTGGTCGCCGCAGCCTAATCAGGCCTGCTGATACTTGTCGATGATATAGCGGCTGGTCATCAGATCCAGATGCGCTCCGCCACCATTCTTGAATATCGTAATACTGGACGGGTCGGGCGAGAATTTCTCCAGCGCGTAGTAGTCTGCGATCAGGTCGTTGCCTGAGATCGCCCCCTCGGCAAGAGGGGTTTTGATCTCGCCAATGTGCTCAACCGTCGAGTCAAAGCTGTCCATGTAAATAGACCCACGCTGAAGCGCAGCGTCATCCGTCTCGCGCATGTCTGGCCTGTAAGCTCCAACAAGGTTCAGGTGCTGGCCGGGACGCAACCATTCTCCGCGGATGATGGGCTGAGTGCTCATCGTTGCGGTCGCGACGATATCTGCGCGATCTACGGCGTCCGGCAGGTCATAGGCAACGTCGACATTGTCAAACTTTTCGGCAAGGGCCTCGGCCTTCACGCTCGTCCTGTTCCACAAAGAAATCCGCGCGTGGGGGAAACCCGCTGTAAACGCCTCACACAAGGAAGCCGCAACTGGTCCGGCACCTAGGATCAATATGCTGCTGCTATCCGGGTTCGCCAACCGTAATGCCCCCAACAGGCTGTCACCGGCGGTCTTCCATTTGGTCACCAGAAAGAAATCAATCAATGCTGCAAGCCGACCATCCGCGTCGTCATACACACTGACCGAGCCGTCGATCACGGGTCGCCCGATCTGAGCATTACCCGGGAATATGGTTGTCGACTTGACCGCGATACCCAACCCGTCCACCCAGGCCGAACGCGACAGAAGGGTGTCGTCGCCTCGGTAGAGGAACGTATCTTCTATCTGTGCCTTCGGTCTCTGATGTCCCTTGGCAAGCGCTTCGGTCAGCTCAATCCAATCCAGATTGGCTTCTCCTTCTGCGAACGGTATCTGAAGAATGTTCACCGTGCCTGATCCTCCGATAACAGACCTTCGGCGACCAATCGCTCTGCCCAGCCTTGTGGCGTGTGGAAATGATGGGTCTGCCAGCCGCGCGCCCGCGCCGTTTCGATGTTGTCGATGCGATCATCAGCAAATAGCAGCGTCTCTGGCGCCAAACCACAATCGGCTTCCACCATTTCATAAATCGGCTGGTGCGGCTTGACGGCTTTCATCCGGCCCGAGACATATTGCCGGTCGAATTCGTTCAGAAACGGATAAACAGTGGTGGCATAATCGAAATTCTGCACCCCGAAGTTGGTCAGCGCAAAAACTGAAACATCGTTCGCACGCAGTGCCCGCAACAAGCGAACCGAATGCGGTATTTCGGGCGTTGCAAGTTCGATCCACTTGTCATGCCACATGCGAATTTCATCGCGCCATTTGGGGTACTTCTCGGCCCAGTCATAGATTGTGTCGGTAAAATGATGCCCCTGATCGACAAGATCATTCATCCCATGCAGATCAACCTCGGCAAACATAGCGCGACGGCGCTCTTCGCCGATGACCTTGTCGTAATAGCGTTCGGGTTGCCATTCGATCAGCACGTTCCCGATGTCGAAGATGACGGCTTCGATGGCCATGATGCGATCCCGCTCAAACTGCTCCAGTGCACATGGACTGAACCAATCCCAGGGCCGATATGCAAGCGCCAACCGCAGCGCGGAACGCGCTGCCTGGCCCAACGGAAGGCGATGCATCTTTGATGCGTCTCCGATCGGCGGGAGCGTTACCGACGCAACGCCGCCCGGATTTCCCGCTCGAGCGCGTCCAGAAATCGTGATCTGTCTGCCTTGCCAAAGGGTTTGCCCCCACCCCCTGCGCCCAGCGGGTTCGCCGCACGCAAGTCGGCCATCAGGTCGCGCATCGCCAGTTGCTGACCGATATTGGCCGCCGTGAAGGCCTCGCCATTGGGGCGCAGCACCCGCGCTTCGGCCTCGACGCATTTGGCAGCCAGCGGAATATCCGAGGTCACCACCACATCGCCCGGCCCACAGCGTTCAGCGATCCATTTATCCGCCTCGTCAGCGCCTTCGGACACGATGACGACCTGAACCAAGGGGTTAGCCGATGGACGCAGCCCTCCGTTCGAGACCAGAGCCATCGGCACCTGGTGCCGGGTTGCGACCCGCTCGGCCTCGGCCTTCACCGGACAGGCGTCGCCGTCGATATAAAGCGTCGTCACGCCTCTTTGGCCTGTTTCGCTGGTTTGGCCTTGGGCGCCGCTTTGCGCACCTTGAACTCTTCGGGGATCGGCATCCGATTGAACGCGTCCAGACCCGCGATCTTGTAAGCCTCGGCCAGGGTCGGATAGTTGAATGTGTTCTGTACGAAATAGTCCACCGTACCCTTCAGGTTCAGCACCGCCTGCGCGATATGGATCAATTCAGTCGCACCCTCACCAACGATCTGTACGCCCAAAACCCTGCGGGTTTTCAGTGAAAACAGCATCTTGAGCATCCCATGCTCCAGCCCCATGATATGCCCGCGTGAGGTTTCTCGGAACCGGGCTACGCCTACCTCATAAGGGATGCCGCGCTCCTGCAGTTCTTCTTCGGACATGCCGCAGGTCGAGATTTCGGGAACCGAATAGATGCCATAAGGATACCACGGGCTTTCCGGAAGGGTGGGGGTCTCGAGCGCGTGACAAGCCGCAACACGCCCCTGCTGTAGAGACGTGGAAGCCAGCGAAGGATGCCCGATTACATCACCCGTTGCATAGATATGCGGCACCGAGGTCTGATAGGTTTTCCGATCCACGCTTATGCGGTTGCGGTGATCCGTCTCGATCCCCACAGCGTCCAGGTTCAGGGCCGAGGTTGCCCCCATTCGCCCGGCTGCAAACAGCAGCATCTCGGCACGCACGTGGCGACCATTGTCCAGAGTGATCTCGACATGCGTGCCCGCGTCTTCAATCTTTTTGACGGCCGAGCCCAAGCGCAGATCGACGCCATTCTCGCGGATCTGATGGGTGAAATCATGGATCAGCGTCTTGTCGATGAAATCCAGAAACGTCTCGCGCGGTTCGATCAAGGTGACCCGAACGTCAAGCGCCGAGAACATAGTGGCATATTCGACGCCAATCACGCCGGCACCAATCACGCAGAGCGAACGCGGGATCTCCTCCATCTCGAGGAAATCGTCGCCATCAACGACGGTCTTGCCGTTGAATGGCACATAATCGGGCCGATAGGTCTTGGTGCCGGTGGCGATCAGGAACTTGGCCGCAGTAAGTCGCGTAGTCTCGCCCGCGTCCGTGGCAACTTCGACCTCGTGCGGGCCGGTGAATGTCGCCAGCCCGTTTAGGGTTTCAACGTGGTTGCGATTGAACTGATGTTCAAGCACATCTACCTCATGATCGAGTGTCATGTGCAACCGGGCTTTCAGGTCCTCAGCGCGGATCTGATCCTTCACTCTGTAGGAACGTCCGTAGAAACTGCGCTCGCGCCAGCCCGAAAGGTTCAACACAGTCTCGCGCAATGTTTTTGAGGGGATGGTGCCGGTATGCACCGAAACCCCGCCGAACCGGTCCTTGCGGTCGATCACCAGCACGCGTCGCTGCAATTTGCCAGCCTGAATAGCCGCCGAACGGCCCGAGGGGCCTGACCCGATTATGATCAGGTCATAGTCATATTTACTCATGCCTCAGTCTCCGTACAGCGCTTCGGCGTGGAAAGTGACGTGATCCTCCATGAAGGTGGACACGAAGTAATAGGAGTGATCATAGCCGGGCTGCAGACGATAAGTGGCCTGCTGACGACGCTCGGCGATTGCCTGCGCCAGCGCTTCGGGGCGCAGCAGATCCATGAATTGATCATTTGCACCGGTATCGATCAAGATCGGGCCATCAAAACCAACACTACGCATCATCAGCGAGGCGTCATGTTTTTTCCATGCGGCCTCATCTTCACCGAGATAAGCGCCCAGTTGCTTGCGGCCCCAATCCGAGCCCGTCGGGTTCGATATCGGCGCAAAGGCCGAGACCGAGCGGAACCGGCCCGGAAGGTTCATCGCAAGCGTCAACGCACCATGCCCGCCCATGGAATGCCCGGTGATTGCCTGACGTTCGGGGTCGATTGCGAAATTCTCTGCCAACAGCGTGGGAAGCTCTTCGGCGATGTAGTCCCACATATTAAAATGAGGCGCCCAAGGTGCCTGCGTTGCGTTAACATAGAACCCTGCGCCTTGACCCAGATCATAATCCTCATGATCTGCCACACCTTCGCCGCGCGGCGAGGTATCAGGGAACACCAGTGCAATGCCTTGTTCGGCGGCCCAACTCTGAGCGCCTGCCTTGGTCATGGCGTTTTCATGCGTACAGGTCAGCCCCGACAGATACCAAAGTATCGGAACCGGGCCGTCCTTCGCTTCGGCGGGAAGAAACAGACCGAATATCATATCACATTTGCAGGCCGAGGAGGCATGGCGGTAGACGCCCTGCACACCACCGAAACAGGCATTTTCCGAAAGGGTTTCCATCAGGCTAGTTCCTCGCATTGGGTTTGTGCCATGGCTAACGTCCTGCGGCGTTGGCGTAAAGTCCGAGCGCCTTTAACGCGAGTATTTTTCGGGAAGGTGAAGATCAGAACGTACTGACCCAGCCGATCACGAAAGGCACGGTCACGATACTCGCGATGGTCGACAGCAGAATTGCAGCCGAGGCGCGTTGTGGGGCCACACCGTAATGCGCCGCAAGCATATAGACGTTGCCCGCCACCGGTAGCGAGGCTGCCGCAATCGCAACCATGGCCGGGAAGGGCGCAACCGGGATCAGCCAGATCACTATGACCGCCACGAAAAGCGGGTGCAGCACCAGTTTGCAGAAACTCAACCAGCCTGCGATCTGTATGCGCTCTGCGGATTTATCGGCCAGCGATGCTCCGATTGCAAATAGCGCACCTGGTGTGGCCGCTCCGCCCAGAATGGTCAGAAAGTCGTTCAATGGCGCGGGCATGGGGACGCGCAGAGCTGACCAGATCAATCCAGCCGATATCGACAGGATCATCGGGTTTTTCAGCAACCCGCGGCCGATCAGGCGCAAGGTGCTGGCGCTGATCCGGCCTTCGCGCCCGCCGTTGATCAGAATTACGATCAGCGATGAAAACACCACAAGATCCACGGTTAGGACCAACATCACCGGACCAATTGCAGCCTCAGAGAATAGAAGCGCCAGC
This sequence comes from Ruegeria sp. CF4, assembly GCF_056537345.1. Taxonomy (NCBI): domain Bacteria; kingdom Pseudomonadati; phylum Pseudomonadota; class Alphaproteobacteria; order Rhodobacterales; family Roseobacteraceae; genus Ruegeria; species Ruegeria sp. CF4. The sequence continues at coordinate 179,609 of NZ_JBQFRJ010000005.1, read as the reverse complement.
ATTGGCAGCCCCAGAAACCCGACATTCCCGATTGCTGCGCACTGCGCCTCGACCGCAGCGGTCGGAATGTCCAGTCTGCGCAGATAAGCCACAAGCGTTGCCAGCGCATAAACGCCGACGGTGCCCAGAAGATACCCGATGACCAGTCGGCCATCGAAGATCTCGGCAAAGGGCAACGTGGCGGCAAAGCGGAACAACATTGCCGACAGCGCAAAGAAGAAAACGAACTTAGTTAGGTAAGCCGTTGCTTCAGGAGGAAAGAATCTGCTGCGCCCCGCGCAATAGCCCAGGCCGATGATTGCAAAAAAGGGCAGGGTGCGCAGAAAAATCTCGACCATGCGAAAGTCGTAGCACGGTTTTTTGCGACGGCAAGACCGCGAAGACGTAGCTCATCGATATTCGCGACAAATTCGCGAATCTGGCGAAAATCATTGAAACTGAACCGACCGGTTTATACTGTGACGGGCAAGCAAATCAGGAGCCATCATGACCCAAGCCGCCACCATTCTGCGCACAGGCCGAAAATTCGATCAGGTTCTGCGCGGGGCTCGAGAGGTCTTCATGGCGGATGGTTTCGAAGGTGCAAGCGTCGACGACATCGCGCGTGCAGCGGGCGTGTCAAAGGCAACACTTTATAGCTATTTCCCCGATAAACGACTTTTATTCACCGAGGTTGTTCAAACCGAGTGTCGACTGATGTCCGAACGGATCATCGCCATGATCGACGAATCCAAACCTGCACGCGAAGTGCTTACAATCGCGGCAACACAGCTTACCGCTTTCCTCGTATCAGAGTTTGCGCAGCAAGTGTTCCGCATCTGCGTAGCCGAACGCGACCGATTTCCCGACCTTGGCAACGCCTTCTATGAGGCCGGGCCGCAGAATGGTCAGCAGAAGATGGCTGAATACCTGACCAAGGCTGTCACCAAAGGCGAGTTGGCCATCGAGGATGTGAATATTGCAGCCGAACAGTTCTCGGAACTCTGCAAGGTTCGCTTGTGGGGCAAAGCGGCATTCGGTATTCAAAGCAGTTTCTCACAAGACGAAATCGACGAGATTGCGTTGCAAGCGGTTGATATGTTCATGGCCCGTTACGGCGTCTAATCTGAGAAAGTTGTGGTGCGGGTGGAGGGGCTTGAAACCCTATATGTAGGTGTCTCAAGAAATCTCAGATAGAGAATAACTATATGAAAATGTTCAACTTACCTCCTACATCCGATCTCAATTAATCTCGACTAACGGCAGCACATACCATACTTAAGGGTGGACCAATGGGTGGGCTGGTAGAGGGCTATAAGGCGAAGAACAAATTTAGCGTGCGTGGCGTTATTGCGTTAGAGGCTGGAAAGCACTGCGATGGCGCTGGGCTCTGGCTTGTGAAGGCAGATACCAAAAGCGGTAAGTGGGTCCTTAGACTGACGGTTTTCGGTAAGCGACGGGAAATGGGCCTCGGGCGGTGGCCGTATGTTGGCTTGGCGGAGGCGCGGGAAACAGCTGACGCAGCCCGACGCGAACTGCGGGAAGGCCGAGATCCGATCAGAGAGCGGCAGAAACGACGTTTAGAAGCCCAGCGCAACTTGCTTCTGTTTAGAGACGTCGCTCGGGATGCGTTTGAAGCGCGGAAGTCTGAGTTGCGGGGTGGTGGAAAAGCGGGGCGTTGGTTTAGACCGCTGGAGCTACACGTCATACCCAAACTTGGTCATTTGCCAGTTGATGAAATTACTCAGATTGATCTGCGGGATTGCCTTGCGCCTATCTGGCATGAGAAAGCCGAGACTGCTCGCAAGGCGTTGAGCCACCGATTTCAGGAGCTCATTGTAAAGCACACAACGGAAACCCCAGTGTCCAACCAGGTCATATTCACGACTTCAATGATGAACCCTGAACTTGAGTTAGAAGACTATGTAATTGGCCCCCACTATACTGAGGACAAAAAAGACGCTTAATTTCGATTTAGCGACGTTGACGTTGTCTCTGGCAAGGCCACTTCAAGGATCAGGGTCTTAGGCGACTTTCCAGAACTAGTGCCACAAGCTAACTCAATTAGCAATTGACGGCTTCCCCACGACGTCGGCGCGGCGCTTGAACTCCTTGTCAAGGCGCTCGATCGGGTTTGGGCCGGTTGGACGTGTCGTGGCAAGCGGGGCAGGGGCTTATGCTACCTCTGCTCCGAGTTCTGCAACGAGCCCAAGGTACAAATTGCTGCACCGTGCATCAATGTCGGCAGTGCGCAGAAAAGCTGACTTTTCAAACCCCGGCGGACGATCATAGCAAACGTTTACCAAGACCCTTTGGAGCAACCGCTATAAGAAACTGGCTGGATATGCTTTTGATCATAATTTGCTGTTCTGCCGAAATCTCGCGCCTGTTGCAGGTCGCTTTGATTGCAAAGTCAGGCGATGGTCACTGTCCCGAATTGGTTTTCACGATACTGCAAAGCAAATCGACATGTTTGTCCAGCCATTCTTCGTCCAGTGCCTCGTGACGTATGAGTTTGCGGAAATAAGGTGTAGCGACTGCTAGTTCTATGAGTTGGTCGACCGGAACGTCGGCGGTGATCTCACCGCGGTCTATTGCGGCTGCAAATACTGCTTCAACACTCGCGAACCTGTCTTTCATGAATTCTGTTATCACTAACCTTGCTTCTGTATCGGTGGACGCAGCAGCGACCACCTGAGGTGCAATTTGACCCCATGGTGTGTCATTCAAGGCTCCCATCAGTACTCCGAGTAACCAGCGCAGGTCAGATCGCAGCGGGCCATCGGTTTTGGGTGGTATGTTCGGCGGTGTTGCGATGCGCCGGAATGCTGCATCACGCAGACTACGCGCATCTGACCAGTGCCTGTAAAGTGTACTGCGCGAAATGCCCGTTGCCTTTGAAACTGCGCCATGAGTTACGTGCAGCACGCTTTCATCCATCAGTATCTTTTGCGCAGCATCAAGTGCGGCCTGTCGTGTGGCGATCAGCCTGGGATCTTCTTTCAATCGCCCCTCCTATAGAACATCTTGTTGCGCTATAGAACATTTTGTTCTATAAGTATGGCAAGCTAAAAACTAAAGCTCAATACTCGATTCCGCGAACACGTCTTTTCAAAATGGGAGCGTATCAATGTTCAAAGTGGCAGCAACCCCGGTGGCGGTACTCTTATCGATGGGAGCGACAACCGCATTGTCCGAGAGCGGCACTTACGAGCTGGATCCTGGACACAGTCAGGTATTGTTCAGCTACAACCACATCGGGTTCTCAGAAACATATGGAATGTTCTCAGGTTTTAGCGGTGAGATTGAGTTCGACGAAGATGATCCGTCTGGGTCATCTGTCACAGTGTCTATGCCTGTGAAATCCATGATCACGGGCTGGGGCGCTCGTCTGCAACACTTCATGTCCGATGACTTTTTCAGTGCGAGTGACAGTGACATGGTCACATTCGCCTCGACCAACATCGAAGTCACCGGCGACAATACCGCGAATATTTCTGGCGACCTGACTATGAATGGCGTCACCAAACCCGTTGTTCTGGAAACAACGCTTAACAAGTCAGCGCCATACCCGTTTGGCCCAAAAGAGGGCACTCCGACCTTGGGGCTGGCGGCCACGACAACTATCGTGCGGTCTGAATTCGGACTTGGGGCGTTTGCACCTGCGGTGAGCGACGAAATAGAGCTCTTGATCAATATCGAAGCGTTAAAAGCTGAATGATGTGTGCAGGGGCACCGATACGGCACTGAGCACTCAATCTTTACTTTTGACGGGCTGACAACAAAATGAATGTGTTCCTGAGACAACTGGCGGTTGCTACGACAGCAGTGGCTTTGACGTGCCCATTGGCATTCGCGCAGGAGCGCTTCTTGCCGGAGCGCACCTCGCCGCGTCCTGAAACGACAAGCGGCGTACCGCATACTCAGATCGGTGTCGAAATTAATGCCGAATTGGCCCAGCTATTGCTGGAGCGGGTTGCGCAATTCCCGGGGGTCACACCTGGCCCAACACGCATATCACTTCCTGGCGCAGTTGGTTTTCAGCTTGATCCCGAGATGCTGCTGTCTCAACCGAACTCTATCGTCGGTGGGTTTGAGTTTGCGCATATGCATCCTGATGGCAGTTTGCACGCTTCGCTGCACCCCGCAATGGCGCGACGGGCAATTGAGGCTGGCTGGGCCGTAGCTCACCCTTGGGCCGATCAACGCCCCGGATGGAGCGGCTTTGTCATGATATATACACCGACCACGCCAGAAGAGTTGGATGTCGTCATCGACCTGGTAGAAAGTTCGTACACCTTCATCACTGGCAACTCCTTGAGTTAAGCACGTGTTGCCCGAAAGTGTGCCGGGGCGCCCGCTTCCTGTCAGAGAGCAGTTTCAGCCACCTTGTTTCTCGCGGTCAATTTCTTTCTCAAATTTGCCATGGCAAAGCGCCCGATACGTTCAAGCCATTCGCATCAATGGTAGCTCCCGTCCCGCGCAGTTGAATTAGCAAAGCCCAGCGTCGAAGGTTCACTTCGGGGCTGTACTGCAGTCCTACAGACAAAAAATGCGGATGGCCGCAAAATCCGCGACTTTCCCATTCGTAGATCTCGGGATTTTGCGGTCGCAGCGTATGGCCGGTTCAACGGGCCGCGCCGCAGCATCTCGACCGGGTGGTGGAGGTCGGCTTTGGGCCGGAGCCTTTTTGCATCAGGCATCCGTCATATGCTGGACCAGTGAGGTCAGCTGTCTGTTGCCGTAGCCATCGTCCCAAGCCGTTTTGGTGCGGTCATGCATCAACTGGATGAAATCAGCGGGCGCGTTAAGTGAGAGATAGGTCTTCAACGCATCCTCTTGCGCCATCGCGTAAACCTTCAGGGAGGCTTCCGCACTATCGTAATCCTCAAACGGAACAGTTCTGGCAAAGAGATCATGGTAGTCATTAACCAGTTTGATCGTGGCAGGGAGTTGGTCGGCATAAACCTGCATCGGGATGCCCGCTTTTTGGCAGACAAGTGCACCGTAGATCATTCCAAACATGAACCCCTGTCGAACCGTGAAGAGGCCGGCAAAGAGCGCGGCAAGTGCCGTTGGCTTCTCTCCAACATGGGCGGACTTTCCACCCAATTCTCTGATGATACTGCCATAGCGGTCCCAGGTTCCAGCACTGCCCACCGTGAGGATTGTGGTTTCGTCACCTCCAATGCCGGAAGGGTAGGCATTGATCATGCCCAGCATGTAGCCAGCACCCTGTCCCTCGAGGATGATGACCAGTCTATCGGCATCCGAGGTATCGCCCGTGCTCATGTCGCAGATGGTCTTACCCATTAGCGAAACACTCAGCCCGTTGACCAGTTCAACAGTTTCCCTGTGGCTCTTGATACAGATGATGACAAAATCAGACGCCGCAATCGCATCATTCAGTGAAGAGCAGATCGTGGCTCCAGCCTCAGCAAAAACCTCTGCCTTTTCCGACGTACGGTTCCAAACGCTGACATCGTGGCCTGCCTTGAGCAGGCAATGCGCCAGCGCTGAGCCCATATTGCCCAGTCCCAAAACAGCAATTTTCATGATGTTTGCCTCCTGTGGTCGCCAATGAATTACTACACCAGCATGCGACGGCATCGGAGGATCACATAGTTGAAAATTTTTCTATATTGTTAGATGATCTTACTTATGGATTGGCGCACGCTTCCCTCTTTGACATCTCTCAGAGCCTTCGCAGCCACTGCCGAGTTTCGAAATTTGACCCGGGCGGCAGAGGCACTGAACGTGACCCATTCCGCAGTCAGCCAGCAAATCCGTGGGCTCGAACAACATCTCGGCACTCGGCTTGTCACCCGTACCCGGCATGGCATTTCTCTGACATCGCAAGGCGAATTCCTGTCGGCTGGCTTGCTTGAAGCCTTCGCTGAAATGGCCTCCGTGACCGAGAGCGTGTCGAGTGCAGAGTCGGTTCGACCGTTAGTGGTCAGCGCAACTCCGATGTTTTCAAGCGCGTTCCTCATGCCGCGTCTGTCGACGTTTATTGACGAATTCCCCAATATCGAATTGAGGATCGATTCAACGATCCAGGCTGTCGACCTCAAGTCGGGCGGAATTGATATGGCCATTCGATACGGAACAGGTCGCTGGCAAGGGCATGTCTCGCAGATGCTGCTACCAGGCTGTCTGACGGTCGTCGCGTCCCGCGAACTAATCGGAAACCGGGTGCTCACGAATCCTGCAGAATTGCTTGATTTCACGCTTCTTCAGGAACAAGCGTCAGTCGAGTTTGACCTGTGGTTAGAAAAGGTCGGAATTCCGACCGATGCCGACCGAAGGGTAGTCCGCGTGCCGGGCAATATGCTGCTGGATGGCATCCGTCGCGGTGATGGCATCGGGGCGACGGTACCCGCTTTTGTTTCTGACGAGCTGAAATCGGGACAACTCGTGGCACTTTTCGACGATCCAATACCTCAGATCGGCTACTACCTTGTCACTTTGTCTGGACCGGTTCGACCAGCGGCAAATCTGTTCATGCAGTGGCTCTCCAAATCAATTACCGAATATGAGAAAAGCCTTTTCCGATGGACGCCTTCTCACTTGCTGTAGGCAGTAATGAGCACCGACTAGAGTTAAACTGAATTGCCGTATATGACTGTGCGTACAGTGCGCGAATTGGCGCCGGATATGGTCATGTTCCCGCAACTTGGCGTTCATAATCCACACCATCATACCAACCGAGCGATTTGGTGACGTTCAGGTTGTCGTCTAAGTCCCACTCTTCCCAGCCCGAGAAACGAACATGGTTACCAGTCTCTTTATGATGGCCTTCGAAAGTCCACGCATAGACCATGTGGTGATCGGCGACGAGAACCGTGTCGAGGTTAAGAACGAGGTCAGGGAAGTCAGCCATAAATCCCGCCGCCATGTTGCCAATCTCCGTCCGGCTCTCCATCGGGTCGCCACCGTTCATTATCATGACTGTATGTTCAGCATATCTTCCGGCGACATCGCCAGGCGCCCGGTTTGTCCAAGCAGCGCAATGATCTTGAGCTATGCGGCGGGCGGTTTGTACATCGGGTGTCATCTATATCTACATGTCCTAATAATCGCGAAAATACATGGTTGCAGAAACGTTAGTCGGGTCTCTGAAAGCAATCAAGTTTGCTTAACAGCGCTTCTCAACGATGGCAGGTTTGTTCATCTCGCGGCCATCCGCTCATTGAAATTGCTGCGCTTTGAACGAACGGCGGTTCTCGGAAAGCCAATGGGTGGATTCTGAGAGATATCTAATGTCGTCTGTGGGCCGCCCGTGAAAGCGACCCAACTGCACTAGATTTCAATGGCTTCGGCAATAGCTAGAGCGTCTTCAAGTTCAACGCCCAGATATCTAACAGTGCTGTCCATCTTCGTATGTCCGAGAAGCAACTGCACGGCGCGCAGATTGCCCGTCTTCTTGTAGATCTGGGTTACTTTGGTTCGCCGCATTGAATGCGTTCCATAGGCACTAGCCTCAAGGCCGATCGAAGCCACCCAATCCCGGACGATCCGCGCATACTGGCGGGTGGAGATGTGGAGACGCTCATGAAAACGACCCGGCCACAGGTACTCTGAGCCGATCATGAGCTCATCCTCCATCCACTTCTCGACAGAGGCACGCGTGCCTTCGGAAACCCGACGTTGACACGCTATCATATCACAGGCCGCTGCGCCGTTTCCGAGGTTCGTTGTGAGCCCAAGATTGTCGTTTGACTTGACCGAAATTTGTCGGTGAACGAGAAGACCATGAGTTGTAATCAAAGGTTGTTTCATGACTTTGCCCGCAGTGATTTTTGATATGGATGGTCTTTTATTGGATACCGAGAAGGTTTGCCTTGAGAGCTTTGTTGATACTAGGCGCGCATTTGGCCTCTCTGATAGTCCAGATACATTCCTAAAGTGTGTCGGTTTGCGGGGAGATGAACCAGACCGGATTATCCGTGATAGCCTGAAAGGCAAGGTCGGATTTGACCTGTTCCTCAAAGAATGGGACCAACGTATTGACACTTCACTTGAGCAAGAAATCCCGGTCAAATTTGGTGCTCTTACACTTGTTCAAACACTTGCCAAAAAAGGACATTCTCTGGCAGTTGCAACTTCCACCAATACAGAGAGAGCCTGTTCGCAACTGGAAAAGTCAGGTTTATTCAAACATTTTGACTGTGTGATTGGTGGTGACATGGTCTCAAAGCACAAGCCGGACCCAGAGGCCTATCACAAGGCGGCAAAGCAACTTGGGTATCCGGCCTCAAATTGCATAGCATTTGAAGATAGTGAAATGGGAACGCGTGCGGCAGTAGCATCCGGTGCCAGAACGATACAAGTCCCCGACTTGCTACCTCCCTCGGAAGCCCTGAAAGCACTAGGACATCACATTGCTCCCGACCTAATAAAGGGAGCGATTGCCGTTGGATTGATTTCAATTCAAGACGTAGTCTGAGCGGCAGTTTTGTCCGCGTCTAGGTCATTCGCGAATTTGCAGTGCTTCAGATGGTGGTCAATGTCTGCTTCGGTGAAGCTGCACTGCAGCGTCAACTAAGTTGATCAATGTCGGGTACGGGCCGCGAATGGCTGTGCGAAACTCTCTGATCTTAGCCTATGCCGCGGCGCCTCCGAGGTCGGTTGAGAGCCCATTTTACCGGATGCTGCACTGTAAACGAGTGACCGCTTCAGCGACATTTACATCACGGAGCCAGACCACCTGCGACAGTTAGGACTGTGCCTGAAACGAACTCTGCTTGAGCTGATGCCAACCAAAGAGCGGCTTGGGCGATGTCGTCAGAACGGGCAATGCGCCCTAAAGGCGTCTTCGCCGCAACGGCACTCGGCCTATCTGGATTTCCCTCTCGTGCGTGCATGTCAGTCGCCGTCGATCCAACACGAATTGCTGTGACGCGAATACCGAGCGGTCCCAGCTCCTTTGCCGCTCCAATCGTAAGCGTTTCAAGCGCACCCTTGGACGCTGCATAGTGAACGTATTCACCCGGCGATCCCAACGTTGCCGCGAGCGATGACATGTTGACAATAGTACCTCCTGCGCCGCCACGATCTGTGCGCATACGACTTAGAGCTTCCTGAAGGCAGTAGATTGCACCAAAAACATTGGTTGCAAACGTATTTGCAAGAGTGCCTGCTTCCAGTTCCGCAAGAGGACTGGATCCACCGATAATACCGGCATTGTTGACCAGGCATGAAATTGGCCCGAAGCTCTCATCACATTCTGCGAACATAGCTGAGACGGCTTCTCTATCTGCGACATCCGCTTGGACAGCAAAAGCGCGGACGCAATTTGTTTTGCATTTTTCGACAGTTTCGAGAGCGCCCGGTTCATCGTGGTGATAGTTCACATATATGTTGTAGCCAGCTTCAGCAAAGGCCTGTGCAGTTGCGGCACCGATGCCCTTGCTGGCACCTGTAATGAGGACAACGGGTCGCATGGTCATATTGTCGTATCGCACGATTTCAGCATGTTGACGACTAAATTGAACACTACCTGAAGCTATCGTTGTGCATCCAATCCTTCCGCAAGAGCTGCCGTTAGCTCAATCGAGGCGAGCGGGCACTTGTCCGCCTTGCTACCATCTACGTGCTTCGCGGAGAACGACAGGTAAGAGCCCATCTTGCCCGATGCTGCGCTCTGCACAAACGGCGGGTGCTCTAGTGAGGTGGCAAAACTAAATCTCCAGTTTCTGGTTCCCGATGTGCTGCTATCAGTGCCGATTTCGACCCAGCCACCATGCGTGCATTTCTTCGAACATTGGTTTGAGCGCCAATCCGTCCTTTGTTGCACTATATTCAACGCGAGGCGGTATCTCCGTGAAGACCTCACGCTTCACTAAGCCATCTGCTTCAAGCGCGCGGAGTTGGTTCGTGAGCATCGTTTGGGAGATGCCATCAATGTCGCGGCGCAATTCACCGAACCTCTTTTTTCCGCGGAATATCAGCTCCTTCAAAATCGAGAGTTTCCACTTTCCACCGATCATCGTGAAGATGATTGGTGCGGTACACGGGTCGTCTTTCTTTTCGGGATTACACACCAAAATTCTCCAGTTTTCACTGTTACTACGGAAAAACTGCCTACTTTTCAAATTAATGTAGTGGTGCAACATCCGGCTAAATCAACACTTCTACAGGACATCGGAGAGCGGTGAATATGCACGTCATTCTACTGAAATTCGGAGAAAACAAAGCTTCAGCACCAGAACACATGGCAGATCACAAGGCTTGGATAGCTCAAGGGGTGTCCGATGGCGTTTTCCAATGCGTTGGTTCGCTGGATATAGGCGGTGGTTTTATCCTCGCGCACGGACAAGACGACACAGACTTGCGCCAACGCATTGCAGCAGACCCATTTGTAGAACATAATGTTGTGTCTGCTGAAGTTCTCCAAATTGATGTGAACCAAACGGTTCCTGAACTGTCGTACCTCGCAGAGGCAGACTAAGTTTCCAGACATGAGTGGGCCTCAAAAGCTGCCAATACCGAAAGTGAACCAGCCAACCTACACAATCGGCTCATTCAACGAACAAGCAGTTTGCTCGGCAACTGCCTTGAAGATATGCACCGTCGCTTTGAAGACTTACTCAAAACAATGCATCAAACATGTCTGAACTGTAACCACGCGATCGGTCTCTGGCAGGCATGCCCTACTGCCCGCCCGTAATACTGACCTTACCCACAACTCTGGCGCCGCTTTCAGTTGCCATCGTCTTGGCCGATACATCAGCCTGAATCTGTGCGCTCGACGCAATCTTCAGTTCGTCGCATTTCAGACTGCCTTTTTGCTTACCTTCAATAACAATCTTATTAGCTGACAATGCGCCGTCGACCGATCCGCCGATCTGAACGCTGATTGTCTCAGCGCTAACGTCTCCAAACACGCGGCCCTTGACCTCGACGCTTCCCGCACTTGAGTTGAGATCGCCTTCAATTATCAGATCTTCTTCAATGATTGAGCTTGCCACATCGAGATCCTCCAAGTGAGTTATCAGATACCCTATTTCGGATATCAGACTATGGCCACCGTCGTTCAAAGTGAATTGTTCCGTTAACAACAATGGGCCGCGCATGGGCGCAAGAATTAACATTGCAGGAACCCTGCCAATGTTCATTGCGCAGCTTCGATCGGGCCTTCATGCTGGAGATGTTGGATCGGCATCCGAGGGCGTTTTCCAATCCTTCAGCTCTTCCTACCCTGTCTGGACGGTCTTATGGTCGCTTCTAACCCGATATTCCTTCAGGAGTGCTCGATGCCGTTTCCAGATCATGTATTTAGACATGCGCCCGCTTTGCGTGGAAGAATTACGCCACCAGATACGTCCGAGATGCGGTTCGGGTACGAACGTTTCGCTGAACTCGACGCACAAGCGCTGGAAGAAGGTTGGCCACCGGGGTGGCGCATGAGCCATGAGGACCGCGAGGCCAATCGGCAAGAAATCCTTGCCGGCCGCTTGAAGACGGACCTTTGGGTGTTTGCCTATGGCTCGCTCATCTGGGACCCAGCCGTGCATGTAGCGGAGTATCGACGCGGACTTCTTCAAGGCTGGCACCGCAGCTTCTGTATGCGCTTGGAAGGCGGGCGTGGCAGCCACGACCGTCCGGGGCTGATGGCCGCGTTGGATGACGGCGGGCAATGTGACGGTGTTGTCTTCAGAATAGCAGCGGGTCTGGTAGATCAGGAAACAAAGTTTCTGTGGCATCGCGAAATGTTTGCCGGTGCTTATGAGCCGCGTTTCCTAGAAGTCGATACGCTGCAAGGTTCGGTGGAAGCCCTGGTGTTCGTTATGGATCAAAGCAACCGTCGATACCTGCCGAACCTCGACCAAGAAGAAGCGGCAAAGATGATTGCGGTAGCCGAAGGCGGTCTTGGCTCGAACTTCGACTATCTCCATTCCCTCGTCGGCCACTTGAACGAACTGGAAATTGAAGATCGCGAAATGCGTCAATTACTAGATCGCGCCCTTGTGCATCGATAAATGTAGATCAGGACTCATTGGTCTCCTTAGACGGATCGTAATACTCGTCCCTTCCGGGTAGCGCGGCCAAAACAAGGGCGACTCAAACCGGGCACTCAAATATGGAACAGTATGCTGCAGTCGCAGCCCGCTTTCCGGACCTTCACTACGCGCCTGAAATGGCAGGTGCTCTTTAGTTCAGTCGTTCGGACAACTGCGCCACGTGGCTCCATTGCCGGGGTGACTGTCCGTACATTCGCTTGAACTCGCGACTGAATTGAGAAGAGCTTTGATATCCCACATCCCAGGCCGCCTCTGATACGGTCTTTCCTTCGGCGATTTTCATCGCAGCGTTGTTCAGGCGCATCGATTTGATGAACTGGATCGGGGACATGGTCGTGGCTTCTTTGAACCGCCGATGGAAGACTGCGCGGCTCATACCCACATGGTCTGCCATATCGGCGATGGTAACCTGTTCCTTCAGGTGGTTCGAGAGATAGTCGATGGTACGCGCGATTTCGTTGCCGACACCAAAGGCACGCCTTGCGGCGGCCCCGGCCTCACCCATGAGCACCGCATAACACAACTCGCGCAATCGCCCCGGTCCTAGGACCTCCAGATCAACCGGATTGTCGAGCAGCTCTAGGAGCCGCAACAAAGCCTGCGTGAACCCCGCATCCCAAGACGCAAAAGCCAAAGCCGACGGCGCTTCGCCCCGAGACTGTCTATTGCCACCGGCAGCCGTCTCGATCTCCATGTTGAGCTCGCGCATCATTCGTGGATCCAAAGTGATCACCACTCCGAGTAGAGGATCTTCTTCAGACGCCTTTGGCGTACCCGCTTCGACCGGCAGGGTCATTGGGCACAGCAGATATTTGTCGCTGGCATAGACGTGGTGCTCACCGTCCAGCACAGCTTCTTTGGTCCCACTTAGAATGGCCACCACCGTGGGTTCGTAGACGGCAGGGACGCAAGGCATTGCCTCAGTCACCCGAAAAAGCTGGACACCCTGAAGCGCGATATCGAAAAGGCCCGCCTCTGGCAGATGGCGCTCGACTAGCACTTTGATGTGTTCTTTGCTCATGCTTTTTAGCTAGCAGAGAACTTTCATTTTTGCAATGTAGATGGGACGATTGTGCAACTAATCGAGAGGATATCGCCTGTTTCCGTGCCTGCCTAGGTTCTATCTGTACTTTCAAGCAACGATACCGTGAACCGCCAGCCCGGGCTGGCAGGAGACAGAAAATGGCAGATACGACACTTGGACCCAAAGGTTGGACACCCGAGCGCCTCGGCGACCAGTCAGGCAAAACGTACATCATCACCGGCGCAAACGCTGGCGCAGGTTTTCAAGCCACACGCATTCTTTTAAAGAAGAACGCCAAGGTGGTGATGCTAAACCGCTCGGCCGAGAAATCCGAGGCCGCAATAGCAGACCTAAAACGGGAATTCGGCGCGGAAACCGATGTGAGCTTCATTCGCATGGACCTGTCCGTACTGGATAGCGTGCGCGAGGCCGCCGAAGAGGTTCTGAAGACAGTACCACGCATCGACGCGCTGATTAATAACGCCGCCATCGCGCAGGTGCCGACGCGCAAGCTGACTGTAGACGGGTTCGAAAGCCAACTTGGCACCAACCACTACGGACATTTTCTGCTCAATGGCCTGCTCTTCGACCGCATCGCCGAAAGCAAGGGCCGGATCGTGGTCGTCGCCAGCCTCGGCTACAATATGGGTCTCAAGACCATCAAGTTCGACGATATGAACTGGGACGAGGGCTACGGCGCAAACACTGCTTACTCGCAGAGCAAGCTCGCGCAGATGATGTTTGCCTACGAATTGCAGGACCGGCTGGCCGCTGCGTTGCGCAAAGATGTAGAGATTTTCGTCTGCCATCCTGGCTCATCGGCGACCTCTCTGATCACAACAAGCGGCAGCCGAACGATGCGCTTCATCTGGTGGTTGCTGACCAAGACACCGATGGTTCAGACTGCAGAACAAGGCTCGTACCCTGAGGTCATGTGTGCGACCGAAGAGACCCTGACCGAGCAACGCGCACTCTACGGCCCAACAGGCCGCATGGAAGCGGTCGGCCCGGTCGGCAAGGGCACACTAAACGCTCACGCCTATGATAAAGCCGTCATGACACGGCTTTGGGATGAGTCCGAAAAAGCCGTCGGGTTCGAGTGGAGCCCCTGACCCAGAATAGCAAAGTTTCACCGCCGCCCTACGTGAGGGTCGCTTTTGAACCGGCCCAATCCTGCCGTTCACCGACCGCCCAAGATGCTGCGGTGCGGCCCGTCAGATCGGCCATTCGTTCGTTCCGGTGACATCACCACCCACGCGGCAGGTATGCGTCCAGACTTGCGACCTCCGTGACCAGACCCAATCGTGATAGCATGCTTGCCAGAAGAGCGACTCTGAGGGAAGGAGCATTTCAATGTCGGCAGAGAAGCAACTGGAAAACCTTAAGGCAAGCTGGGCGGCGCTTGCGGAAGGAGACATGGACAAGCTCGCCGGATTCTACGCGGAAGAGATGATTTTCGTGCTGCCCGGACAGGAGAATGTGTTGCAAGGCCGTACGGCATTCAGGGCTGCGCTGGACCGGATTGGAGAGGCTTTGCCGCCCGGCTTCGACATTAAGGATCTACGCTACTGCCCCGGTGAAAACGAGATCGTGAACATCGTGGAGTTCACTTCAGACAAGCTACCGGGCGGTTCGCAATGTGCGGTATTGTTCAGGTTCGGCACCGATGACTTGGTGATCGAGGAGCGATGGTACATCGATACCGAGCAGTGGAAGGTTGCGTTTTAGAGGGATGCATCGATCCGTGCGGCGGCATGCGTAAATCCTATGGCGAGCGCCTCGGCGCGTATAGTTCGGAGGCGTGCCTTTACATCCTCGCCGCGCCCGTCGCGAGCGAGGGCGCGACCACGTTCGCCGAAGAACCGGCTCCACGGCAGAGGTTCGCCGCTGGTGTATATCTCTAACTGTTCGGCGTACCGGTCGGCCTCGTCCCAATCCCTGAGATCGAGGGACACCTCGATAGCGTCACGATAGAACCAGAGCGGATTGTGTGCACCGACGCCTTGCACGACGAGTTCCTCT
Source organism: Ruegeria sp. CF4 (assembly GCF_056537345.1). Taxonomy (NCBI): domain Bacteria; kingdom Pseudomonadati; phylum Pseudomonadota; class Alphaproteobacteria; order Rhodobacterales; family Roseobacteraceae; genus Ruegeria; species Ruegeria sp. CF4. Next base: position 164,558 of record NZ_JBQFRJ010000005.1, on the reverse strand, counting down.
CCCTCCGCCAGGATCTCTCGCTGACGGTCACCGTCGCGGGTGACGAGCGCGAGGCTGCCAAGCGCCCGCCCGCCGAGGAAGCGCATGCTGGACTCTGACTGGTGAAATGCGTCAACCGCGCTCACAACCAAGCGTTCTGCCTTAGCATGGTCGCCCTGGAGCGCAGTCGCGCGGCCGAGATACTCGCGGCCAACATTTTCGAGATTTACCGAGCCGATCCGTTTTGCGACATCGATGGTGCTCAGCGCCCAGTCCCTGGTTGCCGCAATGTCAAAGAGCTCCAACGTGTAGATACCGACCAGTAGGGCCACCACCTCGGCGCGCGGATTGAAGTGCGATCTTGCCAGCTGCAGCGCTTCCTCGCAGTCCGCGAGGGCATCCTCTGTACGGCAGAGAAAGAGCAACGTCTGGCCGCGCATCGCAAGATTTGCCGCAATCGCGTCGTCGAGGCCGTGCTCACGGCCAAGAGAAACACAATCATCAAACCGTGCGTGGGCCGAGATCATCCGCGCTGCGGCAAACTCGGCGTCACCCAGATTGCCCTGCGCCTGCGCCTCTAGTTCCCGGGATCCCGCTTGCCGGGCGAGATCCAGCGATCGGCGGTTCTCGGCAAGACCAGCTGCGGTGTCGCCGCGTACGAAATGCACGCCTGCCTTAAGCTGGCAAATCCGGGCGCGCTCGTTCAGGAGAGGCGCGTCGCCCGCCTCGCGAAGCGCGTTTGAAAGCGTATCGAGCACGTCGTCGTAGGCCTCAGCGATGCGTTGCGCCTCGCCGATCCCGATAAGCGCCCTAGATCGTTCTGCTCCGCTATCTGCGGCATCATGGGCGGCGCGATATGCTTCGATCATCTGGTCGGTCTTGCCGAGGCGCCTCGACAGATCGCCCAGCAGCATTTGCAGATCGTATTGCTCTGGACCCGTTGAGAGCTCACTTCCGCGCGCGGCGAGTTGCATTGCGGTTTCGTAGCGGACTCGCGCCGCTTGGTCCTGCGCCGCCGCCAGAGCAGCGGCCGACGCCTCAGGCGAATCTGCGCAGTCGAGGTGCTGAGCATGCAAGATCAGATGGCTGGCTCGATAGTGCTCGGCTGCACGCAGATGAAGTTCGCGTCGCCTGTCGCGCAGGATCGACGCATTGACGCCTTCACGGATCAGGGCATGGGCGAAAAGATGTTCCTCACCCTCGAGCCTGACAAGCCGATGCCGGATGAGTGTCTCGCATTCGTAGGTAGGTTTCCCTATCAGATAGCGAAGCGCCGATAGTTCAAAGCGATTTCCGAGGACCGATGCCGCCATGATCGCCTCGCGATCGCGAACCGGAAGCCGGTCGATCCGTGCCAGCACAAGGCCGTGGATCGTATCCGGCAAAATTGTGCTCTGAACGTGGGATAGGTTACGCATCATCTGCTCAAGAAAGAGCGGGTTTCCTTCCGCACGCTCAACCAACTGCCCGAGGTCGATGGCAGGCCCATCGGCCAAGGCTTCGGCAAGCTGAACCGCATCTGCCTCTCGCAGCGGCTGCAACTCGATCGACGTTATCGGGCAGCCTCGGAAGAACCGGACAAAATCGGGGGAAAGTGTCCACCCCTCAATCCGGCTCGTCAGCATGAGAATTGCCGGGCAATAGGCCAGATCCGCTGCCAAGCCAGAGAGCACGTCAATCGTTGCCTGTTCCGCCCAGTGCACATCCTCCATAACAATTAGCCGTGGCGCCCGTGCGGCCTGCGCTGCGATAAGCGCACCAAGCGTCACGCCGATGCCGGCGAGCCGTTCATCGCTCGGCATCTTGGAATAGATCCGCTGCAAGTGGTTGGGCTGTGGTAGATCAAGCAAGTCGTTTAAGAAAACCAAATTCTCCGTGGCGGCGCTCCCGTCAACGAGAATCTGGTCAAGCATCTTGTGGCGTTCTGCTGCGTCTGTCTGAAGCGGCAATCCCAACAGGGTCGAGGCAAGGTCGCGCAGAACGCGAGGGCCACGGGCTGCGCCAAAATCGACAATGTGTACTCGGTGAGTTGTAAAACCCTGTGCGTCGGCGATCCCAATATATTCCTCGGTCAGCCGCGTTTTTCCGGTCCCAGCCTCGCCGCGTAACAACACGATATGTCCGGAGCCGTCCGCTCGGACGCACTCGGTGATTGACGTGAGCTGGCGTAGTTCAGCGGCGCGGCCAACAAAGGTCGTTGCGTAATCCGTTTGCTGCGATTCTCGGAAACACTCGAAGGCCCAGATCGGAACTGCCGCATCTAACCCCTGCACCGACGCCTCGCCCCGGGAAACAAAATCAGCAATCTGCGAGGTCGCTCGGTAGACCGATTCAGAAACCAGCGTCTCTTCAGGCGCCGCTATGCCGTCGAGACGGGAGGCCAAGTTCACGGTATTGCCGGTTACCGTGTACTCGTCATGTTGCTCGCTGCCCGTCCGACTGGCGACAACCTGACCGGAGGCGATCCCGATGTGGGCGCTTAGATCGAGACTTAGTCTATCGGACAGCTCGCGCATTGCATCGTGGATTTCTGACGCTGCACGCAGCGCCCGTTCAGGATCATCGGAGTGAGCGATCGGTGCGCCAAAGACGGCCATGACACAATCGCCGATGTGCTTATCGACCCTCCCAGCGTAGCTCTCGACGACCGCGTCCACGGCGGCGAAGTAGTTGTTCAAGAGCTTGTGTGCCTCCTCCGGGTCCAGACGTGCTGAAAGCCGCGTGTAGCCCGTTAAATCAGCGAACAACACCTTGACCTGTCGTCTTTGGCCAATAGCCGCTCCGGCACGATACGGAGTTACCTCGGTCGCTATCGCGGCGGCCTCGTTGACTGCCTTGAGAATCTTTTTCCTGTGACCAAGCAGTACACCGATTGAGGCCAGATCCGCGTCGGTCAATTCAGGCAACGTTTCGATGTCTATCGCGTTCTGCTCGAAGATCGCGACGTACCTGTCTAGACCAAGCTCCCTAAGCCATTCAGTGATCGACATCCGGAAAACACCCGAGGATAAAACCCGGTGCGACAATAGCAGACGCACGAAAATATGTCGCCGCCTCCCGATAGGTGACGAACTAGATGCGGTGCGCGAATCGTACGTGTGTCTTTCCAATGACTCGCTTTGGGCAGCAAGAGTTCCATCGCTCGCACGGCGATGGGTCGGTTTATCATCGTTCGCGTTGGTTAACACACCGCACTCAATCGATCACAAATGAGCTCTCTGCCGCCGTTGGAGCGTCCGCAGCATGGAGTTAACGCGCATAGATCGCGGCTTTGGGGACGGCCCTGATAGGCGATTTCAAGTAATCTCGTTGTCTCAGCGTCAAACTTAAGCAACTCGCTCCCCTTACAAAGCCCACAAGTTTCCAAAAACCTTATCAGAAAATGGGTTATCTACGAAAAGCAGGATGGATCGTTGAGTCTTGAGCGTGGATCCACCAACATTAAATGAATGCGCCGACTTGATCCGACGATTGATTTATCCCCGAGAGCGGAGGACGCTTCTGCCGCGATATCGGACCAGCCTTTCGGAGCGGTTCGAGAGTTCGAACAACATCAATTCAAGGGATGTCGAGGCCATTCTCCCGTCCGAAATCGGTATAGAAGCTGTCACTGCGATATCGGTTCAATGTGGCTTCGTCTGCTTGTCTTGGGTCGTTGCCAGGGCTTTGAACACCTGTACCTTCTATGAAGCGGTTCACGAGATTGAAGACACCGCAGACCTGGATAGCATCGAACAGCGCGCTCTCTGACCAGCCTGCCGCGTAGACTGCTATTGCGTCTGCTTCCGTCATTCGGGATGGAGAGACAGTAAGCTTTTCAATGTATGCTAGTAACGGTTTGAGTTGATCCTCGACCGGTGCCGTATCGCGGTCTTGCATCAGTGCCTCGATTGTCTCGACCTCAATGCCGTAGGCTTTGGCGAAAACGATGTGCGCACCATGGCAATACGCACAAGCATTCAAGCCAGAGACATAAGCTGCGATTAGTTCACGTTCAGCAACCGAGAGGTCGCTCTCGCCCCTCATCACAAGGCTTTCGTACGCGCAAAGCGGAGAAAGCTTGTCTGGAAAGGCTTGATAGACACTTCCCAGTGTTGCGTTCTCCGGCAGAGATGGAAACAGGCGTTTCATTCAATTCTCTTTCAATCTTGCTTTGGATCACTTCGTCTCAAAATGAGGAACTAACGTTGTTTACGCAACCTTAACGCAAATCCGGGTTCCGCACAGAATTTCCGTTGGAACACTACGAACGGCAGGTTTGCCTAACGAGACCCCAGCATGTTCGTCGTTTGGTTAAAGGCAATTTCATTTGAGCCGTTCTCGTAAGTCCTCATAGTATGGATTGAGCTCCAACCTGACGCCGAGAGAATTTGCGGAGAAAACAATGATGGACAAAATGGCCGCGTAAGGCCATCAAACCAAACCCAGGGACTCTCCGTGAGATGGAGGAAACTAGGGGCTCAGGTCATAAGACGAGGCAAAAGGAATAGATATTGAAGAAACTAGGCGGCATATCAACCGTCGGAGTATTGAGCGATCACCAAACGTCCGTAGTGACGTGCTAAACACGAAATCAATGATCTGCGATTGCTATGGCCTAGACCCAAAGCTTGACTATGATTTCAACGGCTGCCCTGAAGACACACCGCTATATCTGCACCACGCCCGACACCTTCGCGGTCCCGTGGAAGGTGAAACCCGGCGTTACTAAGTACCGGATGACTTCATGGTATTGGGTCCAAACTGCCATCTTATGATCCACATGATCAAAGATCCCTCGTACCTCTCGATACTTAGGCAAATGTTGCGCTTCAAATAGCGTGAGCCGTTTCTGTCGTCACGCCGTGTCAGAGTTAAAAACGATGATCTGTAAGCCGGAAACTACAAACTCATTCTGAATAGACTTCAGCTCTGGGAGAGTGGCTACTGATCACCCGTAAAGTTGCATTTTTAAGTGTTCAGCGTAACGCAACTGACTTTACCCAGTCCATTGAATTCTGGTAGCTTCGGTAAGGCAGTGTGCGTCCGTACCGGGGCTTAGAAATGGAGCGATAATGTCTCCGCGAGAGACTGAGTCCCTGAATTCTAAAAACGGCACAAACGGACCGTCCTCCTCAAGCTGGATCGCGATGTGTTCCTCGGCAGCTTGTTGATAAACGAGAATTGCGTTGTCAAAACCCGGCAAGTTTCCAATCGAACCGTAGGTCTCGGCATTCCCGTCAGACTTTTCACCTGCGTTGAGAACTATGACCGGTTCACAAGTATCATCACTGCTTCTTCCAACATCCGTAGCTCTGTCTTGAGTATCGAAGCGCACCACGGATGGTCCATCGATACGAACCTGACGCACAATAAACGCTATTTCGTCTCTTTCCGGTCCACTGGGGCGCACGACTATGCAGCCCGGGATTTCTTTGCCCCACCAGACACCGCGCAGCAAATTGCCATGTACGTGTACGGTTGCAAGGTTATTTGGGTCACTTTCCAGCATTTCCGTTCCTTTCTACTTTCGCTTCGAATGACAAGTTGACTGTCGGTATGATTTTCTTAGCTCAAATTGGATTTCAAATGATCTCCACACCATTTGCAGTTTGGCCGTGTGCATGCTTCTTGTGGGTCTCTAACGTTTGGACCCGAGGACCTAGACATAAAGAAATTCAAAGTTTGTCTTTCGCCCTGCACGACAGTTTTGACCTCATGCGGGAGCGAGCATGGCGTAATTAGAATATCACCTCGGACCGTCGAAAACGTCTGTTTTCCTTCTGTCGGATGATGAACAATGAAGTCACCGCCCTCGTAGTCACTTGAAAGCTGTACTATCAGAGCGAACTCGTTTGCTGGATCGCTTTCCTTGTCAACGTGAAGGCCTATCGAACCCATACTTGGCAAGCGGTGATGTTGGCATCTGCGAACGTTATATTCTGCACAGTCCGGGACCGATAGTCTTTCAAGCACGCCCGATAGAATGCTCAGGACTTTTGCAGCGACGATAGGCAAAGTTGGGGCAGGTTTTTCGCCGGGATGGCAGTGAATCAGCCTACGAACATATATTTTGATGTCTTTATCATCGCCGTTTGAGATTTCAGATTCGGGCACTTCGGAGAAAAGAGCTTCGAATTGCTCCAAGTCCTGTACCGAAAGTACTCTCTCGGAGCGAATTAGTCGTGAACCAAGCGCTATATCCATTAATTTGACTTCTCGGAGAAAAACCAAACGATGGACTTGCGTTCCCCAGATGTCACGGTCAGTACCTCATGTTCCCGGCGGCAATCTGCAATTATTACAGTGCCATATTCCGGAGCAAACGAAGACGATTTTCCGTCGTCCTGATGCACTTTGAACTCACCACCTTTAAAGGAATGACCTATCTGTAAAATCACAGCAAATTTGTACGCCGGGTTGCTATCCGCGTCTCGGTGCCTTCCTACGAATGATCCCTTGGTCATCCTGTGCGATTGGCATCGCCGAAGCTCCGCGGACTTTCTAAATCCAACGGCGTCTCGGATTCCAATTTTAAATCGGTCCGAAGAGACCACATCAACAAAAACTTTTGACGCTGCACAAGTAAACTGTGGGTCGGTATAGATCGGGTCGGTAACAATCCGCCTCACATAGATTGAGTGAGTATCACCCGCATCGCCGTCGCAAACGTGTTTTTCTTCTACGTCGTCGAGACATTCAGCAATACTAAAAAATTCATCTTTGTCAAACAGTTGTTCGAATTGCACGACCGTCGCGCCTTTCGCGACGAATTCATCTTTGCTATTCATTGTCCTCCAATTCACAATCGTTCGTCCGGTTGACGGACTGACTTCTCACATTCAATCTTCCAAAATGTTAGCACAATTCTTCTAATCAGAGTCTTTTTTTGACGGGGCAGAACTTCAATGGCGCGGTTGCACATATGCAATGCAGGAACCGAAGAGATGATGAGCGGAGCTATCTCTTCTCGCATAACGGAAAGCCTGCTTGCATCAGCACTTCGAAATGCTTGGATGGCTGAGCCGGGTGATATCTATGTAACAGCATGCCGGATTAGTCCGAAGCACACAGACTACATTGCCCGATGTATGTGCTTTCCAGAAAATTCAGTGGAATACACCCAGCTAACAGATTCTAGCAAAGTCCTTACTATTTCTGATGCGATGCTGCGCAATCTCGAGGTAAAAGAAGTTCTTGTTCGCCATATCCAGGGTGCGTCTTTCGATAATCTAAATGTTTGCTACTTCTCAACTGGTATCGCGAAGATTTTCCGTGAGGTCGGTTGCTCGGATGTTAAAGCTCTGAATTTCGCACTCAACTCTGGTCACAAGCTGCTAAATCGAAAGTCGATTTTTCGTGCTATTGCTTCAGGAATGAACGTGCAAATCCCATATGGGAGAGTTGCCTCTTCGATTGACGTGGTCTTGGAAACAATTTCTGAACTACTCAGAGAAACAGGCCATGTTATCGTTAAAGCGGACGATGGAAGCACTGGTGCCGGAAACTATGTGTTTTCTAACGCCCCGACCTACAGCCCCGGGGTCACGGAAGTCGTTGATTTGAGTTCTTCTCAATTAAGTACAGAAATGTTGCAACGGCGTCTCGGACCAGCGCTTCACGGTGAAGTCATAGTTGAGGTCTATCATGAAGAATGTCGCACTTACTACGTGGAGTTCGACATATCAGAGAGGCGCGGGTCACAGCTTGAGCATATCGGAGAGGTCCACTTCTGCCCATCCGCTAGAGATTCAAGGGCTGGTGAGTACGTTGGTTTGACTGTTCCGGCAGAGATTGACACGCAACATGGGCAAAAAGCTGTGGAAATGGGGACGAAGCTTGCGAACTTTGCGCTTGAGCTCGGCTACTCCGGTAAGCTCAATGTTGACTTCATACTTACCCGGAGCGGCCAACTAAAGGCGACAGAATTCAACGGCAGATGGGGCGGGGGAACAGTACTCTATGCAATTTCGACCCGGCTAAGCGAGCTAAATGATGGACGGCAGATCTTCTTGCGCTCGTGGCGCGGCGAGAGAAGGGATGATGAGTCTTGCAGATCAAAACTTGCAGCCAGTGCCCAGTTTGAAAACTCAAATTTTGAAGGTGTTTTGGATTTAACTGGTCAGAGTAACAATCTGTCGCTTGTTGAGTATGTGTTTGTTTCTTCTAGCCGCGAGCAACTTCAACACTTGTATGATGCACATGTGTATTGTCCTAAGCCAGTGGAATCAGAAGGTTAACAAGATGCCAAGGTGGTTTGGAATTGGAGTAATCTACGCTTTATCAAGCACTTTGAGTTTGTGGCTGGAAATGATCTATGTGTCTGGTTTTGTAGTTGTGCTACACTCCACAATTTTTGCTGGTTTCTTGAATGCGGCCCACGAATGTGTGCACAGTGTCCACACAAAAAGGTGGCGTGATGAAAGCTCGTTTGGAGTATTTTGGTGCACGCCACTCCTAATAAACTACGGACTATTCAAGTCCAAACACTTGGCTCATCATGCCAATATTGGCAAAGCCGACGATACTGATCCACCACATAAGTTTACTTCTCTGCGGGAGTATTTCTACAGAATGAGTGGCGTATGGTATTGGCCAGCGGTTCTTTCAAAGTTGGTGTGCAGCCCGAAGAGCGCGGATTTTCCTTTCAAGCCGTCTCATAGTCTACTAAAAAGTGCAAAAGTTGCGCGACTAACAATTTTTGTTTTCTTGATTGTTGCAATCGTCAGTACGGTTTTCTTCCCTGTTACAATGCTGCTTATCTACTGGCTTCCGCTTCTACTTGCTCCCACAGCAATATTATTCTTTAGCCTATCAGAACACTATGGCTGTGGAGAATATTCTGACGGACAGTTCGAAACGAGAAGCGTCCAGAGTAACGCTGTCATTAGATACTTGATTTGGGAGGCAAATTATCATGCTGAACATCATGCATATCCGGGAATTCCGTCTCGACGCTTGCGAGCGATTTGGGCGGAAAATCTGGTTCCCAAACGCAAGGTAGAAAGATCTTATTTGGCTTTTCACTTTAACGTTTTGCGCGAAATCTCTGCGTCTAAGTAGACGGCTTTCTTAGTGGATGGATGTTAGTTTATCCAAACCTCAGCTCTTTGACTGGCTATCTGGCTGTGTCGAACTACCTTAAAATTGATTGATTTTGAGAGGCACGGGAGTTCTCACGACCACGTCGTGAATAGTAGATCGTTGGGTTTCTAAAACACCCCCTTCCAGCAACTAACGATGACCTTTTCGAACTGATGCGTTTCGAGAGAGCTGCATAGAATGCCATCATTCGTCGTTGTGCCGAAAATGGTAGGTCTGGGCTCACAGTCATATTTCGCCGCTCGATGAATGAACGGCGGCCGACCAGCAAGGCTCCCTTTGGCTATGACATTATCGAATTGGAAACCTTCGCTGGCCGACAGGCACATCAACTTGTCGCAATTTCTGAACTATTTCTTCTGGCTTGTATCTCCTGTTCGCCATTCTCGGTCCCCCGTCTCTCAAGCATAACGGTGGTCCAAATCAATTCGGGCATTCCTGCTCACTTCACCTTGTCCGGTCTCGCTTGAAGAACTCTTCGAACTTGTCGGCATAACCGTCGGAAGTCAGCGTTTCCTCGTTCCGCGCCAGCGCGCCTTCAGCGATATTGTCAGGCAGGATATTGCGCCGGGCTTCAACCAGATCGGTTAGAAAGGCAGAGGTGAATTCCGGATGTGGCTGGATGGTCAACGCCTTGTCACCATAGGTTAGTATCGCGTTGGCGCAGAAATCTGACGAGCCAATCACCTCAGCTTGGTCAGGGATTTCTGTCACCTGATCCTGATGCCAGGCCAGGATGCGTTCACTAGGCCCATCCGTGACCTCGTAATCCGTCGCGCCGACCGACCACCCGCCAGCAAACTTCTCTACCTTGCCGCCCAACGCCTGCGCTAAGATCTGGTGACCAAAACACACCCCGACAATGGGAACTCCGGCATCAAAGACATCGCGCAGGAAGTCTTCAAGCGGTGGAATCCAGTCATGCCCCTCGTAGGCACCGAATTTCGATCCGGTAATCAGCCAGCCATCAGCGTCGTGGATCGACGCGGGCAGAACCCCATCCAGCGCTTTATAGGTCACAAAGTCGAAGCCGCGCCCGGCCAACATCTTCTTGAAGAAGTCGTCATAGTCGCCGTGCTTTTCGCGGAGCTCATCAGGGGAGCGCCCGGTCTGTAATATCCCGATTTTCATGTTCGGCCTCTCAGACACGCCCAACTTCGACGCCCTCGGCACCCGCAGCTTTGGCAAGCAGGCACAACCAGTCATGTGCCACCGTGGCAGCTGCAACCGCGGTGATCTCTGACACGTCATAGGGTGGCGAAACCTCGACCACGTCCATGCCAATCAGGTTCAACCCCTCAAGGCCACGTACGAATTCCAGCGCCTGCCACGACGCCAGGCCGCCGGACACCGGCGTACCGGTTCCGGGGGCAAAGGCCGGGTCCATGCCATCCACGTCAAAGGACAGATAAACCGGCGCATCGCCTGCTCTCTTTCGCGCCACCTCGATCGCGGCGTCGATACCGTTGCGGTGAATCCAGGGGCTGGTGAGAATTTCAAAGCCGAAGTCCTCGTCATTAAAGGTGCGTAGCCCCACTTGGGTGGACTTGCCAACATCGATGATGCCTTCGCGCGCGGCGCGCAGGAACATGGTGCCATGGTCCTGCATCTCGCCGTCATCGTCCCATGCATCGCAATGGGCATCGAACTGGATCAACGCCACCGGACCGTATTTTCTGGCATGCGCCTTGAGCAGTGGGTAGGCGATCGAGTGATCGCCTCCCAAGGTCAACATCTTGGCACCGCTTTCGATGATGAGGTCAGCATGAGCCTCGATTGCAGGACGCACGGTATCCGGATGATGAGGGTCAAGATGAACGTCACCGTAATCCACGACCGACAGCGTATCAAACTGGTCGAACCCGAATGGGAAGGCTTTGAGTTCGGCCAGTTGAACCGATGCGGCCCGGATCGCCTGCGGCCCCAACCGGCATCCGGGGCGAAAGGTGACGGCATTGTCATAGGGAACACCCGTCACCGCCACATCGACCCCTTCGAGATCCCGGCTGTAATTGCGACGCAGGAAGCTGAGCACGCCGCCATAAGTCATCTCATGCCAACGGCCTTTGGTGGTTTCCTTGCGCAGGAAGGCCTGATCACCCGTGTGAGGCATATTTCTTGCTCCTGTTGATTTGCAACGCGGCGGCAATGATGCCCAGCGACACCACGCCGATGATGATGGTGGCCAGTGCATTCACATCCGGGCTCACTCCAAGGCGGACCTTCGAGAAGATGACCATCGGCAGGGTCGAGGCACCCGGGCCCGACACGAAGCTGGCGATCACCAGGTCATCCAGGCTGAGTGTGAAGGCCAGAAGCCAACCTGACACCAACGCCGGAGAGATTACCGGCAGGGTCACGTCAAAGAACACGCGCACCGGCTTGGCCCCCAGATCCTGCGCCGCCTCTTCGATGGACATGTCCATATCGACAAGGCGCGATTGGATCACCACGGCGCTATAGGCGGCCCCGAAGGTGGCGTGCGCGATGATGATGGTCAGCATACCCCGACCGCCGGGCCATCCGATCAGCCCCTCCATCGCGACGAACAGGAGCAAAAGCGACAGACCAATGATCACCTCGGGCATCACCAAAGGTGCGGTGATCATCATGCTGAGGATCGACTTGGTTCGGAATTTCTCAAACCGGGTCAGAACGAAGGACCCCACGGTCCCGATTGTCACCGCCAGAGTTGCACTTAGAAAGGCAATCTTGGCACTGATCCAGGCAGCCTGCAGGATTTGCGGGTCCCGGAGCAGCTCACCATACCACTTGGTTGAAAAGCCGCCCCAGACAGTGACCAGCTTACTTTCATTGAAGCTGAAGACCACCAGCGAGAGGATAGGGGCATAGAGGAAGATGAATCCCAAAAGCCCGGTCACCTGAAGAAATCTCGATTTGCGTTTCATCATTTCGCTCCTTCTTCAGCGGCCTGCGCCTTACGCAGCATCATAATTGGAATGACCAGGACGAAGAGCATGACGATCGCCACGGCGCTCGCTATTGGCCAATCACGGTTCGAGAAGAACTCGTTCCACAGAACCCGCCCGATCATCAACGTATCGGGTCCACCCAGTAGCGCTGGGATCACGAATTCACCGACTGCGGGGATAAAGACCAGCATGCAGCCAGCGATGATTCCGCTCATCGACAAGGGTAGTGTGACGGTGAAAAACGTCGTCGCTGGACGTGCGCCCAGATCGGCGGAAGCTTCCAGATAGGATTCGTCCAGCTTCACCAGGTTGGCGTAGAGCGGTAGGATCATGAACGGAAGGTAGGTATAGACGATGCCAACATAGACGGCAAAATCGGTCTGCAGCATGATCAACGGCTCGTCGATGATACCGATGGTCAGAAGAAAGTTGTTGATGATCCCGTTGGCCTTGAGAAATCCGATCCAAGCGTAGACTCTGAGCAGGAACGAGGTCCAGAACGGCAACACCACTAGCATCAGCAGGATGTTGCGTTTGTCGACCGGCGACCGCGCAATCATATAAGCCATGGGATAGCCAATCAGCAGCGTGATTACCGTGGAAATCGCCGCGATCTTGACCGACTCGATATAGGCCGAGAGGTAAAGCGGATCATCCAGCAAAAACAGGTAGTTCCCGAAATTGAGTGTCAGGTTCAGGAATCCGTCATCCCACTCCCAGATCGGAAGATAGGGCGGACGTGCAATTGCCGCCTCGGACAGCGAAATCTTCGCCACGACGAGAAACGGGATGAGAAAAAACAGAAGCAGCCAGAAGGTCGGAATGGCAATGACCAACCCGCGGCCCCCTAGGCCCAGCTTTTCCAGGATACGGCCAAGGAAACGACCGCCCGGAAGTTTGGTATTGATATCGGCTTCGGTGCTCACGACGTCACCACAACACCGGCATTACCGGCCCATCCGAGATGCACTTTTTCGTCCCAGTCAAACGGATCGTCCCCGGACCGGGTCATGTTGGTCTGGCTGACGCGCACGCGTTTACCGCTGTCCAGACGCACGTGATAGACCGAGGAGTTGCCCATATATGCAATCTCGTCGATCACACCGGTCAATGTGTTGCGCACATCCGGTAGCTTTTCCTTGGAAATCATGACCTTTTCCGGGCGCACGGCCACGGCGGCCTTCTGACCCAGAACACCGCTGATCCCATGGGGGACGTAGAGGTCGCTGCCAGTTTCCTTTGAACTGATGATGACATGATCGTCGCCGTCTTCGGTGATGCGGCCCTCGAACACGTTCACCGAACCAATGAAATCAGCCACGAACCGGTTCTGCGGGTATTCGTAAATCTCGTGTGGCGTACCGACCTGGACGATCTCGCCTGCTGTCATGATACCGATACGGCTCGACAGGGTCATCGCCTCTTCCTGATCGTGGGTCACAACCACGAAAGTCACACCCAGGCTTTCCTGAATCTTGATCAGTTCGAACTGGGTTTCTTCACGCAGTTTCTTGTCCAATGCGCCCAGCGGTTCGTCCAGCATCAGAAGCTTGGGTTTCTTGACCAACGACCGGGCCAGCGCGACCCGCTGACGTTGACCACCCGACAATTGGTGCGGTTTGCGCGAGGCGAACTGATCCATCTGCACAAGCGACAGCATGTCGGTGACGCGGGTGGCGATTTCGGCCTTGGGCAGACCATCGCGTTTCAGGCCATAGGCGATGTTCTTTTCCACGGTCATGTGGGGGAACAGCGCGTAAGACTGAAACATCATGTTGGTTTCGCGGGCATAAGGGGCCACACCGGCCTGATCCTGACCATCAATAATGATCTGGCCCGAGGTCGGGGTTTCGAACCCCGAGAGCATCCGCAGAAGGGTGGATTTACCACAACCGGACCCGCCAAGTAGGCAGAAGATTTCGCCCTTGTAGATATCCAGCGACACGTTTTCCACGGCGGTGAACTGACCGAACATCTTGGTCACGTTCTTGATCTGCAAGAAGGGTTCCGCGTTCGGATCGGCCCAAGGTTTCGTTTCGGTTACGGATCTGGCTTCTGACATGTTCGCCCCCTGAAGAGTGAATTGCATCGGACCGGAACCCGCGTGTCGGGTTCCGGCAATGTTTGCCGGGTTATTGTCCGGTCTTGATTGTGGTCCAGGCGCGGGTCAGCGACCGGTCATAGCGCGAGCTGTGCGGCTTGAGCGAAAACAGGTTCGCTGCGACATCAGCGGGAGGATAGATGCCCGGATCACTGGCCACCTCTTCCACAACGAACTCGGTCGCGGCCGTGTTGGGATTGGCATAGTAGACATAGTTGGTAATCGCGGCTGCAACCTGCGGTTCAAGGATGTAGTTTATGAACTTCAGTGCGTTTTCCGGGTTCGGTGCATCGTCGGGCACCGCCAGCATGTCAAAACCGACCTGACCACCCTCAGCCGGGATGGCATAGGCCACGTTGATGCCCTGTCCTGCTTCGGCGGCACGGTCGCGCGCTTGTAGAACGTCGCCCGAATAGCCGACCGAGACACAGATATCGCCATTGGCAAGGTCGTTGATGTATTGCGACGAATGAAAGTAACGGATGTGCGGTCGCACCGCCATCAACAACTCGGTCGCTTTCTCCAGATCACCCTTGTCTTCCGAGTTGGGGTCCAGACCCAGATAGTTTAGCGCGGGCGCCATGATCTCGGAGGGGCTGTCCAGGACGGCAATACCGCAATCGGCCAGCTTACCGGCGGTTTCGGGATCAAAGATCATGTCCCAGCTGCCAATCTTGCCCTCGTCGATGCGTTCCTTCACCTTGTCGACGTTATAGCCAAGACCCGTGGTGAACATCATGTAGGGCACGCCGTATTTGTTATCGGGGTCGTTGACCGCGATCACGTCCAGGATACCCTGGTCCAAGTTCCCATAGTTGCTAAGCGCGCCTTTATCGATTTCGGCAAATACACCAGCCTGCGCTTGGCGCGCCATGAATTCGATCGAAGGCACAACAACATCATAGCCGCTGGCACCGGTCAGCATCTTGGCTTCCAGCACTTCGTTGCTGTCGAACACATCGTAGTTCACTTTGATTCCGGTTTCGGCCTCAAAATTGGCGATGGTGTCCTCGGCGATGTAGTCCGACCAGTTGTAGACGTTCAACTCACCCTCGGCCATGGCCGCGCCTGCGGTCAGGGCCAGTGTCGAACAAAAGATTGCAAGGTTTTTCATGGAATCCTCCCTTTGGATTTTGAAGATTTTGAGACTTGAGTTGGAAAATCAGACGCCCAGTTTGTCGCGTGCGGCGTACCACCACGATCCAACCATCGAGTACGGTACGCGGAACATCCGACCGCCTGGGAAAGGATACCACGGCACCTTCTCGAACACGTCGAAACGGGTCAGATCGCCGTCGATGGCTTCGGACAGGATACGCCCGAATGTGTGGCTGCCGGTCACGCCGTGTCCGCTATAGCCGTGGGCGAAGTAGGTGTTCTGCCCGATTCGACCCATTTGGGGTACGCGGCTGAACGAGAGGGCAAAGTTACCGCTCCAGGCATAGTCGATCTTGACGCCTTTGAGCTGCGGGAAAACCTTGTCCATGTTGCGGCGCAGCTTGGCCTCGATATTGCTTGGATCGCTGCCACCGTAAACGGTGCCACCGCCAAACAGCATGCGCTTGTCACCCGACAGGCGGTAGTAGTCGAGGATGTAGCGGATATCTTCAACACAGGCGTCCTGCGGCAGCAACGAATGCGCGAGCTCTTCACCCAGCGGTTCGGTCGCCATCACCTGGGTCGACACCGGCATAACGCGCCAGGTCAGTGTGGGAACGACATGTCCCAGATAGGCGTTACCGCACAGAACCAGCGTCTTACAGGTTATCGTGCCTTTGGCTGTCTTGATCACAGGCTTGGCCGCATCAGTGTCTACGTCCGTCACCGGTGACATTTCATAGATCGTACCGCCCAGCTTTTCGAACGCCGCCGCTTCACCAAGCGCGAGGTTCAGCGGGTGCATGTGGCCGCCCGAATGGTCGATCAGGCCACCTTCGTAGAGGTCGGAATTGATGTGCTCGCGCAGCTGGTTCTTGTCGAGCATCTCCTGGTTTTTGATGCCGTAACTGGCCCAGAGGTTCATCCGCTCTTCCAACTCGCGCATATGCGCCTTGGTCAGACCGGTGAAGATGTTCTTTTCTTTCAGGTCGCAGTCGATTTCATACGTCTTGATCCGTTCACGGATGATCTCGCCACCCTCTTGCACGAGACCGGCAACAAAGGTCGCGGTGTCCTGACCATAGCGTTTCTTGATCGTCTGAAGGCTGGCATTCAACCCGTTAACGATCTGACCGCCATTGCGCCCCGATGCGCCCCAACCCACACGAGCGCCCTCAACGATGGCAACTTTGTAGCCTTTTTCGACAAGGTGCAGCCCGGTGGACAGACCGCTATATCCCGCGCCAATGATACAAACATCAATCTCGTTGTTACCCTGCAACTCGGCACGCTTCGGCGACGGATTGGCCGAGGCGGCATAGTAGCTCGTTGTGTGCCGGCCGTCTCCGGCATAGGAATTCGTCATGGCGTTCATCACACGACCTCCAGGTAAGAGTGGTATTCAAAGTCGGTTACTTGGCGGGAGAATTTCCTGAGTTCTTGCTGTTTGCATTCGACAAACATGGTCTGAAGCCGGGATGAGAAGATCTCGGCGACGTGTCCGCCTTTCTGAAACGCTTCGATCGCGGTAGCCCAATCCAGCGGCAGATGCTCAATATCCTGGTTGTAGGCATCACCTACGATGGCCGGCGCAGGGGTCATCTTGCGTTCGATCCCTATCAGGGCGCCGCCCAAAATACTGGTCAAAACAAGGTAGGGGTTGGCGTCGGCCCCGGCGACCCGGTGCTCAATCCGCCGCGCCTTGTGACTGCCACCCGGGATACGGATTGCGGCGGTACGGTTTTCATAACCCCAGGCCACCCCCGTTGGCGCATGTGCGCCCGGCAGAAGGCGACGATAGGAATTGGCATGCGGCGCGAAGGTCAGGGTGTTTTCCTGCATCGTCGCCAAAAGGCCCGCCACGGCGTTCAGCATTGTTTCGGTGCCTTCCTCTCCGCCATTGTCGAAGACGTTATTGCCCTGTTCATCAAGCAGTGAGAAATGCACGTGGAAGCCGCTTCCGGCGCGGTCGCCGTAGGGTTTGGCCATGAAAGATGCCGCGAAGCCATGCTTGCGGGCTATACCCCGGACCAGACGCTTGAACAGCACCGCATCGTCAGCAGCACGCAGCGGATCATCCAAATGCATCAGGTTTATTTCAAACTGGCCCGCGCCGTTCTCGGAAATCGCCGCATCCGCCGGAATGCCCTGCTGGGCACAGGCGTCATAGACGTCATTCAGAAAGCCATCGAAATGCTCCAACTCATCAAGCGACAGCACGCCATCAGAATCTAGCCGCTTACCGGTTACCGGCGAACGCGGGGGGGCGGGGCGATCACCCGACGGATCGCAGAGATAGAATTCCAACTCAGTCGCTACCACAGGGGTCAGACCACGCGCCTTGAACCGGTCAACAACACCCCCCAATGCGCGACGCGGATCGCCAGTGAAGGGCGTGCCGTCTTCACGGCGCATCCACAGCATCGCCATCGCGGTGGGGCGCTCCGACCAAGTGATCGGCAGCAACTCGCGCCCGGTGAAGTCGCACAGACCGTCCGAGTCACCAGTCTCGAAAACCAATTCGCTATTCTCGATATCCTCGCCCCAGACGTCGACACTTACCACCGAGAGCGGCATCCGCATGCCGCCCTCGACGACTTTACCTGCCTGTTCAACTGGCACGCGTTTACCGCGCAATGTCCCGTTCAGATCGCTCACACAGGCAAAGATCGACTCGATCTCAGGCTTATCATCCAGCCATTTGGTTAAGTCCGCCTTGGTCATCTTTTCCTCCGTAGTGATATCGTATTTTATATTGTGATATCTTTTATAATTTTTAGATGCCATTTTGCACTTGAGTCAATTATTTTTTCGAATACTGTCACAAATATCGAAAGTTCCACTCGGGTAAGCACATGCCAAAGGATCAGAATTTGATCATCCCTGAATTCGGCTCAGACAAGGATCTGACCACCCAGGAATATGTGTATGAACGCCTGCGCCATGCGATCATGATCGGCGCGATTCGCCCCGGAACCACCTTGACGATGCGCGGATTGGCCGAAGCCCTGAAGCTCAGCCCCACCCCAATTCGCGAAGCTGTTCGGCGTCTGAGTTCGGAACATGCCATCGAAGTCATGCAGAATCGGCGCATGACCGTACCTCGTATGACACTTGGCCGTTTCGAGGAACTCGTGGCGCTGCGCGTTGCTCTCGAAGTGCATTCCGCAGAACGTGCGCTCCCTTATGTATCTGATATCATTATAGATAGAATGCGCTCAATCGATGATGCGATGGATGCAGAGATCGAGGAGAACAACCTGGACGGCCTGACGATCCTGAATCAGGAATTCCATCGCACGCTCTATACGGTCAACCCCAACCAAGTCTCTATGCCGGTGATCGAAAGTGTCTGGCTCCAGCTCGGACCGTTCCAACGGCAGGTCATCGAGCAGCTTAAGGAATACTACCTTGTCGATCGCCACAAAGAGATCCTCGCAGCGCTCAGGACTCGCGATGCGGCCGCGCTAGTTGTCGCCACCGAAAGCGATATCCGCGAAGGCATGAGTCGCAACGGGCGGAGGCTTCTGACCCAAATGGCGGGCGAAGCCTAGGCCAATCTCCCCCTAACCAGTTTTTCCAGGGCGTCATATACGGCGCCCTGCTGCTGTTTTTTGTCCAAGATTCGCGATCTTGGGTACAACTTTTACACTCAGTTGACTTTTTGTGATATCATTTTATAAGATGCGATATCTATTTTGCTGCAGAGGACGCGCCATGACCGAACTGACCTTTACCGACTGGCAGAATAAAGCAGCCACCCTTGATATCCGCTCACAAATGCTGATCGACGGCGACTTCGTCAGTGCGGCCTCCGGAAAGACCTTCGCCTCCATCAGCCCAGTGGATGGCCGACACCTTGCCGATGTGGCCTGCGGTGGCGAAGAAGACGTCAACCGCGCCGTCAAGGTCGCCCGCGCTGCCTTCGAAGACGGGCGCTGGTCAAGGCAGGCCCCGGCAGACTGTAAACTTGTGCTACGCCGCCTCGCCGATCTGATCCGCGCCCATCGCGACGAACTCGCCCTTTTGGAAACTCTCGACATGGGCAAACCGATCTCGGACAGCACCTCAATAGACGTACGTGCCGTGTCGAACTGCTTCGACTGGTACGCAGAGGCCATCGACAAAATTTATGACGAGGTTGCCCCCACCGCCCCAGGCACATTCGCCACGATCACCAAGGAACCGCTGGGCGTGGTAGCGGCTGTCGTGCCCTGGAACTTTCCAATGCTCATGGCCGCCTGGAAGGTCGCACCGGCCTTAGCGACCGGTAACTCGGTCATTCTAAAACCCGCCGAACAATCCTCGCTCTCCGCTATCCGCTTAGCCGAACTGGCGCTTGAAGCAGGCATTCCTCCGGGTGTCTTCAATGTCGTCACCGGCAACGGCCCAGAGGTTGGGCGCGCCTTGGGTCTGCATATGGATGTGGACGGTCTGTTCTTCACCGGTTCGACCCAAGTTGGTAAGTATTTCATGGAATACTCGGCCCAGTCCAACCTCAAACGTTTGGGCCTAGAACTGGGCGGCAAAAGCCCGAATATCATCCTGTCGAGCTATCGCGATGCAGAACATGCCGCGACAACCTCGGCCCATTCGGCCTTCTTCAACCAAGGTGAAATGTGCACCTGCCCAAGCCGCCTTGTCGTCGAACGCGCAATCCATGATCAGGTTGTCGAGACATTGGTTGAGATTGCCAAAACCTATGTCCCCGGCAACCCGCTGGATCCCCAAACCAACATGGGTGCACTGGTGGATGAACGTCACACAGATCGCGTCATGGAATTCGTAGACCACGCGCGCAACGACGGTGCCGATTTGGCCATCGGCGGCAAGCGTGTCAACCGCGAAACTAGCGGTTGCTATATCGAACCGACAATCTTCGATAATGCTACAAACGACATGCATATTGCACAGGAAGAAATCTTCGGTCCCATGCTGACTGTAATCCCAGTTGATACTGTGGACGAGGCGATCAAGGTGGCCAATGACAGCTGCTACGGTTTGGCCTCAGCGGTCTGGACTGACGATCTTGCGACGGCGCATAAAGTGTCCAAGAGCATTCGCGCAGGTCTTGTATACGTTAATTGCTATGATTGCGATGACATGACCACACCGTTCGGCGGCTTCAAGGAATCCGGCATCGGTCGGGACAAGTCGCTCCATGCGCTCGACAAATATACCGAGTTGAAAACGACTTGGATGAATGTAAGCGAAAGATAAATTGCGTTGTGAGTTTCGACTTCTAGAAGGCGAGTTTCTATCTCGTCCTAGGTCGTGTTGACAAAAGGGGTTCACTGCGCCTGCTGATCATGATTCAAGCCGGTATGTGCAATGGAGACCAGCTTGGAACGAAACCTAATGTCGGACGAGGAGTGGGCGTTCTTTGAACGGTTCATCCTTTCGGTCCGTTCCCCGAATGGACGCAGACCGACCAATCACCGTCTTGATTTAGATGGGATATTCTGGATCGCGCGCACCGGATCACCCCTGGCGAAACTTGCCCGAAGAGTTCGGCAAATGGTCCAGCGTTTACCGGTAATTCCGACGTTGGACGCTGGCGGGCCTTTGGGAGGATATTCTTGAGGCATTGAACCAAAGCGGAACTGTCCCAGACGCGCTCCAAATGGTTGATAGCACTGTTATTCGAGCCCGCCATCAGGCGGCGGGTGCAAAAGGGGGACTACGAGACAAGGTTTTGGCCGTTCAAGAGGTGGGTTCACGACCAAGATCCACCTCCGCGTCGACGCCCATGGACTACCAATGAGAACAGACATCACACCGGGGCAAACATCGGACTATCTGGGTTTTGATCTTGTGATGGCGGACAACCTCACCGAACCTCCGGTGCTGCTCGTTGGTCGGGGCTATGATGCTGATCGCATTCGCAAAACCATGAGCGAGCGCGATATTCTCACTCAAATCCCAATGCGCAAGACACGAAAGATGTGGGTCGGTGTGGATCGTGGGCTATATAAGCTGAGAAACATGGTTGAACGGTGCTTCAACAAACTCAAGAATGCCCGCCGTGTCGCCGCGCGATACGACAAAACTGCCGAAAACTACCTTGGCTTCGTCGATATCACATCTATCCGCCTTTGGTTCCGCCATTTGTCAACATGACCTAGGTTTCGGACGAACGTGAAAACTAAAGAAAAGTCCTTCAGCTTGAGGTGTTGGGCCCAAGAATCAGCCTACTTTTCTGTCAGTTAAGGCCTGCCAATTCTGAGGTGAAGTTGTCGCAAGGCTTCGAGAAAACCAATTTCGTATACCGCAGTTGGCACTTGCGCTGATTTTTAGGATAGCAAACAACGAAGTTGAGAATGGGTTTTTCAAAAGGTGGGCCAAGGGGTGGCTGAAAATAGATTCAAAAACGCAATATGTTGATAATTATGCGAATTTTTAAGGGATATGGTGCGGGTGGAGGGACTTGAACCCCCACGCCTTGCGGCGCCAGAACCTAAATCTGGTGCGTCTACCAATTTCGCCACACCCGCAATCCGGTGCCGAAGCACCGTTGTGAGGCGCTGAATAGCAAAGCTTTTGGGCGAGGGCGAGAGGTAAAATTTAACTCATCGCAAGATTATGTTTGGGGCATTGGGAAACAGTCGCTGGATGGGCGTTTTATGGGCCAGATTGGATGCCAGCTTGTTGCATGCTATCGTATTTGCGTTGGAAGCAATCGTTCCTTGGCGTCAATCCACCTCGTATAGCGTGTAAAATCAAATCCACACACTAATTCGTAACTCTTTGGTCGTAATTACGTTTCCAATATGGAAACAAAGTGCAATCTTCTAGTGTATTTTTTACTACTTTAGGTAGATTATACCTGATTTTACCAAGCCGAGCATCGCTTCCGGATATTTCCAAGCGATCGTATTGCGAGACTTTTCTTGACTGCCAAGGCTTTGAGAGGAGTAGAGAGGTCTAAGGGTTAGAGTCCTGATAGATATGGTTATTATATGAATCTACGCATAATTTTAGACACACCTGTTGACCTGCATCTGAAACAAAGTCAGCACATCAAGCATGCTGGATTTCGGGCGGTGAGCCTAATGTCGCTCCCTCATTGGTTGAGGCATTTCTATGGGGCGCGACCACAATTGCGCCACATTTCAAACGCCAAAAAATCTTATTCGCGTCAAAATAACACCGTGGTGATCGTAATTGATTAAGCGCAGGAGTTAATGAGTCTTTTTGCCATCTGGCACCGTACGAGTTTTTGCTCAACTCCAGTACAAGGGTCTCTGTCGTGACCAACCAGATCAAAACCGCTGCCTCCGAGCAAGACGTTGTAGGTCTTGCACGCGAAAGTTTCATTGGCGAGCTGAAAACCCTTAATCGCCAGCATCCTGGCACGGGTTTCGGAATCGCTCTTCGTACCCATTCAGGCAATCGATACCTGCTGGCCAATGCCCGCATGCCGCTGCCTGCACATAAATCCCAGGACTTCCCAACCGGACGCCGCGTGGCGTGTCTGGAAAATGGTGAGGGCTTCAGCTCGATCGAAATCTTGGCTGATTCCCTGGCTTATGAATCAATTTCCCCACGTTCCGAGGCTGCAATCCTCGGTAATGCGCTGGACCTGATCGCACGTATCGACACGCTTGCGAGCCTGCCGGACGGGGCAGGGGACCAGATCGCCGCAACTGGCACCGGAGGCTAAATATGGCGCGCAACGACCATCTTCTGTCTGTAGGAAACGAGGCTCTGTCTGAGATGACAGAGGCAATGTCCTCGTTGACGACACAGATCGATCAATTGACAGAGGTGGCGGATGCGCGCTCCTCGGCGCGGCTGGCGGCGCTGAAAACCAAGATGGAGAATTTCACTGCAAGCGTCACGCTTGTGGGGCAGGTGAAGGCAGGGAAATCTTCGATCGTGAACATTCTGGCGGGTCGGCCGAACCTGCTGCCCTCGGATGTGAACCCGTGGACATCTGTTGTTACCACCCTGAACATCAACACCCGGACTGAGGGCGATACCAGGTCCAAATTTACCTTCTTCGAGCAGGAAGAATGGGACAACCTGATGGTTGGCGGTGGGCGTCTTGGTGAGCTTGCCAATCGTGCCGGTGCGGATGACGAGATGGATGATATCCGTCGCCAGATCGCTGAAATGAAATCGAAATCCGAAGATCGCCTGGGTAAGCACTTTGATCTGATATTGGGTCAAAGCCACCAGTACGACTATTTCGACGATGAGCTGATCCAGCGCTATGTCTGTCTTGGGGATGAAGACGATCCGGACATCAACCCCAAGACCGGTCGCTTCGCCGACGTCACGAAGTCGGCTGAATTGTTCATGGATATCCCGCAATATCCGATCTCGCTGAAGCTGTGCGATACGCCCGGCGTCAATGACACGTTTATGGTGCGCGAGCAGATTACGCTGCGCAGCTTGCGAGGGTCCGAGGTTTGTGTCGTGGTGCTGGCGGCAAGTCAGGCATTGACCACCATGGATATGGCGCTGATGCGGATCATCGCGCAGTTTGAGAATCGCCAGATCATTCTATTCGTAAACCGGATCGATGAACTGTCCGACCCGGTTACCCAGGTGCCCGAGATTCGGGATCGCATTCAGGACACACTGAAGCAGAACAATATCGACGCCAACACCAGCGTTGTTTTCGGCAGTGCGCTGTGGGCCGAGGCCGCGCTGACCGGAAACCCGGACATTCTGACTGAGGAATCGCGCGAGGCGCTGAACACATTCTATCTTGCCGCCGGGTTTGGTGATCAGGCCGCGTCATTGAACAAGATCTGGGCGCTTTCGGGACTGCCTGATCTGTTGCTTGCAATGAATGAACGGATTGCCGAAGGGGCGGGGGGCCGCCTTCTGGATCGCGTCCGCCACCGTGCGCGTAACATTGCCAGCCAGATTCGAGCGACCGCAGTCGCCAAGACGCTATCCAGCACAGACGGCATTGTCCGCGATCTAGATGGTGCATCACCGGAAGATGCTATCGCAACGGTGTCCGACGAATACCAAAAGAAAGTCGCTGAACTTACGGGCAAACTGCGTGACAAGGTGTTGGAACGACTGGCCTCAGCCGAGGCAAACTTTGTCAAACGCGCGACGGATTCGCTGATTTCTCATTTGGAACAGAATGGGGAGCAGGGGACGTGGCAATATGATCCCGCAGGTCTGCGCACTTTGCAGAAAGCGGCCTATTTCAGCTTTGCACGCGCGATGCGGAAGGATGCCGGTGCATTGTATGCCGCCGCCGCTGCGGATGTCGAAGCGCTCTATCATAAGCTGTTGGGCAACCATCTGGGTGAGTTCAATATCGAAGCACCCATCGTACCGCGTGTCCCGCCACCTTTGGGGATTGGCCGCACCATTGCGCTGGATTTGCAAAGCACATGGTGGCGCCGATGGTGGCAAAAACGCAAAGGGTTCGAAGCCTATGCGGCGGACTACACGCGCCTGATAGCGTCAGAGGCGAACTCGATCACCAAGGATATCGAGGAAAACCAGATTGCAGCCGTTTTGGAAAATGTCCGCGCTACCCTGACCGATTTCATGGCTGAGCAGAAAGATACATTGCTCAGTATTTCGCAATCGCCAGACAGGGCTGCGGCACAGGTGGCCGAGCAGAAGCCGCAGAAGTCGCGTGACGATATTCTGGGTGACATCCTGAAAGACCTTAGTAACGAAGCAGCATAAGAAGAGTTATGGTAAAAGAATCACAAACCCGCTTCGTCTCTCCCAAGGCCTGGAACCGCATCGAGCAGTGGTCCCGGCGCAAGCCTGTGTTTGCACTTATGGGTGAGTTCAGCGCAGGCAAATCCACGCTGATGAATTTTCTTTTGCGTAAGCAAGCCTTGCCGACGCAGGTTACAGCGACGCAGCTGCCGCCGATCTGGTTCAGTTGGGGTAATCGACCGGCATATATAAAACGCCACGATGGCAGCACGCAGACGATCGAACTGGATCAGCTTGAACAGGTCGGCGTCAATGACGCGCAATTTGTACGGATTTTTCTTGAGGCCGACATTCTTGAGGCCGTCGACCTGATCGACACGCCCGGTATTTCGGATCCGAAAATCTCGACCGATGTGTGGCAGCGTGCCGTTGGACAGGCCAATGGCGTCCTGTGGTGTACTCATTCGACACAAGCTTGGCGTGAAACTGAGCGCGCCACGTGGGTGTCCCTGCCAGAACGTTTGCAGCATAAATCGCTGTTGTTGGTGACCCGAGCGGACGCGCTGAACCAAAAGGATCGCCAGAAAGTCCTGCGCCGCGTGAACCGCGAAGCCGGGCATCTGTTCAATCGCACAATCCTGTTCTCTGCCCGCGACGCTATTCTGGCCCGTGACAAGACCGGCGATGCCGAGCTTTGGTCACGCAGCGGTGGCGGCAAGATGGTGGACAGCTTCCTTGAGATCACGGAACAGATCATGGACAACCGTGCCGACATGCTGGCGCGTTACCAGATCGACAAATCTCTGCCAGATGCGCAGAAAGTGCAGCCTTTGCGCCCGGCTGGGAAAGAGGAAGAGGCACCGCTCAAGCTTGTTGATCCGGTAGATCAGCCTGTGGATGAAGTGGATGTAGTCACCAGCTTCCCGGTGCGCCCCGTACGGGTGGAACGCCGCTCGGACGAGGCTGAACGTCCCCGCATCGATGCGGGCGAAGCAGAGCGCATGCGGGCCGAAATGGAAGCTGAAGCAGAACCGGCCGAGGAAGATCTGCGCGCCCTCTTCGCTGAAAAAGAAGAGGAACTGCTTGATCTCAACCTATTGGCAAATCCCGTTACCGATGTCGATGAGTTCGACTTCGTCGAAGACGACGATGAACAAGATGACGCCGAGGCAGAGCTGATCGTTCTGGGCCCCGATGCCGACGAACGGGAAACGCAGGAGACGGTGGTAGAGGGCCAAGAAGGCGCAGATGACCAGCAGCGCTCTGAGGATGACATCGCAACCTCAGTGTCTTCGATCACTGCACTGCTTGCTGAACAGGACGAAGCGCAGGACGAAGACTATGAGCCAGAGCCGGAGTCAAATGCACTGACGTCGGTACGCGTTGTTGCCGTGAACGCTGAGCTATCGGATGCGGAAATCGACGAAGCTGAAGAGGCCACTCCGTCCGCGGACAGCGCGATGAACGCTTCGCCAGGCACACAACCCAGCGCGTTTGCGATGTGGAATGAAATTGTCGCGAGCGAGACACTGCCGGATGATGCAAAAGGCCTGCAAAGCGCCTTTGCCGCCTTCCTGACCGAGTTCGATCAGATCGCCCGCGAACACAGCGCGCGCAAGGACAAAGAGGTGTTGCGCGCTGTTCCCAAACACACCGACAGTGGCGGAGCGGAATGGCATGCGGTTTGATCCGAACCTGATTTCAAGACACGAAGGCAGGTGACGATATGTCGATTGAGCTTGCTTTGAGTTCGGCCATCGAGACGATACCCGACTGCGTTGCAGCCGGGTATGTCGATATGGAAACCGGGATGTTGTTGGGGACCAGCGCCGAAGATTCTGACAGCGCAGATGCACTGGATCATTTGGCACTTGCGGTGGCGAACCTGTTCCAAGGGCGGGGCGTCAAAGGGTTCGAGGAGCTGTTGCGGACAGCTCAGATTGACGACGTTGAGCATCCGGGATTTGGGGAAATCGCGGTGTTTTCTGAAGATCGTCTGCACATCTTTCTCAGGACGCAGAAATATCCTGATCATGTGGTGTGCTACATCTGTCGCAACAATACGAACGTGGGACTTGCACTTACGAAATCACATCTCAGCCTCGGGCCGGTAGCGGCGGCGGTTTAGACGGGACCAGAGGGGGTCACGGTATGATGGATAGCGAAATTCTGGAACTGCTCGAAGACATCGGGCGTTCGTCGGTGGCTCGTTTGTCGCCGGTGACCTTTCTTGCGGGTGACAATGCCAAGTCTCGCAGGCAGCAGGTTCTGGGCACAATCAGACGTACGATCCTGCCTCGGCGGATCGAATTTACTGCTGCGGATGGCGCGGTATTGGCCATCGAGGTCAACAGCTCGCGGATCACCGAAGTTTTCACCTGCGCCTCGGGGCCTGTGCCGGATTTCGGAACCGAAACTCGTGAAGATCTGACGGAACGACTGGCCCAGTTGGTGACGGACATATCGACGGCCACTGGCCCGCTGGAGATGGTGTCGCTGCGCCCTGATACCGCGCTTGAGGCGGACGATGTCGGTATCACCTTCTCTGAGATTGAAGCCGCCTGCGATAAAATCGACATCTCTGATGAGCCTCGCATGTCAGTCGTGCCTGACCCCGAGCCCGATACCGATCAGCAGCCTGAATCCGACATAGCGATGCAGTTTTACACGGGATCTGAGCGGTTTGCTCTTGGGCGAGTCCTGATCGGAGATGCTGAGGAGCACTCTTTCGATGGCATCTGCGCGCCGGATCAACCTGCACATCCCGGAACCGATCTGCTATCCCGCTTCGCGCGTGATCTTGCCGGATGGAATGCAGATGGATCTGATGTCCTGTCACAACCGCAACTGATCGTCATGCGCCCGTCAGGCGGTCAGGGTGCAGGTCTTGCTGTACTAAGCGACGGTCAACAGACCGCCGCTGCCGTCCATGATGCCCGCAAGTTGGGGGCCGTTGTAAACCTTTGGAAGTCCTTGAAAACCGCCGTCGAATGACCGCGTTCCTGCCAAATAGTGTCCATTTTGCAAAACTAAATCTAAAATACGAGTTACCAGGGTAAATCTAATGAGTGAACTGAATCGTCGCGAACTTATTCGCATAGCCGAAGACATGAATGAGGTGAGCAATGACGAGACCCGTCAATTCATCTCGCGGATCATCGACGATCTGTCGAACCTGAAGCCGTCGATTGCCTTTGTCGGTCAGATCAAGGCAGGAAAGTCGCGCCTGATCAACGGCTTCACCGGTCAGGCCGAATATCTGCCTTCGGATGTGAACCCCTGGACCACCGTGATCACCGACATGCATTTCGGCCATCCCTCGGGTCGGATCTCGGGCGCCGAGTTCCATTTCTTTGACAACCGCCAATGGCAGGCTCTGATTGCCGAAGGCGAAGAGCTGCGCAACATGTTCCCGGATGAAGAGGACAGCTATAAGCGCGAGATGATCGAAGAGCAGGTCGAAGCGATGAAAACCCGCGCTAAGCTGCGTTTGGGCGAAAGCTATAAGCACCTGCTGGGCGAGCATCACGATCTGGACGAGCTGACCTCGGATGATCTTGCTCGCTATGTGTGCGCGGGGGATGATCCAACCGAAGAAGGTGGCCACGACCCGGGCTCGGACCGGGGTCTGTACAGCGATATCACCCGTAAGGCCGAGGTCTATTTCGACATTGGCCATTTCCCGTATCCGGTCACCGTGACCGACACGCCGGGCGTTAATGATCCCTTGCTGATCCGTGAAGAGATTTCGCGCCAGTATCTCAAGGAATCTGATTTCTTCGTGGTCGTCCTGTCCGCGCATCAGGCCCTTTCGCGGGCAGATCTGAAACTGTTCCGCCTGATGCAGGCGTTGGAATTGGGTCAGATCGTGGTGTTTATCAACCGTGTGGATGAACTGGGCGGTGGTGCCGACGATGCCTCGAAAGTTCGCGCCGACGTGATGGACGGGCTGGAACAGGCACTTGGAAACTCGGATATCGATGTGCTGATGGGCAGTGCCCAGTGGGCACATTACGCGCTGACCGGGGATGAGACCGGCATTGATCACGATGAGATTCTGGCTTGGCTGCGAGCGCATCCAGAGCAGATGAAGCAATATCTGTCGGGTGTGGAAGAGATCAAGCAAGGCCCCGGCCCTATCAGCCGCGAGGGCGTATTGCGTTTTGCAGCCATGATCGCCTCGGGGCTGCCCGACTTGCGCCGGCATGTCACTAAGGCGCTGACCGAAGGGCCTCGCCAGGAACAAATGCACATGGCGTGGCAGCACTTGAACAGTTTTGCGCAGGGCGAGCTGGAGCGCAGCACCGCCCATCTGCGCGCGATCGAGGCGCAGGACGAACCGGATACCGCAGATGCGGATGAAAACAATCAGACGCTGGCCGAACTGCGCGCGATGGTTGCCGAAAAGACCGAGGCGATCACCAATGACATGGATAACGTGTTGGCCAATCTGCGAGGCGTGATGGATGACACTGTGGCCGAGGCGGTCTCGATTGTCGTTCGCGGTCCCGACGGGCAATCGCCTCTGCTGGCCAAGGATGGCGAGACCGAGCTGAACTTTACCCCTCTGCGCGAACGGATGCGGGAGCTGGTGCAGGGTGCAACGCAGGTCGTGCGCCAGCGGATGCTGAGCGAGCTTTATGCTGTCGACATGCAAAGCAACGCGGCCTTGCGTGCCCTGCCCGGTTGGCAGGAACCAGTGGATAATCGTATGAACACAAGCGCTGTCCGGTGGTTCCGCCCGGATACCAGCGCCCTGACCCGGGGTATTACGGTAGAGCTACGTGTCACGTGGCTGTCCCGCCTGATCTCGCGCCGTAGTGTTCTGAACCGGGCCGAGCGGATGATTGTGCAGGAATTTGAGATGATCGGCGACGATCTTGTGGACACCGCCCGTAGCGATCTGACAGAACGGTTGCAAACTGTTCTGGATCACTATCTGGCGCTGCTGGCCGGACATCTGGAACACCGGAGCGGCAGCGGCACAAATGCGCGCGCCGAAGCGCAACGAGCCGTCGATCAGGCGCGCCGCATTACGGATGAGCTGGGATCGGTGCATGGAACCGCACCCGTAGACACACGACAGGCAGAGGCTGCAGAATGATTGAATTCCCCGGAACCGAGCAGGAAGTGCGCCAGTTGGAGCGCTTTTTGACCGTCACCGAAAAGCAGCCTACCTCGTCTGAGCTGGACGAGATGCGTGCTCGCGCTCTGGCCCATGCCGAGCGGCTGTCGAATGCGGTGTCGATCGGGTTTGCCGGGGAGTTTGGCGCAGGGAAGTCCAGCCTCGCCAATATGCTGGCCGGTGCGGACATCCTGCCGACGGGGCCGCAGCATCTGAAACTGCCTTTGGTCATAGTGGCCTATGCAGAGGTCCCGGAAACCACTGTCGGATGGTGGGACAAGGAGCCCAAAATCTATTCAGGGATCGCTTTGGAAAAAGCTGCGGCCGACAATCCGGACTTCATTTCGGTTGGGTTGAACACCCCTGCCCTGCAGGAAATCTCATTGTTTGATCTGCCCGGTGCGGGTGCATTGGACGACACCTATAAGCCAACCTTGGATCTTTTAAGATATGTGGATTGCGCGATCTGGTGCACCAACGGTACGAATGCGTGGCGCGAAACCGAGCGTCACTTGTGGTCGAAGGTTCCACAAAAATTGCGCGATAACAGCCTGTTGGCAATTACACACGCCGATCTCCCCCCCGTTCGCGATGCATTGGACCGGGTCGTTGGGCGCTTAAACAAGGAAAAAGACGGTCTGTTTCGTGCAGTTGTGCCGATTGGAACTCCTGTGGCCGTGCGCGCGATGGAGCGCGAGCCCGAGCCTGATTTTGAACTTTGGGAATCCTGCGGCGGACAAAATCTGGCCGAGCAGGTGCTTCAAATCGCTTTGGATCATCGTCAGCATGATCTGGACGCGGCGCGCAAGGATTTGGCGCAGGAATTCCTGCCTTATCTGGATCAGTTGAAAAGTGAGGATCCCGAGACCCTCAGCACGGAAAGCCACGCGGTTCACACCAGCCTGGAATCCGCCCTACCCCCTTTGGATAACCCCATTCTCGAGGACTGGCTGGCTGCGATTGCGAGCATCTATGACGATCTGCGCGAAAGTTCTGAAATCGAACCTGCAGCCTTCCTTCAAAGCTGTCAGGAGATCGTCGAGGATTTTGCAGAACGGTTGGAGTCCGGTCAGGAAATCGACCCAGAGGCCGACTGGATTCCAGCAGAGTTCGAAAAGGCAACGGATTTGCTTCTACTACTGCAATTCGAGAGCGGCGATGCACCTCTGAAGGACGCAATCAGCATCCTCGCACAGCTCAGCGACAACCTCGCCTGGGCTGGAAGCACGGTTGCGTCTGCGCCACCCAGAACCGGCACCTAAGAATTTCCCGCTAAAATTGAGCCGCAATGCGGCGATTCGAGGCTGCAAGAATCAATCCGTTATTGTTTCGAATTCGTAGACCAAACAGCGAATTCTGGAAGATAGACTTCAGATTTTTCCACCGTATATTACAATATATAGTATTCACTAACGATATAGACACAAAATAAGCTGTTTACAAAATTTTGATCCTTAGTGAAGCCATCAGGCGGCCCCAATAAAGTCAAATTTGAAACGTCTAACCGTCTCAAGTGTCCTGCGGTTGTGTTTGGTTGTGAGTTCGCGGGCTAAAGCCCTGGTTATCCATACCGCAACAATGAGTAATATGGGCGGGAAGATATGAGCCACAACCAGGCTGTCGGCGCAACGCACGACGAACCTCAGATCGAAGGATTGCAACCGGGCGCAAAGCTGCTGCGGGGTCAGTATGAAATCCTCCGTTTCCTCAGCAACGGTGGGTTTGGAATTACCTATCTTGCACGCGATAGCCTAGACCGGGATGTAGTCATCAAGGAATGCTATCCGGGTGCGCTCTGCCAACGGAATGGTGACTTAGTTGAGCCCGCCAATCCCGATCACAAGGACGACTTGCGTGCTATCATCGACCTGTTCATTCAGGAAGCCCGCAATCATGCCCGGCTGGTCCATCCCAACATCGTTGATGTGCACCAGGTATTTGAGGACAACAACACCGCCTATATCGCGATGGACCTGATCCGGGGTTGCGATCTGCTGGACTATGTCGAGAACCCTGAAAACAAAAGCGGCCCTGACTTCATCGTCCAGGTCACTGAAAAGATGCTGTCGGCGGTCTCGTTCATCCATCAAAGTGGCATGCTGCATCGCGATATCTCGCCGGACAATATCCTGATCGATGAAAACGGCGAACCGATCCTGATCGACTTTGGTGCGGCGCGCGAACAGGCGGCCAACAAATCGGCGGCATTGCTGACCCTGCGGGTGATCAAGGATGGATATTCGCCGCATGAATTCTATGTGCGCGGCGCGGAACAGGGTCCAAGCAGCGACCTTTATGTGTTGGCTGCCACGCTCTATCACGCAATCAGCGGTGAGCGCCCGATTGATGGCCAGACCCGCCTGAACGCCTTCAATAACGGGCAAGACGATCCCTATGAACCTCTGGCCGGGCGTTTCAAAGGTTATCCTGATGGGTTCCTCGAAGCGATCGACAAAGCGATGGAAGTCCACACCACTGATCGCCTGCAATCCGCTCTGGATTGGTTGCGGATGTTCCGAGGTCCGGGCGTCATGTTCGATACTTTTGCCTATCGGCCGGTCTCGGTCATTGTGGGTATGGATCGTCTGGATGAGCAGGCAGAAAAGGAACGCATTAAGGCCGAAAGCGAAAACGCCGAAGCCGTTGTGACCGCTCTGCTGGCTGGAAACGCGGATCTGACACTTGGCAACGAAGAGAAGTCCGAAGACGAGCTGGCACAGTTTTCGCCGCAGGAGCAGAACGTCGCCGCCGTTGATACCGTGGTCAAAAGCGGTTCGGGTGGCAGCGGCAAGATGATTGCAGGGGTTGCGGTCGTTGTCGCGGCTCTTGCCGCCGGAGGATATTTCGTGATGTCGGGCAATCAATCGACGCCCGAGGCAACCCCAGCAACAGCGCAGGCACCGGCCACTCTGGCGCCTGTTGATGCTGAACCGGAACCGGTCGAGCAGACCGCCGAAGCCACGACAGAGCCGCAACAGGCCGAACCCGCTTTGGCATCGGAACCACAACCTACGCCAGAACAACCTGTCGAGCAGACACAGGCCGCGTTGGAGGATCCGGTTGTTACTGAGGTTCCAACTGAGGAAACGCCTCCAATTGCTACTGAGGAAGTGGCGCCTGACGCGGCGGCGGCCGAACCTGCCAAGGTTGCAGAGGCTCCGACCACTGCGGTGAATCTGGTGCAGGATCAGATTGCATTCGGGCATTGGGACGTCGAAGTTCCGTTCTCAATGTCTAAACGCCGCAGTTCCACCGGCAACGTCATTGCAATCAATGGCGTGGACGAGGGTCAGGATATGTCGGTGATCGGTGATTGGGTGCAGCGTGGTGCTACGATCTTTACGCTGAACGGTGAGCCTGTTCGGGCAGATGCCTCGCTCGCGGGACAGATTCTGGACAATTTCTCGGTCGATCCCGACGGCTATATTCGTGTCGCCGCGCGTTATCGCCCGCTGGGTCAGACCCGGGCGCAAAACGGGTTACTGGCTTTGCCCGCTTACCGGATGTTTGGCTTGCAAAATGGGTACGCATTCGATGTTCGGCATGCGGGGGACGCCGGTTGGCAAACCGTTGTAGCCGCTGTCCCGGCCGAAGCAGCTGGTGAATTGCAGGCTGGTGACATTCTGCTGCGTGAGGCTCAGACCGGCGTCGCGATCGACGGCCCCGAAAGTCTGGATGCCGTTCTTGCCCAGCTTGTGTCTGAAAACCAACCCGATGCGCGCCTGAGTGTTCTGCGCAACGGCGGCGAAAGCTCGGCGGTCATGCCGCTGGCACAGGAGTAATTCAAACCGGTTCATTGTGAAAATCGCCAGCGTGTGTGTGCTGAGGGTGGCGCATCATCGTCACCCCGTCGGGAACCGGCCCGGCGCGAAGTTACAAGTTTCCATGTTTCCCATTCATCAGTGCCCCTGTGCGTGATGCACGGCGGTTTGTAGCAGCCCCGCGGGACGAAACCCGTGTCAGAATTCAAGAAGGTGTCGACACCATGTTCAAATATAAAAGCCCTCTCAGCCGGCTTCTCGAAGGTGCCGGAAAACCTAAAGAAGAAGAAAACGTAGAACCCGAAGCGGTACAGGAGGACAAGCCTGAACCGATCGCGGATTTCAACGCTCTGCGCGCTGCGCTGGGTGGCGGCAATATGGCGACGGAGAGCTACGAAGACTCAGACGAGTTGATCCCCGAAGAGGCGATGCCCGAATTCGATGAGGATGCATCCACGGTCGAAACTGTAGAGATCGAAGAAGAACTTGCCGCACCGGAAGAGGTCGAAGAAGAAGAACCGATCGTTACCCTTCATCTCAGCGCGGAAGATGCAGTTCAGGCTGTCGAAGAGATCGAAGAGGAAAATATCATTGCCGCGGTTGTCGAAGAGACCGCACCGTCTGAGCCTGAAGAAACGCCCGAGCTGCAGCCGGAAGCTGAAGCGGAGCCGGAGGTTGTGGCAGAGGAGCCCCAACCTGCCCCGGAACCCACCCCAGCGCCTGTCATTGAAGCTCCGGTCGCGGCCCCTGCCCCGGTCGAAGATCGCCGGTCGCGCGTAAAGACCACATTCCTGGGTTTTGAACGAGCAGACACGCATGTTCAGGAACTGATCGAAACCGCCGAACCTGTTGCCAAGACGGAAACTGCGCAGCAGACTTTCCCCGTCGGCTGGCTCGTCATCACAGCCGGTCCTGGCCGTGGGTCGTGCATTACCCTTACCGAAGGTCTGATGCAGATTGGCCGGAACGACGATCAGGCCATTCAACTGGATTTCGGAGATACCGGTATCTCGCGCAGCAACCATGCTGTGATCGCCTATGATCCCGAGGACCGGAAATGCTATCTGGGACATGGTGGCAAAGCGAACCTCGTGCGGCTGAACGGTAAGCCGGTTCTCAGCACTGTTGCTCTGTCCAGCGGCGATTTGATCCGTATCAGCGAAACTTCGATCCGCTTTGCCGCCTTCTGCGATGATGGCTTTGACTGGCGGGATGCTGATTGATGCTGGCGACCCCTGCATATGACATTGCTCTGATCCTGGACCAGGGTCAGCGCGACACGCAGGAAGACGCGATTGCCGCGCGGGTCTTTGATACGGCCAATGCGGGTTATGTCGTGATCGCTGACGGTATGGGCGGGCACGACGCGGGCGAGGTTGCATCCGAACTTGTAATCTCGGCCTGGCAAGAGGCGCTGGACGCGCAGCTTGAACGCAATGACGTGACTGAGGGCGCTCTGCTCGACGCCCTGCCCATGGCAGCCATACAGGCGAATGCCGAGGTGGCGAGCCATGGCGAAACCTCCGGGGCCCGGCTGGGATCAACCTTGCTGGGAACCTTGCTGGTGAACCAGAACCTGTTCTGGATTTCGATCGGCGATAGCCCTCTCTATCTGTTTCGTGACGAGACTCTGTCGCAGATCAACGAGGACCACTCGATGGCGCCTGAGATCGATGCGAAGCTGGCGCAAGGTCTGCTGAGCGCGGAAGAAGCGCAGGGTCATCCTGACCGCAACCAGCTGACCTCGGTCATCATGGGGGCCGCTATTCCAAAGGTGGATTGCCCCGAAAAGCCGCTGGCGCTTAGCGCGGCAGATATTCTGATCCTTGGGAGCGATGGGCTTCAATATCTCAGCAATGCCGAGATCGAAGAACTTCTGCGTCAGCACAAGCATTCCCCGGCACGTGACATCGCGGATGCGCTTCTACAGGCGCTGCATACCAAGGCGGATCCGGATCAGGACAATATCTCAATCGCCGTGGTCAAACCGGCGCAGAACTAAACAAGGCAGGGATACAGGACAACATGAGAACCCATCTGATCATATCCAGTCTGGCTCTTGCGGCCGCAACAGGGGCGGCCTCCGCGCAAGAAGCCTGTTCGACCTACGAGATCCAGCGTGGCGACAGCCTGCGAGAACTGGCGATTAAGGTCTACGCCACCGAAGATTACCGGTTTATCTATGATGTGAATCGCGATGTCATCGGTCCTAACCCGAATATCATTCGTGTTGGCGACATTCTGGCCTTCCCTTGCCTGGAAGATATCGGCCGCGCCCCTGAATTGCCGGATACCGAAGCGGGCCGCATGGCAGCGGAAATGGCATCGGAACTGGTCAAGGCCGCAGAAGAGCGTGCTGCAAAAGCGATCGCCGAGGCCGAGGCCCGCGTCGCCGCAGCTGAGGCCGAGGCCAAAAAGGCTAGCGAAGATGCAGTCCTCGCGGCCAAAGTAGAAGCCAAGAAAGAGATCGAGGCTGCCCGCGCCGAGGGTGCTGCGCTGATCCGCAATGCGGATGGTGGTGAACGTCCCGAAATCCGCGATCGTCAACTTCTGCTGATCACCGGGGGTAACTACGCACCCTTCACCGATGAGGCACTGCCGAACCGGGGTCTCTATACCGATCTGGTCGAAACCGCGATGCTGCGGGCCGCGCCGGAACAGCCCTACAAGATTCAGTTCGTCAACGATTGGTCATCGCATCTGGACCTGCTGATGCCGACCCTCGCGTTCGATGCGACCTTCCCGTGGTCGCGCCCGAATTGCGAAGAAGCTGAGGCCTTGTCCGAAAGTGATCGAACCCGCTGCGAGACCTACAATTTCTCGAACCCTTTCTATGAAGTGGTCGATACATTCTTCGCAAAGGCTGGTTCGGGCTATGAGGAAACTCTGACTTATTCAGATTTCGTCGACGCCACGATCTGCCGACCCGAGGGATGGTCCCTGTCGCATATGGATGCGGTCGGCCTTTATGAGCCTGCGATCAAGTTGATACGCCCGGTCTCACCTGATGACTGTTTCCACGCGGTGATGGATGGTTCGGCCGATATCGTTGCGGTCGAAGCCCATCTGGCCGTCGAGGCCATTGGGCGACTGGGCTATGAGCATCAGATCATCGAAAACCCCAATCTGGCGGCAATCAAGTCGCTTAACGTCATGACCCACAAAGATAATCCAGATGGAGAAGCGATCCTCGAAACGCTGAACCAAGGTCTGGCGATCATGCAGCAATCAGGCGAGTGGCGCGACATCGTTTCAACCGCCCTGCGCCATCAAATGGAAAATGGTTAAGGCCCCAATTGGCCTGGCAAAACAAAAGTCTGGAGGAAGTGGACATGTTTAACAAGAAACTAAAGAAAGCAGTACTGTCGGCAACAGCCCTCACCGCGCTGAGCGCAGGTGCAGCTGCCGCGCAAGAGGCCTGCTCTAACTATACCGTTCAGGATGGTGATACACTGGCAACCATCGCCATTGCCGCCTATGGCACCTCGAACTATCAGCCGATTTTCAATGCGAACCGCAACGCGATCACCAATCCAGGTTCGCTTGAAAATGGCTTGGTTCTGGCTTTGCCCTGTGAGGATGGCAGCCTGCCAAACGGCCAGAGCGCGCAGGAACTGATTGCTGCTGAAGAAAAGCGTGCAGCGAGTGTCAAACGCTCGAATGTTTATGCACCGCCGATCAAGATGGTTGCGGGCAACGGCTGGGAGCCGTTCACGACTGAAGCCCTGAACGGTGGTGGCATCATGACTCGCCTGGCTACAACAAGCCTTCAGCGTGCAGGCAATAGCCGCGACTTCTCGGTCAGCTTCGTAGATGACTGGAGTTCGCATCTGGACACACTATTGCCACTGGGTGCATTTGATATTTCGATCGCGTGGACTGTACCGGATTGTACCAACCGCTCCTATGAGTGGTCTGCAGAAACCGAAGCCCGGTGTACTCAATTTGTCGCTTCAGTTCCGGTATATGACATCGTTGGTGGCTTCTTCACTTTGCCTGAAAGCGAATACGCAAAGGCGACGGATTTCTCCGACCTTGAGGGCTCGACCGTTTGCCGCATGGCAGGCTGGAGCATGGTGGTGCTGGAAGAACAAGGTCTGAACCGCGAGAATACAACTGTTGTTCAGCCCAATTCGGCCCGAGAATGCCTTGATGCGGTATTGACCGGAACTGCAGATGTGGCGGCGTTCGAGGTCGACCTGTTCGCGTCGACAATGAAAGACATGGGTTTGACTTCGGCTGACATCGTTGAAAATCCGTATGTATCCACTCTGTCGTCGATGAGCTTCCTCGCGCATCGCACCAATCCGTTCGCACGTGAATACATCGCGATGATGAACAAGGGTCTGATTGAGATGCGTGAATCCGGCGAATGGTACGCAATTATCTCGGACACGCTGCGCGAACAGAACGAAAAGCTGAACGCGGCGTCCAACTAATCCCTCGGTCGAAAAGACCAAATTTGGGCTGGTCTCGGGACCGGCCCTTTTTTTGTTGTGCGACCGGGTTTCACTTCTACGTCGGGAGCGCATACGGTCGCGAAACAAGGTATGCACCTTTTTGTATAGTCATAATATATATGAATGCTTCTTTTAGCGCATAAAAAGCGCCTCGCTACGGGAATCCCCCAATATTCAGCTCGAGTATTTCGCGTAGTGTGGATTTAACAGCACCGGTGAGGCGTCAGCCCCACCACTCACTCAGAAAAGGGTTGGCTATGGGGGCCAACCCTTTTCTTATTGGAGCAACGAAAAAACCGGCCCAGAAGGGCCGGCTTGATCATTCATCAACAAATTTGAGGCGGCGATCAGCCGATCAGTGCATTCAGTGTTGCACTGGGGCGCATTACAGCCGCTGTTTTGGTTGGGTCGGTATGATAATAACCTCCCAAGTCTGCCGCCGCACCTTGGGCTGCTGCCAGCTCAGACAAGATTTGCCCTTCCTTGTCAGCCAGTTCCTTTGCCAAAGGCGCAAACTCAGCTGCCAGATCTGCATCATCTGACTGCGAAGCCAAAGCCTCGGCCCAATAGCGTGCGAACCAGTAGTGGCTGTCGCGGTTGTCCGGCTGACCGACTTTGCGGCTGGGCGACTTGTTGTTGTCCAGAATTCCTTGCGTTGCAGCCTCGGCAGCGGTTCCCAGAACACCAGCTTTGGCGTTACCTTTGCTGTCTGCCAAGAAGTTCAGGGATTCCCCCAGCGCGCAGAACTCACCCATCGAGTCCCAGCGCAGGTGGTTTTCCTCAACCAACTGCTGAACATGTTTCGGGGCCGAGCCACCGGCACCGGTTTCGAACAGGCCACCGCCATTCATCAGTTTGACGATGGACAGCATCTTGGCCGAGGTGCCCAGCTCCAGAATCGGGAACAGATCGGTCAGATAATCCCGCAACACGTTACCGGTGATAGCGATGCTGTCGTTCCCTGCAGTGATGGTTTCCAACGACTGACGGGTCGCTTCACGCGGTGCCATGGTCAGGAACTTGTCGGCTACGCCAGCAGCTTCCAGCGCCGGTTTGACGTATTTGATCAGCTCAGCATCATGGGCGCGGTTCGCGTCCAGCCAGAAGATCGCCTCAGAGCCCGTCAAACGCTGACGATCCATCGCCAGCTGAATCCAGTTCTCGATCGGTGCCTTCTTCACGGTGCAGGCGCGCCAGATATCACCCTTTTCCACCGCATGCTCATGCAATGTCTCACCATTGGCCAGAACAATGCGGATGGTGCCGTCCGCGGGCGCTTCAAATGTGGTCGGGTGCGAGCCATATTCTTCTGCCTTTTGCGCCATCAGGCCAACGTTGGCGACGGCACCGGCAGTGGCTGGGTTCAGCGCACCATTGGCTTTGAAGAAGTTGATCGCCTCGTCATACACCGGCGCGTAGCAACGGTCAGGGATGACGCAGTTGGTATCACCCTTGGAACCGGTCTCGTCCCAGCCTTTGCCACCCGCGCGGATCACGGCGGGCATTGAGGCATCAATGATGACATCAGACGGCACGTGCAGGTTGGTGATGCCCTTGTCGCTGTCGACCATATACATCGACGGACGGTCACCTTTCAGCGCGTCAATGGCGGCCACGATATCCGCATTGTCCTTCACACGTTCCAGCAGGTCGCCCAGACCCGAGTTGGGGTTCACACCCAGCGCGTCCAGCTCTGCGCCGAATTTCTCGAACACCGGGGCCAGCCATGCCTTGACCGCGTAACCGAAGATAATCGGGTCAGAGACCTTCATCATGGTCGCCTTCATATGCAGCGAGAACATGGTACCGTCGCTCTTGGTGTCCTCGATGGCATCTGCCAGGAAGGATGACAGCGCCTTTACCGACATAAAGGTTGCGTCGGCCACGGTGCCTTCAGCCAAAGGCCAGCCGTCTTTCAGAACGGTGACGTTGCCATCATTGCCAACAAATTCGATCTTCGCATCGCCTGCTTGCCCGGCTGTGATGGTGGCTGATTTCTCATTCGCATAGAAATCATTGCCGGACATCGACGATACTTTTGTCTTGCTGTCCGAAGCCCACTCACCCATCGAGTGTGGGTTCTTCTGGGCGTAGTTCTTCACCGCACGCGCCGCGCGGCGGTCAGAGTTCCCCTCGCGCAGAACAGGGTTCACGGCTGAGCCCTTGATGGCGTCGTAACGCGCACGGATCGCCTTTTCCTCATCGCTTGAGGGTTCTTCTGGATAGTTGGGGATGTCATAGCCCTGCGATTGCAGTTCTTCGATGGCAGCCACCAGCTGCGGGACCGAGGCCGAGATGTTTGGCAGTTTGATCACGTTGGCGTCGGGTGTCTTCACCAGTTCACCCAGAGCAGCCAGATCATCAGTGATTCGCTGTTCGTCAGTCAGGTTTTCCGGGAAGGTGGCTATGATGCGCCCAGCCAGAGAAATATCCTTGGTTCCGACGCTGACACCCGCAGCGGATGCGAACTTGCGGATGATGGGCAGGAACGATGCGCTCGCCAGTTCCGGCGCTTCGTCTACAATGGTATACAATATATCGAAGTTCGATTTTTCTGCCATATTCCCTTACCTTTTTTAAAGCCTTTCGGGGCGTGCGATCCAAGAGTGTGTGCCAACGCTCAATACTGGCACCGAGCCGTAACGAGGCGGTGACGCCCCACGGATGACTCTGATTTGACAGGGCCTCCCTTAAATCAGGATTGGCTTGGGATCAATCGTGTTTGGGCGCGCAAATTGACACGGTTTGGCGAAATGCCGATTTCAAAGGAACCCGTTTAACCGGCCCTGACCCCTGATTACCGACTGCAACAATCAACGTACGTCCACCTCATTGGAAGGGTTGAAAGTCGCCGACAACTTTAGCGGTCTCTGAAACCACCGGTACGTTTAACCTTGTCTTGACCGGAACCCGAGGCCAGCGAGGAGTTGTAATGTTCAGCGTAATTCTGCCTGCAGCACGCGCGAACCTGTTCATTGCTTGCTCAAACCTGTTCGCCTGAATTAAACGCCCGTTGTTCGTGGTTTGGGGGATAGATATAGTTAGCCCGCAGGTCAGGCCGCGTATAAGATCAGAATGTTCGGCTTCGGGCGCGTATTACTTATCATTGGTTGGGGGCCAACTTTAGTGAGTATGAAAAATCAGCCAAATGCGTCGCAGCGCCATGAACTGCGAAAGGTGATGGGTCAGGGGCGAAGCTTTCTGGCGCTGGCCTTTTTGTTCAGCGTTTTTGTCAATCTTCTGATGCTGACTGGCCCTCTGTTTATGTTGCAGGTGTATGATCGCGTTTTGGGATCGCGCTCGGTCGAGACATTGTCGGCGTTGTTCCTACTTGTCGCTCTGCTCTACGGCTTGATGGCTATGCTCGACTATGCGCGCGGGCGCATCGTTGCCCGGTTCGGGGCGCGGTTTCAGTCTTCGCTGGATGAACGGGTCTTCGAAGGAACGATGCGACGGGCACTGTTCCCGCAATTCCGCTCGGCCCCTGCGACTGCCTTGCGTGATCTTGAATCGATCCGCTCCCTTTGTGCATCGCCCGTGCTGCTGGCCGTGATGGATTTGCCTTGGACGCCGATCTTTGTCGCCGCGATTTTCTTGTTCCACCCGCTTCTGGGATGGTTGGCTGTCGGCGGCGGTACGCTTCTCATAGTGATCGCCATGCTGAACCAAATGCTGACCCACCGGAAGGTCGCCGAAGCACAGAGTGCGTCGGCCAAGGCTAATGCGTTCTCTGAGCATGCGCGACAGGCGGCCGAAGTTGTCCGTTCGCAAGGTATGCAGGAGGATGTGGCGCGCCGCTGGATGAAACAGCGATCCGAAGCGTTGTCTCAATCAATCTCCGCCAGCGACTGGACAGGCAGCTTTACCTCGCTGACCAAATCTCTGCGGCTATTCCTGCAGTCTGCGATGCTCGCTTTGGGGGCATTGCTTGTTCTGCGCAATGAGATGACGCCGGGTGCAATGATTGCAGGGACCATTCTTCTGGGTCGCGCACTTGCCCCCGTGGAAATGGCTGTCGGGCAATGGTCGATGATCGAACGGGCGCGCACCGCCTGGATCAACCTGAACAAATTTCTGGATGCCACACCGCCCGAGGCGTCGCGTACGAAGCTGCCGGTGCCCAAGGCGCATCTTGTGTCCAAGACTCTGACGGTGGTGCCACCCGGCGCTAAAATTCCCACTTTGCGGAATGCGAACCTGAACCTCGAACCGGGAAAAGCTCTGGGCGTGATCGGTAAAAGCGGTTCGGGCAAGACAACACTTGCAAAAGCTCTGCTTGGATTGTGGATGCCTGCCGCAGGTGAAATACGTTTGGCCGGAGCCACTTTGGATCAGTACGACCCGGATGATCTGGGGCGCCACATTGGGTATCTGCCGCAGGAAGTCACATTGTTTAACGGCACCGTCGCCGAAAATATCGCACGGATGTCACAAACTCCGGACCCAGAGGCTGTGGTCGCTGCGGCCAAAACCGCAAATGCGCATGAGCTTATTTTGAGCCTCGAGAAAGGGTATGATACCTTTCTGGAAGGCAATGACAGCCAGCTTTCGGGCGGCCAGAAACAGCGTATCGCCCTTGCG
The DNA here is from genome assembly GCF_056537345.1 of Ruegeria sp. CF4. Taxonomy (NCBI): domain Bacteria; kingdom Pseudomonadati; phylum Pseudomonadota; class Alphaproteobacteria; order Rhodobacterales; family Roseobacteraceae; genus Ruegeria; species Ruegeria sp. CF4. Next base: position 121,794 of record NZ_JBQFRJ010000005.1, on the reverse strand, counting down.
CGTGCGCTTTATGGAAATCCAGTGTTGCTGATTCTGGACGAGCCGAACTCGGCCCTTGATGCAGATGGCACGCTTGCGCTGAACAACGCCGTGCGTGAGTTCAAGGCCGCGGGTAAGTCCGTCATCATCATGACGCACAGACCGCAGGCGATTTCGGAATGTGATGATCTGGTGGTCGTCGAAAAAGGCCAGATCGTGAAATCTGGCAAGCGCGATGAGGTGCTCAGCACGATGGTGCAGAATGCCAACGTTATCAAACGGCATCTGAACAAGGTGGGTGAGTAATGTTCAAGAAGGGTGAAAAGACGGCGTGGAGCATCACGGCACCCGCTCTGGTCGGGCTGTTGGCACTGGCCATTCTTGTTCTGGGACTAGGCGTTTGGAGCATTCGGACTCAACTGGCGGGCGCAATCATCTCGCAAGGGGTGGTTGAAGTCCAAAGCAACCGCCAGGTGATCGAACACCCCGACGGTGGGGTGGTTGGCGAGATTTTTGTGCGCGATGGCGACGACGTCGCGCGCGGGCAACTGCTGTTGCGTCTCGATGACACGTTTCTTGCGTCAGAGAAGACGATCGTTGAGTCACAGCTGTTTGAGCTTATGGCGCGCAAAACGAGGCTGGAATCAGAACGAGATGGTGTAGACGCTTCTGAACTTGATGCCCGTCTCGGTGAGCTTCAGGCGCAGGAGCATATCGGAGAGGACCTTCTAGCGGGCCAGCAGCGCCTGTTCGATGCGCGTCTGGACACGCTCACTCAGCAGATTGACCAGTTGGGTAAGCAGAAGATTCAGATCGAAGATGAAATCGAAGGTATACAGGCGCAATTGGCTGCATTGCGCACGCAGGTTGTGCTGATCACCAATGAGTTGAGAGATCAGGAAGGGTTGCTGCAACGCGGCCTGACACAGGCCAGCCGCGTCTCGGCGCTGCAGCGGGAAGAGGCCAGTTTGAACGGTGAAATCGGACAGCTGGAATCCACGATTGCACGCCTGAACGGACAAATCTCCACTACCGAGATCCAGATTGTTCAGCTGAAAGCAACCCGTCGGGAAGAAGCAATTGCCGAGCTTCGGGATGTCCAATCCCGGGTTGTGGAACTTGCCGAACGCCGTTTGTCATTGACCGAAAGATTGTCTCGTCTGGATATTCGAGCACCGGTGGCAGGCACCGTTTACGATAGTCAGGTCTTTGCCATCCAGTCGGTCATTCAGCCTGCAGAGCCCATGATGTACGTTGTTCCGCAGGATACGCCCTTGCTCGTGGCCGCACGCGTTGATGCATTGCACGTCGATCAGTTGCACCGCGGGCAGGAGGTCGCCCTGCGCTTTCCTGCCTTCAACCAGCGCGAAACGCCCGAGCTTGACGGTCATGTAATCAACGTGTCCGCAGATACATTCACCGATGAAACGACCGGCTTTACCTTCTACCGCGCCGAGGTGGAGCCCGATGACGGACAACTTGAACGCCTGAACGGTCAGGAGTTGCTGCCCGGTATGCCGGTTGAGGCGATGATCAAGACAGATGAGCGTACCCCCCTGTCCTATCTGATCAAACCGCTCGCGGACTACTTCTATCGCGCGTTCAGGGAATAAGCCTTAGGGGGCCTCAATATTGCCGAGCAGGATTGATGTCATGTCGGTGGTGAATGCACCATCGACAATGGTGATATCCGTTCCTGTAGTGTAGTCGACATTGTTTCTGGTGATCCCTGACAGGTCCTGATCCGCCTCCAGAAACACCCACTCCGGTTCGTGTGGAGAGGGTAGGCCGACGACAGTTTGCAGAATGACCAAAGCGTCCAGTGCACTCACCTTTCCATCCTGCGTGACATCTGCCGCTATGAGGTTCTGAGGTGTCGCGGGTCCCCAGGTTGGGTCCAGCCCGACCGCGATGCGTAGCACCTGAAGCGCATCAAGGGCGGTGATATCATTGCTCGCGTTCGAATAGGATTTGACGATATCCAGCTTGCCGGAAAAGGTGCCATCGGGGACATTCAGATCGAATACGCCCTGCTCATCCGCCTGTGCCACGACGGTTGCGCCGCCGTCAGGAGTGAACCTGATTTCCGCATCGGTCAACGCCGGGTTCTGGCTGCTTGAGTCAATGGTAACCGGGCCGGAAACCCCATCAGATGCATTGTTGTCCGGTCCGCTGCCAAGACCTGTTGGGATATGGTCCGGGCCGTCAATGCCGGTGCCAAAGATATCCGTGCTGGTTAGAGAGGTGCCTTGCGCCGAAAGTACCTCAATCGTTTCTTCGCGATATGCAATTCGAGCACCTTGCGCGGTTGTGGTAAAACTCAATTGCGCCGGGGAGCGTAGAAATGAATAGTCGGTCAGATCAAGCCGATCGATTCCGACCTCAAAGTCTGTGATGGTTGTGACACCGCTGCTTTCGCGCAGCACGAAGATATCTGCGCCCGTCCCACCCGTCATGGTGGTTGCGCTGGTACCCGTGATCAGAATGTCATCCCCTGCCCCGCCGTTCAGATTGGTATCCAGGAGCCCGCCTTTCAGCATATCATCCCCGGCAGTACCGCTGAGCGACCCAAAACCTTGATCGATAATACCCAGATTTGCGACCGAAACACTTAACTGCGTGAGGCCCGGGTCCCGTTGTGAGGCTGCAAAGATCTGCAGTTCGTCCCCGATATGCGCAACGCCTAACGTTTCGACATTCTGCAACCCGCTAGCGGTTGTGTCTTCGAAACTGTCCATATGAATCAGCTGACCATCCGGGGTCATTGTAAACAAGGTAATGCCGTCATCCCCACCCCCGGCGACGACAAAGACGCGGCCATCAACTTCGATCACAGAAAGGTCCTGCACCGATGCAAATCGAGTATGCAATGTATCAAGCACGTGATCGGTTGCTTTAAGCGTTCCGTTACTGCTCAGGTTCATGACGCTAATGGAATTGCTGTTCGCGCCCGCGACAACAACCCAGGACTTGCCGTATGCCTGCACCGCCTCAATCGCAGTCGGCGCGCCGATACCCAACGTTTGAAGGCTGGCGGCCCCATCCGTGAGGGTCAGAGCCCCCGTGTTGGGATCTACGGCAAAGCTTCTGATCGTGCTGCTTGCCGTATCCACCGTGAGTATGAAGTGGTTTCCACCCGATTGCGCGGCCTGCATCGCGTCCGCGCGACCCGAGGTCAGACCCGTCAGGGTCAGAGACCCATCTCCGTTCACGCGATAGATGCCAATCTGGGCGCTATCCGTGTGCGCGAGGGTCAGAAAACTGTCGGTTCCGATCGCGGATTGCGCCGCGGCCGAGATATCGCCTCCGCCCGAAAGCCCCGTGGTTTCTTGCAGCGCACCGATGGTCCCATCGGTGTTCAGATCATACCCGACCAGCCCCACAGCGGTATCCACATCCAATACCAACCGGGTCTCGGTACCCAAAGTAACAAGTGCTCCGCCTCGCCCGACCTGCTGTGCGATGGAAGCTCCAAAATATTCCTGATCCTGCAATGCCGGAGCAGCCGTATCTGTCAGGTGCCACGAGGCAATCCCCCCCTGCAGCCCGGTCGCACTATAGAGATACGTTTCGCCGTTAAACGTTTTTAAAGCCAGATCGCCGATACCTGAATCGAGCGCTGCGGTCCCCGTTGCAACCACTCTGTCGAACTGAAGCATCATCGTTGTTTGCCCCCAATGCCAACATTGGCACTGCAATCAGAATGACCCGATGCTCCGGTGCGAAACCAGAGCAGGAATGTGGTGAAAACAAGGACTTCGGTTTCAGTTTTATTCAAGTTTTCCCATCTGGCCCCATTGCCTTCAGGACGGGAAGACCAACCGGTTCCGGCGGGTTGCCATCTGTCGACTGACAGAACGCGACCACCGATTGTGAGGGAAGATGACCAAAGACATCGATTCGACCGATACTCAGATCTCCGAGACATCACAGCACAACGGACAGACGCGCAGCTGGATCGACAAAAAGCTTCAACGATGGGCCGGGCGCGGATTGCTGGGGGGGTTGGGCACCACCTTAATGGCTCTGCCTGCGCTGGCGCAGGCTACGGATGACGCGCTTTCTTCGTTCCAGTTTGCCGAAGCAATTACTGGTGTGCGCTCGGCACAACTCATGCCGAACGGGGACGTGCAACTGAAGATGATGGACGGACGTACAGTCGTTGTAGGGGCCGAGAATATTCAGGTTCTTGAAAACGGTTCAATCATGATCGCTGACGAAGCTGCGATGGAAATTGCACAGCTCGCGGCTGTCGAAGTTGCGGGCGCAGCCGCTGCGGGCGGTGGCATCAGTGGTGCCGGACTGGCGTTGGGCGGTCTCGGTCTTGCCGGTGCGGCAGCAGCTGCCGGAGGTGGCGGTGGGGGTGGAGGTCGTGATGATGAGAGTACCGAGGAACCTTCCGTGGTTCCCCCTACGCCCCGACCTCCAAGCCTAAATCTGGCTGAGCTGCAATCTAACGCGCTCAGCGATATCAGCACACAGACCGTCGCACCTGATGGGACGGCGTCAGTTGAAGTCATGATCGGAACGGTTACCAAAACCGCTACCCCAGCAGTCGACGGAAGCTGGAGCGTGTCGTTAACACAGGCCGAGGCTCAGGCCCTCTCTCAGGGGATTTCGGCCGTGACCGTTCAATATCTCGACGGTGATGGAACAGTCCTGTCGGTTGGGGTCGCGCAGTTTGATGTCGATACCATACCCCCAACTCTTTCCATCGACACCTTTTCCCATGGCGCGGTTCTGAATGCAGCCGAACAGGGGATCGACCTGACAATCTCCGGGGCAACCGATGCCGAGAACGGACAGGCCGTGACAGTTTCAGTCAACGGCCAGGATTACAGCGGCACCGTTACGAACGGAGGATGGAGCGTTACGGTCCCCGCGAGCGATCTTGCCTCGCTATCAGATGCGGCGACGATATTGGTAACCGCGAACGTCTCCGATCTCGCCGGTAACCCGGCAGTACAAGCAAGTGGCAGTTTTGACTCCGATTTCAGCGCGCCCACGCTGACGCTGAACCCGGTTGCCGGAGGATTAATCGAATTGATCGACGTGAGCGCCGATCTGGTTCTGAACGGATCGTCGAACGCCGAGGACGGTCAGCAGGTTTCCGTTACCTTCAACGGACAAAACTACACCGGCGCTGTGTCCGGAGGCGGCTGGAGCGTGACTATTTCGAGCGCAGATCTAGCCAGCCTGTCGACGGTCACCCCCGTCGCTATCTCGGTCGCTGTCACTGACTCCGCAGGCAACTCCGCAACGCCGGTCTCGGTGTCTGTGCCCGTAGATCTGACGGGTCCGTCTATCGCCATCGATCCACTGTCAGTTGGGGACGTGCTCAATGCGGCTGAGGCAGGTTCGAGTTTGGCGGTAAGTGGCACGGTTGGGAATGTTGCAGATGGTCAGACCGTCACAGTCACTCTGGATGGTCAAACCTATACTGGAATTGTCTCCGGCAGTGCGTGGAACGTTAGTATCCCCAGCGCGGATCTTACAACGTTGGCAGATGGTGAAGCCTTCACGTTAACCGCTGATGTGAGTGATAGCGATGGACTTAACGCGCCGCAGGCAGGGCTCGGGTTTGTTAAGGATGCGACCCCGCCATCGCTGAGTATTGATACATTCTCGACGGGCGCAGTGATGAATGCCGCCGAACAAGGCGCGGATTTGGTTATCACCGGGTCGACGACCGCCGAAGACGGTCAAACAGTGACGCTTATCTTCGAAGGCCAGCCGTACACCGGAACCACAATGAGCGGCGCATGGAGCGTAACGGTACCGACGGCCGACCTCAGTTCTTTGTCGGATGGGGCAACAGTTAATGTAACCGCTGACATCTTTGATAACGCCGGCAACCCTGCAGTGCAGGCAACCGGCAGCTTTGACACGGATTTCTCTGCACCTTCCCTTTCAATCACAACGACATCTGGGGGGACTGTTTTGAACACGATGGAAAGGGATAGCGGCCTGACGATCTCGGGCACCTCTGATGCTGTCGACGGCTCACAAATTGTAATCGAGATACGTCGCCCTGACGGTTCGCTCGAAACAAGCGGCACAACGACCGTAAGCGGCGGGATCTGGAATTATGTGGCCCCCTCGGGTGATCTGAGTGGTTTGCAGGATGGAGCAACCTACCAGATAAAAGCTTCTGTTTCGGACGCCGCAGGCAACAGCGCGAGCACAAATACCAGCTTTGATACCGATCTGAGCGCACCCACCCTCTCGTTAGATGCGCTTGCGGTCGGGGGAACTCTGGATGTTCTCGAACAAGCGACGGATCTGCAGATCACCGGCGCAACAAGCGCAGAGAATGGTCAAATCGTTACCGTCAACCTGAATGGCCAGGACTATTTTGCGACCGTGACAAACGGCAGTTGGGTCGCAACGGTTCCCGCACTGGATCTGGCCGCTTTGGCGGACGCGAGTACGTTCTCGATCACTGCTTCAGTGCAAGATGCCGCGGGAAATGCGGCTGCGAATGCCACGACATCTCTTACCACGGATTTCCGCCCGATACTGAGTATGAGCGACGTAGGAACCAATGAGGCTCTGTCGCTGAGCGATTTGCAGAATGGCGGCACCACGATTACAGGTAGTTCGGTTGGGCTGAGTGCCGGACAGGCCGTTACAGTTACGTTCAATGGCGCTCCGGTAGGCAGCGGGACTGTTGCCGTCGATGGCTCCTGGTCGCTCAGCATCCCGGCTTCACAGTTCGTATCTGTCGAAGCCGGGGACGACCTGAGCTTTGAAGCGCAGGCATCGGTTGCAGCGGGACAAGACCCTACGCCCGCCACCAATCAGGCCATCGCCCACATGCCTGCGGCCTACACGATCGCTGAAGCTGGTCGAAGCGGATCGACAGTGACCTTCGAAGTTTATGCCGACCCAGACCGAGATATCTCGGGGGGGGTGGATTTTACTGCGGATCTTGGGTTTGACCCGGCGGTTGCAACCTATGATACCAGCTCGGAGGTTGAAAACAGCGATTTCACCTTCTTCCTCGCAAATCCGCAAGGGGCTGCAACCATCAGTTTCGCAGGTGCTTCGACAAGTTTTAGTGATTTGTCACAACCTATCATGACGTTCACGATGACCGTACAGGATGCGTCGCAGCCGATCATCTTGTCACTAACAACCCCGGATGGCGGCCCATCTCAGTTTCACCTGGGAACGGATGGGGCCGATACGCTGACTGCAAGCGCCCTTGACGATGTCATTCGCGGGGCTGGCGGCGACGATGCGATTGACCTCACCAGCGCAGGACGGGACGTTGTCGTGTTCGAGGTTGATCCAACGATCAACGGCACAGATACGATCACGGGCTTCACTTTGGGGCCCGCTGCCGAAGTCACCGATGCAATCAGGTTCGCGGGGCTCGATACCAGCAGCTTGCGTGGAAACGGCACCGGTTTTGAGAGCCTGAACCTCGGAGGATCGATAGGGCAAGACACAGGCTTCGTCGGATTGCAGACGGCATTATCGGACCTCGATAGCGACACGATTGCAGCCGCAGCGGAAACCTTTGGCGGGGCGCAAGCGGGTGACGAAATCTATCTGATGGCAACGGATGGGAATGACAGTCTTCTGGTGAAAGTCGATTACTCATCATCTGATACCGCCACAGTTGAGACGATAGCACAGTTCGATGGGCTCGCTGATCTGACTGATCTCAATGCAGATAATATTTTGCTTTCGGACCCAACGGGTGCAAGCGCCTGATTGAGGCTGGTGGTGCAGATGGATGATAAAATCATGGCAAATATTGGCGTTGTTCCTGTAACTCATGAACGGCATGGGCATCGGTACTGGCAGCGTTTCACCACTTACGATTTTGCTGCCAGCCAGGTTACTTGTCCCGTGGTCAGTCCCGAGGTTCTGCAAGTAGCGGCTGCATATCCGATGCTCTTTCAGTCGGATGGCGAGCGTATCGAACCTGTTGCTCTATTCTCCATGACAGCAGGGCTCACGTCGCCGTTTGTCTCTGACGATGGTAAATGGCTCGCTTGCTACGTGCCGTCCGCCCTTCGGTGCTTTCCATTTCGAGCTGAGCGCTTGAGTGAAAAGCAATACCGACTTCTGGTCGATGAAGCATCGGGCCTTATTTCATCCGATCCAGAAGACATGCCTTTCTTCACGAGAGACGGGCGTGTTACGACCGAACTGCAGAGCGTTCTGGACTTCTTCCGAATGCGCGAAGCTGCGGTGCGAGAGACGCACAAAATATGCAAGCGAATTCAGTCTTTGGGCTTGTTTTCTCGGTTCGGGCCTGCTTCGGGGTCAAATTCTCTGCCTGAGCTGTTGATGGTCGACGAAGACGAGTTGGCTGAATACTTGGGCTCGGGTTCCAATGAACCCATCCCCGTCACCGCGTTGCGGATGATCCACGCACACCAGGTTTCGTTGTCACATTGCGAGTGGCTGTCAGAAGCACAAAGCCAGCGGCAGAAATACCGACCAAAGCCGAACTCCGGCTTATGCGGGTTCGTCTCAGCGTTGGGTCAAGACATGATCCGTTTGCAGCATGAAAATCGGGTGACCTATGCGCAGGGTTAGGTCTGGCTTGAGATGTTATTCTTCCCTCGTGTTCTTGGCTCTGACGTCGGCCTGCGCTCAAACTCCTGAATTAACGCAGGTTTCCATGTCCTTTGCCGACGGATCGACAGGCTCCGGTGCAATAAACCCTTCGACAACATTGATCCGAAGTGGGTTTGGACAACGCGTTCGCGCTGCAGTTCAAAACAGCCCTGCTCTGGCGCAGAGCGCATCACGGATGGGAATTGCAGAAGCCAATCGTGATGCCGCGAGAGGTGAATTTCTACCCCAGGTTTCACTGGGGCTCAATGCGCGTTCGGAACGAACGTATTCGGATCGGGAAGACCTCACCCCTTACGTGCGTGTATCACAGCTTGTCTATGACGGCGGAGCTGCCGCCAATTCGCTTACTGCCGCACGCGCGCGCGTGCTGGAAAGCCGTGGCGATCAACTGCAAACCGCTGCGGCGACTGCTCTGTCTGCGATAGAGGCATATGTCGTGGTTTTGGATCGCCGCAAAATCTATGACATATCGCAGCGCAATGTTGAGGTTCACCAAGAAATTGAGCAACAAATTTCTGAACGGGTGAACAGCGGCGTTGGATCTCGGGCCGATATTCTTATAGCACAATCTCGCGCCGCAGATGCGCGAACACGTTTTGCTGATGCAAGAACAAGGGTGGATCGTGCTGAGGCCCGGTTTCAGGAAGTGTTCGGAATACCTGCGGGAACTCTTCCTCCCGCAGTTCCTGCTCCTGAACTCAGTCGCAGCGACGAGCAGATCGTGCTTGATAGCCCTCAGATTAGACGTGCAGATGCCGCGTTGGTTGCTGCTCGTGCCGAGTGGGCTGCGGCTCAGGCCAGGCGTAAACCGGATGTGCGCCTCACCGCTTTTGCCAATCACGATGATTTCTCGGATACGGATTTCGGCGTCGATTTGTCGGTTAACTACGAACTCGACAGCACTGGTCAACGCCGTGCCGCAATCGCCGCAGCGCAGGAACAGGTCAAGCAGGTCGAGGCCGAGCGTGAGGTTTTGATCCGCGAAATCGGGCGTGAACTTGGGTTTATACGATCGGATCAGAAAGCGGGCGCGGATCGCTTGCGAGAAGCCCGGCTGGCGATGCAGGCCAATGCCGAAAGCGTCACTGCCGCCCGCGCACAATTTACCATCGGTCGACGCAGCCTGATCGAAATTCTGGACGCTCAACGAGACTACGTGAATGCGCAGGAAAGGTTAATCCTGGCGGAACAGAGTTACTTTCTGACCAATTACGCCGTTCTAAACCTGACCGGTGACATTCTTGATTTGCTCGAATTGAGTTTCACGAATTGGAACGGGACACCATGAGTTTTCAGGACAGCCCTATTACTGCGTTGGAAGCGTGTTTGCTGAATGTCGCCGTAACGCTCGATCGACCTGTGACGCTCGCATCAATACATGCTGCGCAATCAGGAAAGAGCGGTAATCTGACGATCCGCGACGCCATCGCTGCCGCTCAGCGGGCCGGATTGCAGGTGGGTTTTGGTTCAATGAAGTTGCCTGATTTCGATACGACCCTCTTCCCCGCCATCCTCTTGTTGGAAAACGAGCGGGCAGTGGTCTATCATGGCCGGTCTGACAACGGTGACTTTCTGATATTCGATCCCGATTTGGATGAAGGGATTGGGGAAATCCCCGAAAGCGCTCTGAAAGACAACTATACTGGTTACGCGTTGCTTTTTCGCAGAGCGTATCAGGATCGCGCGACAACGGGTCGGAACGTCCACGAAGGCCACTGGTTCTGGTCAGCGCTCGCCGCGAGCCGATGGACATATGCGCAGGTCGCGATGGCGGCTGCGTTGGCCAACATTCTCGGGTTATCTACTTCCGTTTTTATCATGGTCGTCTATGACCGCGTGCTGCCAAACGAAGCGACAGCATCCTTGGTGGCTTTGACCCTTGGTGTCGGCCTTGCGCTACTCTTCGATTTCTTACTGAAGATACTGCGTGCAGGATTTATTGATCGCGCGGGTGAGCGGGCGGATCTGGCGATGGGTCGACGCATTTTCGATCAGTTGATCAACATCGGCATGGCTGGGAAATCGGGGTCAACCGGTGCTACGAGCAATACCGTACGCGAATTTGAGACCCTTCGTGAATTTTTCACCTCGGCAACTCTGGTCGCTGTTGTCGACCTTCCCTTCATCGCTCTTTTTCTTTTTACGATCTATTTGGTTGGGGGGTCACTGGCGTTGATTCCTGCCTTGGCGATTCCAGTCGTCCTACTGACCGGTCTTGCGATACAACCGATGCTGTCCCGGTTGGCTGAGCAAAGCTTTTCGGATGGCCAATCAAAACAATCTGTTCTGGTTGAAGCCCTGACAGGCCTTGAAACGATCAAGACCACAGGAGCCTCGCGGTTGATGCGATCTCGATGGGAAGAGGCGATCAAACGGCAATCGAACCACGGATCACGCACCAGGGCGATTACACAATTCGCACTGAACCTGACCGGTTTTACGCAACAGGCGGCACAAGTCTTGGTCGTCTTCTATGGTGTATTTCTTATTACCGATGGGCAGACGAGCATGGGCGCGCTTGTCGCATCGGTGATGTTGACCGGGCGTGCTCTGGCACCGTTGGGGCAATTGGCTCAGACCTTGACGCGTGTCAATCAGGCGCGAAGCGCCTATCGCAATCTCGACACTTTGATGAATGTTGAAAGCGAAAGGCCCGATGGACGCCAATGGATAAGTCATCCCAAATTCAAAGGCCGAATTTCGTTCAACAATGTTTATTTCGCTTATCCAGACCAAGTGGATGATGCTTTGAATGGAGTATCATTTAACATTGAGCCAGGTGAAAAAGTTGCCATTCTCGGCCAGATCGGCTCAGGCAAAAGCACCATCACACGATTGATGCTGGGGCTTTATCACCCTCGGGTGGGTTCGGTGACGCTGGATGGGTTGGACATCCGTCAAATCGATCCGGGCGATCTGCGTCGCAATGTCGGGTCGGTATTGCAGGATGTCTGGCTGTTTTCAGGCACCGTGCGAGAGAACATCGCGAGTGGTGGGCTTCGGGTTCGGGATGAAGACTTGATCAGAGCGGGCCAGTTGGCTGGGGTTGAGGATTTTATCTCGCGGCATCCGCACGGATATGACCTGCGCGTGGCTGAACGTGGCGAAGGTTTGTCGGGCGGGCAGCGACAAGCAATTGCTTTGGCCCGGGCACTTGTTGGACGGCCGCCGGTTCTGCTGCTGGACGAACCCACCAGCGCGATGGACATCAAATCCGAAGCTGAGGTCATACGGCGTCTGAAATCAGCCACACAGCAGGAAACGGTAGTTGTTGTCACACATCGTTCGAGCCTGCTCGAACTTGTCGATCGGGTGATCGTGATTGAAAACGGGAAAGTTGGCATCGACGGGTCCAAGAGCCTGCTCACGCAACACGTGCGCAAGACCGGGAGGCATTTGAATGTCGCGGCATCCTGAGCTTGAAATTCTTGCCCGCGAAATGCGTGGACGCACATCGCTTCGGGGTTCGCTGCTGTTGATCATGATTTCCGTTTGCATGATCAGTGCGTTTATTTGGGCCTATTTCACGGAACTTGACGATGTGGTGCGCGCCGACGGTAGGATTGTGCCCTCGGGTGACGTGCAGGTGATTGAAGCCACCGAGGCGGGCGTATTGCGGGCTTTGCATGTCCGAGAAGGCCTGCTGGTTGATGCGGGCACCTTGCTGATGGAACTCGACACAAATCAGATTGCGCGCGAGCTGAGTCAGGAACAACAACGCGTCTATGGCTTGATGGCGCGGGCCCAGCGGCTACAAGCTGAAATCGATGGGACAGACCTGATATTCAGTGGTGAGTTGCTGAGTGGTGCTCCCGGCGTCGTCCGTTCTGAGACGGCGCTGTATCAGGGTCGACAAGCCGAACTGGCGGCTGAAATTGCCATCCTTCACAGACAGCGCGAGCAAAGACAGCGCGAATACGAAGAGGGGCTGGTCGATCAGGTGACAGCGGTCGAAACACTGAATGTTCTGGCGGAAGAACGCGCACTGATGGTGCCATTGGTAGAGCAACGTATGGAGCCCATGACGACTCTGTTGGCTTTGCGACGCAGCGAGGCGGAGTGGAAGGGGCGCAAGGTTCGTGCAGAAGCGGTAATCAGCAGATTGAAAACCGGCCTTGATGAGGTTGATGACAAAGTCCGCGCCACTCGCAACCGGTTCCGCAGTGCTGCCTTGACCGACTTGGCGCTGGTGACCGCAGAATTGGCTGCATTGCAACCCGCGCTACCCGCTTTGCGCGACCGCGTGTCGCGTGCGCAGATACGCGCGCCCATGCGGGGGGTCGTGAACCGCATCCATCGCACCACCATAGGCGGTCTGGCGCGCAGCGGTGAGGAATTGATCGAGCTTGTTCCGTTGGATGATCGATTGCTGGTTGAGGCTTATGTCAAACCTGGCGATATCGCCTTTTTGCATCCGGGCCAGCCGGTAAAGATCAAGATCACAGCCTACGATTTTTCGCGCTATGGAAGCCTGGATGGTGAAATTGTCCGCATCGGGGCCGACACGATTACGCGCTCAGAGCGCAATGACGAAGAGGTTTTTGTGGTCGAGATCCAGACCACAGGTACCATGCTGGATTCGGGTGGCTTGGCTGTTGAGATCATCCCTGGAATGATTGCGGAGGTTGATATCTTGTCGGGCAGGAAAACGGTGTTTGATTACCTCATCCAACCGGTTCTGAAGGTAAAAGATCAGGCTTTGCGTGAATAGCTTGGCCCGGTTCGGCGCCGCATCAAGCTGGCGCCGCAGTGTTCAATGCCAGCTTACATCGCCGAGGAAGATATAACCCGCACCGTATATTGTTTTGATAAGGCGTGGTTTTTTAGGGTCTTCGCCCAGCTTTGTCCGCAAGCGAGAGATACGGACATCCATCGCGCGGTCAAAACTGTCACCAGCACCTCCACCCAGCATATCCTGCATCCGCGCACGGCTGATCAGGCGTTTGGGGCTTTCCAGAAACAGACGCAGCACTTCACCTTCTGCATGACTGAACGGTGTTTCGATACCGTCGGCATCAATCAGAACATATCGATCGAACTGGGCTGTCCAACCATTGAATTCGGCCACATCCGAGCTTTGAACCGCAGGGCCAGACGACCGCAGACGGGCACGGATACGGGCAACCACTTCGGCGGGGTCAAAGGGTTTTGTGATGTAGTCATCGGCACCAAGCTCAAGTCCGGTGACACGATCCTGCACTTGCGCCCGGCCCGAGATGATGATCACCGCTGCACCTTGCTCCAGCGCCAATCGATGCACCAACGCCAAGCCGTCGGTATCGGGCAACGATAGATCCACTAGACAGACATCCGGGGTGACACGTTTGAGCGAGGCTTCAAATTCGCGGGCCCTGGCAAAGCTCTGGGTGCGAAATCCAGCCTCTTCCAGAGCATCGGTCAGAATACGCCGAATTTCGGGCTCATCATCAAGGATAGTGACCAAAGGATTTGTCATCTATGCGGCCTCGGTGCGGATCAGCGCCGACAATTGCGCCTGAGTAAACGGTTTGCGCAGGACCGGCGCACGGGTCAATGCCTGATTGTGCAGCGGATCGGAGTGAGGCAGGGATGTCATCATGATACAGGGCAGCGCACCGTTGATCTGGTCCACAAGGTCGATGCCAGTCCCCTCCCCCTCCAAACGGATGTCGGTCACGACTAGCGAGATGTCATCAATCTCTGCCGTCAACTCAAGCGCTTCATCAGCCGAGCTTGCCTCGATAACCGAGCAACCCAGCTCGACCAGCATGTCGCGAAACTGGTCACGCAGGTCATCGTTATCCTCAACCAGCAGGACAAGACCCGATCTCGCCGGCGGCGCAGGACGGTAGGGCAAGCGCATTACCACTGATGCCCCGGATGGAGTGTTGCGCAGACTCAGATCTCCTCCGGCAAGTTTTACAGTGTCGTAGACCATGGGCAGACCCAACCCCGAGCCATCGCTTCCCTTCGTCGTAAAAAACGGGTTCAGCGCCTTGTCGAGCGCCTCCGGCGAAAAGCCAGGGCCTGTGTCCGAGACCGTGACCTCGGCCCAGATCGTTCCGATCGCGTGGGCACTGATGGTTATCTGTCCCGAGCTGCCACAGGCGTCACGGGCATTGAGAACCAGATTCAGCAAAGCGTCCTGCACCATCCCCGGATCAAGCATCAAAGGCGCGTCAGGCAAAGTGTTCACGACAGACAACCCCATGCCGCGTGGCAGTGATGGAGTCGCCAGAACCCGTAAATCCTCAAGCAGCCCGCGCATATCCGTGGCTTTGGGCTGCGGCGTTCGGTTGCCGGTCATGTCGGCGATACGGTTCAGCAATTGACCACCACGGCGCGCAGTCGACTGAGTGGCCGCCACAAGTTTATCGGCCTCTTCTGGCAGCTCCATCTTGGCCAGTCGAGACTGCATCCCCAGGATAATGGTCAGAAGGTTTGAGAAGTCATGGGCCAACCCGCTTGTCATTTGCGCAGCCATGGCGCGGCGACGGGTCTGCTGCAGGGCAACGCGTGCCTGTGTTTCTTCGGTGATATCCACCGACATGACATAAACCCCGCCGACCTGATCTGGTGTAAAGGACACGCGAATGCGCCGGGCATCCTGATCTTCGGTGAATTCAAACACTGATGGTTGCCCGCCATAGGCCTGCTCCAGGTGCGGTTTGACCCGGTCATAGGCCGCCTTACCTAGAGCCTGAGATATATGGAGCCCCAGAATCTCTGACGGGCGACCCGGCATGACCGAACTGAGACGGCGGTTGGAATAGTCATACTGCTTGTTGGCATCGAGATGCGCGATATGCGCAGGCATCATCTCGGTCGTCATCCGCGTTCGGGCTTCGATCTCTGTCAACTGGCGTTTGGCCTCTTCCAACGCGGTGATGGTGGCAGCAAGTTTGCGGTTGGTGGCCGAAAGCTCTTCGGCGTGGCTCAGCAACTGCCCTGACAGTTCTTCGGACCGGGCGCGCAACAGATCCTCGACCTGTCGGGTTCGGGTGATGTCTGTATAAACGGCCACCCAGCCACCATTTGGCAGTGGTGCACCTTCGATGGAGATCACCTGACCATTGGGGCGAACACGCTCCATGTAATGAGGCTCAAAGGCCAGGGCCTGCGCGACACGGCTTTCGACCATATCCTCAACAGCGCCATCCGCGCCATATTCCCCGCGGCTGGCAAGAAAATGGATAGTGTCGCGGAACAATGCCCCCGGCTGGACGAGTTCTTCCGGCAGGTCAAACATCTCTTGAAAACGCAGATTGCTGAGCACGAGACGGAGCTTGCTGTCGTAGATCGACAGCGCCTGGCCGATGAGGTTCAAGCCAGAAGTGGTCATCGCCTTAATGCGCTGTTCGGTAATCTCCAATTCCGTCCTCCCCTGCGCCTATGGGTAACACCAGTTCGGGCGCAGGTGTAGGGCCTTGTCTAACCGTGTAGCGGTTGGTTGTTCGCAGCGCGATAGGCCTGCACATATCCTCGCGCGACCGAGCGGACTGCAGTTCCAATCTGTGAATAGGCTTCGTCCGGAAGATTGGCGAAAGAGACGCGGGCTGACCAGCTTGGGGCGTCAAACCCGCTGCCATTCAACAGGACGATGCCGTAGTCCTCGGCCAGTTTGAAGGCGATATCGAGCGGGTGGATATTCTTCTTGATCCAGGTGACCACATCCTCACCCACATACTTTCGCAGCCAGAATTCGAAGTCGATGATGCCGTAGTATGCATCATAGTGCTCGCCCGCCTGAACCTCGACCCCCAACGCCTCGGTCAGCAGTTTGAACCTGCGGTGGACCAGCTCCATGCAGGCGGTCTGATAGGCTTTTTTGGTATCTACGAGTTCACACAGTGAAAACAGCGTCATCATCACCTGTTGCGGTAGCGATAGTCCCGCCGTGTGGTTCAGCGCCACATCCCGGCTGTCGGCCACTAACCGGTCGATAAAGCGGATATCGCGCGGTGTCAGGCTGAGTGTGTCATAGCGCTTGTCCAACTTCTGTTTGATGTCTTCGGGATGCTCGGCGAGTTTCAGGTCAAATATGTTGTCTTGCGCGACGGCGATCACACCCAGACGCCAGCCGGTACAGCCGAAGTACTTTGAATAAGAATAAACTCCGATCGTATTACGCGGCAGATGGCCCATCACCGAGGTAAAGTCATGTACGAACGTGCCATAGACATCGTCGGTCAGCACGATCAGGTCGGGTCGGTGGTTTTCAACCAGATCAGCCAACTTGCGTAGTGATGCGGTGCTGAGCGCCACCGAGGAAGGATTGCCCGGATTGACCAGAAAGAACGCCTTTACCTTGGGGTCTTTCAGCTTCTCCACCGCGGCATCGGTCAGCTGAAATCCGTCTTCCTCATCCGTTTCCACATGCACGGATTCGAGGGCGTAGTCCTCAAGCTCGGGCATCTCAAGATAAGGCGTGAAGATCGGAGTGCAGAGCGCGATGGTGTCACCCGGACTCAGCAGCCGGTTCGCTTTCAGCGTTTTGAAGATATAGCACATCGCTGCTGTTCCACCTTCAACCGCGAACAGGTCGAATTGCGCGTCGGGACGGTGACCCGCACACATCGCCCACATCAGGTATTCATGCGCGATGGCTGCGTTGTGTTTCAGGATACGGTCCGGGACAGGATAATTATCACCAATGATGGAATCCGTCAGTTCATGGACAAACTCATCCGCGTTGAACGCGAAGGCCGAAATGGCGTGGGTCACAACTTCCAGCAGAATATCGACGCCCGGCATGTCGGCATTTGCCACGGCCCAGCTCTGCAACCGGTCATGGCAGCCCTTCATAGCAGGCATACCGCCCAACCCTGCCGGATGGTTCATTACGCGCTTGGACTCGGTCACTGCGAACTGACCCAGCGCAAAGAAAGCCTCGCGCGGGCGGGTGGCAACCCAATTGGGGTTGCCGCGACCTGCGTTCAGAAAGGCGCTGTTGGCCTTGCGCGCCTCGGCCGAGGCCAGTTGGATCAGCTCATCCTTGATCTGAAACGGGCTGAGCGCTTCGTAATCGTGCAGCGTGAGTCTATCCATGGATCGAACCTTTCGAAATCAGCTTAGGATCAAAACAACGACCATTCCGAAAATGGTCAGCAATGTGTTGCCAATGGCATAGGGCATCCCATAGCCAAGCGCCGGGATGCGGCTTTGGGCAGCCTCCTGGATCATGCCCAAGGCAGCCGTGGTCGTTCGCGCACCGGCACAGGCGCCGAACAAGATAGCGGGGTGGAACTTGAACACGTAGTGCCCGACATAAACCGCAAAGATCATCGGTAGCGAAGTGGCAACAATCCCCCAAAGAAGCAACGCAATCCCCGCTTGTTGCAGCCCGGCGACAAAGCCCGGCCCTGCAGTAATCCCGATCACCGCTATAAAGACATTCAGACCCAGCGTATTCATCAGCCATAGCGCAGGCCCCGGTATGCGGCCAAAGGTTGGGTGCACCGTCCGCAACCAACCCAGTACCAGACCGGCCAACAGTGCCCCTCCTGTAGTGGACAAGCTGATGGGAAATCCTCCCATCATGATCGCCAGCGTGCCGATCACACCGCCGATAAAAATACCCCAGCCGACAAACGCCAGATCGGTGGTGTCGACAGGCCGATCAGCATAGCCGATCTCGGCGATGGCGGCCTCAACGTGGCGTTTGGCACCTTGAAGGGTCAGAATGTCCCCGCGATGGACCACGGTGCCCGGCAGCAGCGGTAGATCCAGCATGTTGCGGGTCAGCTTCGAGACATAGACTCCGCGTGCAATCGACATTTTGCTGAGCTGTTCGAGGGTCTTGTTGTGGACCTCCTTACTGGTGATCAACACGTCCAGTTTTTCGGACGGGATGCTTAACAGATCGGGAGCATCAGCCTCTTTCAGATTGGTTTCCAGCAGGGTCACAAGATCGGCACGACGACCCGAGAACATGACGACATCTCCCGCCTCAAGCACAGTATTGTCGTCTACTTCGATCACCTGATCGCCGCGACGTAGTCGTTCGGCATAAATGCGTACACCCGGCATCAGATCCTTGACCGGCTGGCCCAGCAGGTCGCTACCCGCAGGGATTTCAAACGCCCGCGCTTCGATGGCGCGATAGGCCGAGACGATGCCTTCCCCGGTTTCCACCGATGCACCGCCACCCAGCTTGGCCTCGTATTCCTTACAGGCGGCGGGCAGATCAACACCGATCAGGCGCGGCCCGATCTTGGCCAGAATTATGGCCGAACCGATAGTGCCATAGATATAGGTGACCGCATACGCGACTGGGATCTGGTTGGCATAGGTCTTGGCCTGATCTGCCGAGAGGCCCAACTGGCCAATCTGATCGGTCGCAACCCCGATCGCCGCCGAGATCGTCTGCGAGCCAGCATAAAGTCCCGCTGCATACCCCAATTCCAGCCCTGCCACCTTCGCAGCCATGACAGGAATCACCAGACAGAGAGCAAGGACACTGAGCGCAAAGAAAACCTCGCGCGCGCCGTCTACCTTCAGGCCGCGCATGAACTGAGGTCCGACACCGTAACCCACAGCAAAGATAAACAGAATGAAGAAGGTCGATTTGACCGCTGAGTCGATGTCGATATGCGCCTGCCCGATCACCACCGCCGCCAGCAAGGTTGCAGTCACGGTGCCCAGACTGAACCCCATCAGCTTCCATGGGCCGACAAGGAAACCGATACCGATGGATAGAAATACCGCCAGTTCAGGATAGGTCTGAAGAATATTCACCAGCCAATCGAGCATACTCCACCTCACAATATCAGGTTCGGCAAAAGCCGGACGTGACAAAGATGGACCTCGGCACAATTCGCCAAAAATTCAGATCGGTCCGCAAACGTCCGACTAGTTGTCCGGCACGGGTGTGCCAGCGCGAGATTCTATGCGGTTACGATACTGTAAGTGCTCAGCATGTCTAGGTTTTTTACAGCCAGGACGCGTCAGGCCTCCATCAGCTCGCGCCATCGGTGGCAAAGAACCAAGTGGGTGGCGTCTTCATGTTCAAGCTGCGGCTCTTTCTGGCGGCAGATATCAATCGCATGAGGGCAGCGTGTGTTAAACTTGCACCCGGTCGGAGGGTTCGTCGGAGATGGTATTTCGCCCTCCAGCTTCTGCGCCTTGCCTTTCTCATCGGGATCAAGTGAGGGGATCGCCGAGAACAGAGCCTTTGTGTAGGGATGGCGCGGGGCTTCGAACAGCTGGCGTGTGGGGGCGCTTTCTACAATGCGGCCCAGATACATCACAGCGACATGATCGCAAGTATGGGCTACGACGCTCAGATCGTGGCTGATGAACATGAATGTCAGGCCCAGCTCTTCTTGCAGGCTTTTCAGCAGGTTCAGAATATCGGCCTGAATTGAGACATCGAGCGCGGCGACGGATTCGTCTGCCACAACAAAACTCGGCCCCGACACCAGAGCGCGCGCGATTGATATGCGCTGCCGCTGACCCCCAGAAAACGCATGTGGGAAGCGACGCAGATGCTCAAGGTTCAACCGGCATTTCGCGGCGATCTCGCGCACACGGGCGTCGGTTTCGTCGCGCGTTTTGGTCAGGCCCATGACCTCAAGCGGCTCGGCAATGATATCGCGCACGGTCATACGCGGGCTGAGCGCCGCATAAGGGTCCTGAAAGATCAGTTGCGCGCGGCGGCGATACTCTTTCAGGTCAGCGGGTTTCATCTCAGCGAGGTCGTATTGCACTTCACCATCGTCATAGGTGGCGTGGCCACCCGTGATGGGAACGGCATTCAGCAGGGCACGTCCCAGCGTTGTCTTGCCGGAACCCGATTCCCCAACGACGCCAAAGAACGTTCCCTTGGGGATATCGAGCGTGATGTGATCGACGGCCTTGAGGATCCTCTTATTGAAAATCTTACCGCCGATCTGGAACCCGACCGAAAGGTCCTGAGTGCTGATAAGGGGTTTATCGCTCATGCGGCGGATCCTTCAGTGCAGAGATGGCATGCGGCGCGGTGGTCGGGGCCGACATCGCTCCAATGTGGGGCCTGGTTTTTGCAGATGTCGCCGATGATCTTGCCGCAGCGCGTGTGGAATACGCAGCCGTCGGGCCGCTCAAGCGGCGACGGGATATCGCCAGGAACGGGCTTGAGCGGCTTGCCCAGATCGTCCAGCTGAGGCAGCGCATCGATCAGGCCCTGCGTATAAGGGTGGGTCGGCGCATGGATCACCTCGCGCACCGGACCCTGTTCGATGATGCGGCCCAGATACATCACAGCCACCTTGTCGGCGGTCTGGGCGACGACGCCCAGATCGTGAGTGATGAAGATGATCCCCATCCCAAATTCAGAAACCAGATCTTTCATCAGGTCGATGACCTGTGCCTGAATGGTGACGTCCAAAGCGGTCGTGGGTTCATCTGCAATCAGCAGCTTGGGTTTGGTCGACAACGCCATGGCGATCATCGCACGTTGGCGCATTCCCCCGGACAGCTCAAAGGCGAACTGTCCGAACCGCGTCGCAGCGTCCGATATGCCGACACGGTCCAGCATCTCGATCGAAAGCTCTTTGGCCTGTTTTTTGTTCATATCCGTGTGGATCAACAATTGCTCGACCATCTGGCTGCCAATGGTCATAGCAGGTGCAAAACTGGCCATCGGTTCCTGAAAGATCATGCTGATGGCACCGCCGCGCACAACCTCCATGTCACGCGGGCGCTTCAAGGACATCACATCCACCGGACCTGTCTCCAGATGCAGGTTAATCTTGGTCTCAGGCGCATAGACGGTGTTATTGGCATTCAGCTTCATCAGTGATTTGGCTGTCACCGACTTGCCTGATCCACTTTCACCGACCAGCCCCATCACCTCGCCGGGAGCGAGTGAAAAGGATACGTTGTCTACAGCGGTGATCAGACCCTCATCCGTCTTGAATTGAACGGTGAGGTTTTCAACATCGAGCAGGCTCATTTCTTGGACTCCGAATAGGGGTCCGCTGCATCGCGCAACCCGTCGCCTACAAATACAAATGCCATCACTAGCGCGATGAAGAACAATACCGGGATGAAATACCACTGATAATTCAGCAATACGTCGGCACTGGTCACATTCTGCAGCATCACGCCCAGACTGTTGACCGGGTCCTTCAGGCCGAGGCCAATAAAGCTGAGAGCGGTTTCGCTGAGCACCACATAAGGGAACGTGATCACCAGATCGACGATGATATAACTGGTGAAACTGGGCAGCAAGTGTTTGCGGATGATGTGACTGGGTGACGCTCCGCTGAGTTGCGCGGCCAAGACGTATTCCTGATTGCGTTCAGTCAACAGATGCGTACGCACGCGGCGGGCCAACGTGGGCCAGCCAACCAGACCCAGAATGGCTGTAATCACGAAAAATCGCGTCTCTGCCGACCACTCTGGCGGGATAAAGGCGGCGATGGCCATGAACAGTGGGATCGAGGGGATGGTACGCACCGCATCCGTGATCATCTGGATCAAACTGTCGATCATGCCACCGTAATACCCGGCGACCCCTCCGATCGCGAGGGCCAGAACAAATGAGATCAGAACCCCCAATGTCCCAACCTGAAGCGATGTCCAAACCGCGTGCAGAGTTCGGCTGAAAATATCCTTACCGGCAGCATCGGTGCCAAACAGGTGGACATAGCCGGTGTCCGTGCCAAACAAGTGGATGTCACCGGGGATGAAGCCAAACAGTTTGTAAGGGTCCCCCTTTACGAAGAACTGGACGTAACGCCGCTCGTCTTCGTTGACCTTCTCCACCCAGCGGAAATTCGTCGCCAAGGAGCGTTCACGCGTCACTTCATGCAAAAACGGGCGCAATGAACAGCCGTTCTTGTCGCAGAATTGCGGAATCTGCGGCGCGCCGTTTAGATAGTCCTTGTCACGCCCTGCGGCAGTGGGATCGTAAGGCGACAGAAATGGTGCAAAGATCCCAGACAGAATCAACACCATCAGCACCGTGGCGGCAATCATGGCCGAGCGTTGTTTCTTGAACCGCGCCCAGATCAGCTGTCGTTGAGATGCGGTGAAATAGGCTTCTTTTGCCTGTTGTTTTGTCATCGCAGTCATCGGCTTACCTCAGAATACTCTTGCGGACGCGCGGATCGAGAACCGCGAGCAGAATGTCGGTGGCAAAGTTCAGCGTCACGATGGAGGCCGTCAGTAGGAAGATGATCGCTCCTGCAAGCTGCTGGTCATTTGATCGGGCCAGCGCCTCCAGCAGCAGCGATCCCGCTTCTGTCAATGTCAGGATCAGGGCCACAATCGGCAATTCGTTGAAGATACGGTTCAGGTCAAACCCAAGCGAGTTCACAATCGGTCCCAGTGCATGACGAGCCGGATATCGCCATAGCAGGCGACGACCATAGATACCGCGTGCGGCGGCGGCAGTGACATAAAGTTTGCCGATCTCGTCAGACATCAATGCCCTTACGGTTTGCAACGCAAAGGCGGTGGCCGACCAGCCCAGGATAAACACTGGCAGCCAGGCATGCTTCATCAAGTCAACGAATTTCGCCCAGGACCAGGGCGCGTTTTTGTACTCGGGTGAAAATAGCCCCGTCAGCGTTTCACCGAAATAGATGGTCGAAAAAAGCATCACCATCAGCGCCAGCAAGAAGTTTGGCATCGCCAGACCCAGATAGCTGACGATGCGCAGCGTGTTGTTCAGAAAGGCATTGCGCGACGCGGCCGAGATGATGCCGACCGGGATGGCAATCGCGTAGGCAAGCGTCAGCGAGCCCAGGCAAATCCACAGGGACACCCAGAACTTGTCGCCCAGCAATTGTGCGATATCGACCCGAAGGATACAGCTGTCGCCAAAGTCACCGCGAAATGCTCCGGAAAGCCAGCTGACCCAGCGTTCCAGAAAGGGGCGATCCAGACCCAGACGAATACGCTCATTCTGAATATCTGTCAGCGTGATCGCCTGCCCTTGCGTGTTCTTGTAGGCAAGGTAGCGCTCGGCACAGTCACCTGGCACAAGCTCCATCAATGAGAACACGATTAGTGAAACGATCACCAACGTGATCAGTGCCATGACCGCCCGGGTCGCGGCAAATCGGGCGAACTGTAACATGGGTATCCTTCAATAAAGACGTGAAGACGGGCGTTGCCGCCCGTCCTCCGATTGTATCAATCCGCGATTATTCGCTCAGCGACCATTGATATGCGCGGTAAGGATAGGTGCGATAGAATTCATAAGATGCTGTTTTGAATTCAGGCACGTTGCTCAGCTTGTTGCTGACATATACCGGCGATGGGGCCGAGATGATGCCGATGAATGTCAGATTTCCTGTCATCGATTCAACCATGCTGTTGCCGATCTCACCTTGCTCTGCAGAGCCGGGAATTGCTGCCTGGAACGCGTTGATACCTGCAATCAGGTCTTTCGCGTATTGCGGCGGCTCAACACCGGCCGATCCATCCGAGTCGACCCATTCAGCCCAACCCATCGCAGGGCGCAAGCCGAAATAGTCCGAATACGGCGGCACCCACAGCTGATTGTCACCCAGATTTGTGCCGACAGGTGAACCCACGGTCCACGTCAGGACGTCCAAAGCGTTCGACGACTGGGCCGACCGATATTCGTCCGGCGTCACCTCTTTGATGGTGGTGTTGATCCCGATATCTTTCCAGTTCTGCGCGATCAGTTCGACCAAAGCCGCGGAAACCTCTTGCGATGAGAACTGCCAGTCCAGAACAAGCGGATCACCGTTGGGCATGTCGCGATTGCCGTCACCATCGGCATCCACCAGTCCAACCTCGTCCAGCAGAGCGCTGGCGCGATCCTGGTCGAACGAGGCTTCGTAGCTGACCCATTTCGGATCAACAAAATCCGGAACCGGAGAGAAGCCTACATATTGCTGCGGAGTACCCAGACCGAAATAGATTGTCTCGTTGATTTCGTCCCGGTTGATGGCGTTCGACATCGCGGCACGGAAGCGGAGGTCGTTGAACACCTCGCGAACTGCTTCATCTTCATGCGTCAGGTTGAAGGCAACCGCCGGCATCGCAATTGTCGGCCGCACGTCGATACGGTAATTGCCTGCTTCCTGCCCTTCCAGCAGCACCGGGGCATTTGGCAGAACAACCGATTGCGCCTTGTAATCCACCTCGCCATTCAGAAGTTTCAGCAAACGCACTTCCGAGTCACTGATGTAAACTTCGTCCTGCTCATTGATATAGGGCAATTGATTACCCGCCGTGTCGACGGCGAAGAAATATGGGTTCGCGACCAGGTGACGGCCTTCCGCAGTCTCCTCGACAAGGATGTGGCTCTCCAGTGTCGGGACCGCGTTTTTGGGCAGACCCGCCAACTTGTCCCCCGCGGTCAGCATGGGCGATGGCGTGTCGGTCCAGTCAGAGTTGCCGTAATAGGCTTTGATTGCATCATAGCCGTTTTCATAACCAAGGGCCTGCGCGTTTGCATCCGCGTCGGCATTGATTTCAGGGTGGAACTGACCCAGGAAATGCATCGGCTGATAGGGCTGTACATACTGGGACGCGAAGGTTTCGATCAGGCCAGCTTTGGGTGCTTTGAGGTTGAATTGAACGGTCTGTTCATCCAGCGCGACCACTTCAATGGGCTCACCACCGGCCAGGGCATAATCTTTGGCTTCGGGGATGACATTCGGGTCCATCATCAGGTTGTTGTACCAGAACACCACATCCGCCGACGTGAACGGTGCGCCATCCGACCACTTGTGGCCTTCGCGCAGAGTTACTGTCAACTGAGTGAAATCGTCATTCCATTCAAAAGATTTGGCGACATGAGGAACTATTGTCTGCAGATCGTCCGCATAGCGCACCAGGCTGGTATGCCGCACGGACAGGAAATCCGAAGTGCCGGATTCGGTTGCATTCGACAGTGCATCAAACTGACCGCCATACTGGCCGATCACGTCGTAGGGCACTACGATCAAAGGCTCGCTGGGAAGACGGTCTGCCACTGCGGGCAGATCGCCATTCCCTTTGATGCGGGCATTCAGATCGGCGATCGCCGGGTTTTCTGAAAAGCTCAGCTCGCAATTTGCAGCGGATTGGAATTCTGCCAGTTCGTATTGCTGCGGATGCTCACCGGCAGCGATGCCCTGCGAATCTGCCACGGTTATGGCCGGGCAGGCCGCAAACGCGGCGCCGGGCAGCACAACCGCCGCAACACCGGATAGGAGTAATCTTTTCATCTTGGAACCCTCTTGGTTTTGAGTCTTTGAAATGGCGATGCACACCAGGTGGATGACACCGGGTGTGATACTTGGGCTGAATTGTTGTGCGGATCGTTGTGTGACTGCCGGGAGATGACAGAAATGGCCCTCTGCTGCCAAAGCAGATCGGTACCGTTTAGTCGTGTCATCCCACCCAGCGCCATCGTGTTGGCAATGCTGTCATTCACATTGGTCTTCGTCATCATGCCCGCAAACTCAGGTCTTTCTTCAATTCAGCAAAAGACCATAAAGATGTGACAGTTTTTTAATGTTTTTGTCACCAAAAATATTTTTCGGTCAAAAACCCAAGCATTCGGTCATTTTCCCTACAGCTACAGACAGAACGGGCAATAGGCCCAATTATTGGGCCTGAAACACTTCTTTATACAGAACTGCTCTGCCTGAATAATAATCAATCTGAAGGCACAGCCGACCGGAAAAGCGGCCCGCCTTCCACGAATCTAGTGATACCGACGCTGAGATTTCGGACCTTCTGCGGTGATCGAATCAAGCGAAAGCGTGTGGTCGGTGTTGCGCATCCGGTGACGCAGCATCTGGCGGCACAGCCGTGCAAGATCAGTTGCGAATTCCGGTTTGCCCGCGACATTCTCATGCTCCCCGTGCCCTTGATGATCAAACAACAAAGGCGGCAGATCGGCGGCAAATTCGACCAGCGTGAAGCGCTCGTCCCGCAAGATACCCAGACAAGAGTCGCTGTTTCCTGTTTTCAGCCGGTGCTGCCACAGTGACGGATCTTCGGGCTCCGAGAAATCCAACTCGCTGAATGTGTAGCTGCGCCAATCCGCAGGTGTCTCACCCCGCACCAGAGGCAGCAAGGACCGGCCATCCATCGAATTGGGTGCCACCTGCCCGACCCAGTCCAGAATCGTGGGCGATATATCGATGGATTCGGTTGGCTCGGCAACCACCCTTCCCGCCCCTTCCCCTGGGGCACGGATCATGAGTGGCGTCTGATATGCCGCGTCATAGACCGACATCTTGCCCCATGAGAACCTGTCGCCCAGCATCTCGCCGTGATCGGCGGTGATCACCACAAGGGTTTTATCGTAAAGGCCGCTGTCTTTCAGATATTGAATGACCCGACCGATGTGATGATCAACTTCGGTCGCCAACCCAAGATAGATGGCGCGCAGGGTCTGTAGATTTTCTTCGGTTTGTTCGACCTCATCGAAACCCAGAACCGCGTTTCGAAGATCGCTTTTGTCGATCAGTGGTCCAAAAAACGGATGAATTGCCTTTTCATCATCAGCCGAAGGCAGCGTATCCGGCAGCGGCAGTTGCGCCGGATCATACATGCGATTGTAAGGTGCAGGCGCGACCAATGGCGGGTGAGGCCGGATGTAGGTCAGGTGCGCGAACCAATCGGTCTTATCGTAGGCAGCGATGCTGTTCAGGAACGTATCGGTCAGAAACGCTGTGTCGCTGTCGTCGGCGCGATAAAGCGCCGGGTCGTTCAGCTTTGGTGTACCGCCATCGGGTGATACGGGCTTATAGACATCCAAATAGTTCTCGAATTTGTATCCTTTCTTCAGCAAATGAGATCGCCACGGATAGGATTCTTCGAGCCGCATTTCGACAATCTCGTCGAAGCCGGCCATCGGGTGCTCATAGCTTTTGGCCACAGGATCATTGGGATGGAGAACCCGAGGATCGACCGATGTATCGGTGTACCCATAGAGCATCGGGCGGTAGCCGGCCTTGCGCATCTCGGTCGCGATATTCGGCGTGTCGTGACGCATCGGCGTGCCATTCCGGATCGACCGGTGGTTCATCGCATACCGTCCCGTCAACATCGAAGCCCGAGAAGGGCCACAGGGGTTCGTGACCGAAAAGTGCCGCTTGAACACCGTTGCCTCGCTCATGAATGCGCGCAGATTGGGCATGTTCACATGTTCGGAAAGCGCTCCGTTCAGGCAATCCGCGCGCAGTTGATCGATGGTGATAAAAAGAATATTCCCGGTCTGACCCACGGTGCCATTCTCCGATTGGTGTTTCACGATTTGCGGCGGACAGTGTCCGGCTTTCGTAACAGGCGCAACTGGTTTTCAGCCGATCAGAGACTGGAAGTTACTGTATCACCATCGCAATTGATGGGTGCTAAAACCCGGTCCGGTTGAACAAACCCATTGCAGCCGCACCCGGATTGACTTCACATACCGCTATGAACCGACCTGCGATCATCTCTGACACCAGCGCATCCGGCGTGTGCCTGCGGATTTCGGGTGATCTGCGCACGCAACAGCTGGATAAGGTTGAAGCCGATTTCGCGGCGATCCATCCGAGCGGACAGGATGTTGTGATGGATCTGTCACAATTGCAGGCGCTGGATACAGGCGGTGCCTGGCTGGTGGCAAACCTGTCGCGCCGATTGGGCGCCGATGGTGCGAATGTCCGTTTCGAAGGGTTAACGCCTGCCCATTCTTCGCTGATCGATACGGTGTCGCAGAACATCCCCGAAAAACTGGGCGATCAGGCGCCTCCGACAGGTTTTGTCAATTGGGTGGGCCGGATCGGTGAACATACGGCAGGGGCATGGCGGGACACGCTGTCGATCCTTGGATTCCTCGGACTGACCCTGCACCGGCTGGTGCGCACGCTGATCATGCCCTGGCGACTGCGGCGTGCGGCGCTGGTTTCGCAGATGGAACAGGTCGGTTTCAAGGCGCTGCCCATCGTGACGCTGATGGGTTTTCTGATCGGTGTGGTCTTGGCCTTTCAGGGTGCGACCCAGTTGAAACAGTTCGGAGCCGAGATTTTCGTGGTCGAGCTGATCTCGATCTCAATCCTACGCGAACTTGGCATCCTGCTGACCGCGATCATCGTGGCAGGCCGGTCGGGTTCAGCCTTTACCGCCTCGATAGGCTCAATGAAGGTGCAGGAAGAGATCGACGCGATGCGTACGTTGGGTCTTGATCCGATCGAGGTGCTGGTCGTTCCGCGCGTCGTTGCGTTGCTGATCATGCTGCCCATTCTTGGGTTCGTGGCCGATATGGCTGGTCTGATCGGCGGCGCATTGATGAGCTGGATCGATTTGGGCGTCAGCCCCGGCATGTTCCTGACGCGGCTCAAGGAAAACACCGGGGTCTGGCAATTGGCGATTGGCATGATCAAAGCCCCGTTCTTTGCGCTGGTGATCGGGACAATTGCCTGCTGGCAGGCGATGCAGGTCAAAGGATCATCCGAAAGCGTAGGTCAGCGCACGACAGCTTCGGTCGTGCAATCGATCTTCATGGTGATCGCCATCGACGCGCTGTTCTCAATCTTCTTTTCCGAGCTGGGGGTCTGACATGGACGGCACCGCCCTGCAGGACAACCCTCAGAGTGAAACGCAGCGCGAAGCTATCATTCGCGTACGAAATCTAACCAACCAGTTTGGTGAGCAGGTGGTGCATGACAACCTGAACCTCGATGTCTGGCGCGGTGAGGTTCTGGGCGTTGTCGGCGGATCAGGCACCGGAAAGTCAGTGCTGCTGCGTACGATTGTTGGACTGAACAAACCCAAGGCGGGCAGCATAGAGGTACTGGGCGTCGATGTGCTCAATGGCCCCGAAGCCGACCGTCAGCGGATTGAAAAAAGCTGGGGCGTCGCATTTCAGGACGGAGCGCTGTTTTCGTCCCTGACGGTGTTGCAGAACGTGATGGCGCCGCTGCGCGAACATACCGGCATCAGCGAAAGCCTGATGGCGGCGCTTGGGGGGCTGAAGATCAGCCTCGTAGGGCTGCCTCAGCTAAGCTGCAGCAAGTTCCCTTCGGAATTGTCGGGCGGGATGCGTAAACGGGCAGCACTGGCGCGCGCGCTCTCGCTGGACCCCGAGATCGTGTTTCTGGACGAGCCTACCGCCGGATTGGACCCTATCGGAGCTGCTGCATATGATGATCTGATCAGAGAGCTGCAGCAAGCGTTGGGCCTGACCGTGTTCATGGTTACCCACGATCTGGACAGTCTTTACGCAATTTGCGACCGCATCGCGGTACTTGCGGAAAAACGCGTGCTGGTTGAAGGTCCGATAGAGGACATGACCAAGGTCGACCATCCTTGGGTCCAGGAATATTTCACAGGCCCTCGTGCCCGCGCGGCGCAAGAGAAAGGGTAGGACAGGTAGAGGCGATGGAGACCCGAGCGAATTATATCCTGATCGGTGCGTTCACCCTTGCCGGTATTCTGGGGGCTTTCGGCTTCTTCCTGTGGCTCGCCAAGTTCGAAGTCACACGGCAATACGCGTATTATGATGTGTTATTCGACAATGTGGCAGGCCTGTCCGCGGCAGGAGGCGTCAACTATAATGGTCTGCCTGTGGGTCAGGTCATCTCATTGCAGCTGGATGACAACGACCCTTCCAAGGTCCGTGTCCGTCTTGAAGTTGACGCGGATATCCCGGTCACCAAGGAAACTATCGCGCAGTTGCAATCGCTGGGTGTGACCGGTGTCGCCTATGTCGAGCTATCCGGCGGTTCCGCCTCGGCTGAACGATTGCCGCAGAACAGCGTGATTCAAAGCAAACGTAGCTCAATCCAGTCTCTGCTGGAGGGTGCGCCGCAGGTTCTGGAAAAAGCTCTGACATTGCTTGAGGATCTGAACGCGGTTGTGGATGAGAAGAACCGTCAGGCCGTCTCCGAGATCCTGAGCAATTTGTCCGCGGCCTCGGGGCGACTGGATAAAACATTGTCGGATTTCGAAAGCCTGTCGAGCGATCTGGGCGGCGCCGCGAAAGAGATCGGGGATTTCACCAAGCGTCTGGATACGCTGGCCGATACTGCCGAAACCACACTTACGACCGGGACGGATACGCTGAACAGCATCAAAGTGGCTTCGGAATCGGCGAAGACAGCGCTGGATACCGCAAATGGCACGCTGCAGACCGCCCAGACCGTGATGACCGAGGATATACGACCCTTTATCGAACGCGGTTCAAGGCTGGCCGATCATCTGATTGTGCTTTCCGAGGAAGGCAGCATCACTTTGGGCACGGTTACCGAGACCTTCGCGAATGCGAACACCACACTCGGCTCGATCAATTCCGCCATGGATACTGCCAAGGCTGCGCTTGCTTCGGCCGAGCGTGCCTTTGACTCAGCCAATCGCGTTATGGACGAAGATATTGCGTCGGTTGCGGAAGATGTGCGCAAGGCGGCCAATCAAGTGGCTTCGACCGTTTCGAACATCACCGAGAAGATCGACAAGATTTCGGATGACATTCTCAGCGCGTCGCAATCCGCTTCGGACCTTTTGGGCACGATCGATGGCATCGTGCAGGACAACCGTCGCCAGGTCTCGGACTTCCTGCGCGTAGGACTGCCACAATTCGTCCGCTTTATTGAGGAATCACAGCGTCTGGTCATCAGTCTCGACCGCTTGGTCGACAAGGTTGAGCGCGACCCGGCCCGCTTCTTGTTAGGCACCCAAGCATCGGAGTTTCGTCAATGATACGGCCCCTAATCCTGACTCTGGTATTGGCCGCAATGGCTGGATGTACCGGCTTGGACACATTGCGTCAGGCGTCGAAACCCAATGACCTGTATCTGTTAACTCCGAAGAGCACCTTCTCGACATCGCTGCCCAGAATCCAGCAGCAAATCGTTGTTGAAGAGCCCACTGCAACGGCTGCGGTAAATACCGACCAGATCGCGGTTCAGCCCTCATTGTTGCAGGTACAGTATTTGCCCAGAGCCCGATGGGTTGACCGGGCCCCTTTGATTGTTCAGGCCCTGATGGTCGAAAGCTATGAGAACTCCGGTAAGGTCGCGGCTGTTGGCCGTTCGACGGTCGGGCTGCGCGCGGATTATGTCATTGCACCTGATTTGCGTGAATTTCAGGGCATCGTTGTCAGCGAGGCGGAGGACTCAAAAACGGTGCGTGTGGAAGTACGCATCAATATCAAGATCATTGATGAGTACGAAGATAAGATCATCGCCTCCAGTTCGTTTCAGGAAAATGTAATGGCTGCCAGCGACCAGACACCGGACCTGGTTGAGGCCTTTGATGTTGCCTTGGGCAAGACCATGCGGGACTCCGTCGAATGGAGCATCCGCAAAATTCATACTCATGCACAGAACAACCCGCGCTCGATCCCGCGCTAAACCAGTCTAAAAGTGACTGGCTGAGGCCGCTTTCCAATCAGCCGCGAACTCTTCTGGGATAGCTTCGCCTAGCAGTGCGCCATCTTCCAGAAAGCTGTACAGATCTGCGTAGGTTCGTTCCCGCTCATCCGCTGTCCGGCGGCGGATATCGGCGGGCCGCAGATCCGAGACTTTTTCCTTGCCCATTGCCCCCAGAATTTCGCGGAAACTTTCCAGCGTTGCGTCGTGATATCGGTGCACACGCTGCCGTTTCTGTGGCACATTCACGGCCCGACCCCGGATCGGATCTTGCGTCGCAACGCCCGAGGGGCAGCGGTTGGTGTTGCAATGCAGCGCCTGAATGCAGCCTACGGCAAACATCATCGCCCGCGCTGCGTTGCACATGTCGGCGCCAAGAGCGAATTTTTCGATCATGTCGAACCCGGTCGCTACCTTGCCCGAGCAGATAACGCGGATCTTGTCGCGCGCTCCAATCCCGCGCAGGCAGTTGTTCACGAAGATCAGCGCCTCATTCAGCGGCATTCCCAGCCGGTTGGTAAATTCCACGGGCGCAGCACCGGTACCCCCCTCGGCTCCGTCTATGGTAATGAAATCGGGCAGAATGCCGGTCTCCAGCATGGCTTTGCAGATTGCCATGAATTCAGTTGGATTGCCTATACAGAGCTTGAAGCCAATTGGCTTTCCCTCCGACATCTCACGCAAATGCTGCACGAAATGCATCAACCCGGTAGGTCCGTCGAAGGCCGAATGAACAGGCGGAGATATCACGTCCTGATGCACCGGCACTCCTCGGATCTCTGCTATTTCCTCATCCACTTTCGCTGCAGGCAACACGCCACCATGAGAGGGCTTTGCTCCTTGCGAGAGCTTGATCTCAATCGCTTTTACAACGTCCTTCTTGGCCCTTTTGGCAAACTTATCTTTGTTAAAACCGCCCTCAGGCGTCCGGCATCCGAAATAGCCAGTACCGATCTGCCAGATTATATCCCCACCCTCAGCCAGATGGTGCGGAGAGAGCCCGCCCTCGCCCGTGTTATGGGCAAATCCGCCATCCTTCGCACCTCCATTCAGCGCGCGGATCGCATTGGCACTGAGCGCGCCAAAGCTCATCGCGGAGACGTTCAGGCGTGAGGCGTCGTACGGTTTTTCACATTGCGGGCCGCCGAGCATCACCCTTTCTTCGCTTTCGGGAACATGCTTGGGCGCGAGTGAATGGTTGGCACGGTGATAGCCAACGGTTTGGATATCGTATTGCGTACCGAAGGCCTGCGTATCGACCTGCCCCTTGGCGCGTGAATAGACCAGACTGCGAATGATACGGTTGAAGGGCCGACCACTTTCGTTGGTTTCCACGAAATATTGGCGGATTTCAGGGCTGACAAATTCCAGCATGTATCGGAAATGTCCAAGGACAGGGTAATTGTTCAGTACGTTGTGCTTTGTCGTCAGCATATCGTAGAGGCCAATCACCGCATAAGGGATAAGGAACACCAGCAGCCAGTAGGCGGGCGGCCAGAAGAAGCCCCACAGCAGGGTCAAGGGCAGGCACACATAGCTGAGGATGTAATAAAGCCTGCGAACAATCATATCTGATCTCCCTGGGTCGCGCCAAAGCGGTTCGGCTGTTGCCTGTTCATATCCGAGACCGTGGAACAATTTGACCTTTCAGTGCAAGCCTTTGTAGCCAACGTATTCATAACGAATGCTTCATCGCCCTTGCTTGAAGCGTGTTGAAGCAATCTGTATGCCGGATGGAAACGGGTCAGAGCAGGATCAGCCGCAGTGTCACGTCCACCTTCTCGCTTCAGGCATCGCGCGCTGATGTATACGGCGGTTTTCGTTGGTGGAGCTGCAGGATCGCTGTTGCGAGAACTCTTCGCGCTGGAAATACCCGGTGCCCCGTTTTTGACAGCGACCTTCGGCATCAATGTCGTGGCTTGTTTCATCCTCGGCTGGCTCTATGCCATACGCCATCGCATTCACGCCCATTTGCTGCATTTGGGGGCAGTCGGGTTTTGTGGTGGCTTATCCACCTTCTCTTCCTTCGTGGCCGAGCTCGAGCGGATGGCTGAGGCCGGTAGCTCACTGGTGATTATAGCGATCGCGGCAGAGATCCTGTTTGGCTTGAGCGCCGCCATTCTGGGCGAAGCCTTGGGTCGCCGTTTATCGCCTTCGGAGGCTGCAGAATGAACGAGCTCTATCTGCACAGCATGTTTGCCCTGGGCGGGGGGCTGGGCGCCGTTCTGCGCCATTGGCTGGCCCTGCGTGTGACACACGATCTTCCATACTCCACGCTGATTGTGAATGTCGTGGGCAGTTTGCTGCTTGGTCTCTGGATCGGCTATCTGGGAGGCCCGGTAGACATGGGTGAAGAGGAAAAACGACTGGTGTTCGGCTTTTGTGGCGGGTTCACCACTTTCTCAAGTTTTGCTTATCAATCTCTGCAGCTGCACCGGGAAAAAACCATCGCGCTTGCTGCTGGAAACATCCTCATCAGCCTTGTTTTGTGCTGGTTTGCGCTTTGGCTCGGTCTTTTTCTGACCCGCTAGTGTACGGGCGCTGCGTTGCGCGCCTCTGGGTTCGGCGCACGACAGAAGAACAGCAGCGGAATCGTTGCCAGCGCCAGCAGACCTAAATTATTGAATACTGTCAGGTATGAGATCATCTCGGCCTGCTTTGCGATCTCCTGTCCCAGCAATGCTGCGCCCTCAGCGCTGTCTGGTGTCAAACCTAACGGCTCGAGGTAGGCCTGCGCGGCGGGGTTGTAAGGCGTCACATTCTGGCTCAGAACCGCTGTGTTCGTTTGCAGGCCTCGCACGACCCAGGTTCCTACCAGAGAAATCCCAACAGATGACCCCAACTGCCGCGTGACATTGAACAGGCCCGAAGCCTCATCCTGCCGCGTCTTGCTGATGCTCTCGAATGCCAGAATGGACATTGGAACAAAAACCAACCCCATGCCGAGGCCGCTGACGAACCCCGGCCATGCAAGCTGCCAGAAGCTCGCATTCAGATTTAACGAACCCATCATGAAATTCCCGATCGCGGTCAGCAGCATCCCGAGGCCTGCCAATACGCGCGGATCGAACCGGGTGACCAGAACGGCTCCGGTTAGGACCATGGACGCACCAGCGGCGATTCCGCGTGGGATAAACAGATGCCCCGATGCGATGACCGGATAGTCCAGCAGGTTCTGGACAAAGGTTGGCAGAATGGCGATGCCTCCGAACAATGAAATCGCAAACCCGGCGATGACGAGGTTGCACAGCGCGAAATTGCGGTCCGCGAAAAGGCGCAGATCGACGACAGGTTGCCGGGATGTAAGCCCGTGAAGGATAAACCCCAACGCACCCAGAACCGAGGCGATAACCGCAACCTGAATGATCCTGGACGACAGCCAATCCTTGGTCTCTCCCTGATCGAGCACGAATTGCAGGCAACCGATGCCAAGGGCCAGCAGCGCCAGGCCTTTCCAATCGATACGAACCTCTTCGGTTTTATCGTCAGGAAGTTCCCCGGCCAGCAACAGCAAGGCCATCGCCGCAACGGGAAGGTTGACGAAAAAGACCATCCGCCATGAGAAATACTCGGTCAGAATGGCCCCGACAGTCGGCCCCAGGACCGGAGCGACCACAACTCCCAGTCCAAACACCGCCATTGCCTGCCCTCGTTTTTCGCGTGGGAAAGCGTCAAACAGAATGGATTGTGAAAGGGGGATCAGGAAGGCGCCGAACATGCCTTGCACTAACCGGAATGCGACAATGGTCTCGAGGCTCCACGACAGACCGCACATTACCGACATGGTGGCAAAGCCCGTGACAGCCGTCAGGATCAATCGTCGTCGCCCGACCCTGCGCGCCACAAAACCGGTCAGTGGCATAACCACCACGGCCGAGACAATATAGCTGGTCAGTATCCATGTCGCCTGATCGGTTGTTGCGCCGAACGCGGCTTGAATATGAGGCAGCGCGACGTTGACGATGGTGCTGTCGAGCACCTCAAGAATGGCGCTCAGAACAACGGCCACCACAATCACGCGATTGATGTGGCCGGGATCGGTCATTGCCCTGATCCGGTTGTATCAACCGTGACCTTGCTGCTGCCCCCGACCCGCAGCGGTGCGTCCGTTGGATCAAGCTCGATCCGTACTGGAAACCGCCTTGTGACCTTGACCCAGTTACCGCTCGAGTTTTCTGACGGCAGCAGCGAAAACGTATCACCCGAGCCACGCCCGATGGAAGCTACTCTGCCTGTCAGAGCAATGCCCGGCAGCATATCGACCCGGATTTTGGCTGTTTGACCCGCTCGGATACGGGGAAGAGAGGTCTCTTTGAAGTTGGCATCGATCCACCATTCCGAGGATTCGACGATCGAGAATTGCGGTGCATTCGCGGATACCGAAGATCCGGGGCGAAGGGTCAGGTTGGCGATCCAGCCATCGGCAGATGCATAGACCTTCGTCCAGGCCAGATCGGCTTGCGCAATCTCCAGCGCCGCTTGCGAGGACAGCACGTTGTCTTGCCGGGCTGCCAAACCGCTTTGCAATGCGGCCAGTTCGGAGCGGCTTGTGGTCAATCGGGCCGAGGCTTGCGCGAACTCCGAAGTGGTTTGATCCAACGAGGCTTGTGCAAGATTGCCGTCTGAAAACAAAGCTCTGGCCCGTTCCAGATTGCTTTTTGACGTTTCATAAAAAGAACCGGCACTTTCCACCGCGGCCTGCGCTGCCGTGATCTGGTTCGAGAAGGATTCGGCCTGTTGAATGGCGCTGTCCAGATTGGCCTGCGCCTGATCCACCGAAGCCTTGAATTGCGTCTCATCAATCGTGAACAGCAAATCACCCGCTTTAACCGCTTGGTTGTCGGCTATTGCGACCTCTGCGACTTGTCCGGTCACCTGCGCCGCAACAAAGACAATGTTGGCCCCGATATAGGCATCTTGTGTCGAGGGGTATCGTTCTTCATGTCGCCAGAACAACAGCAGCCCGACAGCAATCGCGGCGAGCATGCCAACAACGGCGATGACTTTGATTGGCTTCATTCGCTACCGTCCTTCCCGGATCACATCATGTGCATCCGCACGGCCAGATTGCCCAGAATCCAAACTGTCCCGCCGATGATGATGAGCAATACGAGGGTTGAGAACAGGATCAGGTCCAGATCCTCGCGGCTACTGCGGCGACGGTCGATATGCAGGAAATAGACCAGTTGCACGACCAGTTGGGCCAGCCCAAGCAGGCCGATGGCAAAATATACTCCGGGTGTCTCGATGCCGTACCGATACGCAATGGCAAACACGATAAGCGTCAGCAACAGCGAACCACCATAGCCGATGACATAGCGCCGCCGTTCGCGCCGGTGTAGTTCGGTCCGTCTATCCATAGGCCAGCCCTCCGAAATACACGATGGTTATGATGCCGATCCAGATCAGATCGAGGAAGTGCCAGAACAGCGCCAGCCGCACCACGCGAGAGATTACCAGATCGGTCATACCCATCACGCGCAGCTGGATGCCCAACACGATCAGCCAGATGCACCCTGCCGCGACGTGCAGCCCGTGCAGTGGCACAAGGCCATAAAAAGCTGACAGAAAGCCGCTGCGTTGTGGGATACCGCCTTGCGCAGCCATGTTCATGAAATCGCGGATCTCCAGCACCAGAAAGCAGAGCCCCAGTAGTAGTGTGACGCCAAACCAAAGTACGATGCGCGCCCGTGGCAGATTGTATTTTAGTGCCAGCATCGCAAGCCCCACGGTCAGGCTGCTGGTCAATAGGATCAGCGTCTGGGCGAAGATGCTTTTCAGGTCGAACAGTTCATGCGGTCCCGGCCCTCCGGCCTGCGCATCGATCATAGTGATGTAGATTGCGAACATCAGTCCGAAATAGACCAAATCGCTCATCAAAAAGACCCAGAAACCGAAGGTTACGATCTCGGTGACCTTATGCGCGCTGGCATGATCCTCGCCAAGGTTGATCCCCGGATAGCTGTGTTCGGGTGCGCGCCTCATGTCACGGCCTCCATATCCGGGCGCGCAAGGCCTCGGTTTTCCGGCGCGCATTCATGGTCGCGGTCCACGGCTTGAGTGCTGTGGACCAGCGCCAGCCAGGCCTCGTGTTCTTTGCGCACCT
The DNA here is from genome assembly GCF_056537345.1 of Ruegeria sp. CF4. NCBI lineage: Bacteria > Pseudomonadati > Pseudomonadota > Alphaproteobacteria > Rhodobacterales > Roseobacteraceae > Ruegeria > Ruegeria sp. CF4. The sequence continues at coordinate 83,820 of NZ_JBQFRJ010000005.1, read as the reverse complement.
CTTCGGCGGGGATGATGATTTCGGTGCTGGTGTCGAAGCTCCAGATGATAAAGGCAAGGATCATTGCGATTGTGATCAAAGCGGCCAGCCACCAGATCCACCAGACCAGGGCGAACATCCAAACACCGCTGAGCACACACAGGATGAACCCGACGCCAGTGTTGCGCGGCATTTCGATATCTTCATAGGCCTCCGGTTTGGGATAGGCCTGACCTCGCTCTTTGGCGGCGGCAAAGTCATCGCGATCGGTCACTTGCGGGATAATGGCGAAGTTATAAGGCGGAGGTGGCGACGGGATAGACCATTCCAGCGTGCGCCCGTCCCACGGATCGCCGACGGGCGCACGGGACTGATCGCGGTCTCGGATGCTGACCCAAAGCTGGATCAACACCGAGAACAAGCCGCATGTAATCACCAACGCACCGAGTACGGCAACAATCATATAAGGATGAAAGCTCGGGTCCTCCCAACTGAATGACCGGCGCGGCATTCCCATCAGGCCGACGAAATAAAGCGGCATGAAGGTTAGAAGGAAACCAACAGTCCAGCAAAAGACCGAAACGCGGCCCCAGAATTCGTTCAGACGGAATCCGAAGGCTTTTGGGAACCAGTAATTGTAGGCAGCAAGTAAGCCGAACAGCACACCGGGCAACAGCGCGTTGTGGAAATGTGCCACCAGGAACAGCGTGTTGTGGACCTGATAATCAACGGTCGGGTTTGCAAGAATCACGCCGCTGAGACCACCGATCACGAATAGCATCAGGAAAGCCAGACCATAAAGCATCGGCACCGAAAACCGGATACGTCCACGATAGAGCGTCGCCATCCAATCGTAGACTTTCACACCCGTTGGAATGGCAATCAGCATCGTGGCAATGCCGAATACAGCGTTGATCAGCGCGCTTTGACCCATGGTGAAGAAATGGTGCAGCCAGACCGTGAAAGACATGATTGCAATCGACATCGTGGCGATGACCAGCGAGTTATAGCCATACAGGCGCTTAGCCGAGAAAGTAGCGAAGACTTCGGAATAGATGCCATAGGCAGGCAGGACCAGCAGATAGACCTCGGGGTGACCAAACAGCCAGAACAGGTTGGCATAGTTCATCATGTTGCCGCCGAGATCATTGGTGAAGAAATGGAAATCCAGATACCGATCGGCTGCCAGCAATAGTGCCGCAACACCCAGCGGCGGCATGGCAAAGACGATCAGGATCGAGCTGCAGATGATTGTCCAGCAATACATCGGCAACCGCATAAACTTCATCCCCGGCGCACGGAGTTTATAGATCGTGACCGCGAAGTTGATACCCGTCAGCGTCGTACCAATGCCCGAGACGACAATGGCCCAAATCCAGTAATCTGGCCCTACACCCGGATTGAACGCGGCTCCGGTATAAGGTGGATAAGCCGTCCAACCACCGGTCGAGAACTCTCCCACCACCAGTGAAACCATCAGCATCATGCCCGCGGAAACGGTCAGCCCAAGGCCGATCTGGTTCAACACCGGAAAGGCAACGTCGCGCGCGCCGATCATCAGCGGGATCACATAGTTTGCAACGCCAAAGACGAAGGGCACAGCGACAAAGAAAACCATGATGGTTCCATGGGTGCTGAACAGCTCGGCAAAGTGTTCAGCTTCGAGAAACCCATCCCCCGGCCCAGCGGCCTGCTGGGCGCGCATCACCACACCCTCCAGCACGCCGCGCGCCAGCATGACGATGGCGAAAACGATATACATGATACCGATCTTCTTGTGATCCGTGCTGGTCAGCCAGTCACGCCATAGCGGCCCCCACAGGCGGAACCATGTCAGCACCGCCACCACCACAGCAACTCCGACGACAACGATGCCAGCAGCTGCGTTCGCCACGATCTCGTTCGCGTTGGGGTTCTGGATAAGCCCCATGATGGGCAATGCGTCCCAACTCAGACGGCCAAGGAAGCCAGTCTCGGCAGATGTCATTGCTTCGCCTCCTGCCCGAACGCGGTCGTGCCGGGTTGCTGGTTCAGGGGAAGGGATTCACCGCTGTGATAGCGATGCAGGATCGATCCGAACAGATCACCCTCTTCCAACGTGAAATAGAGCGCATTGAGGGGCATAAGCGGCGTCCCCAAAGCCGCCTGAACCTCATCCCGATCCGTTCGCATGGCGAGCGTGCGATAGGTATCCTCGGTCAAGGGGATCCCATTGGCCCGAACGCTTGTCACCCAGGCTTCAAAGTCTGTGGGCTGCATGGCCTGCGTCAGAAACTTCTGCTTGGTGAAACCACGGCCATTATATTGGGTGTTCTCTCCCTGCATGGTCTTTGGTGTATCCGCGACCAGATGCAGCTTGGTCGTCATTCCGGGCATGGCGTAAATCTGCCCTGCCAGCGCAGGGATCATGAAAGATTGCATCACCGTGTCGGTCGTCAGGGTCATCGCCACCTGCTGATTGATCGGTATGCCCAGCTCTCCCACGCTTGCGATACCCAGATCGGGATAGATGAACAGCCACTTCCAATCCAATCCGACCACTTGAACCTGCAATGCCGGTTCCTGACCGAACGGGGCTGCGTAGGGATCAAGACGGTGGGTGGCCTTCCATAAATAAAATGACAGGATCGCCACGATCACGACCGGTACACCCCACATCAAAAACTCAAGCTTTGCCGAAAAATCCCAGTGCGGTGTGTAAGCTGCTGCCCCGCCCTTGCGACGGCGATATCGCAAGGCAATCAATGGCACCAACACCAGCACAGGAATGACGGCAATCAGGATCAAGGCCGTAGCGCGGAAAAGATGCGTCTTCTGCACTGCTGCTATCGGTCCTTGAGGATCCAGAAAACTATCACTCGCCCCGGCGATCTGGGCCGACACCAGCAGCGCGAGCAAGGCGGGTACTGCCACAGCGGAGATCCGGGGGATGGTCACGCTTGCTGATCCTCTTATGACGGGGTTCCTGGCAACTATCGGCAGAGTCAGACTATTTCTCAAGACCTTTTCCGGGAGGATGCCCACGGCGTGGTTGACATGGAGGATGGGGCACGCGAGACCTGAAGACATGCGATTGACCGTTGCTCTGATCTCTCTGACCCTGCTTGCAATGCCCGCCTTTGCGCAGAATCGCGAGGCGGTCGAGAGGCAATTTCAGAGTTGGTTGCAGCAAGAGATCTGGCCCCAAGCAAAAGCCAAAGGCGTTTCACGACGCACCTTTCAGAGTGCCTTTGATGGCGTGACCCTAAACTGGGAGTTGCCGGATCTGGTGCCTCCGGGAAGCCCGAAGAAAACACCGAAGGCTCAGCGGCAGGCAGAATTTGGCTCTCCTGGGCGTTATTTCAATGCAAACTCGGTGCGAGGGGCCACGTCGGTAGGTCGCCAGATGGCACGGCGCCACGCGAAAACACTGGCGCGGGTCGAAGCAAAAACGGGTGTGCCCGCGCGCATTATTCTGGCGATCTGGGGGCGTGAGAGCGGCTATGGACAGGTTCCAATCCGCCACAACGCCTTTCAGGTCCTGGGCACTAAGGGTTTCATGAGCACACGCTCCGACTATTTCACCAGTGAATTGATCGCCGCCCTGCAGATTGCCGAGGCTGGGCACGCATCCGTGCTAAAAAGTAGTTGGGCGGGCGCGCTGGGACAACCGCAATTCATGCCAACCAGTTTTCTGACCTATGCTGCCGATGGGAACGGAGACGGCCGAGCTGATATCTGGGGGTCCGAGGCGGACACCATCGCCTCTATCGGCAACTATCTGGCACGGCATGGCTGGGTGGCAGGGCGCGATTGGGGCTTCGAAGTGACCGTGCCAAGCGATGTATCCTGTGCGCTTGAGGGGCCGGATCAGGGGCGTTCAATTCAAGACTGGGCTGCAATGGGCATCGCGCGCGTCTCGGGGCGACCGTTTCCAGCGCATGAACAGGCGGCTGAAGGTTATTTGATGATGCCCGCCGGGCGCAAAGGTCCCGCCTTTATCGTAACCCCGAACTTCTATGTCCTGAAGGATTATAACACCAGCGACCTCTACGCGCTGTTTGTGGGGCATGTCGGGGATCGCATCCAATATGGCGTCGGAGATTTCAGCGGTCGATGGGGTAACGTAGGCGGGCTCTACCGTTCTGACATTGCCCGGATGCAAGAAGCGCTGGTCCGGCAGGGGCACGATGTGGGCGGCGTCGACGGGTTGCCCGGCTATAAAACCCGCCGTTCGATCGGGCGCTGGCAGGAGGCAACCCGGCAGCCTCCCACTTGTTTCCCCGAAGCCGAAATGAAGGCCAAACTGAAGCCTTAAAGCTTCGAGTGATTCGCCGTTCAAGAGCCTATTTTCGGACGCATTCACCTTGTCAGATATATCGTGCTTCACGAAAATGTCAGGACGAGAAGATGTTTCAGAATATTCTTTCGAAGGCAGTGCCGGTTACGGTTTCATTCGATCTTTGACCTCACGATTGTTACCAATGCTCTTTACCTTTGTCGAAAAAACGGCACGCTTCCCGCAGTGAAAGTTACCTTTCGCCGTTAGATTTCTGGTATCCCCTGTCGCCGCAGGCCAGGTTTTTTGTCTCATCACGATTTAGGTCAACGCGCTGCCATCGCAGATGCCGGAAACGCATAGATAGAAGAGTCACCCCACGGCAGTGGTGCGGCTTCTGATATCAATAAATGGGAGTAAACACATGAACACACTGATCCGAACCTCGTTGGCGGGGCTATTGTCCTCAACCATTATCGCTGGTGCCGCAATCGCTGCGGGCACCCACCCGGAAACTGGTGAGGCATTGGCCGATGACCAGACCTTTACCTATCGTATCCTTGACGAACACAGCTCGGTTGACCCTCAGGTTGTCGAAGATGTCTCGGGCGCAGAGATCGTGCGCGATCTGTTCGAAGGCCTGATGAATCAAGACGAAGAAGGCAATCTGGTTCCCGGTGTCGCCACCGGTTTTGAAGCCAACGACACCAAGAACGTTTACACCTTTACCTTGCGCGACAACGCAAAATGGTCAAACGGCGATCCGGTTACGGCAGGCGATTTCGTCTATGCCTGGAAACGTGCCGTCGATCCTGAACTGTCCTCGCCTTATGCGTGGTTCATGGAGCTGATGTCGATCGAAAACGCAGCCGACATCATCGCAGGCGAAAAGCCGGTGGACGAGCTGGGCGTTAAAGCCATCGATGATAAGACGTTGGAAGTCCGCCTGAGCGCCCCCCTGCCCTATTTCCCGCAGATGACCACCCACTCGACCACATTCCCTGCCCCGCAGAAGGTCATTGAAGAGTTCGGTGATGCCTGGACGCGCCCCGAGAACATCGTTTCGAACGGTGCTTATGTCCTGACAGAGCATCTGCCGCAGGAACGCTCGGTCCGCGAGCGTAACGAGATGTATTGGGACAACGACAACACGATCATCGACAAGGTTGTGGCGCTGGTCATCAACGATGAAAACGTTGCCCTGACCCGCTATCTGGCAGGTGAACTGGATCGGACCGAAATTCCAGCAGGTCAATATCCGCGCTTGAGCCAGGAGCACCCGGAAGAAGCCATCAGCTTCCCGCGCCTGTGTAACTATTACTATACCTTCAACCTGTCCGAGGGCGGCCCGGAAGCGTTCAAAGACCCCAACGTGCGTCAGGCCCTGTCGCTCGCCGTTGATCGCGCGATCATCACCGAAAAAGTGATGGCCGGTGGTCAGCCCCAAGCCTATACATTTGCGCCGGAAGCAACCGCAGGTTTCACCGTTCCAGCGGTTGAAATGGCTTCGATGTCGCAAGCTGAGCGCGACGAACTGGCCAAGGAGCTGTTGGCCGAAGCGGGCTATGGCCCCGACAACCCACTCAGCTTCGAGATGGTCTATAACACTTCGGAAAACCACAAGAAGGTTGCAGTAGCGCTGAGCCAGATGTGGAAGCAGAAGCTCGGCGTTCAAGCCGAACTGGCCAATATGGAATGGAAAGTGTTCCTGGAAGAACGTGGCAACCAGAACTTCGATCTGGCGCGCGGCGCGTGGTGTGGCGACTATAACGAGGCCTCGACCTTCCTCGACCTGCTGCAGTCGGATTCAGGTTACAACGACGGCAAATACAACAATGCCCGCGTGGACGAGTTGCTGGCTGAAGCCAAGACTGCGGATGACGCAGCGCCGCTCTACACCGAGGTCGAGCGTATCATCGCGCAGGAAACCCCGGTGATCCCGATCTACCACTATGCCGGTGTCTATATGATGGACAGCGATGTGGGCAACTGGCCGGTGAACAATGTCGAGCAGAACTGGTATTCGAAGAACCTTTATAAGCTCGCCGAATAATCGTCTTTGACCCACGCTTTGCCCCGGTATCGCCCGGGGCAAAGCCAATAAACGCGGGGGCATGAAATGCTTGCCTATAGTTTCCGGCGGCTGATGGTCGCCATTCCGACGATCCTGTTGCTGGTCGTCGCCTGTTTTTTCCTGATGCACGTGGCGCCCGGTGGGCCCTTTACCTCGGAACGGCCTCTGCCGCCGCAGGTTCTGGCCAATATCGAAGCGCGGTACGGGCTGGACCAACCGCTGTGGAAACAGCTGTGGGACTACCTCTATAACATCGTTGTGCATTTCGACTTTGGTCCGTCCTTCAAATTCAAGGATCGGGACGTCAACGACATCATCGCACAGGGTTTTCCGATCTCTCTGACCTATGGCTCTCTGTCGTTCCTGTTTGCGACCGCCGTGGGCGTTACACTGGGGATTGCAGCTGCGATCCGGCATAACACCTGGATCGACTACTTTGCCGTTGGGCTGGGCATCGCCGCTCAAGCCCTGCCGAACTTCATCATGGGTCCGATCCTGATCCTGACTTTCACGTTGTGGCTGGGTTGGCTGCCGGGTGGGGGCTGGCATGGCGGCCAGTGGCAGTATCTGGTGATGCCCGTCATCGCGCTTGCGACGTCCTATATGGGTTCGATTGCGCGGATCACCCGGTCGTCGATGTTGGAGGTTATGAACTCGAACTTTATCCGAACCGCGCGTGCCAAAGGCTTGCCCACAAGAACTGTGATCTGGCGTCATGCGCTGAAGCCCACGCTGCTACCGGTCGTCTCATATCTGGGCCCGGTCTTTGTCTATGTGCTGACGGGCTCGGTTTTTGTCGACATCTATTTTTCGACCGGTGGTCTGGGGCAAGCCTATGTGAACTCAGCTCTCGCCCGCGACTATGCCGTGCTGCTGGGTGTCACGATCCTCTACGGTGCGCTTACCGTTATCGTGAACCTGCTGACCGACTTGGCCTATGCCTGGTTCGATCCAAAAATCCGCTACTAAGGGGGTGGCCATGCTAGGAAAATCACAAAAAGCCGCCCATCTGGCCGAAGAAATCACAGATTACACGGTCATTCAGGGGCGATCACTCTGGCAAGACGCCCGCATGCGCTTTGTCCGCAACAAAGCAGCAATGGCGAGTGTCCTAATTCTTGGGATGATCGTGTTGTTCACGATCGTTGGTCCCTATTTTGCGATCTGGGATAATGAAGAGATCGACTGGAACGTCATGGGGGACGTGCGTGGCATGGGCATGCCGTCCGTAGAGACCGGCCATTTTTTCGGTGTCGATGACCTGGGACGCGACCTTTACAGCCGCGTTATTCAGGCAACCACGACGTCTCTACTGGTAGGTTTGATTGGCGCAGCGACTGCGCTGATCGTTGGCACTTGCTATGGCATCGCCGCAGGCTATATCGGCGGACGCACCGACAGCGTGATGATGCGCTTTGTCGATATCCTTCTTGCGATCCCGGCAACGCTGGTCATCATTCTGCTGCTGGTTGTCGCGGGACGGTCATTCTTCATGTTGTTCATTGCCCTTGGGGCAGTCGGTTGGCTGACCATGGCGCGAATTGTGCGTGGGCAGACCCTGACCCTGAAGAACCGCGAGTTCATCGAGGCCGCGCGCGCCGCTGGCGTTGGCGAGTTCACGATCATGTATCGTCACATCCTGCCCAATCTTCTGGGTGTTGTGATCGTATACGCCTCGCTTCTGGTGCCCGAAATGATCCTGACCGAGAGCTTCATTTCGTTCCTCGGCCTTGGCATTTCGGAACCATACACCTCGCTCGGGCGTCTGATTGCCGAGGGGGCCGGCACCATGAGCTATGGCACCCTGTGGCAGCTGATGTACCCGCTGACTTTCTATGTCACCATTATCATCACGATGTTCTTCATCGGCGATGGCCTGCGTGACGCTCTGGACCCGAAGGATCGCTGATATGAGTTTGTTCTCCGTCAAGGACCTGAGCGTCCAATTCGACACACCAGATGGCGTGGTCGAGGCTGTGAAAGGCATCAGCTTCGACATCAACCCCGGTGAATGCCTCGGGATCGTTGGTGAAAGTGGATCGGGCAAAAGCCAGACCTTCATGGCCGCGATGGGGCTGTTGCCGCCTGCTGGGCACGCCTCGGGTTCCGCCATGTTGAACGGCAAGGAAATCCTGAACCTACCTATAAATGAGTTGAACCGCATCCGTGGCGCGGATGTGGGCATGATCTTTCAGGATCCGTTGACCGCCCTGACACCGCATCTGCGGGTAGGCCAGCAAATGCGTGAGGTTTTGCAAATCCACGAAGGCCTGCAGGGCACAGCCGCGCGTCAACGTTGCCTGGACTGGCTGAACCGGGTGCGCATCCCTGAGGCGGCACGACGTCTGGATCAGTATCCGCACGAGCTTTCGGGCGGGATGCGTCAGCGCGTGATGATCGCCATGTCGATGCTTTGTAATCCCAAACTTCTGATTGCGGATGAACCCACGACCGCTCTGGATGTTACCGTTCAGGCCGACATTCTGGACCTGATGGTGCGTCTGCAAAAGGATGAAGGGACCGCGATTGCGCTGATCACGCATGATATGGGCGTTGTGGCGCGGATGTGTGATCGGATTCAGGTCATGCGCATGGGTGAATTTGTCGAAGCAGGTGACACGCGCGAGATCTTCCGCGCGCCTCAGCACGACTACACGCGCACCCTGCTTGAGGCCATGCCGCGCATTGATGCGGGCGATGCGCCCAAGGCATTGCCTGCCGTTGAAGAACCGCTGCTCAAGGTCGATGACGTTAAGGTTCACTTCCCCATTCATGTCTCGGGCGGGCTGTTCGGTCGCAAGGTGCCGCTGAAAGCGGTTGATGGCGTCAGTTTTGACATCCGCAAGGGTGAAACCCTGGGCGTGGTGGGCGAGTCCGGATGCGGCAAATCCACGCTGGCACGGGCTGTTCTGCAATTGATCGAACCCAGTGCAGGCAATGTCAGCTGGTTGGGCAGTCCAATTGTTGGTCTGAAACGCGCCGAGTTGAACAAGTATCGCAAAGATCTGCAGATCGTGTTTCAGGACCCGCTGGCCAGCCTTGATCCACGTATGACAATCTCGGCCTCGATTGCAGAACCGTTGAAAACCTATCGCCCCGATCTAACCGAGCGCGAGCGTAAAGAGATGGTCGCGGAAATGATGGGACGGGTCGGTCTGAATGAAAACATGATCAATCGTTATCCGCACGAACTGTCCGGTGGACAGAACCAGCGTGTGGGAATCGCGCGTGCGATGATCAACAAGCCAAAACTGATCATTTGTGACGAAGCCGTTTCGGCCCTGGATGTGTCCATTCAAGCCCAAATCGTCGAATTGTTGCGTGAATTGCAACAAGAATTCGGCCTGTCGATGATCTTCATCAGCCACGATCTGTCTGTGGTGCGTGCGATCTCGAACCGGATCATGGTTTTGTATCTCGGTCGCATCGTGGAACTGGGTGATGGAGAGGTGATTTGTTCCGAGCCTATTCACCCATATACAAAGTCTCTGATCTCGGCGGTGCCGATCCCCGACCCGGATGTCGAGCGCAGCCGCCAAAGGCTTAAACTCCCGGGAGAATTGCCGTCGCCCATGGATCCGAAGGCAGCGCTGCGTTTTCTGCCCAGCCGGTTATCGGCAGGCGAGGTGGATTATGTGCCGCAACTTAGCGAAGTGGTACCCGATCACTTTGTGGCAGAACATGATCCGCTTGAGGCCATCATGGCCAAAGGCTGATACTCTACGCGCCCCTGATACCGTCATAGGCTTGGGGGCGCGGATTCGCCCCTGATCCGGTTTCGTTTTGACTCTGACCTTAGGTTAATGGCAGATTCCAACCGGTCCACGGTGTCCATGCCTGGTACGATTGATTGATACGGATTTAAGACTTATGTGGAGGCGCCGGCAATCGAAGAACCCGCCGGACGAGCATCGAATTTGAGAGGTAATATGACACGCAAGGTCACCAAGGCGATTTTCCCTGTTGCAGGAATGGGTACGCGGTTTTTGCCGGCGACCAAATCGGTGCCAAAAGAGATCATGACGTTGGTCGACCGCCCGCTGGTTCAGTATGCCATCGACGAAGCCCGTGCCGCCGGAATCAAGGAATTCATCTTCGTAACCTCGCGCGGCAAATCTGCACTTGAGGATTATTTCGACCACAATCTGGTGCTCGAACAGGATCTGAAATCCAAAGGCAAAGACGATCTGCTGGAAGTTCTGAACGAAACCAACATGGAAAGCGGCGCGATTGCCTATATCCGCCAGCACAAGGCGCTGGGTTTGGGCCACGCGGTGTGGTGCGCGCGCCGCCTGATCGGGGACGAACCCTTTGCGGTCATGCTGCCTGATGACGTGATCGCAGCTAACAAGCCGTGTCTGCAGCAGATGGTCGAGGCCTATGAGGAAACCGGCGGCAACATGGTGGCCGCGATGGAAGTTCCAAACGAGAAGACAAGTTCCTATGGGATTCTGGATACTGGCGAGAATGTCGGTACCGTCGTCCGCGCCAAGGGCATGGTCGAAAAGCCTAAACCCGAAGAAGCGCCATCGAACCTGGCTGTGATCGGTCGCTATATTTTGGGTCCGTCAGTCCTCTATAACCTGAACCAGAAGAAAGCGGGCAGCGGTGGTGAAATCCAGCTGACCGATGCGATTGCCGAAGACATCACCAACGGCGTACCCGTCTTCGGTTACAAGTTTGACGGTCGGCGCTTCGACTGCGGCTCAAAAGCAGGTTTCCTGCAGGCAACCGTGTCCTTTGCACTGGATCGCGAAGATCTGCGGGACGATCTGAGCCGCTATCTGCATGACATCGTCGCCTCGGACCAGGCCGCCCAATAAAACGATCCGGTCTGAGGGAGCAGCCATCATGAGCAAGATCTATCCGGTCATCCTGTGTGGCGGCTCTGGCACGCGGCTTTGGCCGTTGTCACGTAAAAGTTATCCCAAGCAGTTCGTACCGCTAATTGGGGAAACCAGCCTGCTGCAACAATGCGCAGAGCGTCTGCGCGGGCCGGATGATGCGCCCTATGCCAAGCCATTGATCCTGACCAACGAAGCGTTTCGCTTCGTGGTACCCGAGCAATTGATCGAGATCGGTGTCAATCCCGGCCCGATCCTGATCGAGCCTGAGGGGCGCAATACAGCACCGGCCGTGTTGGCCGCCGCGCTGCACCTTGCTTCAACTGACCCGAATGCAGTGATGCTGGTGGCCTCGTCGGATCACGTCATCCCAGACACCTCCGCCTTTCACGCGGCCGTGGCCGAAGGCGCGCGCACCATAGCCGACCGCGGCGACCTGGTGACATTCGGAATCACACCTGATCGACCCGAGACGGGGTATGGATATCTCAAGCTACGCCATTCGCCCGATGCATCTGGGTCGGCGGTTCAATTGGATCGCTTTGTCGAAAAGCCCGATCTTGAGAGCGCCAAAGCGATGGTCTCGGACGGCAGCTACCTTTGGAACTCGGGCATCTTCCTGTTCGCCGTGAAAGACATCCTGCACGCATTCGAACAACACGCCGCAGACCTTTTGGCACCGGTGCGATCGGCTGTTGAGCAAGCTCAGTCCGATTTGGGGTTCTTGCGTCTTGATCCAAAAGCATGGAGCACGGTTCAGGATATCTCGATCGACTATGCCGTGATGGAAAAGGCCCACAACCTCAGCGTGGTTCCCTATGCCGCCGGGTGGTCAGATGTGGGTAGCTGGTCCGCGGTGCAAGAACTGAGCAACCCGAACGCTGACGGTGTCGCAACCTCGGGCGAGGTCACGGCCATCGATTGCCGCAATGTGCTGGTTCGCTCGGAAGCCCCGGCTCAGGAAGTCGTTGCGATGGGACTTGAAAATGTGATCACGGTCGCGATGCCCGACGCAGTTCTTGTGGCGAGTATGGATCGGGCCCAGGACGTCAAACAGGCCGTCGCCGCATTGAAAGCCAAGGGCGCGAAACAGGCGGAATCCCTGCCTGTCGATCACCGTCCCTGGGGCTGGTTCGAAAGCCTTGTGATCGGCGACCGGTTTCAGGTCAAACGGATCCATGTTCACCCCGGCGCTTCGCTCAGTCTGCAGTCGCACCATCATCGGTCCGAACACTGGATTGTCGTGGAAGGCACGGCTGAAGTCACCATTGATGACAAGGTGCAACTGGTTTCCGAGAACCAGTCAGTCTACGTACCGCTGGGTGCGGTGCATCGGATGGTAAACCCAGGCAAGGTGCCGATGGTTTTGATCGAAGTGCAAACCGGAACCTATTTCGGTGAAGACGATATCATTCGATACGAAGATATATATGCACGCGATTAGCGGCTGGACTTTTTAACACATGATAAATCGGGCGTTCGGCCCGGTCAGGCGAGATTCACGCGGATCACGGCAGGGTGGCGCGCAATCATCGTCGGACCGACAGCCATAGGAGGACGCCCGTGCCACAAAACTCACCCCGATTGAACCTGCCCTATCTGCAACCCGCGCAGGCCCAGAAACACGTCACCCATAACGAAGCGCTGCGGGCGCTGGATCTGGTCGTGCAACTTAGCCTTGCGGCGTTGAATTCCACAGTTCCGCCGGCCGCACCGGATCAGGGTGAAATCCACGCCTTGGGGGCTTCTCCAACCGGCGACTGGAGCGGTCAGGCCGGTAAATTGGCCGCGTGGATCGACAATGCTTGGCATTTCGTGACGCCCGGCATTGGTTGGCAGGCCTGGGATCAGGGATCGGGTCAGATCAAGGTCTGGAACGGATCGGATTGGATTGACCCGCCCGTCAGTACGCAAAACCTGTCTGGTGTCGGGATCACCACAGGGTCCGACAGCACCAACCGGCTGGCGGTGCGCAGCCCGGCCACGTTGCTGACCCACGAGGGAAGCGGGCATCAGTTGAAGATCAACAAGGCGGGTGCTGGTGATACGGCCTCGTTGCTGTTCCAGTCGAACTGGACCGGCCATGCCGAAATGGGCCTGTCCGGCAGCACCGAGTTTTCGATCAAAGTTTCACCCGACGGCGGAAGCTGGACCGAGGCATTGCGGATCGATGCCAGCAATGGCACTGCAAGCGGCGCGGCGGTGCAAAGCAGCGTTGACGACACCACGCCGGGGCGCTTGATGCGTGCAGATTATGGCTATGGGCCCGGCAACGTATTGGGCGTGGTCTCGGAAACTGGCGGCACCCCCGGCGGGGCCGTTATCGAACGTGGCAGCAGCGCGAACGGCGATTATGTGCGGTTTGCCGACGGCACACAAATTTGTACAGCGACACTGGGCGCGGTTGGGTGCACCACGGCGACCGGTGCCCTTTTTGCCAGCAGCTCGGCAAACTGGGATTTCCCCATCGCTTTCGCTTCGGGTACGGCACCCGTCATCAGCGGCAATGGTGGCGGGCTCAACCGATTCCTCGGCTTCGATGCGCCGTCGGAGACGGAGGTTACCTATCAAGTGATATCTGCAACATCTGATGCAACCACTCTGTCACCGACACTTATCGCGATTGGCCGCTGGTTCTGAGCCTTCTGATCGCCCGAGCCTATGGTCCGGGCGATCACAAATCTGCTGTCCAGACGCGGTACCGCCCTTGCCCGGTAACCTCTCGGATCAGGCCTCTTCGGGTGAATTTGTCCAGATTTCGCTGAACGGCGGCACGAGAGGATTGGGTCAGTTCTTCGGCCAGCGGGGCCGAGACCATTGGCCAGGCCGTTAGTGCATCGATCAAAACGGGCGGTGTGCGCCCACTCAAGTCTGACGTTGCATCGCGCGCGCGCGTTTCCCATGCGCTGATCCGGTCCAAATGCAGCAAGGCGGCAAGTGCGGCCTGCCCCGCCCCACGCACCCAGGCCGCCAGTTTTTCCTCAACTGTTCCGGAGCCGCGTAAAGCGCCTGGTCCAGACAAGGCCAGCGGCATAAACAACGCCCCGCCGCGCCCCATCGTTGCGGCGTGCCGGTTCGCGACGATTGCGGCTTCGGTGTCCTGTCCGATTCCGGGGGAAAACGCCCTCCATGCATGAAAGCCAACAGCGGCCAGCGTGACCGGATGCAATCCGTCCGCGCTGCGCATCACCTCGGCCAGATCGGCGACCGCTTCGGGCGTATCTTCAATCCCTTGCGCCTGACGGTCGAGAAATGCGGTGAGACCTGTCTCCCATCCGCCGTCCGATGGGCCAGCGCCCGAGGTCAGCCTGCGCACAGCCCAGCCTGCGCGATAGAGGGCCTGAACATCATCACTCGTCGCCCCGATCCGCAACCCCGTCCAAAGCGCCAGGCGATCGACCCCGATCCGGTCACCGGTCCACCAGCCCAGGTCCGAGACCTCCATCAATGCCAACCGATGCCCCCAGCCCGACGGGCCTGCCCTCAACCGCTCATCCAACGCACCGAAGGTCAGAGCAAGATCCGCAAGATCGGCGGAAAGTTCGGACTGCGCCGCGCGCCAGTCTCGGGGATCGAACAAAAGTGTCTGCTCGGGCCGCGGCCCCGGTGTCAGCAGATCTTCGGGGCTTTCGTCATCAGGCGGAGGAAGAAACCACAGATCTTCATCTTCCGGCGGATCGGGGTCGTATATGCTGCGGGGCCCCTCTTCGGTGGCCTCGTCATCCAGATCCGATGTCAGAGGTTTAGGCGTCATGGCCGATATTCTTCGACCATTTACAGCAGTTCACAAGGGGTATTCGAACTGATCAGCCGGTAAAGGTCTCGGTCAGGATGCTAAGCTCGTTACCCAGATCGGTCTGCGGGTCGCTGCCCAAAAGCATATAGCCATAGCCATCGCCCGCCCAGGTGGCTGTTGCCAGCCCGCTGAGCACAGCCAGGTTCACATCCTTCGCTGGCGCACCCTCACCCTGTCGGATAATGCAGAACGCAAAGGGCTGACCCTGTGCGTCCGCAAAAACGATCTGGATCAGCGGTTTGCCTTTGAACGACAGCACCTGCGCCCGCCTCAGATCAAGCCCGGGCAACGCCTCAAGCACATCCCGGTTCAGCGAACGGCCCAACTCTGCTTCGGCGCGGGCAAACTGTGCGTCCAGCGCCTCGGGCGAATTATTCAGCGAGGCGATGGTTTCCGGCACATAGAGCGACTGGTAAATCGCCGCCTGCGCGGCCCAGCCCAGTTCCGCAGGGCGTGTGGCCCAGAATGTGGCTGAAACCGCTATGACTGCAACCGAAGCCGCAACTGCCAAAAGGCGCATAGGCCCAGCAGAGCTTTGCGTCGCGACAGGTTGGGGCAGATCGACCTGCGGCGTCTTGGCGGGCACATCCTCAAAGGCCTGCTGAACCGCAGCAGCGAACGGATCGAGTGCCATCAGGCGCGATTCCAGCGCCGGTTCATCGGCCACTGCGTCCTCGATGGCGCGGGCCTCCGACTCCTCAAGACTGCCTTCCAGATAGGCCAGAAGCGTCTCATCTGAAAACTTCATTTGCCACTCCGTCGCACGATGTCAGCCCCGTCGTGCTGCATCACGGATTTCAGTTTCTGCCGGGCATTGGACAACCGGCTCATGATCGTACCGATGGGAACGTCCAGCATAGCAGCAGCTTCGCGGTAACTGTATCCTTCGACAAATACAAGCATCACCGTCTCGCGCTGCGCTTCTGGCAGTTGCATCACTTGTGTAAACACCTGAGCGGCGAAAATATTCGTTTCTGAATCGGGTCCGGATGCAATTAATTCAGATTCGGGCGTCACGGACAGCGCCTGCGCCTTTCGAACCGAACGTGCGCGGATTTCGTTCAACCAGATCGAGCGGCAGATCGTCATCAGCCAGCTGTCCAGACGGTCATAAGAAGTGACCTGATGGTGTCTCTCCAACGCCCGCAACGCAGTCGCCTGCATTAAATCGTCTGCAATATCCGAAGCGCCCGACAGAGCCAGCCCAAAACGCCAGACCCGTTTGGAGTGGGTCTGGATCGCGCCGCGTACGGCTTGTTCGGAACTCATTTCAACACTCATCGAATAAATCGCGACCTGTGTGTGTTTGGTTTGACATGGGACCGGGCCCGCTTGGTTTGAACTGACATAGACTCTGGAGGAAAGAAATGAAACTTCTGCTGAAAACATTCACGATTGCGTCGGCAATTGTTGCAATGCCCGCATTTGCGGCCAACTGGACATTGGATTCTGACGCCTCGCATCTGGCCTATGGCACAGTCAAAATCGAGGATGTGGGAGAGGTTAACTCCTTTTCAAATCTCTCGGGTCACGTAAGCGAAGACGGGAAGGTCGAGATCGATATCGACTTGTCTTCGGTTGAGACCAATATCGACATTCGCAACGAACGCATGATCGAGCATGTCTTCCGCAAGGCCGCCACTGCAACGTTGACGGCCCAGATCGATATGGATGCTGTCTCGAAGTTGGCCGTAGGGGAAACCACCGTGATGGAAGTGGACGCCAAACTGTCGCTGGTAGGCACCGAGGTCGATTTCTACACCGATATGTTCATCCTGCGGGTCGGCGAGGATGCAGTCATGGTATCGACCAATGACATGGTCTTTATCAGCGCCGAGGATGCAGGGGTTACCCCCGGTGTCGACAAGCTGATGGAACTGGCGCAACTGCCCAGCATCACCCGCACCGTCCCCGTCACAGCACGCCTGATGTTCACTCAGGAGGGCTGAGACTCTGTGGCGCGACGGGCTGTCATCAGTGTAATGAGTTCTTCTTTGGTTCGCCCGATATGCGTCGCAAGCAGAGCGCAGGCCGCGTCAGTCTGACCGGCCTGCGCCAGCTGCAACAGCTCTCGATGTTCTTTGCGGGCAGGCCCGCGCTGCTGCATCACGCTCAGATGCATGCGGATGTAGCGATCGGATTGCAGCGATACCCGATGCAGCAGTTCATTGGTCAAGCCGCGCCCCGCCGCAGCGTAAAGAGCTGTATGAAAACGATGGTTCAGCGCACCCCATTGGCCAACATCGTTTGCGTCGTATGATGCCTCCATCTGTTTCAGGATATCCTTGCATTCTGCAAACTCTACAGTGGTCATCGCAGGGATGGCGCGCCGGAACAGGTCAACTTCAAGCAAAACCCGCAGGTCGAATATCTCGGCTATCTCGTCCAGCGAATGCTCGGTGACCGTCGCGCCTCGGTTTGTGGTCAAGACGACCAGCCCCTCGGCATCCAATTGTTTAAGGGCTTCGCGTATTGGCATACGGGACACATCATATTCTTCCGCAAGCGCTTCTTGCCGGATGGTTTCGCCCTCGGCCAGTTCACCGCTCAGGATACGTTCACGCAGATCGCTGGCGATCACATCAGGCAGGCTTCGGCGGGCAATGGCGCGTTTGGATCCCATGTTACGCACCCCAGGTGTCGCTCAGACGGTAGCCGCCCGGCCACGGGTCATCCGGGTCCAGCATTTGCTGATGCGTGCCGGTGATCCAGCCCCGGCCCGATATTTCCGGGGTAATCGCATTACGACCGTTCAGATCGTGCTGATTCACGATTCGGCAGCGGAACTCGCTGTCGATTACCGAGCGTGCATGATACCGGTCGGTCGCTGACATCTGCCCCTTTGCCAACAGCACCGCCATCCGCGCCGAGGCCCCCGTGCCACAAGGCGAACGATCCAGCTTGCCCGGTTTGATGGCAACCGTATTGCGGCCGGTCAGGATTTCACCTTCTCTTCGCAAGGGCCCAGCAATCTGACAGAACGAGATGTGATTCCAATCCTTGGTGGGATGGTTGAAACCCAACTGCTCATTTGCAGCGTCGGTGATCCCGGCACCAGTGCGGGCCAAGTCTGCACCTTCATCCGGCGTCAATGCAAAGCCAAGATCCGCGGCATCCACAATGACAAAACTGTCGCCACCAAAGGCGGTGTCGACGCGCAAGCTACCAATCCCTTCAACCTCAATCCGGGCGTCTAGCTTGTCCGCAAAGCTTGAGACATTCTGAACATAAATACGCTCGGCCTTGCCATTGCGGCACTTGGCCCGCACGCGGACCAACCCTCCGGGTGCTTCGAGCGTCATGTGTGTCTCGGGCTCCTGCATCGGGATGATCCCGCTATCGAGCAACACGGTTGAAACGCAAATTGAGTTTGAGCCCGACATAGGCGGCGTGTCTTCGGGCTCCATGATGATGAACCCAGCATCCGCGTCAGGATGCTTGGGCGGGACCAGCAGATTGACGTGCCGAAACACGCCCCCGCGCGGTTCATTCAATACAAAACGGCGCAAGGTCTGGTCCGAGGCGATGAAGTTGCGCTGATCCCAGATCGTGTCGCCGGGTGGAGGTGCGACACCTCCGACAATCACGTCACCGACCTCTCCTTCGGCATGGGCCGATACGACGTGAATGGTCTTTGTGCTGCGCATGAGATCCCCTTCAGAAACGGTTGGCAGAGTATGGATGCAACGAGATCGGAGGTTCCTGGCCATCGATCAGTGCGCCGATCAATTCGGCTGTTCCAGCCGATTGAGTCAGCCCTAGATGACCGTGACCGAAAGCATAAAAGACGTTCGCGGACCTGGCCGACGGCCCGATGACTGGAATGCTATCAGGTAATGATGGCCGGAAACCCATCCATTGCGTGCCGCCTTCGGTTTTGAGGCCCGGCAGAAATTGCGCGGCCTTTTGCAACAGAATGTCCGCTCGTTTGTAATTCGGCGGCAATTTCAGGCCACCAAGCTCAACCGCACCTCCGATGCGAACACCACCATTGATACGGCTCGCGACGAAACCATGACGCGAAAAGGTCAGATGCATCCGAAGATCGAAAGCACCTTTGGGCAGCGTCGTATTATACCCGCGTTCAGTCTCCAGCGGGATATGATCACCGAGAGTTCGCGCAAGGTGGTGCGACCACGCCCCGGCTGCGACGACCACATGCGGAGCTGCAATCCTGCCCTCGGCGTGGATGATTTCAACACCGGCATCGCGCGGTTCCAGCGCCCGGATTTCGCACTGTTCGATCGTTCCTCCCCGTTCACGAAATACCCGCGCCAGATGCTCGACCCAGGCTTTGGGGTCGACCGTATTGAGCCAGCCGGGCGTGAACCCCGCATGCGTGAAACGGGGGCTGAGGCCCGGTTGCTTTTCGGCAATCGCCGATGGGCTTTCCAACAGCTCGAACTCTATCCCATGGCGGCGACGCAACTCCCATGTGGGCAGGCTGGCACGGAATTCAGCCTCACTTTCGTAAAGCTGCATCTGCCCGTCGCGCTGCATCCTCTCTTCGCCGTCGACCGAAGGGATCAATCGCCCCAGCGCGGTTGAGGACAAGTCCATCAACTTGGTCTGAGCGTCCAGAAGGCTCTCATATCGGTCCAGCCTGCTGGCGCGCCAGAACCGGTACATCCATGGCGCGATCTGCAGTGCATAGGCGGGTGGGATCGACAATGGGCCAAGCGGATCAAACAGCCATTTCGGGGCCTTGCGCATAATTCCGGGCGTTGCCAAGGGTTCCACTTCGGGGAAGGCGAAGGCCCCGGCATTCCCGGCCGAGGTCTCGGACGCGACGCCCTTTCGATCCAGCACGCGGACTTTATGCCCTCTGCGCTGCAACTCCAGTGCGGTGGTGATGCCAATGACACCGGCCCCTATGATGACCAATTCGGTCACGCCTCAATGCCTGTGCGGAAGGGATCCTGTCTGTCGAAGATCAATGTGGCTTCGGCCATGACATAGGCTTGCCCGGTGATACGTGGGATCACCCCGCCATTTGGGCCCGGCTGATAAGATAGGCGATAAGAACTGCCGATGACACTTTCCTGCACAATCTCCTCTCCGGCAGCCAACAGATTATCCGCAGCCAAACATGCCAACCGCGCGGAACTGCCAGTACCGCAGGGTGAGCGGTCATAGTTGTCATCCGGGCAAAGCACAAAATTTCGACTATGCGCCCCGCTGGGCGAGTGTCCCTGCAGGATCACATGATCCACAGGCTCACCATTTTCGCCCCCCTCCCCCGCGTCAATCGAGGCTTCACGGATCGCGATAGTCAACGCGGTCAACGCGCCGATATTTTCAGCCGTCACGGGGATCGGGCTGGGATCGACGATAAAGAACCAATTGCCGCCATAAGCGATATCGCCCGCTATCGACGCATGTCCGGGCACATCCAACGACACGTTCTTCCGGACCCGGCGGCTTGCGATATTGGTCACGGTGACGGTGTTGGCATCATGAAGCTCAACCGTCACCACCCCCGCTGGGGTTTCAATACGGTGCGTGCCGACATCAATCCGCCCTAAGTGCGCCAAGGTAACGGCCAGTCCTATTGTGCCGTGCCCACACATGCCCAGCACCGCGTCCACATCGAAATAGATCACGCCGGTCACGCAGGAGGTATCCACCGGCTCAACCAACAAAGCGCCGACCATGGCCGGCTGTCCGCGGGGTTCAAGCATGATCGAGCGATAGAAGGCTTCATGTTCGGTCGCCAACCGACGCGCTCGCTCGGCGAGAGGCCCGGTGCCAAGATCGGGGGCGCCGTCCAGAATGACCCGCGTAGGCTCACCTCCGGTATGGCTGTCGATCACATGCATTCGGCAATCACTCCGCCCTGCCTCGACCAATCGGCGAACCAGCCGCGGAACAGCGCATATTGCTGCTCGCAGTAGTTACGCTGCGCGTCTGTCAGCGCATCGCCTTCGTTGAAATGCAGTTGGTATTCGTCTTCTCCGTTCAGCACCAGAAGGTGCTTGTAGTAAAGCACCAGATCAGGGCCTTCATCGAAGCTCGACAATACATGGATCGCCTCGGTCAGTTCTTGCGCGCGTTGGCGCGCCTCGGCATGGCCTGCAGCTGCTTTCTGAGACAGTGCAGCCAGCAAAAGCGCCTCACGCGGCAGAGCGGTGCCGATTCCGGTGATCGAGCCAGTTGCACCGCAATTGACGAAGCCATGGTAGACCTCGGTATCGACGCCGACCATCAGCGTGACCTGATCATCCTGGCTGGTAATATTCTCGGCGGCATAGCGCAGATCATCCTTGCCACCAAATTCTTTGAACCCAACCAGATTGGAATGCTCGGCGCGCAGGGCAAAGAACAGATCGGCCCGTGTGGCAAAGCCATAATACGGGCTGTTGTAGATGATTGCGGGCACATCCGGTGCGGCTTCGAGGATCGCCTTAAAGTGATTTTTCTGCGCTGCAGGCGAGCTGCCCCGCGACAACACCCGCGGGATCACCATCAGCCCCGCCGCGCCCATCTTCTGCGCATGGGCCGCATGGGCAACCGCTGATTTCGTGTTGATCGCCCCGGTACCGACCACAACTGGCAACCCGGCATCGATCAGACGCTCAACCCCTTCCATCCGCTGGGCGTCAGTCAGCAAGGGCCAATCCCCCATCGAGCCGCAATAGACCACGGCTGACATCCCGGCTGCGATCATCTCTTGTCCTTTGCGGACAAGCGCGTCGAAATCCGGTTGGCGAGCGGAGGTGCAGGGGGTCATCAAGGCGGGCATCGTGCCGGTGAATACGGTGTTTGGCATTCCAGGGTCTCCATTCGCTGAGCGCACGAATCTTCAGTATCGGATATTGGATACAAAATCCATAAATAGATTTGTGCCTCTTTTCAGCGGCACACAACGCAACGGGCCAGAAGCTTTGAAAGCTAATGACCCGCGTAAGTTCATGGCATACAGATTGGATGCTCAGCGCAACCTCTGCCCGGTCTCCGGATCGAACATCATGGCGCGTTCCGGGCGGAACGAGATACCGATCCGCTCTCCATTCTTGCTGCGCTGATCTTCGCGTTCTTCAACGATCAGTTTATCACCATTTGGGGTTAGCAAATAGGAATACGACACACCGCCAAGCGCTTCGGTCAGGTCCACAGTGCAGGACTCTCCGTTGCGATCGACCTGAATATGCTCGGGGCGAATGCCCAATGTTACCTTCGTGGCACCGGACGGCACACCATTCGTCACCGGGATGGATTCAGACAAGGCCGGATGGCGCACGGTTCCATCGACCACATCACATTCAAGGAAATTCATCGCTGGCGAACCGATGAAACCAGCGACAAATTTGTTGTCAGGATCGCGGTACAGATCCATCGGAGCTCCGACCTGTTCGATTCGCCCATCCCGCAGCACGACGATCTTGTCGGCCATGGTCATCGCCTCGACCTGATCGTGCGTCACGTAGATCATTGTCGCACCGATTTCCTGGTGCAGACGCGCAATCTCAACCCGCATCTCCACCCGCAATTCTGCGTCGAGGTTGGACAGGGGCTCGTCGAACAGGAATACCTCGGGGCCACGCACAATAGCGCGACCGATGGCTACTCGTTGACGCTGACCACCCGACAGAGCCTTGGGCTTGCGTTTCAAATACTGGTCGAGCTTGAGAATACCCGAGGCTTCCTGAACCTTCTGATCAATTTCGGCCTTCGCCACACCGTTCATCCGCAGGCCAAAACCCATATTCTCGGCCACGGTCATATGTGGATAGAGCGCATAGGTCTGGAATACCATCGCCACACCACGCTTCGCCGGATCCATATGCGTGACATCGCGTGCGCCGATATGAATCTCTCCGTCCGAGGTCTCCTCCAACCCGGCTATCATCCGCAGCAATGTGGATTTGCCGCAGCCTGAAGGGCCAACGAAGACACAGAATTCACCATCTTCAATCTGCAAATCGATCCCGTGGATGACCTGAGTCTGGCCATAGCGCTTGATCGCGTTCTTCAGGGTTACACCTGTCATGTCGCTTGTATCCTGTTCTTCTGGCTCTCGGGGAACCGCCACGCTTGTGCTTCGGTTCCGATTTGTTCGGCTACACGCCGAACGCGGGGAACCCATGATTCCAATTGTTCGAAATTCATCCGCCCGGTCGATCCGGTGATCGAAAGCGCACCCAACACGCGCCCACCAGGCGTCAGAATAGGACAGGCCACGCAGATAATGCCGGGTTCGTGCTCTTCATCGTCAACGGCGTAGCCCCTATTGCGGATCAGCTCCAAATTTGCGCGCAAGGCCTCTTCTGAGGTCAGCGTCTTGTCGGTGAACCGATGAAAGCTCTGCTGCGAAATCGTTTTCTGCAGCAGGACCTCATCCAAATAGGCCATCATCGCCTTTCCGACACCGGTACAATAAGCCGGGCCGACTTTTCCGGCCTCTGAATACATCTCGACCGGTCGCTGCGCGTTTCGCTTGTCTACATATAGAACCTGGCCAGAATCGAGCTGCGCCAGATGCACCGTCTCGCCGGTTTCCTGGCTGAGCACATCCAGGAACGGCCGCGCGATCGGCGCCAGTGAGCTTTGAGTCCAAGCCGAATGCGCCAGACGCACGAGGCGCATGCCCGGGGAGTAGGTCTGCCGGTCAGGATCGTAATACAACATCCCCTGATTGGTCAGTGATTGCAGAAACCGATAGAGGGTTGCCTTGGGAAACTCGCTGCTTTCCAGCAGTTCCGCAAATCGAACAGGGCGATCGAACGACGCCACCTGCTCCAGCACATCACATGCTTTTCCGATTGTACCGTCACCTGCCACGGGTGCCAATTCTCCTCCACTTTCCCTGCGGCCAGGCCACGAGGGTCTTGACAAGACTAGCCGAGTCGATGTGTAGTTTTCAATATATAAAACACGGTTTCATTATTTGGAACTTAAAAACACCAGAATGGAAGCAAAAGGGAGGAAACCATGCATTCCATCTTCAAGCGCACCACGGCTGCGCTGGCCATGAGCGTCGCAATCGCGGCTCCGGCCGCTGCCGAGCTCTCGGGCGAGCTGCGCATTTTCCTCGACACATCGAACCCTGCGCCCCGCGCGACAATGGAAGCGATGATCGAGCGCTTTGCGGCAGAGCACCCCGGTCTGGAAATCGAAACCACGGTGATCGACCGCGAAGCCTATAAGACCCAAATCCGCAACTTCCTGACGGCGGACACGCCTGATGTCGCCACATGGTATGCTGCGAACCGGATGAAACCTTATGTGGAGGCGGGTCTTTTCGAAGATGTATCCGATCTCTGGGCCGAGCCTGAGATTGCAGACAACCTGGCCTCGACCAAAGGTGCGATGACCATCGACGGCAAACAGTGGGGCGTACCCTACACCTACTATCAGTGGGGCGTTTACTATCGTAAAGACATCTTCGATGAGCTGGGCCTGAGCGAGCCAACCACCTGGGAAGAAGAGCTGGCAAACTGCCAGAAGATCGTCGATTCGGGGCGCGCTTGCTACACCATCGGGACCAAGTTCCTGTGGACCGCTGGCGGCTGGTTCGACTATCTGAATATGCGCACCAACGGCTACGACTTCCACAACCAGCTCGCCAATGGCGAAATCAGCTGGGAGGATGATCGGGTCAAGCAGACCTTCGCCAACTGGAAGCAGCTGATCGATATGGGCGCGTTTATCGACAACCACCAGACATATAGCTGGCAAGAGGCCCTACCCTTCATGGTCAACGGCGAAGCCACGGCCTATCTGATGGGTAACTTCGCCGTGGCCCCGCTGCGCGAGGCTGGTCTGTCCGATGATCAGTTGGATTTCTACCAGTTCGTCGCCATCAACCCCGATGTAGAACTAGCCGAAGACGCGCCGACCGACACGTTCCACATCCCGGCCAATGCTTCCAACAAGGAAGCCGCGCGCGAGTTCTTGCGCTTTGTGGTTTCCGCGGATGAGCAATCCGAAATCAACAACGGCGCAAATCTCGGCCAGCTTCCGGTAAACGCGCAGTCTTCGGTGGATGACGATAAGTTCCTGCTGCAAGGTTTCGAGATGCTGTCGTCGAACAGCCCCGGCGGCGTTGCCCAGTTCTGGGATCGCGACGCGCCTGCTGAAATGGCCAAAGTGTCGATGGAAGGCTTTCAGGAATTCATGGTCAAGCCCGACAATGTTGACCGTATTCTGGCCAAGCTGGAACGTGCACGCGGGCGCATCTACGACAACTGATTTGGAATGTAGGCCGGGCTGAAGCCTGGCCTATGCCAAGCACAATCGTAGGGCGGGCTTCAGCCCGCCTTCACCCCACCAGACCCGAGAGTCCTCATGACAGCTGCAGTAGACGTCCCCGAACAGGAAAGCTGGTTCCACAGAAACCAACAACGCATCGCGCCGTGGCTGTTTCTGGCCCCCGGCCTGCTGTTCTTCATGGTCTATGTGATCATCCCGGTTTTCCAATCCTTCAACCTTTCTCTCTACGAATGGGACGGGCTGGGTGCGGCGGAATACGTTGGCTTTCGGAATTACGAGGACCTCTACTGGGAGTGGGTCGACCGGGACGCATTCTACATTTCGCTCAAGAACAACCTGATCTGGTTGATCCTGTACCTGGCGGCGATCCCAGCGGGTCTTTTCATCGCACTGTTTCTAAATCAGACAGTTTGGGGCATCCGCCTTTATAAATCGCTGTTTTTCTTCCCATTCGTTATTTCTCAAGTCGTCGTCGGCCTTGTGTTCACTTGGTTTTATGACCCGACCTTCGGGCTTTTGAACGAATTCCTCGGCTTGTTTGGCATGGGACCGTTGAACGTATTGGGCGACGAGCGCTTCGTGACTTACGGCATCATCTTTGCCGGCCTCTGGCCGCAGACAGCCTACTGCATGATCCTCTACCTCACCGGCCTCAACGCCGTGGATCCCGAACAGATCGAGGCCGGGCGTCTGGACGGTGCAAAAGGCTGGCGGATGCTCTGGCACATCATTCTGCCGCAGCTGCGCCCTGCCACCTTCATCGCCTTTGTCGTGACCATCATCGGCGCGCTGCGCAGCTTCGACCTAATCTCGATCATGACTCAGGGCGGTCCGTTCGGGTCGTCTCGCGTTCTGGCCTACTACATGTTCGAGGTCGCGCTGTCCGAATACGGCTTCCGCATGGGATATGGCGCGGCCATCGCCGTGATCCTGTTCCTGATCATGCTCTGCTTCATCGCCTATTTCCTGTGGTCGATGTATCGTGAAGAGAAGGGGCACTGAGATGTTTCCCAAACCCATCGAAAAACAACCCCGCGCGGCACAAATTACCTATCAGGCCATGCTACCTCTGGCCTTGCTGCTATGGCTCGGCCCCCTGCTGGCGGTTGCCCTGTTCTCAGTCAAACCGGCAGCAGACTTCACCAACGCGAATTACTGGGGCCTGCCGTCCAGCTTTGAGGGTGCAGTCAACTACGGGCAAGTCTTCTTCAACTCGGACATGCCGCGCTATCTGATGAACTCGTTTCTTATCACCGTTCCGACGGTGATTGGCGCGGTCGCACTCAGCTGCATGACCGGGTTCGCCTTGGGTATCTACAAATTCAGATCAAATCTCTGGATCTTCTTCATGTTCGTGGCAGGTAATTTTGTACCCTTCCAGATTCTCATGGTCCCGGTGCGCGACCTGACGCTGGAACTAGGTCTTTACAACACCAAAACCGGTCTGGTCTTGTTTCACATCGCGTTCCAGACCGGCTTCTGCACGCTCTTCATGCGCAACTTTATCCGCGCCCTGCCCTTTGAGCTGATTGAGGCGGCGCGAGTCGAGGGCATCAGCGAATGGCGTATCTTTTGGTACGTCGTCCTGCCGCTGATGAAACCGGCGATTGCAGCGCTCAGCGTGCTGATTTTCACCTTCATCTGGAACGATTATTTCTGGGCGGTTGTTCTGACCCAGGGCGCAGAAAGCCAGCCTGTTACGGCAGGGATCACCAGCTTCAATGCGCAATTCCGCGCCGCCTATCAATTGATGAGTGCCGGTTCTATCGTCGCGGCGCTGCCGCCGGTGGCCATGTTCTTCCTGATGCAGAAACACTTCATCGCGGGTTTGACCCTCGGTGCCGTAAAATAACGCCAAACCAAAGGTTTGCCCGATGACCAAGATCACCTTTATCGGAGCGGGGTCCACGATCTTCATGCAGAACATCGTGGGCGATGCCCTGCTGACCCCGGCATTGGCCGACAGCCATTTTGCGTTGATGGACATCGACCCTCAACGTCTGACCGAGAGCGAAACAGTAGCGCGCGCCATGATCCGCTCAGTCGGGACAGGCGCTACGGTATCGACCCATACCGACCGCCGCGCAGCGCTTGAAGGGGCCGATTTCGTCATAACCGCCTTCCAGATCGGAGGGTACAAACCTTGCACCGTCACGGATTTCGAAATCCCCAAACAGTACGGGCTGCGCCAAACCATCGCTGACACGCTTGGCGTCGGAGGCATAATGCGCGGGCTGCGTACGGTCCCGGTCCTGTGGGATGTGGCAAGAGATATGATGCAGCTCTGTCCCGACGCGACGCTGCTGCAATACGTCAATCCGATGGCGATCAACACCTGGGCGCTGGCCGAGCAATTCCCAACGCTTAAACATGTCGGGCTCTGCCATTCGGTCCAGAACACGGTCGAGGAACTGGCCCATGACCTCGACCTGCCCAAAGACGAGTTCCGCTATAAGGTCGCTGGCGTTAATCACGTCGCCTTCTTCCTGCGCCTCGAACATCAGGGTCGCGATCTCTACCCCGCCCTCCGCCAGGGCTATGCGCAGGGTGCACTGCCCAAACCCCCGTTGCTGATGCCACGTTGCCCGAACAAGGTGCGGTATGAGGTGATGGACCATCTGGGTTATTTCTGCACCGAAAGCTCGGAACATCTGGCCGAATATGTGCCGTGGTTCATCAAAGACGGGCGGCATGATCTGATCGAGCAATTCTCGATCCCGCTGGATGAATACCCTACCCGCTGCGTTGAGCAGGTTGCGAATTGGAAAGAACAGGCCAAAACCCTGACCGATGGCCGCGATATCCAAGTCACCCGCAGCCACGAATTCGCGGCTGATCTGATGAACGCTATCGTAACCGACACCCCCTACACGGCCTATGGCAACCTGCCCAACACCGGCCAAATCCCGCAACTGCCCCTTGGTGCTGCGGTCGAAACCCCTTGTCTGGTGGACAGCAATGGCGTGCAACCTTCCGTCGTCACTGACATTCCATCGCAACTGATCGCGCTCATGCGGACCCAGATCAACGTTCAGGAACTCACCGTCCGTGCGCTGGTTGAACAGAACTCCGAGCACATTTATCACGCTGCGATGATGGACCCGCACACAGCGGCCGAGCTGGACCTGCGCCAGATTCGCAATCTGGTAACAGATCTTCTGACTGCTCATTCAGACTGGCTGCCCGACTGGTGCCAGCCCGCCAAAGCCGCTTGAAGGGGCAATCAATGACCAAGAAACGCCGCTCGGAACACTGGTACGGGAAGCTCGACAAAGACGGGTTCATCCATCGGTCCTGGATGAAAAATCAGGGTTTTCCTGACCACGCATTTGACGGACGCCCAATTATCGGCATCTGCAACACATGGTCGGAACTGACACCCTGCAATTCGGGCCTGCGCGACCTGGCCGAAGGTGTCAAACGTGGCGTGTGGGAGGCCGGCGGCTTCCCCCTCGAATTCCCCGTTATGTCGCTGGGCGAAACCCAGATGAAACCCACGGCCATGCTGTTCCGAAACCTGCTGGCGATGGATGTCGAGGAATCGATCCGCGCCTATGGCATTGACGGCGTTGTCCTGCTGGGCGGATGTGACAAGACCACGCCGGGGCAGCTGATGGGTGCAGCCTCAGTCGATCTGCCCTCCATCGTAGTCAGCTCCGGCCCGATGCTGAATGGGAAATTCAAGGGCAAGGATATCGGCTCGGGCACGGATGTCTGGAAGTTCTCGGAAGAGGTCCGTGCAGGAGAGATGACCCTGCAGGATTTCATGAACGCCGAGTCGGGCATGTCGCGTAGCGCCGGGGTTTGCATGACCATGGGCACAGCTTCCACCATGGCCTCACTGGTCGAGGCAATGGGTATGAGCCTGCCCACCAATGCGGCCCTGCCCGCCGTCGATGCCCGCCGTATGGCGCTGGCGCATCTGACCGGCAAGCGGATTGTCGAGATGGTGGACGAAGACCTCAAACCTTCGGACATCCTGACCAAAGAGGCGTTCGAGAACGCCATTCTGACCAATGCTGCAGTCGGAGGCTCAACCAACGCGGTCGTGCATTTACTGGCGCTTGCAGGACGCGTCGGCGTTGACCTGACGCTCAAGGATTTCGAACTCGGAACCGAAATCCCGCTGCTGGTGAACTGCATGCCCTCAGGCAAGTACCTGATGGAAGATTTCTGCTATGCTGGTGGTGTGCCAGCCGTGTTGAACGAACTCAAATCCTTCTTACGCCCGGCCAAAACTGTCCTGAACAAGGATATATCGGCCCATTATGAAGGAGCCGAGTGCTATAACACCGATGTCATCCGCCCCTTCGCTGATCCGGTCAAACCCGCTGCTGGCCTGCGTGTTTTGCGCGGCAATCTTGCGCCCAACGGGGCCATCGTGAAACCATCGGCAGCCACTGACGCGCTGCTGGAAACCGAAGCAGAAGCTTACGTTTTTGAAAACATCGAAGACCTGAAGGCGAACATTGACCGCGACGACCTGCCAGTGACGGCTGAAACCATTCTGGTGCTCAAGGGCTGCGGGCCCAAGGGCTATCCCGGCATGCCCGAGGTTGGCAATATGCCGATCCCCGCCAAGCTGGTGAGGGAAGGTGTGCGCGACATGATCCGCATCTCGGATGCGCGCATGTCAGGC
The DNA here is from genome assembly GCF_056537345.1 of Ruegeria sp. CF4. Lineage (NCBI taxonomy): Bacteria > Pseudomonadati > Pseudomonadota > Alphaproteobacteria > Rhodobacterales > Roseobacteraceae > Ruegeria > Ruegeria sp. CF4. The sequence goes on along the minus strand of NZ_JBQFRJ010000005.1, from coordinate 54,018 downwards.
ACTGCTTATGGAACCGTCATCCTGCATGTCAGCCCCGAGGCACAGGCAGGCGGCACATTGGCGCTGGTTAAAACCGGTGATCGCATCCGCGTGTCGGTCAGCAAGGGCGAGATGGAACTTCTGGTCGATGAGGCAGAACTGGACGCCCGCCGCGCCACCTGGCAACCGGACGATCCGCATTACACCCGCGGCTACGCGAAACTCTATATCGACCATGTGCTGCAAGCGGATCAGGGTGCCGACCTTGATTTCCTTGTTGGAAAAGACACCCGCCTTGTGACCAGAGAGAGCCATTGATGACCCAACCCGCCACTTTCCATGACCTGAACGGAGCGTCGGTTTACATTACCGGCGGCGGCTCTGGGCTTGGGGCCGCGCTGACGGACGGCTTCATGGCACAAGGTGCTCAGGTCGCCTTCATCGGCCGCTCTGACGCCAGTGCCTTTGTTGATGAAATGCGTGAAAAGCACGGGCGAGCACCTCTGTTCCTGCAGGGCGATATGACCGACACCGAGCTTTTGCACGCCACCATGCAACAAGCGGCTGAGGCGCATGGCCCGCTTGACGTGTTAGTCAACAATGCGGCCAACGATAAGCGCCACGGGCTTGAAGACACCACGCCCGAGTTCTGGGACTGGATGATCGAGGTCAATCTCAAGGCCTATTACTTTGCCTGTCAGGAAGCTGCGCGTCAGATGAAGGATAAAGGTGGGGCGATCGTCAATTTCAGCTCGATCAGCTATCTGATGGGCAATTCCGGTTATCCGATATACACGACTTCGAATGCGGGGATCACTGGCATGACCCGTTCATTGGCGCGCGAATTGGGGCCGCAGGACATCCGGGTCAATGCGCTGGCTCCGGGCTGGGTGCTGACCCAGAAGCAGCTGGATATGTGGGCAACGCCCGAAGATCTGGTCGCGCATCTGGAGCGGCAATGCCTGAAAGAACACCTCAAACCCGAAGATATGGTTGCGCCGACACTGTTTCTTGCGTCAAAGGCCAGCCATGCGATGACCGGCCAATGCATGGTGGTTGATGGCGGTGTGGTGACAACAGGATGATGAAATGAACACGGACTGGATCGCAGTTGATTGGGGAACATCCCGCCTGAGGGCTTGGGCCATGCAGGGTGACACTGTGCTGGAACACTCTCAGTCACAGGATGGCATGTCCAAAACAGCCGGCGGAGATTTTCAGGCCGCGCTAATGGCACTGATTGAGCCCTGGTTGCCCGCAGAAACCGTTGATGTCATCGCTTGCGGCATGGTCGGTGCGCGGCAAGGCTGGGTCGAAGCACCCTATGTCGCCGTCCCCTCGGCCCCTGTGCCGAATGCTCCGATCCGGGTCCCGGATACTGACCCACGTATCCGCGCATTTGTCGTGCCGGGTTTGAAGCAGTCCGATCCTGCCGACGTTATGCGTGGCGAAGAAACCCAGATCGCAGGTTATCTGGCAACGCGCCCGCACTGGGACGGCGTCATATGCCTGCCCGGCACGCATACCAAATGGGTGCAAATCAGCGCCGGAGAAGTCATCAGTTTCAGAACATTCATGACCGGCGAATTGTTCGATCTGCTACGCGGGCAATCGGTACTCCGACACTCGGTAGAGGACGGATGGGACGACGCAAGTTTCAGCGACGCGGTCACGGATGCGCTGTCCAAGCCGGAACAATTGGCCGTTCGGTTGTTTGGTTTGCGCGCCGCTGACCTGCTGCACGGTCAAAGCAAGTCCGTAGCCAATGCACGGTTGTCCGGCATGCTGATTGGGGCTGAGCTTGCCGCGACGCGGCCCTTTTGGCTGGGTCAGCAACTGGCAATCATCGGACCGGAAGGTCTGTCAAATGCCTATGCTGCAGCGCTCGGACAACAGGGCGCGATGATTGAGATCGTGGACGCCACAACTGCAACGCTTGCAGGTTTGTTGCAGGCTCGATCCCTGACGAAAGAAACCGCATGAGCCGCCCTGTCATTGCCATCCTGCGCGGATTGACCCCATCCGAGGCCGCCGCTGTCGGGCGCGCGCTGATCGACGCTGGAATTGATCGGATCGAAGTTCCACTAAACTCGCCCAACCCATTGGAGAGCATCGGGATTCTGGCACGCGAATTTGGCGATGATGCTCTGATCGGTGCAGGCACCGTTCTGACCCTGGATGAGGTCGACTCGGTGGCCAATGTTGGAGGCCGCTTGATTGTCTCGCCCAATTGTGACGTCGACGTCATCTCGCATACCCATAAGCTGGGTCTCGAAAGCTGGCCGGGCGTGTTTACTCCGTCCGAAGCATTCTCGGCACTCAAGGCGGGTGCGAGCGGGTTGAAGCTGTTTCCGGGATCCATGGCCGGACCCTCAGGGCTTGCCGCGATGCGGGCAATTCTTCCTGCCGGGACTCAGGTTTTTGCCGTCGGCGGCGCAGGGCCTGAAAACTTCAAGGAATGGATCGAGGCCAGCGCAGACGGGTTTGGCATCGGATCCGCGCTGTTCAAACCGGGCTTGCCTGTCGCGGACATCGCTGAACGAGCCCGCAAGATCGTTACAGCTTATGACGAGGCCATCGCATGAGTCAGATCTATGACGACCGCCCTTGCGAATTGGGCGAAGGACCGTTGTGGCATCCGGAACGGCAGCAATTGTTCTGGTTCGATATCATCGGCAAGCGCTTGATGTCGCGTGACGGAGACGCGGCACAGATCTGGCAGTTTGATGAGCATGTCTCGGCCGCAGGGTGGATCAATCACGACACTCTGCTGATCGCCTCAGAAACCGGGCTCTGGCGGTTTGGGTTGGAGACTGATGCGAAAGACCTCATCGTAGCGCTCGAGGCGGACAACGCAGTTACGCGCTCGAACGACGGTCGCGCAGACCCATTTGGTGGGTTCTGGATCGGCACCATGGGTAAACAGGCCGAGGCCGGTGCCGGATCGATCTACCGCTATTGGCAGGGAGAGCTGAGGCATTTGGTCGGGGATATCACCATCTCGAACGCTATCTGCTTTGCGCCTGATCGATCCTGTGCTTATTTCTGCGATACAGCGACCAAACAAGTCATGCGTTGGCAATTGAATGCGCAAACGGGATGGCCCGAGGGAGAGGCAGCCGTCTTCCTCGACCTCACCCAAGAAGGATTGAACCCGGACGGTGCGGTCGTCGACGCGCAAGGCAACATCTGGATCGCCCAATGGGGTGCCAGCCGGGTGGCCGCTTATGACGCAGATGCGCATTTTCTGCGTGCAGTCGATTTTGACGCCCGCCATACTTCCTGCCCCGCATTCGGAGGCAACGATTTGACGACCCTGTTCTGCACCACGGCCCGCCAGGGGCTGGATGCAGATACATTGAACTCAAACCCAACCAACGGCATGACCCTTTTTGCGCCAGACGTCGCGCATGGGCAGATGGAACACAGAGTCATCTTATGAAACCCGAACTTGGCGTATGCTATTACCCGGAACACTGGCCTGAAACGCAGTGGTCCGAAGACGCGGAACGTATGATCCATGCAGGTCTGAAATGGGTCCGTATCGGCGAATTCGCCTGGAGCCGGTTAGAGCCAATCCCCGGCGATCTGCAATTCGGCTGGCTCGACCGTGCCGTCGAGACGCTTGGTGCTGCGGGGTTGAAGGTGGTGATGGGCACGCCCACGGCAACACCACCCCGGTGGATGCTGGACAAGCATCCCGACATGCTGGCCGTTGACGCCAATGGTAACCCACGCAAGTTCGGGTCGCGCAGGCATTATTGCTTCAGCCATCTGGGCTATGTCGAAGAGAGCGTGCGCATTGCGCGGATCATGGGCGAGCGCTATGGGCGCAACCCTAATGTCGCCGCGTGGCAGATCGACAATGAATATGGTTGTCACGACACAACGCTCAGCTACAGCCCGGTTGCATTGCAGGCATTCCGGCTCTGGCTAAAGAACCGCTACGGAACCGTTCAAGCCCTGAACGAGGCGTGGGGCAATGTGTTCTGGTCGATGGAATACGGCAGTTTTGACCAGATCGACCTACCCAATCTGACCGTGACAGAACCCAACCCGGCGCATGTTCTGGCCTTCCGCAGATTCAGCTCGGATCAGGTTGTGGCCTTCAACAAAGCTCAGGTCGACGCGCTGCGCCCTCTGACAGATGCACCGCTGCTACATAATTATATGGGGCGTGTATTGGAATTCGATCACTTCGAGGTCGGCAAAGACCTCGACATCGCCACTTGGGACAGTTATCCGATCGGCTTTCTGTCGGACCGGCTTGAGGCTGATGACACACATAAGGCAGCGTTCCTGCAACAAGGCGATCCGGATATGCAGGCGTTTCACCACGACCTCTATCGCGCGGTTGGCCACGGGCGTTGGTGGGTGATGGAGCAACAGCCCGGTCCGGTGAACTGGGCACCTTACAACCCGGCCCCGCTGCCCGGCATGGTGCGGCTCTGGTCGTTGGAGGCTGTGGCGCATGGTGCTGAAGTTGTCAGCTATTTCCGCTGGCGCCAGGCCCCGTTCGGGCAAGAACAGATGCATGCAGGTCTTCTGAGCCCTTGGGGAGACGACGCCCCCGCTCTGGCCGAGGCGCGCCAGACAGCCGACGAATTGGCCGAGCTTGGAGAGATCAAGCCCGCACGTGCCAAGGTCGCTATCCTGTTCGACTATGCGTCGGATTGGGCGTGGCAGACGCAGCGTCAGGGGGCGGACTTTGGGTATTTCCGTTTGGTCTTCTCGGCCTATCGTGCGTTACGGCGGGCTGGGCTATCGGTAGATATTCTCTCTGCGGCCGATCTGCTTCCCGAGGGCTATGACCTGATCCTGGCACCGGGTCTCGCAAGTGTGGACGAGGATCTGCAAAAGTCGTTGTCCAAGGCCAAACTCGCGATCCTCGGACCGCGCACAGGCGCCATCACGCCCGAGTTTCGCATCCCCGACCACGGACGCCCCGGCCTGTCGGCGCTGGATTGCTCGGTCGATGTGATCGAGACATTGCCCCCCGGCACCGAACGCCCGGTAGAGGGCGGCGGCGCAATCATCCACTGGGCCGAACATCTGTCCGGCGACGCGCCCGACCTACTGAGCTTTGACAATGGCAACGCGGCACTGAAGGGAAATGATAGCCTGTGGTATCTGGGTGGTTTTCCGGATGAGCCTCTTTGGGACAGGATCATCGCCATGGCGGCGCAACAAACGGGCCTGCCCGTCGTTTCGATGCCAAACGGCTTGCGACGGCGCGAGACAGCCTCTTACGAGGTTCTGATCAATTACAACGCAGACCCGATCGTCTGGGGAGATACCCGGGTCAACGGTTGTGATGTCGTGTTCCGCACACGCGTGCAGCCATAATAATAAGGGTAGATAACGCTAACATAACCTGCTAGGTCGCAGAGCTAAGGTCACGCCCAGCAGGTTGCAACGATGAAATACACCCGTTCAAACTTTCCCGACGATTTCCTGTTTGGTGCGGTCGAGCCTGCCAAGATTGCGGGCGGGTTTGATAGTTATCGTTTGCACATCCACTGGGATCAGATCCTTCAGGATGGATGCAAATCGGTGCCCGAAGCTGTGGATCACCTTGCGCGACGAGTTGATCAAATACTGGAACTGGGATTGCGGCCCTGCGCGATACTTGACCATAAAACTCTGCCAGCTGCTCTGGTGGATCAAGGCGGATGGCGCAACCGGGATATCGCTGCGCGATTTGCCGATTTCGCCGAGATAATCGTAGCACGGATTGGTGAGCTTTTGTTCAGCATCGCAACCCGTGGTCCCCTGCCCGCCCAACAGAACGACAAACGCGGCACCGCGCGGAGCCTGCACCACCAGCTGCTGGCGCAAGGCATGGCCGTCCAAGCGATGCGCGGCTATGGCATGACGAATGTTGGTGCGGAGCTGAGTCACGGGCTAGAGGCCGTCATCGACAGGTCCTATCCAACATCTATACTGAAACCGTTAGGTGCCGATCTGCCCGAAAACTGGCAGCAGGACCTTGGCACAATTGCGGAGCCTGTCGACTGGTATGGCCTTTCGCTCGAGATCTTGCCAAAGCTCCTTGAGGTACAAGGCTACTCCAAGGACGTACCGCTCTTTGTCACGCTGGACGGCGGCACACTATCTAAATTGGAACTTGGGTTGGAAGCGGTTCAAGATGTGCTTCGGCAGAATGTACCTATACAGGGTGTTTTCCTGAAGTCGTCGAGTGCAGAGCTGCTGACATTTCTGTCCGATCAACCACACCCGGCGCCATGGGTCAAGCCAGAAAGCCATGTGCATGCGCATTGGAACCTTGTCGCGGATATCGGCGGCACCAACACCCGGTTGGGGGTCGTCACCAACGGAGAATTGACCGACCTGCGAAAATACCCGACCGGCACTCTGACCGATCTGCGCGATGCGCTGCACAGCTTGCGGGACGAGATCGGCACCGATCCGCGTGCCGTAGTAGCCGCAGGGGCCGGGCCGGTACGGAATGGCTCTATCCGCCTGACCAATGCCAATCTTGATCTATCCGAAGATGAACTCGCCCGTGCCACTGGCGCGCAACATACCTTCGTGATCAATGATTTCACCGCAGCTGCGTGGTCAGTCGCGAAGATTACCGAAGATCATGTTGAAGTGCTGCAAGGCGAAAGCGCCCCCCCGATTGGCACCCGTCTGGTTGTGGGACCCGGTACCGGGCTGGGCGTCGGTGCCCTGCTCTGGTCCGAAGGTCATTTCCATACAGCATCGGGTGAAGGCGGGCACATGGGTCTGTCACCCCGGCACCTCGATGAAGTTGAGGTCTTCGACGCCGCCCGACGCATAGCGCCCGAGTGTTTCTTCGACGATAGTCTGGTGATCGAAGCGGAGATGTTTCTGAGCGGAACAGGCTTGCCGATCCTGTATCAGGCTGTGGGGATGGCGAGCGGCCGGACTGAAACAGCAATACGATCCGCCAAGGATATCTTGCAGGACGCGCGGGATGGGAATGATCCCTGCGCCGTTAAGACCGCGCGTATGTTCACCGAACATCTCGGCGCGATCATGGGTGATCTGGCAATGGCCCTGGTTCCAACAGGCGGTGTTTTCTTGGTGGGTGGCGTCGCCGAAAAGAACCGCTGGCTTTTCGGTCAAGATTTCCTGAGGGCCTTCAATGCGGGCGGACGGTTCGATACGCTGCGTCAGGGAATGAACCTTTATGTCTCGGAACAAGATGAGTTCGGCATTGTTGGCGCTAACAATTTCTGCCAGAATGCGCTCGCGCGCTGAGCAAGGGAAGAGGACAGCGGAATGATCCTGTGCTGCGGAGAAGCCCTGATCGACATGATTGCCGCGCCCACTGTTTCGGGTGAACAGGGGTTTGTACCGCATTCCGGCGGGGCCATCTTCAACACGGCAATTGCACTGGGACGGTTGGGCGTTCAGACCGGGCTGTTGACCGGCCTCTCGACGGATATGTTCGGCGAGCAACTGACTGCCGCACTGCAGATCAGCCATGTCTCGACCAATCACATCATTCGCTCGGATCGCCCCACGACATTGGCCTTTGTGCAGCTGCAGGACGGCCACGCGAGCTATAGTTTTGTTGACGAAAACTCAGCCGGTCGGATGCTACGTCCCGACGACATGCCGGACCAGCTAACGGGGGTCTCAGCGCTGTATTTTGGAGGGATCAGCCTTGCCTGTGAACCCTGCGCTGATGCTTATGCCGCGCTTCTAGAGCGTCACGGCTCGGATCGCGCGGTGATGCTGGACCCAAACATCCGACCGGGATTCATCAAAGATCAGACGCGATACCGCACCCGTCTGAACCGGATGATCGCTCTGGCCGATATCGTCAAGGTTTCGGATGAAGACCTCGACTGGATCATCCCAGGCCCGGAAACTCATGCCGAGAAAATCCCGCTGCTGCTGCAAGCCGGACCGGCGGTTGTGATCGTCACCCGAGGCGGTGACGGCGCGACGGGTTATCTTGCCGACGGTTCCGAGGTCTCGGTCCCGGTGCAAAAGGTCGACGTCGTCGATACCGTTGGTGCCGGCGATACTTTCAACGCAGGCGTTCTCGCTCAGCTTGAGCAAACCGGCCACCTGAACAAACCGGCGCTACGGACCCTTTCGGCAGACAGCATGAAGGCCGCACTTGAACTGGGCGCGCAGGTAGCCGCTGTAACTGTCTCCCGCGCCGGGGCAAACCCGCCCTGGGCGCATGAACTTTGATAGGCATACGACCATGAAACGATCCGATATCAACAACATCAAGGCCGATGCACAACGCTTTATCCAGTCATTCGGGGCGGTGTTGCCACCTTTTTCCGATTGGTCACCCGATGAGATGCGCAGCGACAAGGCTGCAGGCATTCGCAACCGAGGGCTGGGCTGGGATATCACCGACTATGGACAAGGTCGGTTCGATGAGCTTGGGCTGTTCCTCTTCACCCTGCGCAACGGAGACGTAGACGACTTGAGCCAAGGGCGCGGCATGCTTTATGCCGAGAAACTTCTGATTTCGCGCGATAAACAACTGTCGCCCATGCACCGCCACATCCTGAAAGCCGAAGACATCATCAACCGTGGGGGCGGTGATCTCGTGATGGAGATCTACGCCTCAGATCCCGACGGTGGCATCGATCGTGAAACGCCTGTTGTTGTCCCGAGCGACGGTTGCCCGGTCATCATTCAGCCTGGAGAGCTATTGCGCCTGAAACCTGGTCAAAGCGTCACCCTGATGCCCGGCATCTGGCATGCGTTCTGGGCCGAACAGGGCGATTGCCTGATTGGTGAGGTCTCGACTGTCAACGACGATCGTACAGACAATGTGTTCGAAGATCCGATCCCGCGATTTGCGACCATTGAGGAAGACGCGACTCCGGATTTTCTGCTGGTATCCGATTACTGAACGACCCCCGAAATATTCGGGAGCCGTTTCTATGCCATGATCCGACAGATCAGCTGCGGCCTTTCCACGGCACCAGCCAGTTTTCAGCCTTGCGCATCAGGATATCGATGCCGTAGCCGATGATACCGATCATCACGATGCCCATGATCACGATGTCGGTCAGCTGGAATTTCGACGCGGCGATGATCATCATCCCGGCGCCTTTCTGGGCTGCCACCAGTTCAGCAGCAACAACCGTGCCCCAGCAAACGCCCATCGCGACCCGTGCGCCCGTGAATATCTCGGGCAGAGAGTTGGGTACGATCACATAACGCATGATCTGCCACTTAGAAGCGCCCAGCGAATAGGCGGCGTGGATTTTCGAGATGTTCACCCCGGAAACCCCTGCCCGCGCAGCGATGGTCATGATCCAAAGCGCCGCCAGGAACAGCAGAACGATCTTTCCTGTTTCCCAGATGCCGAACCAGATGATAACCAGCGGGATCAGCGCCAAAGGCGGAACCGGACGCATGAATTCGACGATCGGGTCGAACCAGCCGCGGAACCAGCCGGACAGGCCCATTGCATAGCCCAGCGGGATGCCCACCAGTGCACCTGCTACAAAGCCTGCGATCACGCGGAGCAGTGACCAGCCCAGGTGCTGCCACAGCGAGAAGTTCTGGTAGCCCTCGCTGGCAATTTCAAAGAAACGCGCAACGACGGTTTCCGGTGCAGGCAGCCAGATCGGGTTCATCTGCAGGCCCTGATCGGGCGTAAAGCTGATCGCGCCTTTCCCGGTCAGAGTAACAGTACCATCACCTGTATCCACCGCATCATCCGGGCCAATGGGCGTGCCATTGATGGCGATGATTTTCGCGCCATCCGCGCGTTTGGCGTCGTCGTTTTTGTCGAACAGAATGGTCGAAGACCGGCCCGCAGGTGCCGCAAAGGCATCATCCTTGGCAAAACCGCTTCCGGGCTCAACCTCGAACTTCTCAGCCTCTTCACCAAATGAGGGGACGCGGACAAAGACGGTCGCCTCGTCCGTGGTGCCATCCGCATTCTCCAAAGTGTAGGTGAATTGCGTTTCGCCTACAAAGGGGCCCGGCACATGGATCGGGAACAGTTTTGACCCCGTGAACGCGGCCCAGATCACAAAGATCACGAGGACCGAGATGATTGACGCCGCCCGATCTGCACGAACCGCGCTTTCATCGCCAAAAGTTACTGTTTTCAGGCTGGTGAAGTCCTGACGTGACTGCAATCCCCGACGCATCGCGTAGACGATGAAGAACGCGCCGCCAAACAGGCCAATATAAAACAGAAGTACAATCATGATGCCTGCTCCGTCCGACCCATAATTTCTTCTTCCATCTCCCAGATCATCGAGAGAATCTCATCGCGTTTTTCTGCGAACCCTTCGGATTTCTTCACGTCCCGCAGATCCGCGTTCACGCCGCGCTCGGCGAACGGCAGGTTGTATTCGCGGTGAATTCGTCCGGGTCTGGGCGCCATCACGATCAGACGCTCGCCCAGCAAAAGGGCCTCTTCGACCGAGTGGGTGATCAGAATGATCGTCTTGCCGGTTTCTTTCCAGAGTTTCAGAACAAGGCCCTGCATCTTTTCGCGCGTCAGCGCGTCCAGAGCGCCCAGAGGTTCGTCCATCAGGATAACGTCCGGCTCGTTGGCCAAACACCGCGCCAGCGCCACGCGCTGTTGCATACCGCCAGACAATTCGTAGACCGCCTTGTCCTTGAAATCCTGCAAACCCACGACTTCGAGCAGATGATCCGAGATCTGGTCGCGTTCGGCCTTAGGCATCCCTTTCATACGGGGACCGAAATCGACATTCTCGCGCACGTTCATCCATTCGAACAAGGCGCCTTTCTGGAAAACCATTCCACGTTCAGCGTCCGGTCCTTCGACGAGGTGACCGTTCAGTTCGATTTTACCCGATGTAGGGGCCAAAAATCCCGCGACGATATTGAGAAGCGTGGTCTTGCCGCAGCCCGATGGGCCAAGCACCGACATCAGCTCGCCTTCTTTCAGGCTGAGCGAAACATCCTGTAGTGCCTGTACCGATGAGCCGTTGGGTAGGTCGAAACGCATGGACAAATCGACAATGTCCAGTTCAGGCATCCTGTATCCTTCCTGCGTGCATATCTGTTGACCGGCCCTCTGTGGGGCCGGTCTTAAATGGCGACTTGTGAGTTTTAGTTACCTGCCGCCGCAAGTGGTGCTGCATTCACGGCACCATCATACGAGTCCAGCGCGGACTCGATGCTGCCTGCCGAAACGAAAACGTTGGCCACACCCTTCATGAAGTCCTGCGCGCCGCCGCCCAGCCATTTCTCGGACAACTGCTCTTCGACCGATGGGAAGGAGAAGGTGGCGATGGTTGCCTCGGCATCCGCCGGGTCCATACCAGCATCCTTGGCGATCACCGGCAGCATTTCGTCCTTGCTGTCACCTGCATTCCATTTCGCATTGGCGTCTGCGGTGACTTTCAGGAACTTGGACAGAAGCTCGGGCTCTTCCTCGATAAAGCCTGACGGGGCGCTGGTCACGTCGAAGACCAGGATGCCAAGCTCTTCTTTTTCAGCGCCGGTCAGCAGGATATTGCCATGTTCGACCATGCGACGCAGCGCGCCGCCCCAGCCGCAGACCATGTCCAGGTTGCCCTGCGCAAAGGCCGCCGCGCCATCCGCGGGTGCCATATCAACGATCTCCATCGAGCCAACATCCACGCCGAAATGACCCATCTGGGAGAGGAAACCGTAATGCGCCGCCGTACCGATCGGAACACCAACTTTCTTGCCGTTCAACTCGCCCGCGTTGCCTTTGTCGATCTCCAACGCTTCTGCAACGACGCAGTTGTCGTTGTCCGAATAGCTGACCGCGACATCGACGATCTGAATATCCTGTCCTGCCGATGTGGTGACCACGAAGGGCGGTACGCCCTGGCTGACCGCGATCTGTACGTCGCCCGACGCCATCGCTGCGGACATCGCCGTACCAGTGTCGAAGGACACCCAGTTGATCTTTACACCAAGCTCTTCTTCATAGGTTCCGTTGGCCTTGGCATATTGGAACGGCATCGGCCATTCCAGGAAATACGCAACCGTAATCTCATCCAGCGCCGCCGCTTGCGAAGCGGTTAGTGCAGCAATGCCGGCAAAGGTGGTTGTGAGCAGTTTTCTCTTGATCATTTTGACTACTTTCTCCCTGCTGGTTTCGTCAGCCCGATTATTGCGAAACTTCGACCTGCGAAACAGTGGGAAAACCATAGTCGCAGGCGGGCGGAATCGTGAAATAAAAATCTTGTTGCGGAAAAAGCGAAACTTTGTTTCGCTTTAGCCTAATCAGTCGCAGATCAGGAGCGCTTGGATGCCACAAAAATCACTCAGTCTCAGATGGCTGGAGGTGTTTCAACTTATTTCCAAGCTTGGATCAATCCAGAAGGTTTCGGCCGAAACCGGTTTGTCGATCAGCACCGTGTCGAACCATCTGCGCAGCTTAGAGAAGGCGCTGGATGTCGAACTGGTTGATCACAGCCGTCGCCCCATGGGTCTGACCCCTGCCGGAACCGTGTTCTCGCGCCATGTTCGGGAGGGGTTGATGGCCCTGAAACGTGGCGAGGCTGAACTACGCTCGGGTACTTGGCAACACGCAACTGATCTGCGGCTGGGTCTGATCGACGACTTCGACAGCCGGGTCGCACCCGAGCTTTTCCGGCATCTGTCAGCTTCGTTGCCGAGGTGCAGTTTCCGCCATTTCACTCGCCCCAGCCACGAAATCATAGACAAGTTGCAATCCCAGAAACTGGATGCAGGTGTGGCCACGCGCCCCTCAGGTCATGCTGAGGGGTTGATGGAATTTCCACTGCTCAGAGACCCGTTCATTGTGATTTTGCCACCCTCGTTCAAAGGCCCGGTTGAAGAGCTGCTTGATTCAGAGACCTCCTTGCCATTGTTGCGGTATTCTCGGGACCACACCATTGGAAAACTGATCGAAAGCCAGCTGACCCGCAGCAAGATCAGCCTGCCGAACCGGTTCGAGCTTGAGTGTAATCAGTCCATCATTGGGCTTGTCGCCGAAGGCAGTGGCTGGGCGGTCACGACCGCTGCTAGTTATTATCGCGCGCGCAGATTCCACGAGGACACGCGCGCCGTGCCCTTTCCCGGGAAAAGCTTCGCACGGACCGTGTCGCTGTTTACCACCAGCGTCTATCCACCAACCACAACACGATTGCTGCACAACACTTTGTATAATCTGATCCGCCAGCACGTAACCGAGCCAATGACGGCGAAGTTCTCGTGGCTGAAGAACGATTTTCGCACCCTCCCGATGACATCTGAATGAACGACCCTCAATCAATCGCGGAATATCGAAGTTATCTTCCGGGTTTTTCGAAACCGGAAACGCGATGCTTGACCGACGGGCGCTGTAAGCTCTGATAAACTTCGAACATGCGGCCCATAGTCTGGCTGCAGCCGAACCCGAAATCCAACCTATGACCCATTCGCCCGTTGACCCCACAACCGGCTCAGGGTTCAGATCAGGACAGCTTGATGCACCTTTCTCGTTTCCCACGCGTTTTTCTTGCCCATCTGCCGACTCCGCTGGAGCCGATGAAACGTCTTTCCGACGCATTGGGGGTCGAGATCTGGATCAAGCGCGACGACTGCACCGGGATGTCGACCGGGGGCAACAAGACCCGCAAGCTTGAATTCCTGTTTGGTGAGGCTCTGGAACAGGGCGCGGGTATGGTGATGACGCAGGGTGCAACCCAGTCCAACCATGCGCGCCAGACGGCAGCTTTTGCTGCCCGATTGGGTTTGAAATGTCATATCCTGCTGGAGGACCGCACCAGCTATAACAACGCCAATTACAACAATAACGGCAACGTGCTGCTGGATCATCTGCATGGTGCCACGACCGAGAAATTTCCCGGTGGCCACGATATGCCCGCCGAGATGGAGCGCGCCGCAGAAAAGAATCGCGCCGAGGGGCACAAGGTCTATGTGATCCCTGGCGGCGGTTCGAACCCGACGGGTGCACTGGGGTACGTCAATTGTGCGTTGGAAATGGTTAGTCAGGCCAATGATGCTGACTTGCAGATTGACCGCGTGGTGCATGCCACCGGCTCTTCTGGCACGCAGGCCGGACTGGTAACCGGGCTTTGCGCCATGAACACCGGCATCCCCGTGCTGGGCATCGGCACCCGTGCACCGCAACCCAAGCAAGAACATATGGTCTATGATCTGGCCTGCAAGACAGCTGAAAAACTGGGCTGCTCAGGCGTCGTGAGCCGCGAAGATGTGATGGCCAATACGGACTATGTGGGTGAAGGCTACGGTCTGCCGACCGAAAGCGGGATTGAGGCGATCCGGATGTTTGCGGAGCTTGAAGGTATTCTGCTGGACCCGGTCTATTCCGCCAAAGGTGCCGCAGGTTTGATCGATCTGGCCCGGAAGGGCACGTTCAAAGGCGAGCGTCTGGTGTTCCTCCATACCGGAGGTTCTGTTGGTCTGTTCGGTTATGATTTCGCTTTCGATCACTCGGATCGTTGGGTCAATCTGTAAATGCTGGCGAGTGTCTTCTACCAGGTTCCCGCATGACCCGCCGGGTCGTGGGCATATTGGGCGGCATGGGCCCCGAGGCGACAATCCTATTGCAACAACGCCTGCTGGGCACGGTGCAAGCGCAGGATGATGCGGATCATTTGCCCTTGCTGATCGACATGAACCCGCAGGTCCCCTCACGCATCGCCCATCTGATCGAAGGGACCGGCGCTGATCCCGGCCCGGTTCTGGCCAACATGGCGCGGGGGCTGGAACGATCGGGCGCGACGGCACTGGCCATGCCCTGCAATACCGCGCATCATTATGCGGGGCAGATCGAACAGGCGATCTCGATCCCATTTCTGCACATGGTCGATCTGTCGATTGAACAGGCGGCTCAGGCGCTGCCAGACGGCGGATGCCTCGGCATCCTGGCCTCGCCGGCGATGCGTAAAGCCGGAGTGTTCGACGCTTCATTGGAGCGGGTAGGTCTTTCGGCGCTCTGGCCGAAAAACGAAGACCAGATGCTGAATGCAATCCGGCAAATCAAGGCAGACGGGGCGATCCCGGCAACACACGAAACGCTCTCTGCCGCCACGGCAGACCTGACCGGGCATGGTGCCCAATTGCTGCTCGTGGCTTGTTCCGAGTTTTCGCTCCTCACGCGTACGCTTTCTTCGGAAGTGCCCGTCCTTGATACCGTCGACGTTCTGGCCAACGCCATTCACGCCCATTACCTGCCCAGTTGAGGTACCCTCATGGCCGTCACCTATCTGAAAACCGCCGAACCCCGCCCGGAAACAGAGAACACCGATATCCACGACATCGTGTCGATCATGCTGTCAAACATCGAACGCGAGGGTGAAGAGGCGGTGCGGCGCTATGCCGAAAAGCTCGACGGCTGGACCGGAGATTTCGTCCTGTCCGAGACGGCGCGCAAAGCTGCCTGCGACCGCGTACCCGATACGGTCAAAGAAGATATTCGCTTTGCCCACGCCAACATCCGTCGCTTTGCCGAGGCACAAATGACCACGGTACAAGAGTGCGAGATCGAGGTGATGCCGGGCCTGATCGCTGGGCAAAAGCAAATCCCGATCTCGAGCGCGGGCTGCTATGTGCCCGGTGGAAGATATAGCCATATTGCCAGCGCTCTGATGACCATCACAACGGCCAAGGTCGCCGGGGTGCCTCATATCACCGCGGTCTCTCCGCCCCGCCCCGAGGCGGGTATTCCCGATGCAATCGTCTATGCGATGGACCTCGCCGGGGCCGACCTGATCCTGAACCTTGGCGGCGTTCAGGGGATTGCCGCCATGGCGCATGGACTGTTCAGAGCGCGACCTGCGGACATTCTGGTCGGCCCCGGAAACGCCTATGTGGCCGAGGCGAAGCGGATGCTGTTCGGCAAGGTGGGTATCGATATGTTCGCCGGGCCTACGGATTCTCTGGTGATCGCGGATCACACCGCATCCGTCGAAACTGTTGCGTGGGATCTGGTTAGTCAAGCCGAGCATGGCATGGACAGCCCGGTCTGGCTCGTCAGCACCGACAAGGCGCTGGCACACGGGGTGATTGCGCGCGTGGATGCGTTGATCCACAGCCTGCCTGAATCCAATGCCTTAGCCGCGCGGTTGGCATGGCGGGATCGGGCCGAAGTGATCCTATGTGACACGCGAGAGGAGGCGGCCCGAGTGGCAGATGACTACGCGCCGGAACACCTGCAGGTCATGGCCGAGGATCTGGACTGGTGGCTGGATCAGCTGTCGGCCTATGGCTCGTTGTTTCTTGGGGCCGAGACGACCGTATCATTCGGCGATAAAACTTCGGGTCCGAACCACGTGCTGCCGACCAGCGGCGCCGCGCGCTATACCGGAGGCCTGTCCGTCCACAAATTTACCAAGACGGTGACGTGGCAACGTTGCACGCCTATGGCCTCGCACGAGCTGGCCCGACGCACTGCCCGGATCAGCCGAATGGAGGGTATGGAGGGCCATGCGCGCGCCGCTGAGATGCGTTTGTCCAAACACGAGGCCGTCACTCCTGTTACGACATAGGGGCAGTCGTCATGCGATCTGATTTGAGAAATTTTGATAGCAAGACTCTCATAGTTTGATCATAGTTAACCAAACTCCAACGAGACGACTCGGATGCCACGCCAGACTGCTCCCAAGGACCTCAGCCTCAAGTGGCTGGAATTGTTTCAGATCTGCGCGCAGAAAGGCTCGCTGCAGGCGGCAGCGAAGGAAACCGGACTGACCATCAGCACAATCTCGCACCACTTGCGCAATCTCGAGGATCATCTTGGCGTCGAGTTGTTCAATCATGCGCGCCGCCCAATGGTGCTGACGCCAAAGGGCCATGTCTTCCTGCGCAATATCGATGACGCGCTGCATCTGATCCGCAAGGCCAAGGCCGAAGCCTCGGCAGGCAGCATTGCCGAGGCCAGCTATCTGCGCTTTGGCACAATCGAGGATTTTGACAGCGACATTATTCCCGAGCTGGCCGTATACCTGTCGGCCAACATGCCCGCCTGCGATTTTCTATATCACACAGACTCCAGCCACGCGATCATCGAGATGTTGCGCGACCGGCAATTGGATGTGGGAATCTCAACCACACCCACCGAAAAGATGCGAGATCTTCGGGACCGCCCCCTTTTACGCGATCCGTTTGTCATCGTTCTGCCAAAGGTGAATGACGAGTCGTTGACCGATATCGTCGAAGGGCGCACGAAATTGCCGTTCCTGCGGTTTTCCAATTCGCTCATCATTGCGCGGCAGATTGAATCGCAATTGCGCCGGATGGGGTTTTCCCCGCCCCACAGGTTTGAGTGCAGCAACAATCAGACCCTGATGTCCATGGTTTCGGCCGGGGCCGGCTGGACCATCACGACACCACTCTTGTATTCGCGCGCCAAACGGTTTCAGCCAAAGCTGAAAATGCACCCCTTCCCGGGAAAGAGCTTTTCACGCACGCTTGCCCTGGTTGCGACACCGGATTGTTCCCGCTCGGTGATTGAGCTGGTCGACACCAAAACCCGCGCGCTGATCCGGGATCGCATCCTTGCGCCCCTTCATGCGGATAACCCTTGGCTCACTGATCGTTTCGATCTGGTTGAGTAATCCGGCCGTGCTCAAAGGATATTGAAGCGCGCTCGGATCAGGCGGTCCTGCTTGGGCGTCAGATAGTTGGGGCGGTGATCCCGCAAGATTTCCTGCGCCTTCAGGCGCGCACGGGACCAGGCATCAAGCGCACCATTTTCGGCCCATGTCCGGGGCTCGTCCCGGTCGGCTAATGACGGGTAAAAATAATCCCGTTCCATCGCAGCGAAGGTGTGCTGCCCACCCAAAAAATGTCCCTCGCCCAAAACCGCCTCGCAAATAGCGTCAAAGCCCAGATTGTCGTCGGTCACCTCGATGCCCCTCAGGGCGCGATAGGTGTTCGAATGCATTTCGTCATCAAGCACAAAGCCCTCGAAGCTCGCCCCCAACAGGGACGCCGTCATGCCCGAACTTTCGTAGATCAGATTACCGCCCGCCAGCGCTGCGGCCATCGAGGTCAGCCCCTTCTCCATCCCGTATTGCGCATCTATGGCTTTCGCGTCTGTCATCGAACAGGCCACGCCCGAAGGCAGCCCCAACCAGTTCGACAATTGAGCAGAGGCAGCGTTCAGCACCGCGGTTTCACCACTCCCACCCGAAAACGCGCCGGTACGCAGGTCGATCACCAAAGGCCAGTTAGAGAACACCATCGGAAATCCGGGTTGGATTGCGTGAACCATCACCAGGCTGGCCAAGGTCTCGGCCAGAGATTGGGCCAGAAACCCAGCCAAAGTCGCAGGTGCCGTGGCCCCCGCCTGCGCGGCGGTGATACAAGACATTGGGATATTGTGTTCGACACAGGCATAGACGACATCTACCGCATCTTCACCATAGCGCATCGGCGAGATCACGGGGCTGATATGCGCCTTCATGAAAGGGCGTTTCGAGAATTCGCCCGGGCCACCTGCGGCGATGTCCAACATCTCGACGATGGGGGCGACATGCGCGGCCAATGTGAAGGAAGTTGCCGTAGGCTTGGTGGTGTTCTTTATCAGCGCATAAGCGGTGTTTACGTCCAGATCGAAGGTCTCAGGTACGTCAGTGGCAACGCAGCAGCGGGTAAACCAGCTGACATTGGCCAACACATCCTGAAGCCGTGTGAAATCATGCAAATCCTGCAGGGTCGACGGGCGATAGAGGCCCGTGTCCGGATCAAGCGTCTGAACCGCCGCCCCACCGGTTCCGAAATGCACGCGATTGCCGCCCACCTCGATCGAACGCGTCTCATCCCGCCCGTGAAGCACAAAGGTTTTGGCGGCCTGATCGATGGCTTGCTCTACAAGCTGCGGCGAGAAGGTCACCCTACCCTCGCCAGTGTCGCGCGCACCGATCGCCAAAAGATCTGCGTGCAGCCGCGGCGGCACCTCGCCCATTCCCAACCTGTCGAGCAGATCGAGCGCGGTGGAATAAATACGCTGCAGCTCAGCGTCGGTCAGGGGTTTATAACTGCCGCCGGGCTGTCCCGGTGGGCACGGATCAAGCGCAGGCTTTTCCGCCCGTTGTGCAAGACGGCCCTTTCGCCCTGCCCGCTTTCCCTGCCGCGCTTCCATCGCAGTCCTTTCAACATGATGTAATGACTTTATTCAAAGGATCTCGACTGTCCGGATTCAACGGGAATTACCTTTCTACGATTATCTCAAGATCAATCTTCGATATTCTGCGTAAAAACGCCCAATCGCTTGAAAACCCACACATGCGCCGGACTAATTCCGGAAAACCAGCCGGAGGGTTCTTGCATGAAATCGCGTACCAAGGTGGTTGTCATCGGAGGCGGCATCGCCGGATGCTCAACGCTCTATCACCTGACCCGTGAAGGATGGAGCGATGTTGTACTGGTTGAGCGCAACGAGCTGACCAGCGGCACAACCTGGCATTCTGCTGCGCAAGTGACCAATTTCGGCATGAATCAGACCATGGTCGGGCTCAAGACCCATTCGATCAACCTGTACAAGGAACTGGCCGAGGACCCGGATTATCCGATCAACTACCATCACGGCGACGGTGGTATCCGGCTGGCCAATACGCCGGAGCAGATGCAGGGATATCGACATTTCGCGTCCATGGCGCGCGGGATGAATGTTCATTTCGAGGTGATCGACGCCGAAGAATGCGCCCGCCGTCATCCGTTGATCTCAACCGAGAACCTGCTGGGCGGGCTCTGGGATCCGCTGGATGGCGACATAGACCCGGCGCAGTTGTGTCAGGCCTTGGCCCGCCGCGCACGCAAAGCCGGGGCCGAGGTATATCGGAACACGCCGGTCACTGCGCTGACCCAGCATAAGGACGACACATGGACCGTGCACACCGAACATGGTGACATTGACTGCGATATCGTGGTGAACGCCTGCGGGTATCGTGTGAACGAGGTCGGTGCCATGATGGGCGTGCACCACCCTGTCGCATCGATGGAGCATCAGTATTTTCTGACCGAAGAAATCCCGACTATCCGCGAAGCGGGGCACCGGATGCCCCTGCTGCGCTGTCCGATCAGCGATTACTACTGCCGTCAGGAAAAGAACGGATTGCTGGTCGGGTTCTATGAACAGGATTGCAAAACCTGGGGCATGGACGGGATTGATCCAAACTTCGTCAACGCCTTGTGTCCGGATGATCTGGACCGGGTCACCGATGTGCTGGAAGGCGCCTTTGCCCGTATGCCCGCGCTGATGGAGGTGGGAATTCACACCGTCGTCAACGGCCCCATCACTTACACGATTGACGGCGCGCCGCTGGTCGGCCCGATCCCCGGCAAACGCAACGCCTTCTGCATCATTGGTCTGCGCGCAGGGTTGGGCGAAGGTGGCGGCCATGGCTGGCTGCTGGCGCAGCAGATCGTGCATGGTGAGGCCTGCTATGACACATGGTGCCTCGACCCGCGCCGTTTCACAGGTCACACGAATGTGGAACTAACCGCGCTGAAAGCCATCGAGGACTACCAGAACGAATTCCGCTTTCACTTCCCCTATGAACACCGCCCCGCGGGCCGCCCGGCCAAGACTACACCGTTGATGCCTGTTTTCGCAGCCGAAGGGGCAGAATTCACTGTTGTGAACGGGTGGGAACGGGTTGATTACGTCAAGCCGTCACCCGAGTTTCATCCCTCGCTGAGTTTCAATTTCGATGAGGCCTTTGATCTGGTTGCAGCCGAGGTTCAGAACATTCAAACCAATGTCGGCCTGACCGAAGTCAACGGCTTCAACCGTATCGAGATCACGGGCGCGGATCGTCACAAGTTTCTCGACCGGATGCTCTGCGGTGCGGTGACAAAGCGCGAAGGGCGCGTGGGGCTAGGCTATCTGCTCAACCACCATGGCATGGTCAAGGCTGAGGCCACCATCGCCAACCTGCCCGCCAGTGATCGTGGCCCGGCGCGGGTTTGGTACGGCTCGGCCGCGGCCAGTGAATATCACGATATGGACTGGTTGCAGGCACATCTGTCTGACGAAGAGGATGTGCAGCTGAAAGCACTGACCAATGATCAGACCATTCTGGTGCTCGCGGGCCCCAAAGCACGTGATGTCTTGTCAGCCTGCGCGCGCGGCGACTGGTCCCGCGACAGCTTCCCCTGGCTGTCCGTGCGCGAGTGTTTTGTCGGCATCGCTCCGGCTACGGTGCTGAACATCAGCTTCTCAGGCGAATTGGCATATGAAATCCACGTCCCCAATGGTTCACTTTATGCGGCCTACCTCGCCCTGCGGCAGGCCGGGAACGCGCATGGGTTGAAGCTGTTCGGAGCGCGAGCGGTGGATTCGATGCGGATGGAAAAGGGCTTTTTGCACTGGAAAGCCGATCTGCTGACCGAATTTGATCCATTCGAGACCGGTTTGGACCGATTTATCAGGCTGAACAAAGGTGACTTCATTGGCCGGGACGCATTGATGAAACGTCAAGCGGAGGGCGCACGCAAGAAGCTGGTCAATCTGCAGATCGACGCAACCCACGCGCCTGCGCATGGCGGCGCATCTTTGATCTCGTCAGGCAAAGTCGTGGGCACGATCACGTCAGGTGATTGGGGTCACCGTACCGGATTGAACCTTGCCTATGGCTTCGTTGAGCCGGATTTCGCGGCCCCCGGCAGCCGAATGCAACTCGACCTGTGCGGCGAGATTGTCGAGGCAGAGGTCATTACGCCCTCACCCTACGACCCGGAATTCTCGCGAATGCGCGCCTGACCTTGCCCACTATTCCGATAGGCCGTCGGCGTCAGCCCGAATTCAGACCGAAACGCCCGTGTCATAGCGCTCGCGTTTTCATATCCGCATCGGCTGGCGATCTCGGCCACCGATTGCTGCGTCTCGGTCGCCAGGTTACGTGCCAGGTTCAGACGCAGGCGACGGTAGAGCGCCTGCGGCGTTGTTCCCAGCTCAGCTTGTACCCGGCTTTCGATCTTCTTCTGCGAACAACCCAGCTGCCGTGCGATCTCCTTGATCTGCACTGGCGTCTCGAGTGATTTCTGCATGATGTTCAGAACGCGGTTCACCAAACTATCTCCGGACTTCATCGGCGGTGCAGCGGCGCCCGGTTCACCGCGGTTCATCAACAGATGTGCGACCTCCATCGATAAAAGCGGGCCGTGGTCCGCAAGGATCAGTGCCGTTGCCAAATCATAAGCCGCCATCGCGCCGGAACAGGTGATCCGGTTGCGATCGATCACATAGCGTTCCTGCACGGCATCGACCTCAGGAAAGGCCTCTTCGAACCGCGAAAGCTCATCCCAGTGAATGGTCGCGCGGTGACCTTCCAATAGGCCAGCACGGGCGAGCAGCCAGCTACCCGTATCCAAACCCGCCAGGTTAACATGCCGGGTCGCCGCTCGCCGCAGAGCCCGCAACGTCTCGGGCATTGCAAGGTCGAGATATCCGTAAGAAGGCATGACGACCAGCGTATTGCCGGTCTCAATCCCCAGCGCGCCATCCGGCGTCACCCGCAATCCGCTAGAGCTTTGGACCGATGCGCCATCCGGCGAATAGAATCGCCACGCATAAAGCTTCTGCCCCGCCAGAGTATTTGCCGCGCGCAGCGGTTCAACCAAACTGGCCAGACAGTGGTTCGAAAACCCGTCAAACAGCAGAATGTTATATCTCTGCGTCAACTTTTTCTATTCCCGCATGATATTTGACGAATACTGCATGTCATCGAGTCAGACAATCTCGTTTCATCGGCAACCAGATATCAAGGGAACACGCACCATGCAGTTTGGTTTGTCCGAAGAACAGGAAATGATCGTCTCGACTGTTCGCAGCTTTGTCGAGAACGAAATCTACCCGCATGAGGCCGAGGTTGAACGAACCGGCCAGGTCCCGAACGAGCTGGGCGAACAGATCAAACAAAAGTGCATCGATCTGGGGTTCTACGCCTGCAACTTCCCGGAAGAGGTTGGCGGCGCGGGTTTGTCGCATCTCGATTTCACGCTGGTCGAACGCGAGCTGGGTCGCGGCTCGATGGCGCTGACCCATTTCTTTGGCCGCCCGCAGAACATCCTGATGGCGTGTAACGATGAACAGCGCGAGCGTTACCTTCTGCCCGCCGTGCGCGGCGAAAAGATGGACGCGCTAGCGATGACCGAACCGGATGCGGGATCGGACGTGCGGGGGATGAAATGTCAGGCCGTGCGCGACGGCGGGGACTGGGTTGTCAACGGCTCAAAACACTTCATCTCGGGCGCGGAACACGCGGATTTCTTCATCGTCTTCATCGCCACCGGCGTCGACGAGACGCCGAAGGGGCCGAAAAAGCGGATCACTACGTTCCTTGTAGATCGCGGCACACCCGGCTTCGAGGTGCGCGAGGGATACAACTCGGTCAGTCATAAGGGTTACAAGAACTACATTCTGTATTTCGACAATTGCCGCCTGCCTGACGCGCAGGTGCTGGGCGAGGTGGATGGCGGCTTTGCCGTGATGAACGAATGGCTTTACGCAACCCGACTGACGGTTGCGGCCTTTTCGGTCGGGCGCGCGCGTCGCTGCTTTGACTATGCGCTGAACTACGCTGCCGAGCGCAAGCAATTCGGCCAGCCGATCGGCAAGTTTCAGGGTGTAGGCTTCCAGATCGCCGACATGATCACCGAGATCGATGCCGCCGATTGGCTGACCCTCTCTGCAGCGTGGCGTCTGGATGAAAATCTGCCCTCGAACCGAGAAATCGCGTCGGCCAAGCTCTACGCCTCGGAAATGCTGGCACGTGTCACCGACACAACGTTGCAGATATTTGGCGGTATGGGCCTGATGGATGACTTCCCCATCGAGCGTTTTTGGCGCGACGCGCGGGTCGAGCGCATCTGGGATGGCACCAGCGAAATTCAACGCCACATCATCAGCCGCGATCTTCTGCGTCCACTGGGCGCCTGACGATGAGCAAAGATCTCACCCGGCTGCTGCGGCCCAAATCCATCGCTGTGATTGGCGGTGGCGCGTGGTGTCAGCAAGTCATTCAGCAATCTGAACGCATGGGCTATGCGGGCCACATCTGGCCTGTGCATCCCAAGGCTGCTGATGTTGCGGGTCACAAGGTCTATGGCCGTCTGGAAGACCTGCCCGAGGCACCGGATGCGGTTTTCATCGGCATCAACCGGCACGCCACGATTGAGGCGGTTCAGCTATTGGCCAGCATGGGGGCCGGCGGTGCGGTGTGTTTCGCATCTGGCTTCTCGGAAGCAGCCGCAGAGGATGAAACCGGTGGCGACCTGCAACAGCAACTGATTTCCGCTGCAGGTGACATGCCTATTCTGGGGCCGAACTGCTATGGCTTCATCAATGCACTGGACGGAGCCTTGCTGTGGCCGGACCAGCATGGGGCTACGCCTGTCGATAAGGGCGTTGCGATCCTGACGCAAAGCTCGAACATCTCGATCAACCTGACCATGCAAAAACGTGCGCTGCCAATTGCTTATATGGTGGCCTGCGGGAACATGGCACAGACCAGTCAGGCCCGGATCGCTTCGGCTCTGTTAGACGACCCACGCGTCACTGCAGTTGGGCTGCATGTCGAAGGTTTCAAGGACATTCGTGAGTGGGAAGCTCTGGCTGCCAAAGCATACCGCAAAGGCATTCCGCTGGTAGCCCTCAAAGTCGGTGCGTCCGAGCAGGCACAGGCCGCAACCGTATCGCACACGGCTTCTTTGGCAGGCAGCGATGCAGGCGCGCAAGCCCTGCTTGAACGTCTCGGCATCCCGCGCCTGTCCGCCCTGCCCGATTTCCTTGAAACGCTAAAACTGCTGCATTGCTATGGCCCGCTGTCAGGCCGCAACATCGCCTCGATCAGTTGTTCTGGCGGTGAGGCCAGTCTGATCGCCGACATGGCCGTTGGTACAGGTCTGACTTTCCCATGTCTGTCCGATAAAAAGAAAACCCATCTGCGCGATGCGCTTGGCCCCATGGTCGCGCTGAACAATCCGCTGGATTACCATACCTATATCTGGCGTGACGAAGAGGCGATGGCGAAGGCCTGGTCCGGCATGACCGGCGACGACATTGACCTGACGGTCTCGATTGTCGACTACCCGAACACCGACGCGACCGATTGGATCTGCGCCACGCGGGCGGCCCTGAGGGTGCGCGCTGAAACCGGCGCTCGGTTCGCCATCGCAGCTACGCTGCCCGAGCTTTTGCCCGAAGACGTCGCGCAAGAGCTCGTGGACGGAGGTGTCGTGCCTTTCATGGGGCTGGCCGAAGCGCTCTCCGCCATCCGCGCGGCAGGGCAGATCGCAGCACCCTCGGCAATCCCCGTTTGGCTGCCGGGCATAACCGAGGCCAACCGGACGCTCACCGAAGGTGAATCCAAAAAGGCTCTGGCCCAATGCGGTCTGCGCATCCCGCAGAACCGCACGATCGGTGGGCCAGACGAGGCACGTGCAGCGGCGCAGGAAATGGATGCACCTTTCGCGGTCAAAGGCGTTGGTCTTGCACATAAGTCCGAGCATGCCGCCGTTCGGCTGGGCGTTCAGGCCGAGGACGTCGCTGAGGTTGCAGCCGAGATCGGAACGAGCGAGATACTGATCGAAGAAATGATTGCCGGAACGGTCGCCGAACTGCTTATCGGGGTGGTCCGCGATCCGGCGCATGGATTTGTGCTGACTCTGGGTGCTGGTGGCGTCCTGACCGAAGTGCTGCGTGATACCGCATCGCTGCTGCTGCCCTGTACCTCCGATGAAATCCGAACCGCCCTTGGCAAACTGAAGATCGCGCCGCTGCTGGCGGGCTATCGCGGCCAACCGGCGGCTGATATGGATGCGATCATCACCGCGATTGAGGCCGTTCAGGTCTATGTCATGCAAAATGCCGACACGCTTGGCGAGGTCGAGATTAACCCGCTCCTCTGCACGCCCGACAAGGCGGTAGCCGTGGACGCCCTTATCAGAAAGGCCTGAGAAATGGACCCGATCAAAACCCGCCGCGAAGGGGCGATCCTTGAGGTGACGTTGGACCGGCCCAAGGCCAATGCGATCGACCTGGTCACCAGCCGGATCATGGGCGATGTCTTTGCCGAATTCCGTGACGATCCTGAGTTGCGCGTGGCCATCCTGACAGGTGCAGGTGAGAAGTTCTTCTGCCCGGGATGGGACCTGAAAGCCGCCGCCGAAGGCGATGCGGTCGATGGGGACTATGGTGTTGGCGGCTTTGGCGGCCTGCAGGAACTGCGTGACCTGAACAAACCGGTCATCGCGGCCGTTAATGGCATCGCCTGCGGTGGCGGGTTGGAACTTGCTCTATCCGCAGACATGATCCTGGCCGCTGATCACGCCACTTTTGCGTTACCCGAGATCCGTTCAGGCACGGTGGCCGATGCGGCGAGTGTCAAGCTGCCCAAGCGCATTCCCTATCACATCGCGATGGAGTTGCTGCTGACTGGCCGCTGGTTCGATGCCGAAGAGGCCAATCGTTGGGGGCTGGTGAATGAGATCATCGCGGCCGATCAATTGATGGATCGCGCCTGGGAACTAGCGCGCCTGCTCGCCTCGGGGCCGCCACTTGTCTATGCGGCGATCAAAGAGATCGTGCGTGACGCTGAAGATGCCAAGTTCCAAGACACCATGAACCGCATCACCAAGCGCCAGTTGCGTACGGTTGATGTGCTTTATGCAAGCGAAGACCAGTTGGAAGGCGCGAAGGCCTTTGCCGAAAAGCGCGACCCGGTCTGGAAGGGCAAGTAGCCCGCTCTAGCGCATGACAAACGGATCCGGGATCGGCTCATCGCTGGTCCGAAGCCAAACGGCTTTGACGGTTGTATAGTCCAGCGCGGCTTCGATCCCACCTTCGCGCCCGTGACCTGACAGCCCATGGCCCCCAAACGGCGCGATCGGGCTAACCGCACGATAGGTGTTCACCCAGACGATCCCCGCCCGAATGGCCCGGATCATGCGATGGGCGCGGGTGAGGTCTCGGGTAAACAGCCCGGAGGCCAGACCATATTGCGTGTCATTGGCAATGGCGATGGCCTCGGCCTCATCTTCGAAACTGATGACTGAAAGCACGGGGCCAAAGAACTCATTGCTCAGGCAGGCCGCGTTTGGGGCGGCGTCACAATCCAGAATGGTTGGCGCGAAGTAATACCCATCGCGATCCAGAGCCTGCCCCCCGGTCACCAGTTTCGCGCCCTGCTCAATTGATTGAGCAATCAACGCTTCGGCCCAGTCTCGTTGACGCGCGGTGCAAAGCGGTCCGACCTCGGTCTCCATCTTGTCAGGCGCGCCGATGACAATCGCTTCGGCCTTTTCTTTCAGGCGCGCCAGAAAGGCGTCCTTGATCCCGGCCTGTATCACAAGACGAGATCCTGAAACGCAGCTTTGCCCGGTCGCTGCAAACACCCCCGAGACCTGAGCGTTCGCCGCACTTTCCAGATCGGCATCGTCAAATACGATGAATGGGGATTTGCCACCCAGTTCCAACGACGTCGAGGCCAGATTCTCTGCTGAATTGCGCACGATATGACGGGCCGTCTCAGGCCCGCCTGTAAACGCCACATGCGCCACTTTGGGATGGCTTGTCAGCGTGGCGCCCACTTCGGGGCCGCCCGTGATGACACTCAGGACACCCTTGGGGAATCCGGCCTGATCGAAGATACGCGCAAATCCCAGCATCGGCGCAGGA
The DNA here is from genome assembly GCF_056537345.1 of Ruegeria sp. CF4. Classification (NCBI taxonomy): domain Bacteria; kingdom Pseudomonadati; phylum Pseudomonadota; class Alphaproteobacteria; order Rhodobacterales; family Roseobacteraceae; genus Ruegeria; species Ruegeria sp. CF4. The sequence goes on along the minus strand of NZ_JBQFRJ010000005.1, from coordinate 26,432 downwards.
CCATCTTCGCTGGCCTTGAGGACCACTGTACAACCTGCAGCCAATGCAGGCCCAATTTTGACCGCCGACAGAAACAGCTGAGAATTCCATGGCACGACTGCCGCAACAACACCCACGGGTTCGCGCCGCAGCCAGACCTCCATATCCGGTTTGTCGATGGGCAGGTGTGCGCCTTCGATCTTATCGGCAAGCCCAGCATAATACCGATAATATTCAGCCACATAAGCGATCTGCGCGGTTGTTTCGCGGATGATCTTTCCGGTGTCGCGCGTTTCCAGTTCCGCCAGTCGCGGCGCGTTCTCAGCAATCAGATCGGCGAGGCGCATCAGAAGCTTACCCCGCGCGCTGGCAGTCATTTGGGCCCATTCAACCGAGACAAATGCTCGCTCAGCCGCATCCACCGCGCGGTTTGCATCGTCAACGGTGGCGTCGGGCATCCGGGCCCACGGGTTGCCTGTCGCCGGGTCGATGCTATCGAAATGCTGGGTCGCGTCTTCGAACTGACCACCGATATAGTGCTGGAAGCTTTGCATATGTCTTTCCCTTAAGGTGATCAGGCAAACGCGGGCATCACATCATTGATAAACCGCTCAAGCGAGGCTTTTTTTCGCTCAAACGACATCGAGCTGTCGATCCAAAACGCATATTCATCATAGCCCAATGCCTCATACCCTTTCAGCCGTTCGATGACCTTATCAGGGGTACCGATCACGAGGTCCCGTGCCATGGCCTCGGGGCTGTAGAACGGATGGGCGGCGATCTCTTCGTCGGTAAGTGGCTCGATTAGTCCATGAGAGATTTCGCGCTGATTCATGAACCACGCCCCGAAATAACAGTAGAACCGGTTCAGCTCGACAGCCCCTAATTGGGCGTCCTCATCGCTGTCTGCCACATAGGTGTGCTGCAGCAACATGATCTTCGGGCGTGGTTGGTCTGAATGTTTTACACAAGCCGCGTTGAACTTTTCCATCAGGTCCGAGATTTCAGCATCACCCTTCCACAACGGCGTCACCTGTACATTGCATCCCTGCGCGACTGCAAATTCGTGGCTGTTCGGATCACGAGCCGCAATCCAGATCGGAGGGCCTTCGAGCCTCAATGGAAGCGGTGCCGAGGTGGTTTTGGGAAACTGATAGAACTCTCCTTCATGCTCGTAATCGCCCTCCCAAAGCGCCTTCACAGCAGGCACAAGCTCGCGCATGCGCTGACCGGCTTCCCAGGCATCCATACCCGGCATCAGGCGCTCGTATTCAAAGGAATACGCCCCGCGCGCGATACCCACCTCAAGCCGTCCATCAGTGATGATGTCGGTCATCGCCGCCTCACCGGCCAGTCGGATCGGGTGCCAGAATGGTGCGATCACGGTCCCCGTCCCCAGCCGCACATTGTTGGTGTGACGCGCGACGTCCACCAAACTCAGAAACGGGTTTGGCGCGATGGTGAAATTCATACCATGATGTTCACCCGTCCAGATTGCATGCATCCCGCCCTGATCGGCGATCCTGCACAGCTCAATGAACTCATCATAGATCTTCTTCTGATCTTCATCCGCAGAAATGCGCTCCATATGAGCAAATAACGAAAACTTCATCGCTCAACCCTCTGATGAGACAGGTCGGATGGTACCGCTGTCCTGATTACCAAAATACACCCCGAAATTCCCCATTCGGCTTTCAACTGCAAAACGCTGCAACATCGTGCGCACCACCGGGTCGGCCAAAGCAGCAAGCGTCTGTGCATCGAGGTCATGGAACGCGCCCTGCTCCGCAGCTTCCCCACTGGCCTGACACAAGAATGAGATATGCTGGGTTTCGCGCGTCTCGTCTTCGTAAACGGAATAGATGAACCCTGCCTCAGCCTCGACCCCATTGGTGTCGATCAATCGCCGAAGGGCTGCTGATGCACCGTCTTTGCCGACTTTGACTTCGGGCAAAGCGAACGAACCGCCTTCGGTCTCGACCAACAAGACCCTTCCCTGATGCGCAATCAGGGCCGAGACCATCAGGTTGGCGCGATTGTTCAACGCCTCGGCTTCTGCCGCTGGCGTGACATAAGCGCCCCGCGCATAGCCGAGGCCCGGATGGGTATTGTTCGCATAGGCTTCGACCTTGCCCATCAGGATCAGATGATCGCCTGCCTCAACGGTTTTGAACATCGAACAGTCAAACCAGGCCGAGACACCGTCAAAAATCGGTGCACCATGCGGTCCGGGCCGCCAATCAACCGCTGAAAAACGATCCTCGACCGGTCGGGCGAATGTGTTTGAAACCTCTTTTTGCGCCTCGGACAACACGTTGACGGCAAAGCCTCCCGCACCGGCAAAGGCGTGGTAGTTGCGTGATGTATTCGCAAGGCAGACCAGAACCAAAGGCGGATCAAGCGAGACCGAGGTGAACGAGTTCGCCGTGAACCCCAGCGGTCTGCCATCGGGGTCGTGTGTCGTAACCACGGTCACGCCCGTCATGAAAGCGCCAAACGCATTGCGCAGGTCGCGTGGATCAATCTCTGTCATCGTTTGCCTCCCACCTAAGCCAGTCTTTCAGGGCCGCATTCACCTGCTCCGGAGCGGTTAGGTTGACCAGATGCCGATGTCCTTCGATGACCACTGATTGCCCCATGGGGGCGGCTGCGGCCATGTTATCAGACATTTCAAGCGTCGAATTCAGGTCTCCATCCCCGGTGATCGCAAGAAATGGGCAAGCGATGTCGCCCAAACGGTCGGCATAGGTCCGATCCCCGCGCGCAAATGCGCTGTAGGCCGTTGCATAACCAACTGGATCGACTTTAACCAACCAGCCTTCCACGTCCTTCCGCGCAGCCTGTTCTATCGGACTATTACCAAACCAGCGGTTCAGAGGTGTCTCAAGATCGAAACACCCGCTGCCAATCTGATCCGCGCGCGTTTCCACCGCTGCACGCGCCTCGGGGGATCGGAGATATACACCGTTCAACAGCGCCACCCGCTCGACAGCATCAGGATAGCTAACTGCGTAGCCTGCGGCGACAAGCGCACCCATGGAGTGACCGGCGAGACTTACGCGTCCAAGGTTCAAAGCTGCCAGAGCCGCCCAGAGCCATTCGACGAAGGCAGGCAGTTGCGCGCCCTCAGGCAATCGGGACGATCCTCCATGCCCCGGCATGTCCACAGCAATCACACGATGCGTTTCCGACAGCACATCAACCTGCGGCCCCCAGGCCGCGGATTGCATCCCGACCCCGTGGATCAACACCACCGGTTTTCCGCACCCCGCTTCACGATAGCTTAGCGTTCCGTAGGGTTCAGACAGCTGCAGGGTTGTCAACGTCATGGCCCAACTCTTTCAGGTCTTGATAGCGATCACCGATCCGGTGATGCGGACGCCCACCGACCGAGGCACCAAGCGCCACCACGATCTCATCCGGTGCCGGCGCGTCCGCAACAGACAACTGAATAGTCAGATAGTGACTGCGCCGACCGCCATCGTTCTTGTCCATCAGCGGTATCTGCAGCGGCGCATTGGCCGGACCGCGTGTGTTGGTGAACGCAAGATAGGATTTAGCGCCTACCGCCTCGCGATAATGGTTCCCGAACCGAAGCGTATGGATCAACGCCGAGGCATGCTCAACTTCACCATTCACACCAACTATGGCGGATTTTCCGTAGCCCTCAACCTTGTCGCCCCCTCCGGCGGCGTCCAACACCATCTCAGTCAGCAGCTTGCCCAGTCCCGGCGCGCAATCGCTGATCTCAGGCCTCAGATTCTCGACGAAACCCCGACCTGCCCACGGATTTCGGATAACCGAGACGGCTGCGATCATCTTCAAGGGGCGCTCAGCCACCCTGCCCCCTTCGATCAGAGTGTTTTCAACATGAAGAAGCGTTTTTCGGATTTCGGCTGGCATGGCTGCACCCTATGGTTCGATTCTCGATTTGATTTATGGTATACCATAATACCATCAGTCAATCCCATTGCGCCGAAACACCCTCATTGATATCACCGCAGCTATGACCACACCCGCGCTTTCCAGAATAGAACAACCGCCCTTGACCCTGCGGGACATCGTGCAGGAACGTATGCGGGACGCGATCATCGAAGGGCATTTCAAACCGGGAGAGCGGCTAGTCGAACGACCATTGTGCGATCAGCTTGGTGTCAGCCGCACCGTTGTGCGCGAAACGATCCGCTATCTCGAAGCCGAAGGTCTGGTTGAAATCCTGCCCGGGCGCGGACCAATCGTGGCGCTTATGAACTGGAATGATGCGCAGCAAATCTACGAGATCCGACGGATGCTGGAGACGGCGGCAGCTCGAAAATGCGCCAAAAACATAACTGGCGAGCGCGCGATGCGCCTTCGGAGTGCGCTCGACCAGCTCAAGCATCAGTTTACCGACAAAACACCCGGTGGGCTATTTCGCGCCACGGCGGGATTTTACGCCGAGATATTTCAGGGCGCGGGCGACTATATCGCGTGGGAGATCGTGCAACGCCTCAACGGCCGCATCAGCCGGTTGCGCATGATGACCCTCTCTTCGACTGAACGCAGCCGCCCGGGGCCCGAGCATATGCAGGCGATTTGCGATGCGATTATCTCAGGCGATGCGGAAAAAGCCGCAGCGGCGGTTGAGAGACATCTGGATGACACCACCGCGATTGCCGAAAGACTACTGGCCGAACACGCCGATTAATCGCCTCTCATTTCAGATCTTATGTCCAGATCTGTCGTTTCTTGGTAATGTCTCACAATGATCTGTGAGTTTGGTGAGTTCAGAATCGATCTTCTGCGTCAGGAACTTCTGCGCGACGGATCGGTTGTCGATGTAGAACCGCTGGCGTTCCAGCTCATCGCCCTTTTGGCCAAGAACCAAGACCGCCTCGTAACAAAAGACGAGCTGTTTGCCACCTTGTGGGGCAATCGGATCGTGTCCGAGGCTGCCTTGTCCACTTGCATCAAATCGGCGCGGCGCGCTGTCGAAGATACCGGGGATCGGCAAGCAGTTATCAAAACAGTTCATGGCAAAGGGCTGCGGTGGACGGCCCCGCTGCAGATCATTGATTGCGAGGCAACGCCCGCATCCGTAGTGCCGCAGGATCTGGACGTGCAGGACACCGAATGGATCGAAGCCGCGACACGGCCCACAATCGCCATTCTTCCCTTCGATAACATCGGTGCGGACGGCACGGCCAAAACGCTCAGCGCCGCGATACCACACGAACTCATCGCATCCATTTCTCGGTTGCGCTGGATTGCCGTGATCGCGCGCGGGTCATCGTTTCGCTTCCATTCAAAGTCCGGTGAGATCGGAGAAATCCGCAAGAGTCTCGGGGCCCGATATTGCCTGACCGGCAGTGTCGAAGTGATGGGCCCTCGGGTCGCTATCAGCGTCATGCTGTCCAGTACCGCAGATGGCGAAGTGATTTGGGCCGACCGTTTCAATTCCCGCCTCGATGATGTGCACGAGGTGCGCGAGCAGATCATTTCTCATGTCGTCTTCGCCATCGAGGTTCAGATCCCGCTGAGCGAGGCGTCAAAGGCACGCCTCCGATCGCCCGAAAATATCGATGCCTGGGCAACCTATCATCTGGGCTTGCAATCCCTCTATCGCTTTGACGCCAATGAAAATGACCGGGCGATTGCCTTATTCGAAAAGGCGATCGCATTGGAACCCGAATTTGCTCGGGCGCACGGGGCGTTGTCTTTCGCTCATTTCAAAACAGCCTTCATGCACTATTCAGACAGTCGCGCCGAACCGATGAAGCTCGCGCGGGCCGAAGCCGAACGTGCCGTCGACCTGGACCCGATGGACCCGTTTGCAAATTTCAACATGGGCCGCGCCCTCTGGTTGGTGGGTGATCTGGACAGCGCCAAAATCTGGCTGGACCGCTCCACCGCGCTCAGCCCGAATTTTGCGCAAGGCATCTACGCCCGCGCCTGGACCGAAACGGTATCCGGCGCCAGTGGCATCGGTCGGCGTCTATCGGACGACGCCCGCGCGCTCAGCCCGCTTGATCCACTACTCTATGCGATGCTGGGAACACGCGCGATGAGCCTGGCGATGGAAGGTCGCGATAGCGAAGCCGCGGATTGGGCAGTACGGGCTGCAAATGCGCCGGGAGCGCATGATCTGATCAGCCTGATTGCGACGTTTACAAACGAACTGGCGGGCAACCAAACCGAGGCTGCCCAATGGGCAGATCGCGTGCGTGCCTCGCGCCAACGCATCACACAGGATCATTTCTTCCGGTCGTTCCCCTTTACCGACCCGGATACGCGTTCACGGTTTTCAGGCGCGTTGTCCCGGCAAGGTATTCCCCAAATCTGAGCCGAAAGAACCAATTTCACGCCGATTTACAGGGTTTCCTCAGAAACTCCTCAGGACTCGCGCCACCCATTGCGTCTAGTCTTGCGGCATTAGGGGCCCCTGATCCGGCCAAACCAACACTTCATGTAGGATAATACAATGACCGATCAAAAGCTTAGAACGACGCAAGGAAACGGGTGCGTTTTTGACAGCGTTCTGGATACCATCGGGAACACTCCCGTCATCCGCATCAACAATCTGGGCCCCGAAGGCGTCAATCTGTTTGTGAAATTCGAAGCATTCAATCCCGCCGGGTCGGTCAAGGATCGTCTGGCCGTTAACATCATCGAGGCTGCCGAACGCAGTGGCGCCCTGAAGCCGGGCCAGACCGTGGTCGAGGCCACAAGTGGCAATACCGGCATCGGGCTTGCCATGGTTTGCGCGCAAAAGGGTTATCCTCTGGTGGTGACTATGGCCGATAGTTTCTCTGTCGAGCGTCGTCGCCTGATGCGGATGCTGGGGGCGAAGGTGGTGCTGACCCCACGCGCCGAAAAGGGATTTGGCATGTACCGCAAAGCCGCCGAACTCGCCGAGGCGCATGGCTGGCTACTGGCGCGGCAGTTCGAGACGGAGGCCAATGCCGAGATTCACGCCGCAACCACCGCGCAGGAGATTCTGAGCGATTTCAACGGTCAACGACTGGACTACCTCGTGACCGGCTACGGGACTGGCGGTACAGTTACCGGCGTCGCCCGGGTGCTGCGCAAGGAACGGCCCGAGACCAAGATCATCCTCTCTGAGCCTGCCAATGCGCAACTGATTGGCAGCGGTATTGCCACTGACCGTGGGCAAGATGGTGATCCTCTGTCCAGCCACCCGGCTTTTGAGCCGCACCCGATCCAAGGCTGGACACCGGATTTCATACCGGCCGTTTTGCAGGAATCGATCGACAACAACTTCTTCGACGAATTGATTCCCGTCCCCGGCCCGACAGGCGTGGAATGGGCCCGGAAACTGGCCAGCCAAGAGGGCATTCTGACGGGCATCTCAGGTGGGGCCACCTTCGCAATCGCCGTCGGCATTGCTGAAAAAGCCGATCCGGGCGCGAACATCCTGTGCATGCTGCCCGATACTGGCGAGCGTTACCTGAGCACACCGCTCTTTGAAGGAATAGCCGAAGAGATGACCGAGGAAGAGATCGCGATCTCGAACTCCACTCCCGGCTATCAGATGTCCTGAGATGGCAGATCCGTTTTCAGCACTGAGCGTAGCTTGCAACCGTGCCCTGGCCTACCGGCGATCTGTGCCAACGCGCCCTTGCCCGCCTGAGAAGAGCTTTGACGAGATGCTGGCCATCTTTGACGAACCTCTTCCCGAGCATGGCAAAGACGCCGAAGCCGTGATCAACGATCTCGCGGATCGCGGCGAACAGGGGCTTACTCAAATGGTCCACCCCAGGTTCTTTGGGTGGGTGTTGGGAGGCTCGACTCCAGTGGGTGTTGCCGCAGACTGGCTGGTAAGCGCCTGGGGACAAAACTCGGCGTTCCATCGCTCTTCCCCCACCACTGCGGCGGTGGAACAGATCGCAGCTGGGTGGCTGTTGGACATTCTCGATCTGCCCCGAGACGCCGCTGTTGGATTTGTCACGGGCGGAACGGTTGGCAACTTCACGGCACTTGCCGCAGCGCGCGGAGCGGTTTTGCGCGCCCATGGCTGGGACCCGGATGAGGATGGGCTGTTCGGAGCACCTCCGATCACAGTGTATCTGGGTGATGATGCACATACATCGGTCATATCGGCACTCGGATATCTCGGTCTTGGTCGGAACCGTGTCAAACGCATAAAGACCGACGCTGAGGGACGGATGGTCGCCGCTGACCTGGCGCAGCAAATGAGCGCGCAGACGGGGCCAGCGATCATCGTCACACAGGCCGGGCAGATCAACACCGGCGCGTTCGATCCGTTCGACCAGTTCGCAGACATTGCAGAACGATCAGGCGCATGGATCCATGTGGATGGCGCATTCGGCCTCTGGGCGCGCGCGCATCCCGAATATCGCGCGTTGACCGACGGCCTCGACCGCGCGAATTCCTGGAGCGTCGATGGTCATAAATGGCTGCAAACCCCATTTGACAGCGGCTATGCAATTGTTCGGGACAAAGACGCCTTGCAAAAGGCGATGCGGATCAGCGCAAGCTATCTGCCGCCCCAGGCTGAACATGAGCGCATCCCGTGTTTCCTGACCCCTGAACTGTCACGCCGCGCGCGCGGCCTGCCAACCTGGGCAGTGCTCAAATCGCTTGGCCGCGAAGGGGTTCAAGAGATGGTCGGGCGTCATTGCAAAACCGCCAAGCGCATTGCAGACCGTTTGCGATCGGTCGAAGGTGTACACATCTTGAACGAGGTCGTCCTGAACCAGATCATCATCAGCTTTGGCAACGAAGAGGCGGAGTCGGAGACCCGCCGCAAAACGACTGAAGCCGTCATCGCAGGCATCTTGGAAAAAGGCAAAATCTTCGTCGGCGGCAGCCAATGGCGTGGGGATTGGGTAATGCGCCTATCGGTGATTTCCAACGCAACCGAGTTTGAAGCGGCAGATCAGATTGCTGATCATATTCTGGCCGTTTGGGCGGAAGTTCAACGCACTCTGGCGACATATTCAAGCCCCGCCATTTAGCATAGAGCCACTTGTTTCACACTGGATTTAACCGGTGTGAACGGCTTGATGCACCTCAACGATGTTACCTTCTGGATCGTGAAAAAAGATCTGGTGCCATTCTTTGGCGAAGGCCGTCCCATAATCTGAATAGAGAATATTGTTAGCCTCAAGCACCGCTTTGAAGGCTTCGATATCGTCGGTTCGAAACGCGATGTGGCCGCGTTCTACGGGGTTGATCGTCTCACCATGTTTGAAAGCCACATCCAGATTGCGCTCGGCCAGATGCATCTGCATTGCACCATCTGTCGCAAACCGGATTTTACCATCATATCCCTTATCGTCCGTTGCCACCGGCCGCGGAAAATTCTCAATCGGGAGGTCTTCAAGACCCAGCACATCGGTATAGAACTTGTGCAAACGTTCAACATCGTCGGAAACATAGTTGATGTGATGGAATTCGAGCTTCATGGGCATAAACTTCTATTCGTAGCCCGAGGCAAGAAACCTCATGAACCTCTTGCTTGCAAGCCTGCATCGGCCCAAATGCCCAGAATTCGACACGTGATTTCGACTATACCGAAAGCAGCCTTCTCGTTAAGTCAGTTGGCCGGGATTTAAGTTGGATATTCGCGCATACTGAAATTAGCATTCAAAAACAATATTCTATGCAATTACTAAAAAATTAGTTTGACACCGTAGCAAAAAATCGCTGATGGTTGTGGGCATCCGGTTAGCGCCGGACAAGCAAAATATCTTGGGAGGAGACAGATGCGGAGACATCTACTTTCCGCAGTGGCGGCGGCTGCCGTCATTGCGGGGCACGGTCCCGTGTGGGCCGACGAAGCCGCAGCACAACGTTGGATCGACGACGAGTTCCAGCCATCGACGCTGTCGAAAGACGAGCAGATGGGTGAGATGAAGTGGTTCATTGAAGCTGCACAACCCTATTCGGGCATGGAAATCAACGTCCTGTCCGAAGGCATCCCGACGCATTCCTATGAATCCGAGGTCCTCGCCAAAGCGTTCGAAGAGATCACCGGCATCAAGGTCAATCACCAGATCCTCGGCGAAGGCGAAGTGGTTCAGGCGGTTCAGACTCAGATGCAGACCGGCCGGAACCTGTATGATGGCTATGTCAACGACAGTGACCTCATCGGCACACATTCGCGTCTGCAACTGGCCTATCCTCTGACTGACATGATGGGGGGCGACTGGGCGGCAACAACATCGCCAACGCTGGATTTGGATGACTTCATGGGCATCCAGTTCACCACCGGTCCTGACGGCAAGCTGTATCAGCTGCCGGACCAGCAGTTTGCGAACCTATACTGGTTCCGCAAGGACTGGTTCGATGACGAAGCCAACAAAGCCGCGTTCAAAGAGAAATACGGCTATGATCTGGGCGTTCCGGTCAACTGGTCGGCCTATGAAGACATCGCCGAGTTCTTCACCAATGATGTGAAAGAAGTCGATGGCGTTGCGATCTACGGCCACATGGACTACGGCAAGCGCGCACCTGACCTTGGCTGGCGCATGACGGACGCCTGGCTGTCGATGGCCGGTGCTGGTGACGTGGGCGAGCCGAACGGTGTTCCGGTCGACGAATGGGGCATCCGCATGGAAGCGGGCACCTGTAACCCTGTTGGTGCGTCCGTATCGCGCGGCGGTGCTGCAAACGGCCCGGCTGCGGTTTATGCGATCCGCAAGTGGGACGAATGGCTGCGGAACTATGCGCCTCCGGGTGCGGCGTCTTATGACTTCTACCAGTCGCTGCCGGCGCTCAGCCAGGGCAACGTGGCCCAGCAGATCTTCTGGTACACCGCCTTTACCGCCGACATGGTGAAGCCGAAGTCCGAAGGCAACAACACCGTGGATGACGAAGGCACGCCGCTGTGGCGAATGGCACCCAGCCCGCACGGCCCCTACTGGGAAGAAGGCCAGAAGGTCGGTTACCAGGACGTGGGCTCTTGGACGTTCCTGAAATCGACCCCCTCGGATCGTGCCCAGGCAGCTTGGCTCTATGCCCAATTCGTGACGTCCAAAACTGTTGATGTGAAGAAGTCCCATGTAGGTCTGACCTTCATTCGCGACAGCTCGGTCAACCACGAGTCGTTCACCGAACGCGCACCCAAGCTGGGTGGTCTGGTCGAGTTCTATCGCTCGCCTGACCGCGTGGCATGGTCGCCGACCGGCATCAACGTGCCGGACTATCCGAAGCTGGCCCAGATCTGGTGGCAGCAGATCGGTGACGTGAACTCGGGCGCCTTCACGCCGCAAGAGGCAATGGACCGTCTAGCCGAAGAGATGGACATCACCATGTCTCGCATGCAGGCTGCAGATGAAAGCGCCGGTGTCTATGGTGGCTGTGGCCCGCGCCTGAACGAACCGCAGGATCCTGCCTTCTGGCTGGAGAAAGAGGGTTCGCCCAAGGCCAAGCTTGAGAACGAAAAGCCGCAGGGCCAGACCGTCAACTATGACGAACTGGTAGCGCGCTGGCAGTCTCAGTAAACCGATGCAACCGGGGGTGCCGTCTGCGGCACCCCCACCCCAAGACCAGTGCCGCGCACTGAAGGACCGGAACTCACGGACATGATAGAACTTCAAGACGCGACCAAACGGGTCGGCAACGTCATCCATATCAAGCCCACCAACCTGAAGCTGCAGACCGGCCATTTCAATGTGCTGCTGGGGGCGACCGGATCGGGCAAGACCTCTCTGATCAAGATGATGGCCGGGCTGGACCCGATTGCTTCGGGCAAGGTCCTCATGGATGGGCAGGACGTCACAAGGCTGAACACTCAGAAACGGCAGATCAGCCTGGTGCACCAGTTCTTCGTGAACTACCCGCATATGACCGTTTTTGACAACATCGCCTCGCCGCTGCGCGTGGCAGGCATGGCCCAATCCGAGATCGAAGGCCGCGTCGAAGAAGCAGCCGACCTGCTGCAACTGCGCCCGATGCTGCAACGCCGCCCGCATGAGCTGTCGGGTGGGCAACAGCAACGGACCGCACTGGCCCGCGCCATCGCGAAAGAAAGCCGCGCGGTGTTTCTGGACGAGCCACTGGCAAACCTCGATTACAAGCTGCGCGAGGAACTGCGTGAGCAGCTGCCCGACCTGTTTGCCGGGCGTGGCGCCGTGGTTGTCTACGCGACCTCGGAACCGGAAGAAGCGCTGCTGCTGGGCGGCTATACCGCGCTAATGGAAGATGGCCGCGTCACGCAGTTCGGCCCCACGGCAGACATCTATCGCAACCCGGAAAACATCGCTGCAGCACGCGTGTTTTCGGACCCTCCGATTAACGTGGCGCACATCACCGTATCCGGTGCGCAGGCGCAACTGGCAGGCGGCGGTGGCTGGGCCGTCTCTGATATGGCCGATGGAGACTACATGGTCGCAGTGCGCCCGCATCGGGTCACGCCATTCCGTACCTCGGACGCTGACGTTGAGCTGACAGGCCGCGTGATCGTGACCGAGCTTTCGGGTTCAGATTCCAGCGCGCATTTCCGACACGGGTCGGATGACTGGGTATCCCTGGCCGCTGGCGTGCATCCCTACCAGGTTGGCGAAGATCACAGTTTCTATATGAACCCGGCACATTGCCGGTATTTCGGCCAAGACGGCCAAAGGGTCGCGTGACATGGCACAGATCAAGCTTTCAAACCTGCGACACAGCTACATGCCCGCGCCGAAAGGCCCCGAGGATTATGCGCTGAAAGAAGTTGACGTAACGTGGCGCGATGGCGGGGCCTATGCGTTGCTTGGCCCATCCGGCTGCGGCAAGTCGACGTTGCTGAACATCATCTCGGGGCTTCTGACCCCGTCCGAAGGGCAGATTCTGTTCGATGGTCAGGATGTGACCGCCCTCCCCCCCGATCAGCGCAACATCGCACAGGTGTTCCAGTTCCCGGTGATCTACGACACAATGACTGTGGGCGAGAACCTGGCTTTTCCGTTGAAGAATCGAGGTGTTGACGCAGCGCGGATAAAACAACGGGTCGATGAGATCGCCGAGATGCTGGACGTCACGGATATGCTGAATACCCGTGCCTCGGGTCTGAGCCCAGACAACAAGCAAAAGATCTCGATGGGTCGCGGACTGGTCCGCGACGATGTGAACGCGGTGATGTTTGACGAGCCGCTGACAGTGATCGACCCGCATCTGAAGTGGAAGCTGCGATCGAAGCTGAAAGAGCTGCACCAGCGCGTCAAAGCTACGATGATCTACGTGACTCACGACCAGACCGAGGCGCTGACATTTGCGGACGAAGTGGTCGTGATGCAGGAGGGCGAAGTGGTTCAGATCGGCACCCCAGTCGAGCTGTTCGAGCGGCCTCAGCACACATTCGTCGGACACTTCATTGGCTCGCCCGGCATGAACGTTCTGCCCTGTGAGACCCGAGGTGACCGAGCGGTGTTCGAAGGCCATGAGGTTATGCTGGAAGGCCCCACTCATGGCGACGGAGGCCGCACCGATCTGGGCATCCGCCCCGAATATGTGGGCTTTGGCGATACCGGCATCCCGGCGCATGTGACCAAAGTCTCGGACATTGGCCGTCATTTCGTAGTCAGCGCGATGGTCGGCAACACGGCTCTCAAAGCCGTGACCGAACACAGCGTGCCCGAGCCCGGATCACAGGTCTTCCTGCAATTCAAACCTGAACAATCCCGCGTCTATCGCGACGGCTGGATCGCAACCGAGGAGCGGGCGCAATGAGAACAGAAAACCAAAAGGCGTGGTTCTTTGTCCTGCCAGTGCTGGCACTGGTCGCGTTCAACGCGCTGGTGCCGATGATGACAGTGGTCAACTACTCGGTGCAGGAAACCTTCGGCAACAACCAGTTCTTCTGGGAAGGGCTAGGCTGGTTCGAACAAATCCTGCGTTCCGACCGGTTTCAGGCCGCATTGGGACGGCAATTCCTGTTTACTTTCCTCATCTTGCTGATCGAAGTTCCACTTGGCATCATCGTGGCCCTATCCATGCCCCGCAAAGGCTTCTGGGTGCCGGTCTGTCTGGTGCTGATGGCCCTTCCGATGCTGATCCCATGGAACGTGGTCGGTTCGATGTGGAACATCTTCACCCTGCCGAAAATCGGCCTGATGGGATATTTCCTGAATGACGTTATGGGCATCAACTATGACATGACGCAACAGCCTCTGTCCGCCTGGATCACGGTCATCGTCATGGATGTCTGGCACTGGACCTCGCTGGTTGTGCTGCTGTGCTATGCGGGTCTCGTGTCGATCCCGGATGCCTATTATCAGGCCGCCAAGATCGACGGTGCCAGCCCATGGTCGGTGTTCCGTTATATCCAGTTGCCCAAGATGAAAACCGTTCTGACCATCGCCGTTCTGCTGCGCTTCATGGACAGTTTCAATATCTATACCGAGCCCTTCGTTCTGACCGGCGGTGGCCCCGGCAACTCAACGACCTTGCTGTCGATCGACCTGGTGAAGATCGCGCTGGGACAGTTCGACCTTGGCCCTGCGGCCGCGATGAGCCTGATCTATTTCGCCATCACGCTGCTTGTGTCGTGGGTCTTCTACACTCTGATGACAAAGGATGACGCGCAATGAAGAAGCGGTCCCTTATCCCGATCCTCTATATCGCGTTCCTGATGCTGCCGATCTATTGGCTGGTGGCGATGTCCTTCAAGACCACGAACGAGATCCTGTCGGGCTTTTCCCTGTTTCCCCAGACCTTTACGCTGGTGAATTACATCACCATCTTCACTGATCCAACGTGGTACTGGGGTTACATCAACTCCATCCTCTATGTGACGCTGAACACGGTGCTTTCGGTCTGTGTCGCCCTGCCTGCGGCCTATGCGTTCTCGCGCTATCGGTTTCTGGGCGACAAACAACTGTTCTTCTGGCTGCTGACCAACCGGATGGCCCCGGCTGCGGTGTTCGCCTTGCCGTTCTTCCAGCTTTATTCCTCCATCGGGTTGTTCGACACCCATCTGGCGGTAGCACTGGCGCATACGCTGTTCAACGTGCCGCTGGCGGTGTGGATTTTGGAAGGCTTCATGCGCGGCATCCCGAAGGAGCTGGATGAAACAGCCTATGTGGACGGCTATTCCTTCCCGCGCTTCTTTGTGACGATCTTCCTGCCCAACATCAAAGCGGGCGTCGGCGTCGCGGCCTTCTTCTGCTTCATGTTCTCGTGGGTAGAAATGCTGCTGGCCAAAACCCTCACGGCGGTCGAGGCCAAACCCATCGCCGCCGTGATGACCCGGACGGCCTCTAGCGCTGGGTATGAGCTGGGCCTGTTGGCAGCCGCCGGTACGCTGACCATCATCCCCGGAGCCATCGTCATCTGGTTTGTCCGCAACTACATCGCGCGCGGTTTCGCGATGGGACGTGTGTGAGGTTCGATATGCGTAAACTCCTTCTCACCCTTCCTTTCCTGCCGACCATGGCTATGGCCCAACAGGCCGGATGGGGCAGTGTCGGCCAGCAAGAGGAAAAAGGCTTCTCGTGGACCGACCCCTTGTGGCCCGATTTCTGGATGGCCTGGACACCGGCTACGTTGGCTCTGTTCGTTGGCATCTTCTCGGCCATCGCGTTGATCGGCCTACTAGAGGGGTTCAAGTACCGCGACGGGATCGAACGGCGCGGGGTTCTGGGCCTGACGACCACGCTGGGCGACCGGCTATTCATCACCTTACTCGGTTCCGCTTACATCTTCCTCGCCTGGCTCGGCCTGGTCGGCCAACCTGTCTGGACACCCCTATTCTTGTCCATCGGTTGGGGGATTTTCGTTTTCTGGAAAGTTTAGGCTTTGCGAAACAACGAAAGGATGCTTGTCTGGCAGGCATACTAAGAAATGGCGAAACCGAGACCGATGCGAAAGAAAAAGACATCCAATCTGCTGACCGAAGTGGAACTGGAGTTCATGAATGAACTCTGGGCACTTGGTGAGGGCTCGGTCCGTGACGTTCTTGACCGCCTGCCGCCAGAACGTAATCTGGCTTATACATCCGGCGCGACCATCCTGCGTATTCTCGACGAAAAAGGCTTTGTCGAAAGTCGCAAGGACGGCAAGACGCTGATCTATAAACCGCTTCTGGAAAAAGACAGGTATCAGACACGGTCGCTACAGAATCTGTCCCGTACATTGTTCGACGACACGCCCGCCACGTTGGTCGCGCGTCTTGTCGACGATGCCGGGCTGACAGAGACGGATCTTGAGGACATTCGGGCACTGGTAGAGAGGAGACTGCAAAATGACAGCAGTTAAGCCCGTACTCGACTTCTATCTCGAGCTGAATCTGGTGATGGTTCTGGCATTGTTGATTTGGTTGACGTCGCGCTTCGCTTTGAAACGGACGTCCCTTCAATTCGCGTATTTTGCGCAGCTTCGCGTGTTCAAGATACTGCTTGTCTGCGTCGTGCTCAGCCCGCTGCTGGCGATCAGCCTGGCCGAGTTGTTGCGCATGGCCTTGCCTAACAGTCCTATCGCCCTTGGTGACATCGCGGTCGCGGCGTATCTGCGGGGTGACATCGCCCTGCCAGCCACCCAATTCGAGAGCTTGCTCAACATACGGGAACGTTGGGCGGATAACGTACTAAGTGGCGATTCTGTCTTATCCTTGATTGCGTTTGCTGCAATTGCCACCGGGGCAATTTTTCTCGCAGCGCGCGTGGTACATGCTGCATATCGAATTCGCGGAACCATAAACGCCAGTTTCCTCTGGCGGCGTTCGTCGAAAGTCGACATTCGGCTGTCTGACCGTATATCGGTCCCTTTCGCAGTGCGCGGATTGCGCCGGAGGCACGTTGTCTTGCCTACGCACTTGCTCGACACGCCGGATGAGCTGCGATTTGCCATCGCGCATGAATTCCAGCACGTCCGCGCCGGTGATGTAGAATGGCAACTGATGCTTGAGCTTTTGCGTCCGCTGATGTTCTGGAACCCCGCCTACATAGCGCTGAAGTATGAATTTGAGCGTCTGCGTGAACTGGGTTGTGATCAATCCATTGTGGCAAGACGGCGCTTGAATGCTTCGCACTACGCCAATTGTCTGTTGAACTATTGCGGTCGCATCGTGGCGCGTGATCGATCCTACGTTCTGGACGTCGCATTGGTCAGTGGTGGCCGCGCCAAGCGCGTGTTGCGCCAGCGGGTACTGGCGCTGTCAGATGCGCCTCTTCTGCTTCGCCCGACCAACACTCTGGTATTTGGCAGCACGCTGATATTCGCCGGGATACTGGCTTTCGGCTCAGTTTCAATGCGCCAGACCGACGACTGGAGCCATGACAGACTCATGCTATCGACCGTCGTCAATCTTGAGCGATTGGCCGAAAGAAATCAGGGCAATTAGGCCTGTCCATATTTGCGCCGTCTCAGAAAGCGGCGCAAAACCATGTTTGTGAGCAGGAAAAGAAGCGCAAGTCTGGAACATCATGCGCGCGCAAGACCTGGTCGAAGCGTGTGATATGGCTTGAAACAAGCCAGAACCAGCTTCAATCCTAATGCACCTTTCGCGCTGTACGAAACAGCAACAGGAATACGAATACGGACCCGATTGAGGTGGTCACGATCCCAACAGGCAATTCCTGCGGAGCAAGTAACAGCCTGCTGAGGATATCCGAGCCAGTCAAAAGCGCAGCACCAACCAAGGCCGCCGTGGGCAGTAAATGGCGGTGCAGCGGGCCGGCAATTCCTCGGGCGATATGCGGCACCATCAAGCCGACAAAGCCGATCACGCCAGCCACCGAAACAAAGACGGCGGTCGCGAGGGCCGCGGTGAAGAACATGCTGAACCGCAAGCCCTGCACAGGCACGCCCAAAGTGGTTGCGGTCAGATCTCCTGTCAGCAAAGCATCCAGCCAGCGACTGCGGTAGAGTGAGTAGCTCAGGATCAGTATCAAGCCCGCGCAGACAAGCGGAAAAGTCTCCCAACGAGCGAGGCCCAACCCGCCTAGCATCCAGAAAATCACTGAGTGTGCGGCACGACTATCGCCCGCGAAGATCAGATAGTTTGTAATGGCAGAGAACAGGAAAGACACCGCCAGCCCGGCCAGTATCAGCTTTTCGGGCGCGCTTGTCCGCAGCCCATGCACCAGCGCGAGCACGATACCCGACGCCACCAACCCTCCGCAGAACGCAGCCAATGGCAACGTCCAGAAGCCCAGAATATCTCCGGTTACAGTGATGACGAATACGGCCCCCGCTGCAGCACCTGAAGACAGGCCAAACAGAAATGGATCCGCCAGATCGTTGCGTGTGGTGGTCTGCAGTACGACGCCAACGATACCCAGGCCCGCGCCGATCACCGCTGCAAACAATGCGCGTGGCAGGCGCAGGTCGAAGACGATCCGATGCATCGGAGACATCTCTCCTCCGGTCAGGCCGGTGCCCAGAAGGATCGCCTCGAATGTGTCCGTGATCGGAATCGAGGTGGTTCCATAGATAGTCGAGATCAGCAAAAGGGCAGCCAGAACGACCGCCCCCAGCAAGAGTATCAGGCCCAATCGGCCCATATCAGTTGAGATCCGGATGCATGGCCTTGGCCATTTTCGAGATCGCAGCAATATTCGCCGGTCCCGGAGTGAGCTCTTCATAGCGCAGGCCGATCCAGCGTTCGTTCTTGACGGCATCTGTCTGCGACATCACAGGGTGTTCCTGCAGGAACTTGAAGGTATCTGCCGCGCCATTGCCGGTCTGATAATCCAGTAGCACCAGAAATTCAGGGTTGGCTGCGGCAACCGCTTCCCAAGAGGTACGGCCCCAGCTTGTATCCATGTCGTGCGTAACGCTTTCTCCTCCAGCCGCTGCGATCATGGCGTCAGGAATGGCGAACTTACCCGCCGTAAAGGGCGCATCAGCAGGGCCGTCCAACAGGAACACGCGTGGTTTGGCCAGATCAGCGGTCCGAGCTTCGATTGCTGTCAACTCGTCTTTCCAGCCCGACACAAGCGCTTCGGCCTTGTCCTCGACATGCATGACCTTGCCCAGACGCAAAACATCGTCGAACAGCAGGTTCATGCTGGCTTCGGGGCGATCCTTGTCCAGATGGACGCAGCTTTCGGTCAGGATCATAGTCCTGATGCCGAATGGCTCCAGTGTGCCGGGGGTCACATCTCCGCCCGGCTTCATACCGTAATACCAACCGGCAAAGAACAGGTCAGGTTCGACCGCAACAAGATTTTCGACAGTCGGGTATTTCGGCGCGAGTTCAGGGATATCGCCGCGCAGCGTGTCGAACTCGGGGCTGGTCTTATACCATCCGGTGATGCCGGTCAGACCGACGATCTTGTCCTGCAGACCCAGCGCAAAGGCCATGTCGGTCATATTCATATCATGCACGACCAGACGTTCTGGCGCGGCATCAAAGACAAGCGGCTCACCGCAATTGTCAACCGTCACCTCTTGCGCAGCGGCGCCGCTTGCCATGGCAGTGACCAGCGCCACGGACCAGATTTGCTTCATTGATAGTCTCCTGAGTTTATGTGGAAAGCGTTGTTCTTCGGATGTCCAGAACGGGGATCATGCGGCCTTCGTGATGAAAGCGCAGGTAATCGACACCGAAGGTTTCGCGCACACGTTCCGATGTCAGTACCTCGTCGACCGAACCAAACCCGGTCAGGCGCGTGGATTTCATCAGAGCAACGTGGGTGGCGAATTCAGGGATCATGACCAAATCATGCACGATCATGACGACAGTAATACCCAGATCAGCGACCAGAGACAGCATCCGCCCCTTCGCATCGGGATCCAAATGATTGGTCGGCTCGTCAAGAAACAGCAAAGTCGGGTTCTGTGCCAGCGCCCGAGCGATATGCGCGCGCTGACGCTCACCACCCGACAGTTGGGCCATCTTCTTGTCAGCCAGCGCGCCAAGGCCCGTAATCTCCAATATACGGCTGAGTTCCTGCGCGTGTTCACCTGCAGATCGGTCCGCGCGGATCGGAATCTGTCCGAGCGCCACATAATCCCGCAGCGACAAGCGCCCGTCAGGCATCTCTTGCTGACTGACCACCGCGATCATCCGAGCACGCTCTTTTGCCGAGAGTTGCTTGAGGCTGCGCCCCTTGAGCAAAACATCCCCTAGTGCCAGCCCTTCCGCCCCACACAGCAAATTCAGCAGTGTGGTTTTACCTGCACCGTTGGGGCCCGCGATTGCCAGTATTGACCCTTCGGACAGCTCAAAGGATACGCCTTGCAGCAGTATGTCCCCATTCAAGGCATAATATTCGAGATCCGAAGCCACCAGAAACGGCTGGACGGTCATATCGAAACCTCCTGACTGATCGGGGGCATGCGAGACAAGGTTTTGGTGTAAAGGGCACGCGGACGCTCGCTGGCCTTGGTCCAGCCATCCGGGCTCTGTTGATATTGATGGGCAAACTCGGCCAGGGCTTCGACGTCAATCAATGTCTGGATATCACCAAATAGATACTGCGCCTTGCCGACCGCTTGAAAGCCTACGGTCACGGGATGCGCGCATCCTGCCATGCAATCGACAGCCCGGATCGCAAAATGCTCGGGCAGCTTCGATTGAAGCGTATCATGCACTCCATCCACTGATTGCGCGGCCGCACAGGTCGAACAGATCAGAACAAAATGATCAGGTGCGCCAGGCATATAACCCTCCGCCTCTGCCCAAACGCAGTGCGAAGGTGCTGATTACAGAAACACGTGTATCACGTGCCATCAAAGCCTCCTTCCAGGACGCCCCGCCCCGGCTTGGTTGAACAACTGATGGCAGGTCTCCTGACTCGCGGGTCGGTGCTTGGCCATCCTTCCCGACCCTTGGGGCCAGTGGCTGTTTGGCTTCGCTCGCCGCTTACAGTTGCGGGGGCAGTTACGGGTTTGGCCAGTGTAGACCGCACCGTATTCCCTTTTCATCCCACGGGCGCACCCTTGGGAACCATCACCGGATTCAGTGCCTGAGATCGATGAATGCGTCAATACGAAAGTTATCACGCGTTACCGGTCGGCCGGACACAATCGCGCCACCCGCTCTTTCACGTCTCGGTTGGATTGGATAAGAGGGATCAACCCCTGCAAAGATGCGCGGGACAAACCCTCAGCGCTAAACAATCAGGAGCCCGCTCATGCCGTATCACCGCCTCGCTCTGGTAGCTGTGCTGGCAATTTCATCAACAAATTCGGCGCTGGCGCAATCTGCTGACGACAACCCCTCGGAACTGTTGCTGGAGCTCAATACCGTGCAAAAGGTGAACGGCGCCTGCCGCTTGACCTTTCTGGTTCAGAACGAAACCGGAAGCGATATCGAGAAGGCAGCTTTTGAGACCGTCATTTTCGACAGCTCGGGCCGTGTCGTTACGCTTTCTCTGTTCGATTTTCGGGATCTGCCGGCAGACCGTCCGCGCGTGCGTCAGTTCGGCCTGCCCGATCTCAACTGCGACTCGATCGGGCGCGTTCTGATCAATGGCGCAAACAGCTGCGTTGTCGACGGCTCAGAAAGCGATATCTGTGCAACAGGACTGAACCTTACCAGCCGGATAGATGTGGAGCTTTTGGGATGAACGCGCTTGAAGCATTGCGCCAGATCGTGGCTCTGGGCGGGCCAGTGGTGGCCATTCTGATCGTGATGTCAGTGCTGGCTCTGGCCGTCACGCTTTACAAACTGTGGCAATTCACCGTGACCGGAGTTGGACGACATCGGGTGCTGTCCCAGGCCCTGACGGCATGGGATGCCGGGGATCATCAGACTGCACGCGCGCGATTGGCGAAAAGCCACAGTTATCTGGCCCCATTGGTCGGTGCAGCCATGGATGCGCCCGATCTACCCGGTCTCGATGATCGTCTGGATGCTGAAGCCGGATTGGCCCTGGCAGGGCTGGAGCGCGGTTTTCGCCTTCTTGACACCGTTGCCCAACTCGCGCCTTTGCTGGGGCTGTTCGGGACCGTTCTGGGTATGATCGAAGCGTTCCAAAGCCTGCAACAGGCAGGCAGCTCCATTGACCCGTCGCTGCTTGCGGGTGGCATCTGGGTGGCGCTGATCACCACCGCCGTGGGGCTGGCGGTTGCGATGCCGACCTCAATGGTTCTGTCATGGTTCGAAAGCCGCACCGCGCGCGAGCGGGTCTTTGCAGACAAAGCACTGCGGACCGTGTTGGTACCAGGTCAGCTCGCCAAAGAGGCCGAGGCCATTTCAGCCGTGCCGGAACATGCGTAACCGGGCGCCATTTGTCCGGCGGACCCTGTCGATGACGCCACTCATCGATGTGATCTTTCTGCTTTTGCTGTTCTTCATGCTGACCTCGACCTTCTCAAAATTCGGCGAGATCGAGCTGAGCAGCACGACTGGCGGAACCGCGCAAACCAGCGAACCGTCTGAGCGGGTCTTTCTACAGCTCGGTGCGGAACGTCTTGTGTTGAACGGCACGGCGATAACCTTGGACGATCTCGCGACCGAGATCGAAACCGGGCAGGTGCTCGTCAGCCTCGATACCGATGTCACGGCCCAACGCCTGACGGATCTGTTGGTTCGGCTGCGCGGGCGCGAGGGGCTCAGCGTTCTGGTGCTGGAGTGAGCCGATGATCCGCCAGACCGCCCCCCGCCGAAAACGCGATTCAACCATAGCTCTGATCAACGTCGTCTTTCTGATGCTGATCTTCTTTCTGATCACCGGTACCATCGCACCACCACTGGACCCTGACCTCGACCTTGTGGACACGTCAGAGCTCGAAGGGCGCGAACCGCCCGACGCGCTGGTTCTGCACAAGGATGGAACGCTGAGCTTTCGCGGAACACCTACCGATGCCGAGACCTTCATGGCCGATCATGATGAAGGGCCGGTACGGATCGTTCCGGATCGTGACGCTCCGGGTGCGCGCCTGATCGAAGTCACGGGCCTGTTGCGCCGCAATGGTGCGCCTTCCGTGTTTCTGGTCACAAAACGGACACTGGAATGATCCGGGGATCGATCATAGTTGCCGCGCTGGCCATTCTGGTGTCGCTGATCTTGCACATTCTTGGACTCAGCATGACTGCATCTGTTGAACCGGGTGAACCTGCCGCACAAGGCAATTCCGACGTGGTGGACCTGAGCAACAGCTTCGAAGATCTTGCGGAGGCGTCCAGCGATCCAGTGGAACCCGAACCTGCCGAAACCCCAGAACCGGAAGCAGCCGAAACCCCCACCAGCGAAGCACTGGTTGCGTCCGACGATCCGCAACGCGTTTTTGCCCCCGATTTCGGCGAGGCTGAAACGGTTCAGCCAGAGGTGATCGAACCGCAGGACGCCGAACCGGCTGATCCTTCAGACAGCGAAGAACCTGCGCGCGCTGATGCCGAGACTGCAGAGCCGACTTCCGTTGATGAGGTTGCTGAAATCCCGCAAGGCGAACCGGCCACGGAACCAGAGCCGGCAGAAGCCGAAGCGCCCGCCCCCCCGGTCATCGCTGCGCTGGAGCCGGAGGAGGAGGCGGATATTGCCGCTTCAGAGCAGGCGGTAACCGAGTCAATCCGTCCACGCCTACCTGATCGCACACCCAGCGAAGCGCCCGAAGGCGCGGCCGACAGCTCGGACCAATTCGCCGAATTGCGCTTTCCGCAACAGCTCATCGAGTCGCCACTAACGACCTTTCAACGCCAGGGCACCGATGCCTTTACCCGCGGCGATCGTCAGCGTCAGTCGGGCGGGCGCGGGCCGGGTAATTCCAACACCACCAACTATGCAGGGCTGGTACTGGTGCATTTGAACCGGACCCCTGCAGTCTTTGTGTCCGAGCGCGGATTTGCGCGGGTTTTCTTCCAGATCGACCCGGATGGCTCACTCGCTTGGGTCGAGATAACCGACAGTTCCGGTTCAACCCAGATCGACCGCGCCGCAAAAGAGCAAATCCGCAGAGCAGCCCCTTTCCCGCCGCCTCCGGGTGGAGTGAGTCGAAAACTCTCTTTCTACTATCAGAATGGCTGACCTTCAGGTCTCATTAACCATTGTCGGCTTTTGAAGAATAATAAAACGCGATCGCCTGCGCGCGGTTCTTGATCGATAGCTTCTCATAGATGTTCGACAGGTGGAACTTCACTGTATTGGTCGAAATTTGCAGCTCTTTCGATAACTCCCGGTTGGACATGCCGGTCGCCAAAGCTTCAAGGATCGCCAGTTCCTTGCGCGACAGCGTCTGCAACGGGTTTTGTTGCATCTTGCGCACGTCGATGAACGGAAAAACCATCTTGCCTTTGGCCACATCTACGCAGGTTTCAAGCAGGCCTTCGACGTCACCAGAGCGCGGTGCGAACCCGGCAGCCCCCGCCTGCATGGCCTGACGCGGCACATCCCCGGCTTCATCCCCATAGACCACAAACCGCGGGGCGTTGGCCTGTTCACGCAAAACCTCGATCAGTTTGGCTGCGCCCAACGCGGGCAGTTCCCAAGATACTATCCCCACTGCAACCGGGATGCGCATGACCGTACCAAGGAAGCCTTCGGCCGTAGCCGAGGTCGCCACGAGCGAGAATCGCGGATCACGCTCAAAGATTTCGGACATAGCCGAGAGGACCAGAGGGTTGTTGTTGGCCAGCATGACATCGATGGGGCGCTGTAACGTCTCGGTCATTGATTTCCTGTCCAATTTCGCAAGAACCCATCCATATGGGTAGGTACTATGTTGGTATACATCAGCATATTTACCTATTTGGGTAGTAATTTACCCATCCAAATAGGTATCCCAAAGCAGTAGTAAGTTACGTTGCGCAATGACGCAAGTTTCGGTTCTCCTCCAAGGAAAGGCGATCAGCGGGGCGAAACTTGTCCCTGCCGCCGCGGAGGAACATATGACTTTTCAAATCTACCCCAGCCTCGAAATCCCGGAAACCCTGGCCGCAGGTCCCGGACCGGGAAACACCGATGCCCGCGTTCTGCAGGCCTTTGCCCGTGCCGGTATCGCTGATCACATGCACGGTGATGTTCTGCGCGGGATGATCGAATGCAAGCACATGCTGCGCGAGATCTGGGGCACATCAAACGCTTATACATTTGCCGTCGCAGGTACGGGGTGGAGCGGCCTCGACACCATGTTCTCGGCCGTCATGCCAGGCGACAAGGTCGTGGCCTTCACGAACGGCACTTTCTCGGGCATCGATGCATTGACCCTGCGCATCAAGGCCGCGACCCCGGCTGAACACGCGGCCAACCCGCTGGACCCGCAAGCCGCCAGTGTCACCGTGATCGAAGTTCCCCACGGCCAGCCCGTCACCGGCGAGATGATCGAAGAGGCTCTGGCCCGGCACAAACCGAAATGGGCCTTCATGGCGCATTGGGAAACCGGTTCGGGCCGTGTGAACGACATCCAGGGCTTTTCGGATGCTTGTGAACGCCACGGAGCGATGGGCCTGATCGACGCTGTGTCGTCGCTGGGCGTCGCGGACTTCCGCATCGATGATTATCCGGGTGTCGTTGGCTGGGCTTCATGCCCGCAGAAAGGCCTGTGCTGCCTGCCATTGACCTATGCGCCGGTCAGCTTCACCGACGCTTACATCGACGCGCTTAAAACCACCGGCGCCTACACCTACGTCCACAACCCCATTTTCGAGGCCCGTCACTGGGGCATCGTCGACGGTCAGGACGTAGAAAAAGGTACTTATCACCGCACCCATTCGGGTTACGCCGTTGTCGCCTTCCATGAATCCCTGCGCCTGACTTTGCAGGAGGGGCTGGCCAAACGCGCGCATTCCTACAAGACGCATGAGGCCGTTCTGCGCGATGCCGTCAAGGCACTGGGTTGCGAGGTGACCTCGGACATGCCCAGCCTAGTGGTACTGAACTTGCCAGCCGAGCTTGCGGGCCGCGAGATGGAATTGGTGCAGAACTGCCGCGCCCGTGGTTTTGGCATCTGGCCAACGCTCAGCGCTCCGGTACAGGTCCGCATCGGCATCCTGAACCAGCTAAACCACCAGTCGATCAGCCGCATCGTAAAACTCTTTGCCGAGGCTATCCGCGAGATGGGCGGCTCGGTGGATTTTGAAGCTATCGAAGCGCTTCTGGAAAGCCGCTACGGCACATCTATCGCTGCATAAACGGGAGGAAATGCAGATGGATATCCACGAATATCAGGCAAAAGAGCTTCTGTCGAAGTTCGGCGTCGAAACACCTTCGGGGGCTCTGGCCTACAGCCCGGAACAAGCCGCGTATCGCGCGCGCGAATTGGGGGGCGATAAATGGATCGTGAAGGCTCAGGTGCACGCTGGCGGGCGTGGCAAGGCCGGGGGCGTGAAGCTGTGCAATTCGGAAAATGAAATCCACGAAGCCTGCGACGAGATGTTTGGCCGTAAGTTGGTGACACATCAGACCGGACCCGAAGGCAAGGGCATCTACCGCGTCTATGTAGAATCTGCGGTGGCGATTGATCACGAGATCTATCTGGGCTTCGTCCTGGACCGCTCCAGCCAGCGGGTGATGATCGTCGCCTCGTCGGAAGGTGGAATGGAAATTGAAGAGATTTCCGCCGAACGCCCTGACAGCATCGTGCGCTCGATCGTGGAGCCCGCCGTTGGGTTGCAGGAATTC